>NZ_JBSWXQ010000001.1:0-980062 GCF_056160685.1 Croceivirga sp. ABH4_376 | reverse complement strand
TCTTGTCCATAATATTTCTTTGAGTTTATCATTCTAAACTTAGGCCATGTCGAGTTAAATTTCTGATTTGAGTCTTGAAATGCACTACAACAATTTAATATCCGTCATATGACGCATAGCTGTTTGGTATAAAACTACATAATTTTAAGCTAAAGAACACCGCACCAAAAACAGACAAGTATCTACCGCTTTAACTTAAAAAACCCGGTACACGTACCAGGTTTTTTAGTGCAATGTCTAAGTAGGTTTAGTTATTTTATAATACGATCATAGACTTTCTATAATTGCTTCTAATTGGTCTATACCCAAGGGTTTTACTATATAATTACTTACCATCTCATACGTTTTGGCTTTTTCTATATCGGCAGGGTTTATAGAAGAACTTACAATGTATATGGTTACTTTATCCGTATTAATGTTGGGTATGGTTACAAACTCATCTAAAAAGCCCCAACCATCTTTGATAGGCATATTTAAATCTAAAAAAATTACTGCGGGTAATTCCTTACCTTCTTTTAAGCGCTCAGATAAACCATTTAGGGCTTCTTCCCCATTTTCAAACACCAATATTTCTTGTGAAAAATTGGCCCTATCCATCAGTATTTTTAACCCAAATTGGTGTATAGGGTCATCATCTATAATGCAGCTGGTTTTAAATTTTGATATGCTCATACTTGGTGTTTTTTAAACTTAACAGAAAAGGTAGACCCCTGGTTTACACTACTGGTGGCGGCAATTTTACCGCCAATGGCCTCTACTTGGTTTTTGGTAATAAACAAGCCAATACCCTTGGCGTCTTTATGTTTATGAAAGGTTTTGTACATGCCAAATAAATTTCTGCCGTTAACCTCCATGTCTATACCTAAACCGTTATCTTCTACTTCTAACAGCACGACATCATTAAGTTCTTGTACACGTACGGCAATTTTAGCGGGTACCGCGGTTCTTCTATACTTTATGGCATTAGAAATTAAATTGAGTACTATACTTTCTACATAGATAAGTTTGCCAGAAATGATAGGCGTACCTTGATAATCCAATGTAACGGCAATTTTATTTTCTGCTAGTAAGGCACTAAGTCCTTTTAGGGTGGTAGCAATGGTTTTTTGTAAATTTACCTTTTCCAAATGTTGTTCGCCACCAATTTTTATTTGCACTACATCGTTTAAATGGTCTATAGTTTCATTTAAACTGGAAGATGCCTTTTCTAAATGCACCATGGCCTCTTCCCTTTGCGCGGCAGATAGTTTATTATTATTGACCAAGCCGCAAACCAAAGCCAAATTACTGGCATGCGACCTTAAGTTATGGGAAACAATGTAGGCAAAGTTGAGCAAGCTTTCGTTTTGGTTCGTAGTAATATCTAAAAGCTTTTTTAACTTGTTTTCATTCTTTATACGTTCGTTTAGCCCAATTACCTGCGCAATAAACTGGAGTATCTTACCTTCTTGGTCTCGCACTGGGGTAACGGACAATAGCGCATGCACTATTTCTCCATTTTTATCAAAGTACCTTTTCTCTATCTGATAGGTGCTCCTTTTTCCATTTACAACCTCTTTTAAAAGGGCCAAATTTTGTTCTAAATCTTCCTGATGGGTAATTTCTTGAAAAGTTAATTTTTTTAATTCTTCTTTGTTGTAGCCCCATAAGGCACACAAACTATCGTTTGCTTCTAAAAACTGTCCAGAAGGTGAAACCAACGCCATACCTACCTTGGAGTTTTTAATGGAATCTGCAAAGGCGTTTTTGCTTCGCTCCAGTTCCATCTCGGTCTGTTTACGTGCGTCTATATCTTGAAAAGTACCTACCAAACGTAAACAGCTACCGTTTACCATTTCTGGTTCCCCTATGGCACGCACCCATTTTTCTTTGCCCTTTTCCGTAACAATAATCAACTCGGTATCCCAAGGGGTACCGGAAGCTATGGCCCTACTCACAAGATTGGTAATATGTTCCCTGCTCCAACCAGCTTTGTAAAAGAAAATAGCCTTTTCTAAGTCTGGTTTAAAATCTAACGGTACTTCATGAATTTTCTTGACCATGTCTGACCAAAAAATGGTGTTGGATTTTAAATCCATTCGCCAAGACCCAATCTTGGCAACCTCTTGGGTTTTATACAAAAGGTCTTCTTCTAGTTTTTTATCGGTTACATCTTCTAAGGTAATGAAGAGATAATTATTGACCTCATGGCCACCTAAGGTGCTTATTTTCCATTGATACCAAACTGAATTACCACAACTGGTTACAATACGTTTGGTATCTGACCTAGAACGTATACCTTCTAAACAGTAGCTTAAATCTATTTGAAATTCTTCTGGCAACTCCGGTAAACACTCAAAGAATTTTTTACCCTTAAACGTTTTATTTAGTTTAAACTGTTGCAGCCATTGTTGGCTTATTTCTATGTAGGTATACTCCTTATCTATAATGGCAAAGGGCGTATCCAACTGGTGGAAGGGGGAAAAGTCCACAGTCATAATTTAGTTTGTTGGTGTTGTTTCCTACAAGAAACTAAAAATATCTATAAATAGTATGTTTTTTAGACGAAATGTAGCATAAAAGTGTAAGATTTATACTGTTAATCCATATTACCGTAATAAACTTCTTTGTTACCAGCATTTTAGCTGTTTTTATCAACTAGGAGGGATTGGATTATTTTCTTTGATTCTTCTGTAAATTACCAAAAATGACAACTTTTTAAGTAAACCAACTACAGGACGATGCAAATTGGCATTATAAAACCAATGTATTAAAAGACTTTATTTTTCAAAGACCCAAAACTAAAAATCACAATGCCTTTTCGCATATGGCTAACACTAGGTTACATAAATGGTAAAACATTAAGCAATTAAAGCTTTTACACTAATTATTAAATGAAATGAATTAAGCAACGCGCCAACCCTATTGTAATTTTAGGATTATAATAATTAAAAAAATAAAAGCTATGTCAGCACCTTGGAAAGATAAAGCAAAAGGAAATTGGAATATTGCTAAAGGAAAAATTAAACAAGAATGGGGAGAACTTACAGATGACGATCTAGATTACCAAGAGGGTAAAGAAGATGAACTTGTAGGCCGTATTCAAAAGAAAACAGGTGAAAGCAAAGAAAAAGTAAACGACTTTTTAAATAGTTTAAAATATTAAACTAAGTTGAATCTTAATCAAAATCCCGCAAAACGCGGGATTTTTTTATTGCCAAACTTTTATGGCTTCTTCTGCCATTAACTGCATCATATTAAATTCTTGGTGGCGCTTTTTAACATCCATCTGATAATAGACATCTGAGTATACGTAACCATATTCTTTGGCATCTGCGGCCAAAGCTCCAAAATATATTTCTTTAAAATTTGCCCAGTAACACGCCCCCAAACACATTAAACAGGGTTCGCAACTTGTATATAAAGTGCATTGGTTTAAGTTTTCTTTACCAATCTTTTTAGAAGCTAACTGAATGGCATAAAGTTCTGCATGTTGTGTAACATCTCCTTCTTCTTTTACGCCATTATGAACGGCCACTAAAACTTTATTTTCATTTACAATAACGGCCCCAAAGGCCCCTCCTTTTGGGTCTTCTTTTCCTTTTTTTGCTAATTCAATGGCCAATTGCATATAGTACTCATGTTTATTTTTCATGCTCTTTTTAAGTCTAAAAATAGTCCGTTTTACTAACTAATTTTATCCCTATACCCAATTTAAAGGCTGGTATTGCATTAGCTGTCTCGGTTTTTATTTTCCGCATTGGGTTCTCCTGTTTCAGATTCCACTTGTATAAAAGGGCTTTTCATCAAATACAGAAAAGATTGTTTTTCTTCGGTATCAAACTCTTTTAAGCCATACCTAATATCAGATACAGGTATTAACTTATAGGTTCCAAAAATCCGGTCCCAAATAATGAAAATATCAGCAAAATTAGAATCGGTATAAAACTGGTCTTGGTGATGGTGTACCCTATGATGATCTGGCATCACAAAAATTAAGCCTAAACTATTGTTCAACCAACTAGGATAATTTAGGTTGGAATGCTCTAAGAAAAAGAATACATAAAGAAACAAATAATATACGGCCATTGCCACAACATCTGTTCCAAAAATTAATGCCGTAAGTATATTACCGGTCTGGTAGATTAAAATAAGTTCTAAAGGATGAAACCGGAACGTTGTGGAAGAATCCATAGTAGTGTCACTGTGGTGTACCCTGTGCAAACGCCACAATACCGGTACTTTATGGGATGCCCTATGTATCCAATAAGTAGTTAAATCATAAAGCACAACGCTCAAAAACAATTTGGCCCAAAATTGTATTTCTACCAAGTAAAGCAAACCAATCTTATGGGCATTGAGCCATTCTATACAGTATACTTGTAATGCAACAAAAAAGAGGTTTAGTACCGTTAATACGAGTTGAAAGAGTATATTTTGTGCTAAATGCATGCCTCGGCTTTTAAAAACAAATGGCGTTTTAGCAATCTGTTCCAGCGTAAAAAAAAGCGCCAATAGACCTATTATTAAGTAATTGGGATTTATGTTTAGAACGGCATCTAAAATTTCCATGGGATAGCATTTTGGTGGTAACACCCTTTTTTAAAATAAGTGTACGTTCTAAACTAAGGATTAATAACAAGGCTTGTACCTAGAACTACATAAATGGTAAGTATTTGATTATCAAAAACAAAATAAGAACCAAATTGTAGATTAAATACCAATAAATTCGTTTTTCACTATTAGTCCTAATTAAAATATCTACTAACAGCGAATGCACATTTATTTTTAAGTACCAGATGGCTTGTTTAAACCTACACCAAGTTTATATTTATTGCTTGTTAGCTTTTAAAGGAATTTCATAAAAAGAAGGAGCTCCTAATTTATAAACCGCTATCTGGTCTAACACAATACCCGTTTGGTTAACTGCAATTTGAAGTTGGTGTGTACCTGCCCTATCAAGTTGAACTGGTAATTTTACAATTGCAGCATTGCGTAACACATTCTCTTTCCAAACTTTACTTCTACCTTTGGTATTTACAGAAAAATAGGTCTTAGACGCATCATTTACCGCCAAGCCAACCTTATGGTCAAAATTATTGGAATGTGTTGGTAATATCCTTAGTTGTATTTCATAAGTTCCAGATTCTTCTACTTGAAACTCATAATTTAACCATGGTTTATTCTCATTAAAAGTTTTGGTACTAAGCGGAAATAAGGTAACGGCGGCATTGCTATAACCTAAACCTTTTATCGTTTTCCATTGAAACCCTTCTACCCCCTTACTATTATTAAAATCGCTTGCCTTTATCGCAATTTTGTTCGCTTCAATAGCTAGACTATCCGTTTGCGCATCAACTGGCTGCAGTAAGTCCGCTTTAGGTGCATTAAAAACAGGTAAATTCCGCGGTTTCATAGACATCATATGGTTCCACTTACCATTGTTTATTGTTGTATTGTAATGTGCAGTTAGCGCTTCAATTTGTGCAAACGCAAGTTCCGCTTGCTTCCTATAATCCGCTTTTGCTGCCTTTTCATTAGTCTTTACAGCTAAATTTAAACACAAGAACTTATGATTCATATAAGCAGCGCCTTTTACGGGGTATGCTACCAGTTGAAACCATGCCGCCCTACGTTCTTTGGGAATTTGTTTAGTTAGTTGGTCCACCATTTTAATCTGCCTGTTATAAGCCACCATCCTACTACGCATTTCTGCAACCGTAAAGTCCGAAATGTTATTTTTGGTAGTAGGTTCGGTTTGGCCCCAACCCATATATTCTGGTTTCCGTAAAAACGCCAATCGGTAATATTCGTTCATTAATGTTGAAATATCGTTGGCCAATTCAGTACCAAACTCTCGTGCAGCCCATTCTTTTAAGTGGTTGTGTATCGTATTCTGGTCTACCGTATTTATGTCCCATGCCAAATCCAAAAAAAACTCCGTGTTGTATTCTGCCGGTTTAATATCACCAACATTGGCTATCCAAATCTTTTTTGCGCCATTGGCATACGCCCTAGACATTTCATACCAAATAAGACCTGGTTGTGTGGTACTTAGCCATAGGTAATCATGCGGTCTGCCCCAATAGCTTAGGTGATAATATACGCCGCTACCACCTTTGCGCTGTTGCTCATTTTCATTACTTAATCGCCTAATATAACCGTAATTATCATCTGTCCACATAAGGGTAACATCTTCCGGAATATCCATACCTGCATCATACAGTTCTAATACTTCTTTGTAGGGAATAAAAACTTGATGTACATCTTCTACGGCTTTTTCATAGGTGGTTGCAAGCATGGTACGCTGATTGTTAATTATGTCTTGCAATAGTGTTATGCCTTCCTCTTTATCTTTTATGCCTTGCATGCCACTATCGTGGATGCCCCGCATACCTAAGGTAAAAATGGCTTGGTTACCGCCTTGTTTTATTTGATTTAACCTAGATTGCCAATAAGCATTTATATCTTGCTTATTGGTGATGTAATTATAGTTGCTATGGTCTTGCTTCCATTCAGAAACATTATTTCTAAGCATGGGTTCTGCATGCGATGTACCAATGACCATATGGTATTTTTGTGCCATTTCTTTGTTACCATCTACCGTAAAAAACCCTTGGGTGCATGGGTGCATTGCCGGCCATATGGTGTTAGCTTTTAAGCGTAATAAAAGTTGAAATATTTTCTCATAGGTTTTTGGTCCTATATCTCCTGTTTCTGATTCAAAAGTCTTTGCTGCCCAAGGTTGTAAACCCCAATCTTCATCGTTTAAAAAAACTCCCCTGTAAGCCACGGATGGGTGTTCTGTAATCCCTTCTATGGGTAATTGTATACTTAATTTATCTTGTTTTATCGGCTCCACATCTGCCCACCATTTAAATGGCGAAATACCCAAACGCTCCGCAACTTCAAAGATTCCATAAACCGTTCCGCGCACATCACTGCCAACTATAAATAAGTTGTTTTTGTGTTCTTTGAGTAAAAAGCCTTCCTTTTCCTTTGGTGTAGAAAAGCGGTTTTCCGTATGCACAATTAATTGATCCTTAAACGTACCAAGGTAAATACCTTTGCTGTTGTTTATAGTGCTTGTTTGTTTAACATCTGGTTTTGTGCCAGTAAGACCTTTAATATCTTCTGCCAATTCTGCCGCCGCCCATTTAATTAATTCATCGGTATTTTCATCTACATAGATTGTTACGACCTCTTTACCATTGTAAATTTCAAAACCATCTTTATTCTTATTGTTACAAGCAAATAAGCCTGTTAAGCATAGTGCTAGTAAACAAGCAACAGGTAATTTGATACGCATATCTAAACTTAATTCTATTTATAATTTATTCTAAATAATGAAGTGGATCAAAGATTATGAGGTTCCTTATAACAAATTAAGGCCCCAACCAATGTATTGTTGAGACCTTAATTATTGAAACTAAACTAACTCCTAACCTATTTTAAATTAAATTTTAATATCCTGGATTCTGCATGTTGTCTTTTTGTTCCGGAGTTAAAGGTGTTCCTTCACTATTATACACAGCATCAATAAATTTTTGCGGTATAGGTCTCAAAACATGATGGTCCTGAATGTTTGGAGAAGCCTCGGGATTGTATGCCCTAGTTCTTTCCACCAAAGTTAAAGTTCTACTTAAATCTTCCCATCGGTGCCACTCGCCCATTAATTCTCTTGACCTTTCATTTAATAGAAAACATAACATACGATCATAATCACTAGCGTAACCCAAATTTGCTATGATAGCCTCATCTTCTTCAGGCAAATCACTAATACTTGTTACCATTAAATCAGTGGCAGCAGTAGTTACTGGGATATTATTGGATTCATAATATGAATTTTCGTTCATATATGAGTTGTGTTCAAACGGCTGTGAAAAATCTGAGGTTGGATATGCCTCCGCACCATCTGTATAATAAGAACGGTCTTCCCCATTTTGGTATGCCGCACGCATTCTTACCTCATTGATGTAAGCCAACGCCTGTGCATAAGTACCCATTCTTATATGGGCTTCTGCTGCCATTAAATAGGTCTCTGCGGAGCGCGCCAATATTTCATCTCGCATTCCCCTATTATCGTTTATAGAGTTTCTAGCGGAATCAAAATGTTTGGATAAGGAAGGAAATCTTGGCTCAGCGAATAACGTAACACCATCTGCAGCATGCGCTACATAAACATGTGGAATGGTTTTACCATTGTAAAGAATATCTGGATTGTTATTGTTTCTTGTGTTAGCGAACCTTGTATCATCTGGAGAATTAATAATATACATTATTCCTAAATCAACTCCTGGAACGTATTCAATTCCATCAAATTCTCCTCCTCGATTAACCCTATGCTTTGTTCTAAACGTTTTCCAAAAACGAGAATCGTTGATTTTGTCATAAGCATCATAGGCAAAATAAGTAGGTGCCAAACGGCTGTACGGTCTCATACCGGTTAGATCGCGCCTCATCGTTGGTAAATCGTCATAGCGTGCCGTAAAAGCAACATGATTAAAGTTGCTATATGCTGCATGGGTTGCCTTGCTAAATTGTGCGGATAATATTAGTTCAGGTAAAAATTCATTTGCCCCATCTGGCTCTGTATAGGCCCAAATATCTTGAAAATTAGACGCTAATGGGTGGTTAGCTATTACCTCATCACATAAATCTACAACACGTTGTAAATCTGCATCTTTGGTGCCTGCATTCCATGAATCGTTGATTTCACTGGCTCTTGTTAAATATGCCTTTGCCAAATAATGGGCTACGGCATCTTTTGTTATGTTTACCGGCGCTTGAGCAGAATTGTCCAATAAACCATATGCCTGGTTTAAATCATCAATAATTTGTGCCAATACATCCTCAGCTGACGCCCGTGTAAATTCCAATTCTAAAGTGTTACTTGGTTCTAGCTTTAAGGGAACACCTCCATACTGCCTAACTAATTTTAAATAGTTATAGGCTCTTAGAAAATAACCTTCTCCTAATGCAACTTGTTTTATAGCTGGATTTGTAGACTCAATATTCGTAGCCGCCTCTATCAATTGATTGGTCATACCAATAGCAATCCAATACCTATCCCAAGCATGCTCTGCCTGTGTTCTAGTAGTTTGCACAATTGGACCAAAAGTAGCATCATAATTGTTCCAAGAGCTATTGGTAGCATCCCCGCCAACATGAAATTCATCCGTACCATAATTGGTGGTCGCAAATTGTTCCTCTCCTTGAAAAATGGCAGCTAAAGACCTTTGGTTTGCACCTACCGCCAATTGTAAGATTCCCTCTTCAGTTTCAAAGAAAGTATTATCTCTTTGTGTTGTTAATTCTTCATCTAAAAATGAATCCTTGGTGCAGGAAGAAAGTATACTGCCTAGGAGAACCAAAGCAGCGAACAACTTTGAATAATATCTATAATTATTTTTCATCTTCTTAATATTATTATGATTCATAGCTTAAAATTCAATATTGATACCCGTAGTAATACCTCTTAATGAATTAGACCTTCTTACATCTAAGTCTATCCAGTCCACTTTTGAAAAAACCATTCCTGGGTTTGATGCCTGGGCATATATTCTCAATTTGGACAGCCCTAAGTTTTCAGTAATTTTATCTGGAAAAGCATAGCCTAACGAAATATTCCTAATTTTCATAAAAGAACCACTCCGATATCCTAATACTTGAGAAAAAGGGTCCCCAGTTCCTTGGGTAAAAATAGGTCTCTGGTATTCGGCATCCGTGTTAATAGGCGTGTAATAGTCTACCCTACGGTGATTTCCTCTACCACCAAGTCCTTCCCCTCCGGTATTGTATATGTAATCAAACCTACCGTATAAAAATATGGATAAATCAAGGCCTTTGTAAGAAAAGGTATTGGTGATACCGGCAATGAATTTTGGAATTTCACTACCAATGATAACACGATCATTATCAGGATCTATCCTGTTATCACCGTTTTGATCCACAGGCCTTGCATTACCTGCCATAAAGTTATGACCATTGGCGTTGAACAAGGCCATTTCCGCAGCATCCTCTTCTTGCCATATACCGTTACCTTCATAACCATATACAACATTTTGTGATTCACCAATAAACCATTCGTTAACGATGTCATCATTGGTACCATCGGCCAATTCAACAATTTCATTGGTTTGGAAAGACCCGTTAAAATCTGTGGTCCATTGAAAGTCTTCTAGTTTTACATTAATTGTACTAAGGGTTAAGTCTATACCACTAGATTTGGTTTCCCCAATATTGGCAAAGGTGGCATCATAACCTGTTACTGTTGGTATTGCTTTTAATAGCAACAAATCGTCCGTGGTAGACTTATAAACATCCAAAGCTCCGGATACCCGGCCATTAAATAAGAAAAAGTCTAGCCCCAAGTTATATTGGGTAGTTTTTTCCCAACCCAACGCGTTATTAGCCAAAAGTGTATAATTTGTACCATCTATTCTTGATACACCCGGCGCCACCGCAGAGGCAGTACCACTGCCTTGCGCATAAAATAATGGGGATAGCCCGCCCTTTGTTGAGTAGGGGTCAATTGCAGAGTTCCCGGTAACACCTACACCTAGACGTAATTTTAGTTGATTAATCCAACTGGAATTTGCCAAGAAGTTTTCTTTTGATATATTCCAAGCAAATGCTGCACTAGGGAAAAAATCCCATTTGTTGCCTTCTGCCAATTGGGATGCCCCGTCGTATCTTCCTGACAAGGTTAATAAATATTTATCAGCATAACTGTAGTTAGCACGGGCCATATAGGAAGACAGTTGTCTTTCACTTATATTGGAATCAAAACCGGATAGCGTAACGTTATTGGAATTCAAAGCGTTCCATTTTTGGTCCGCGAAAGGAATATTCTCAGCATTCATGGAACTACCTTCTTCATCAAATTCTGTTTGACTCTGTAATAAGGTTATACCCAAGGTGTGATCACCAAAAGTTTTATCATAGTATAATAAGTTATCTAAGGTATACGAGATTCTTTGTCTATTCTCTAAAGAAGCATAACTAGAACCAGTTCTTACAACAGAAAGCCCATCAATAAAAATACCTCTTCGATAGTCTTCTATATCTGGCCCAAAATTGGTACGAAACTTAAGTCCCTCTAATACAGGCACAATGTTTCCTATATCAATTTGAGCATATAAACTAGCAAAAGCTCTAAGCAAAACCCTTTGGTCTTGTGAGTACTTATCCTCGTCAATCACTGTTTTAATAGCAATATCACCCCCAGGAAAATCAATTCTGTTGCCATCGGCATCGAAGGGAACCCCGTATTGCATTATTCTGCGTGCACTGTCATACAAGCCGCCAGTTGCAGAAACGGCACTACTTCCGGAATTTGATTGACCGAATTCTTGAATACTCCTTGATGCATTCATAGTACCACCAAACGTAAACCAATCTTTAGGAGTAAGATCAACACTTACCGTGGCATTGTATCTTTTAAAACTCTGCCCTATAATCGCGCCTTCATTATCCACAAAACCAAAGGAACCATAGGCTTTCATTTTTTCAGTGCCCCCACTTACACTTAGCGTATTTTGGGTTGTCATTGCCGTCCGGGTTACAAAATCAGTAAAATCTGTATTCTGGATTTTTGTACCATCCCAGCTGCCTCCTACCCATCCACTTCTTATATTATCAAGGGCTACCTCATCACCTGCAAATATGTTCTCATCATTGGTAATATTTGGGTTATCGCCCCTTGGATATACTTCTGGATTGGTGTAATAGTATGCCCAACGACGATAATCTACATACTCACTTGCACTAAAATTTGGCGCTCTTTCTACAATTTCTTGTAATTGCATAGAGCTATTTAAACTAATGGTCATCCTTCCGGTCTTACCCCTTTTAGTTGTAATAATAACCACCCCGTTAGCACCACGCGACCCAAAAATAGCTGTGGCAGATGCATCTTTTAAAACATCAATAGATTCAATATCCGCAGGATTTATGTTATTAATTCCACCTGATGTCAGAGGAATTCCATCCAAAACATATAGTGGCGAGTTAGATGCCGTTAACGAACGTACACCACGTATGGTAATGTCTGGCACTTCTCCCGGCCTTTCATTGGTAGTAATATCAACACCGGCAGCCTTACCTTGCATGGCTTCTACTGCATTATTAACCGGGCGAGAACTAACATCTTCTGCATCTACCCTTACCAATGCTCCTGTTACATCTGATTTCTTTTGTGAACCATAACCAACAATAATAACTTCATCTAACTGTTGTGAATCTTCTTCTAGCACGGTATTTATAGTACTCTTATTGTCTACCTTTACTTCTGAAGTTTTAAATCCGATGAAAGAAAAGACAAGTATGTCACTTCCTTCTCTTAATTGAATGGAATAATTACCATCAAAATCTGAAACCACACCATTTGTGGTTCCTTTCTGAATAATGTTTGCTCCCGGTATTGGGTCACCGTTAGCAGCTGTAACCGTACCGTTAATAATCTTACCTTGGGCATTTGCGCCCAACGAAAAAATCATTAGGCAAATAAAGAATGCCTTACGTAAGATTTTTCCATAATTGTCTTTCATAATTTTTAAGTGTTTAGTCAGCCTTTAGGTTGGCGTTAAATATTCAAGTTCATCAATAGTATTAAGGTTTTGTTAAATCCGCATCCTGCACTATCCTGAACTGTCATTTTATTAACAAACAATACTACCGATTAGGAAAAACATAATTTAAAACAAGGCAATATCAAAGCCGAATGTATTTGTAGACGAACTTGAAAAGAGAAAGAAATAATAAAATTGAACAATTCTTAGAGTAAGAAAATTGCTTAAAGCATATATTAGGACAAGTGTAACTCTGATAAGATTGGGATGTGATTTACGTATCAGAGTAAAATTGCTAATGCAAGAGAGATATCTTTAAGCTATACATTAATAGCCAACTGCTTAGTGAAAAAAGTGAAGAAAGAAAACTTTAAATCGAATGATTTATAAAGTGCTATCAAATCATTTTGAAACAAAACCTATAAACATTAAAAAACCCCGGCACTGCTACCGGGGTTTCCACAAACTGAATAAATTAACTAAAAACTAAACTGCTCTGTGCAGAACTGTAGCTTATTTTACCGCTACAGTTTCTTTGAAAGTTTTGTCGTTCTCTGTAACAACTACTGTATAGTCGTTCTCAAAAGCATTTTCAAAATTGAATGCCTTCTCAATTACCAACTTACCTTCCAATAATTCTTTATATACTACCCTACCTTGGTTGTCATAAATTTTAATCATAACATCCTTCTGATCCAAGTTTAAAAGGTTAACTAATAATTTGTCTCCTTTTCTCTTGAAAGTTGGATCTAGCTTTACAGCTATTAAGTTCTTTTCTACCTCGTTGACTTTTTTACCAAAAGTTTTTTCTGGTCCGTTTGCCATTACTGCAACTGTTGCAAATAATAAGGCGGTTACTACGGTGTTTTTCAAGATTGCTTTCATAACTACTTCGTTTTATGAGTTGTAAAAATCTTACACTGCAAACATACGCCGTTTACCCTATGCTACTCTACCACAAAATTTGCCAATATCTATGCTATATTACCCCACTACTAATGTTAACTAATTGTAAACGGTAATTTTGCATAGTTTATGGTTAAAATGATATAGTTATGGGCAAAAATGGTATCAAAAAAGAAACCCAATGCTTTCCATTGGGTTTTCTCACTAATTAGGGTATCTGTTTTATTTTTTGAACAGATGTCCAAATTAGACAATCAGTTTCTTTTTATGGTAACCTAAACTTTAAATAAGTATTATGAAACTTCACTTTATATATATTCTATCTTCGATTTTTAAATAGCTTTATATGTTAAGTATTAAAAATACCATTATACTGGCTAGTTATTTGATAGTAACTTCCCTATTTGCACAAGAGGGGTTAAGTGAATGGAAGCCCAACCACATTTTTACCTTAGAGGACTTTAAATCTAATGCTACGCAAGTAGATAAAGAAGTGAAGGGTTTATATCTGCAAACCGGAGTAAATATAGAATTGGCTTTTCAAATGAGTAATCTAGCCTTTATGTTCACTAAAAATTTTAATGGTAAGGTTACTTGTGTTCAAGATTCTAAATCTGCGGTACTTATGGCACAAAATCAAGAACAAGCCCAACAGCTTTTGAATTTGGCCAATTTTGATTTTGACTTATCGGAATTATATGCTCGTAAAATACGAAAAGCCCTTTATGAGAATAAAAAAACCTTTTCTAAAGGAGACTTTTTTATGCCCTACTATAATAAAATCATTTCTGAACGGAACCAATTGAGTTCACGAGTATACTCGGAAACGGAATTTGGCAAAAAAGAAGAGCTACTATTAAAAGAACACCAGAAAGTAAAAAAGCAAATAGCCAATCTGGCTGCATTCTGTAAAAATTGCAAGCCGCCAAAAAAATAATAGTACTACATACTTGGCAACTATTGTATTTACCTTATTTAAACCTATCTGGAGATAGTTGCCCAGCCCTAGCATAATTATTTATACCAGATATATTTTCTGCAATTAATTTACCTGTTATTGGACCCAGACTCCACCCCATCATGGCATGGCCAGTAGCTATATTTAAGTTTTTATACTTTTTAGTACGGCCAATTAAAGGTATCCCATCTGGTGAAACTGGGCGCAAACCCGATTTTGCTTTTTTTAATTCCTCCTTATGTATTTGTACTTCTGGATAATAGGTTTTGGCTGCATGTGCTATGGTAGCTATTCTGGCTTTATTTAATTTATTGTTGTTTCCAGAAAATTCCATAGTGCCTGCAAACCGAGTAAAACCATCCATAGGGGTAATGGCAACTCTAGACTCTACTAAAATAGCAGGGATAGTAATATTTGTTTTCCTATATACATCCATACTATACCCTTTACCGCCCTGTATGGGAATATTCAAGCCTAATTCTTTTGCCATCCTACAAGTGTAACTACCTGCTGCAAGCACTACTTCATCTGCAGCAAATTGTGACTTTTGGGTTATTACATATTGTAGTCTTCCATTTTCTTTTTCAAAACCTGTAACCTGTTGCTGTAATTTTATAGTGACGCCTGCCTGCAGTAAATACTTTTTTAATTGTTGCATAAAATTTTGGGGCGTCATGTGAGAATCACAAACATAATGTACACCACCAACAACCTCTGGCGCTAATGCTGGTTGCAACTTAAGTAGGTCCGCATTAGAAAGCACCCTTACTTCAAGGCCTAAATCTGTTGCTTTCTTGGCCAACTCTTTTTCATGTGTAAAATGCTTTTTTGATTTGCAAACCATAAGCACTCCCTTATTTTCATAATGAAAGTTAAGACGGATATCTGCCAAAAGTTGCATATACAATTGTTGGCTAAGCAAGTTCAAATCCAATAACAACGGTATGGAGTTGGTAACATGATTTTTTGTAGCAAACCTTTTAAAGTTTAGGGCCCACTTAAAAAAATCAATATCCCAACGTGGCTTTATATAAAGTGGACTCGTCTTATTAAACATCCATTTTAACCCCTGAGCAACCACACCTGGAGCAGCCAAAGGCACAAAATGACTGGGTGTTATGTAACCCGCATTAATGTAAGAAGCTCCTTCAGCTTTTTCCTGTTGGTCTAAAACGGTCACTTCATGCCCCTCTTTAGTCAAATAATAAGCAGAACACAACCCAATTATTCCGGCACCAATTATAACCACTTTTGCCATAAAATTACCTAATTATAAAACTTGAAAACCATGCGCGTAGGGATCATCATCATCTATAATAATAGTATTGTAACCTATTACTTGTGCCCAGCCTTGTATGCTAGGTACAATGGCTTCATATGCACCCAAAGTAGTTGTAGCTTCTACACGACCTATAAAAGTACTTCCTATAAAACTTTCATGAACAAAGGTCTCATCAAAGCTTAATTTACCTTTAGCGTGTAATTGAGCCATCCGGGCCGACGTGCCCGTGCCACAAGGCGAGCGGTCAATGGCCTTATCCCCGTAAAAAACTGCGTTTCTACCAGAAGACTTAGCGTCTAATGGCTCACCAGTCCAAAGCATGTGGGTAACCCCGGCAATAGTAGCATCTTCTGGATGCACAAAAGCGTTAGGATATTTTTTATTGATACGATCTCTTAAAATCAAAGAAAGCTGTACAATTTTATTTGCCGTAAAATTATGTACACCGCTAAAATTGGTCTGAGGATCAATAATTGCATAAAAGTTACCTCCATAAGCCACATCAAACGTTAACAAACCCAGTTCTGGGCATTCTATGGTTAAGTCTGAAGCCGCTAAGTATGATTTAACGTTGGTTATTTTAACCCAATCTACCTTCTTTCCGGTTTGCTGATAGGTTATGGTTACCAATCCGGCCGGTGCCTCCATTTTAATTTGACCTGGTATTTTTGGCGTTATGAGACCTTCTTCTAGTGCTATGGTTACCGTGCCAATTGTGCCATGGCCACACATAGGCAGGCAACCCGATGTTTCTATAAATAAGATGGAAAAATCATTATTGGGGTCGTGAGGAGGAAATAGAATACTACCACTCATCATATCATGACCACGAGGCTCAAACATGAGTCCTCTGCGAATCCAATCAAATTCCCGTAAGAAATGTTGCCTTTTCTCACTCATATTCTTTCCTTCTAAGTTTGGACCACCACCCGCAACTAAACGTACAGGATTGCCACAGGTATGGGCATCTACACAAAAGAATGTTTTTCTAGCCATGACGTTCAAAGAAAATTAGACCAATTAAAAATACTATTTTGGTACTAGATGCTCTGGAAAAGACTGATAACAAATGGGACGTACCCATCTATAAATTGCCGCCGTACCCACAGAAGTAAACCTAGCATCCGTAGTAGCAGGGTAAGGCCCTCCATGCTGCATAGCGTTACAGACCTCTACTCCGGTTGGTACACCGTTATAAATAATTCTACCCACTTTAAAGGACAAAGCCGCTACTAGTTTATTTACCTGCAAAGTATCTTTGGGCTCTACAATTACCGTTGCCGTAAGTTGCCCTTCTAGTTTTTCAATTACTTCAAGTAATTCTTCTTCATGTTTACAGACAACCACTAAAGAAAATGGACCAAATACTTCTTGATGCGTTTTTGGATTTTGGATAAAATCGGTTCCAGAGATTCTAGCCAAGAAACTTCCAGCGTCATTTACCCCCATAAGGTTATTGGATTTTCCCAGAAGGGTAACCCCTTCTTGTGAAAGCACAGCTTTTACGTTAGAATCATAGGTTTGCTTTATGTTATTATGTAACATAGTCTGTGGTGCAGTCGCTATTATTTTTGCGGTAAGCGTTTTAATAAATAGCTCAGTTGCGTTACTAGCTACCATTAAAAGCAAGCCTGGATTGGTACAAAACTGCCCAGCCCCCAAAGTAATAGATTGCGCCAAGCTAGCCGCCAATTCATGGGTGCGTTTTTCCGCTGCATCTGCACTTATAACTACGGGATTTATACTTCCCATTTCTGCAAAAACAGGTATAGGCTCTTTTCTTTGGTTAGCCAAGTTTAATAAAGCCTTACCTCCCGTAAAACTACCAGTAAAACCAACAGCTCTAATCTGTGTATGTTGTACCAGATGGGCACCAACATCCTTACCGCCATTAATACTAGAAAATACGCCTTCTGGCATTGCTGTTTCTCTAGCAGCTTTTATGATAGCCCTACTTACCATTTCTGAAGTACCTGCATGTAAGGGATGTGCTTTTAAAACTACCGGGCAACCTGCAGCCAAAGCACTAGCGGTATCCCCTCCGGCAGTAGAAAAAGCCAACGGAAAATTACTGGCTCCAAATATCGCCACCGGACCTAAAGGGAGAACCGAACGAATGTGCTCTGCTTTTGGAAAAGGGGCTCTGTTAGGTTCTGCCTTATCTTTAACTAGCTGTTTCCAATCTTCTTGCGCAACCAGTGCCGCAAATTGATTTAATTGCCCAATTGTTCTTCCTCTTTCACCTTTTGCCCTACCCTCTGGCAAACCAGATTCTTTGCAATACATGTTTATTAACGCATCGCCCAAACTTTCTATTTGTTCTGCTATGGCCGTAAGAAACTCTGCACGTTGCTTTCCCGTTTTGTTTCGGTACGATATAAATGCTTTAGCTGCCAGTTCACATGCTTGGTCTATCTCACCTGTGGTTGCGGTATAGAAATTAGTTTCATTTTCTGTATTGGTTGCCGCTGCAGTAGTTTTAAAGGTTTCATCGCCTTGATTAGAGTACTCCCACCCAATAAAATTTTTACCAGTTAACATAGATTATAAGCTTTTGTAATTGGGCAGCATTGGTCTATTTTCCATAGCTTTTGCAATAACCGTTTGTACTCTTTCTCTTTCTTTTCCTTGTAGAGGTAATCTGGGTGCCCTAACATATTCCGAGCCAATACCTGTTGCCACTTCTGCCAACTTTATGTTTTGAACCAATTGCGGACTTATATCTAACTCTAACAAAGGCATAAACCATTTGTAAATTTCTAAGGCTTCTGATAATTTACCTGCCTTAACCAATTCATAAATAGCAACGGTCTCCGCTGGGTAAGCACAAACCAAACCCGCTACCCAACCATCTGCTCCAATGGCCAAACTTTCCATACCTAAGGTATCCACACCAGTAAATACTTTATACCGGTCTCCAAACCTATTTTTTATTCGGATAATGTTGGTAATATCTCTGGTAGATTCCTTGATTGCCTGTATGTTTTCACAAGATTTTAAATCTTCAAACATCTCCAAGGTAACCATGATTTTATAATCTACCGGATTATTATAAATCATTATAGGTAAGTTAGTACTATTGGCAATTGCCTTAAAATATGTAACCGTTTCAAAATCCGTGGCCTTGTACCGCATAGGTGGTAAGAGCATTAACCCTGCTGCGCCATTTTTCTCTGCATTTTGTGCCGCTGCAATGGCAGCTTTTGTAGTTTGTTCGGCAATATTAAGTAGTACGGGCACCTTACCTGCTACCGTATTTAGGGTATTTTTTAATAATAATTCCTTTTCAGGATTAGTTAACGTACTGGCCTCTCCTAGGGTACCTCCTAAAATAATACCATGCACGCCTGCATCAATCTGTGCCGCAATATTCTTATTAAATAATTCCAGATCTAATTTGTCGTCTGCGGTGAACTTGGTGGTAACCGCAGGCATTACGCCTTTCCATTCTAACATATTATAAAGCTTTCCTCAAAATTAGAAGTGCAAAGGCAAGAAGCAGGTATAATTATTAGCTACATTTGATACTATATTACCCTTTTTTATAATTTAAAAGCTAATTATGAATAATTTAATCTAAAACAAGTATACTTTGAAAGTTTTACCTTTTAAAATACCTAAGCCACAGAATGAGGCCGTTATTTATCAAGTAGATAAAGAAAAGGTGTTCTACGACCAACTACACCAACATGCCGAAATACAAATAAGTTATATTAAAAAAGGTAGTGGAATGCTGTTGGTAGGGGATACCCTAAGCCATTTTAAGAAAGGTGATGTATTTGTAATTGGAAGCTATTTACCCCATGCCTTTAAAAGTGATACTGCTACCAACGAACTATCAGAAATGCATACCCTATTCTTTGACAAAAATGCCTTTGGAGATGCTTTTTTTTCCTTACCAGACCTTACCTTGACCAATACCTTTTTTGATAAGACCATCTATGGCTTGCAGGTAATTAACCAAACCACCCGTATCAAAGAATACTTTAATACCTTAAGTAAGCAAAATAACGTAGAGCGTGTAGCAAGTTTATTACTACTAATAAGTTTAATTGCACAAAGTAACACTAAGCCACTTTCTACCTTTGTATATCCCAAAAATTATTCTGAAAATGAAGGGAAACGCATGAACCATGTTTTTGATTATGCCATGAGCAATTATCACAATCCTATGACGTTAGATACGGTTGCCAACCTGGCAAACATGAGTAAAAATGCATTTTGCAGGTATTTTAAAAAACGGACCAACAAAACTTTTGTCCAGTTTTTAATAGAAATAAGAATAGATCAGGCATGTAAGTTTTTAGCTAAGAACCCAGACCAACCTATTTCCTTTATCGCGGAACAATGTGGCTTTACCAATGTGGCTAATTTCAACAGAAAATTTAAATTCCTAAAAGGTTGTACACCAACCCAATTTAGAATTTCTTTAAAGAACAATTATTAACACCCATTTCCACAATTAAGGCATTAAGTAGCGAAAATTAAAATAAAATTTTCGTTCTAATATTATCATTTACGCAATCGATTGTGTAATTTATTTATATATTCGTTTTAACTATATCTAATTATTTCATATTCAACAACTAAAACCTATATCAGCTTAAACGTTTCGAAACTATTTTTCTATTGTTTACTGATGTATAAAACTGATAAACTGCCCTTATGCAACTAAAAAAGTTTCTTTTATTTTTCCTATTAACCACAGCTACCAAACTGTTAGCTTTAGATACAATTTCCTATGTTACCCACAAACCATCTACCAAGCACTTTGCATTAGCTTCTAAGGGAAAAGTTGCCAATCTTTTGGTTAGCAGTCAAGATTTTAAAGGTGTACTTAAAGTAGCGGCACACCTACAAACAGATATTGAGAAAGTAACCGGTACAAAACCTGTACTACAGCAAGACAATACCAACGATAAGGAAATAGTTATTATTGGTACGTTTGGTAAAAGTCCATTAATTGACCAGTTGGTGCAAGCGGGGAAATTAAATGCTTCGGATTTGGAAGGAAAATGGGAGAAATTTATCATCACCACGGTTAAAAATCCATTTCCAAATGTAAAAAAGGCTTTAGTAATTGTAGGTAGCGATAAACGAGGAACTATTTTTGGACTGTACGACCTTGCCACCCAAATTGGTGTTAGTCCATGGTATTACTGGGCAGATGTGCCAGTGAAAAAGCATAGAGAACTTCACATTATAAAAGGATTGCACACCCAGGGAGAGCCAGATGTGAAATACAGGGGGATTTTTATCAATGACGAAGCCCCGGCCTTGCGCAACTGGGCTCTAGATACCTTTGGCGGTTTTAACCATAAATTTTACGATAAGGTTTTTGAATTGATTCTTAGAAACAAAGGTAATTACCTGTGGCCTGCCATGTGGGTTCCAAGTGCTTTTGCAGATGATGATAGCAAAAATGCTGCACTTGCAGATGAGTACGGCGTGGTAATTTCTACCAGTCACCATGAGCCAATGATGCGTGCACATGCAGAATGGTATAAATATGGTAAAGGGCCTTGGAACTATGAAACCAATAAGGATAATTTAAACAGTTTTTGGCGTGGTGGCATTGAACGCATGGGCAACCATGAAAGCGTGGTTACTGTTGGCATGCGCGGTGATGGTGATGAAGCCATGAGCGAAGAAACTGCTGTTGATTTAATGAAAACAATAATAGATGACCAGCGAAAAATAATTGAAGAAGTTACCCAAAAACCTGCTAATGAAACACCTCAAGTTTGGGCCATTTATAAAGAAGTACAGGATTATTATGATAAAGGCATGCGAGTACCAGATGACATCATGATTCTTTTCTGTGACGATAATTGGGGCAACGTACGAATACTACCAAAAAAAGAAGACAGGGATTACAAGGGTGGTTTTGGTCTTTATTATCATTTTGATTATGTAGGCGCACCTGTTTCTTATAGGTGGCTAAACGTAACCCAGATAGAACGTACTTGGGAACAAATGAAGCTTAGCTATGACTGGGGCGTTCGTGATTTATGGTTGGTTAACGTAGGCGATATTAAACCCATGGAACTTCCAATTAGTTTTTATATGGATATGGCATGGAACGCAGCTTCCTTTACAGCAGAAGACCTGCCCAACTATTATACAAAGTGGGCGCAACAACAATTTGGAGAAAAACATGCCGAAAAAATAGGTGAATTATTGGCCACCTATACCAAATACAATGCAAGGCGCACCCCAGAAATGCTAAAACCAGATACCTATAGCCTAGAAAACTATGGTGAGGCAGATCGTGTTGTAACAAGTTATAATCAACTTTTAAAAGAAAGCAATACAATATATAAAAGCTTACCAGAAACTTACAAAGCTGCATTTTATCAATTGGTGCATTCCCCAATTGCGCTTAGCGCTAACTTGAACGAAATGTACGTTGCGGCGGCCAAAAACAACTATTATGCAGAAAAAGGAATTAGCGCCGCAAATTTTTATGCCGATAAGGTAAGAGCTTTATTTAACCGGGATAAAGAACTAACCAAAGCCTATCATGAAGATTTGTTAAATGGCAAATGGAACCATATGATGTCTCAAACACATATTGGTTATACGTCTTGGAGCCATCCTCCTTTAGATAAAATGCCTGCGGTCTCTTACGTACATGCACCAGAAAAACCAGGCCTGGGCTATTTATTAGAATACGGAGACACACCTAAATGGGGCTGGTTAGATGTAGAGGGTGATTGGGCGTTTAGCAATTCGCTACCATTATTCGATAATGTAAACCAGCAAGAATATTATATAGAGATAGTAAATAAAGGCCAAGGAGAATTGGCCTATCAACTACATCCTAAACAGGATTGGATAAAACTTTCTAAAACTGAAGGCACAACCACCTATTCAGAAAAAATTTGGGTAAGCATAGATTGGACCAAAGCGCCAAAAGCCAATACCACAGGAGAAATTGAGTTGACCGATGGTACCCGTTCCTATTCCATAAAAATTCCCATAAGGCATCTAGAAAATGGATACGGTTTTATAGAAAACAATGGCGTAGTTAGCATTGATGCTGCAAATTATACCCACAGCCAATCCAATAATGGTATCCATTGGAAAACCGTACCAAATCTGGGAAGGACGGATAGCGCCATAGTTCCTTTTCCAATGGATAGTGATACGCAAGAACCTATTAGTGATGGGGCTATGGTGAGTTACGATTTTACTATTTTTCAAGAAAACGAAATTACAATAGAAACCTACCTTTCTCCTACCCAAGATTTTAAAAAACAAGATGGTCTAAAGTTTGCCATAGCTATTGACGATGCGCAACCCCAAATCATTAACATAAACAAAGGTGAAGAAAAACCAGACTGGGAATATGCAAAATGGTGGATGGAATCCGTGGCAGACCATATTAAGAAAAGTGTTTCTAAACATGGAAAATTAAAGAAAGGAAAACACACCTTAAAAGTTTGGGTGGTAGACCCAGGAGTTGTGATTCAAAAATTTGTAATAGATGCCGGTGGTTTAAGAGCAAGTTATCTAGGACCAGAACAAAGTAAAATTATAAAATAGCAAACTACAGACTTTTAAAAAAACTTGAAATGCTAGGTTTTGTTTATCTTGAATTTTAAAAATAGATGGTTTCTCATTTTTAATAGAAATCGTAGTCATAACCAATGGAAGTAAAAAAAGAAGTTACCATTTATGATTTAGCCAAAACGCTAAACTATTCACCCTCTACCATTTCTAGAGCGTTGAATAACCATAAAAGCATTAGCAAAAAAACCATAAAACTAGTTAAGGAGACCGCAGAAAAAGTTGGCTATAGACCTAACAATCTTGCAGCCGGTCTACGTAACAACAAAAGCAAAACCATTGGTATTCTAGTTCCACATTTAAATAGGCCTTTTGTATCTACTTTAATAAGCGGAATAGAAGAAGCCGCTAGAAAAGCTGGCTTTAATGTATTGATTTCACAGTCTTATGATGAAGCCGAAATTGAAATTGCCAACGCACGCACTTTATATGATAGCAGGGTAAGTGGCCTAATTGTATCATTGGCCATGCAAACTATGCAATATGACCATTTTAAACAATTTACAGATCAAGGAATTCCAATAGTTTTTGTAGACCGGGTGCCTCAAACTTATAGTTCTTACAAGGTTATTATAGATAATTATAGTGCAGGTTATAAGGCTACCAAACATTTAATACAAGGTGGGTGTAAACGCATTGCCCATTTTGCAGGATCACAACACAGAAATGTATATGAGGACCGTAAAAAAGGATATGTAGATGCACTTAAAGAACATAACCTGCCTATTGATGAAAGCCTTATAATCCCTTTTAAAACCTTAAGTTTTGAAGAAGGTGAAAAAGCGACTAAAAAATTATTAAAAATGGAACAACCACCAGATGCTATCTTCTCTGCAAACGATACTGCTGCGGTAAGTGCTATTTTATGTGCTAAAAAAATGGGATTTTCCATACCGGAAGATTTAGCCATAATTGGTTTTAATGATGACCCCATTTCAAAAATAGTAGAACCAGCATTGTCTACCATCTCGCATCCGGCATCAAAAATGGGTAAAATATCCGCAAAGCGAATTTTGGAACATGATAAAAAGGAACAAGACGATTTACTAACAGAAGTTTCGGTATTAAACACAGAAGTTATTGCTAGGGCTTCCACAAGACCCATCAACTAGATATTTTTTAAACTTTTAATTAATTGAAAATCCACATAGAACAAGCATAAATAAAATATGCAATCGGTTGCAAAATTAATTTCAGTAACAAATAGCTTTAAACATGCGCAACCGTTTCTTAAATGAACTTTAGACAGAATACTAAACCTTTAAATAGAACCAAATTGAAATCTAAACTATATTTTACTTTCATACTTTCCCTTTTAATGGTCTCCATAAATTTAGCACAAGACAACGGGTACGATCTTTGGCTTAAATATGATAAAATTGAAGACCAAACAATTGCAAAACAATACCGTGACCACATACAAAGCATTGTGGTACAGGATGCAGATGAAACCACGGCAATAATAAAAAAGGAACTTTCTTTGGCCTTAAATGGTTTATTAAACCTAAATCTGGAGCCATCTACCTTTAATTTAGATATGAACGCTCTAGTTATAAGCAAGCCTCAAAACTTACCTCAGTCCCTAAAAAACAAGGTAAATACCACAAAGTTAGAAAAAGATGGCTTCCTTATTAAGTCGGTAACGCTTTCAGATAAGTTACAAACGCTAATTATTTCAAATACAAATAGCGGATTGCTTTATGGCACCTTTCATTTTATTAGGCTATTACAGCAGCAAAAAAACATTAAGGACCTTGAAATATTAGACAATCCAAAAGTAGATTTAAGAGTGCTTAACCATTGGGACAACCTTGATCGTTCTGTTGAGCGTGGGTATGCAGGTTTTTCTATCTGGAATTGGCACACCTTACCGGATTTTATAGACCAACGCTACATAGACTATGCACGTGCCAACGCTTCTATTGGTATAAATGGTACGGTGCTAACCAATGTAAATTCTAATGCCTTAATTTTAACACCTCATTATCTAGATAAAGTAAAGACCTTGGCAGAGGTGTTTAGGCCTTATGGAATAAAAGTTTACCTCACGGCTAGGTTTTCTGCGCCAATAGAAATAGGGGGGCTAGAAACGGCAGACCCGTTAGACCCTAAGGTCATTAATTGGTGGAAAACAAAAACAGCTGAAATTTATAAGTTAATACCTGATTTTGGTGGTTTTTTGGTCAAGGCAAATTCCGAAGGACAGCCTGGACCACAGAATTACGGCCGTACGCACTTAGACGGTGCCAATATGATAGCGTCCATTCTAAAACCACACAATGGGGTTGTTATGTGGCGCGCTTTTGTCTATTCAGAACATGACCCTACAGACAGGGCCAAGCAAGCGTACAATGAATTTATACCAGATGATGGCAAATACTTAGACAACGTATTGATTCAGGTTAAAAATGGAGCTATAGATTTTCAACCTAGAGAACCCTTTCATCCAATGTTCGGCGCAATGCCAAAAACACCATTAATGATGGAGTTTCAAATAACCAAAGAATATCTAGGTTTTGCAACCCACTTGGTTTTTTTACCCAAGTTATTTGAAGAGGTTTTACAATCCGATACATACCAAAAAGGAAAAGGTTCTACGGTTGCCAAGGTTATTGATGGTTCGCTGCACAACAAAAAAATTACAGGAATGGCTGGTGTTGCCAATATTGGCACGGATTTTAATTGGACAGGGCACTTATTTGGACAAGCAGATTGGTACGGATTTGGTCGTCTGGCCTGGAATCCAAATCTAGAATCGGCCAAAATAGCAGAAGAATGGCTACAAATAACTTTTACTACCAATAAAAAATTTGTAGACCCTATTAAAGAATTACTGCTAAACTCCCGTGAAACGGTTGTAAACTACATGAATCCGCTTGGATTACATCATATTTTTGATGCAGGCCACCACTATGGCCCGGGACCTTGGGTCTCTAATCTCTCCAGACCAGAATGGAATCCGGTATATTACCATAAAGCAGATGAAAAGGGTATTGGTTTTGACCGCTCCGCCACGGGCAGCAATGCTGTAGATCAATATGCCCCAGAATTGGCTAAAAAATTTGGCAATATAGAAACCTGTCCAGAAACCTATTTACTATGGTTTCACCATGTAACATGGGATTATAAGTTAAAAAATGGTAGAACCCTATGGGACAATCTTGGCATTAAATACCAGCAAGGTGTAGATGAGGTTAAAGAAATGATTAATACTTGGGAAGCTATGAAACCCTATGTAAACACCAAACAGCATAAAGAAGTTACCATGCGCATTAACATACAATTAAAAGAAGCCATCTGGTGGAAGGATGCTTGTATGAGCTATTTTAAAACTTTTTCTAAAATGGACTATCCAAAAGAGATGGAACAACCGGCTCATGACCTATCCTATTACCAATCCTTAAAATTTCCTTTTGCTCCCGGCATTAAGCCCAATTGGCACTAAATATTTGAATAAATGAACAGAATGCAACAAACCATGCGTTGGTACGGGCCGCATGATAAAATAAAATTGTTAGATATACGTCAAGCTGGAGTAACTGGCATTGTAACTGCCTTACACCAAATACCCGTTGGCGCTGTTTGGGAAGTGAGCGAAATTAAAAATCGCCAAGAGATTATACGCGCAAAAGGCATGGAATGGTGCGTTATAGAAAGCCTACCAGTTCATGAAGACATTAAGCGCAAACAAGGTAATTATAAAGCTTACATAGAAAATTACAAACAAAGCTTGGCAAATCTTGCAGAATGTGGACTTAAAGTTGTTACATACAATTTTATGCCCATTTTAGATTGGGTACGCACAGAACATGCTTTTAAAAACCCAGATGGTTCCAAAGCATTATTATACGATGAAACCGCTTTTATCTTTTTTGATGTGTTCTTACTAAAAAGACCTGGTGCAGAACAAAGTTACACAGCTGAAAAGATAGCCGAAGCAAAAACATATGGCGCAACACTTTCTAAAGCCGAAAAGGAAAAACTATTTCAAAATGTACTGCTTGGCCTACCTGGAAGCCAAGATAATTTTACCGCTGAACAAATTCTTAACTTATTAGAAGAATACAAAGGTATAGATGACAATGCATTACGTGAGCACCTTATCTATTTCTTATCTGAAGTAGCTCCAGTTGCCGAAAAATTAGGTATGCAATTGGCTATACACCCAGATGACCCACCGTTTTCCGTTATGGGCTTACCTAGAGTTGTTTGCACGGAAGCAGATATTGAAAAAATATTAACCGCGGTACCTGTACATGCAAATGGACTTTGTTATTGTACGGGTTCATTAGGAGGTCAACCTGAAAATGATTTGGTACGCATCATCAAAAATCACGGTGAACGCATACATTTTTTGCACTTGAGAAATGTAAAACATAAGGGGTACAGACGATTTAGAGAATCTGAACATCTAAATGGCGACAATCCCATGGCGGCAATTATGGAAGAATTACTCCTTTTGATGCAAAAACGAGATATACGTTTACCTATGCGCCCAGACCATGGTTTTTTGCACAATTTTGAAGGAACGGAATTATATCCGGGTTATTCTTTGATTGGGCGCTTAAAAGGGCTTGCCGAATTGAGAGGACTAGAAATGGGAATTGCTTATAAATTGAACAGTACAAACCAAAAATAACAAAGAAAACCATGAAGCTTGTAAAGCTATTGTTCTGGGGTTTATTTATTGTAACCACCAATGTAGTGGCACAAATAAAGCTACCACAATTGATAAGTGATGGCATGGTTTTGCAACGCAATGCTGAAACCACCTTATGGGGCTGGGCATCACCAAATGAACAAATAACATGTAGGTTCAAAGGTAAAACCTATAAAGCCTCTGCAAATGAAGCAGGTGACTGGAGCCTTATTTTACCGGCACAAACCGCGGGTGGCCCACATAAGATAACCTTTATCGGAAAAAATAAAATAGAACTCAAAAATATTCTGTTTGGCGATGTTTGGGTCTGTTCTGGACAATCCAATATGGTAACGCCTATGGAGCGGGTTAAGGAACTTTACCCTACAGAGGTATCCAGCGCAGCTAATGATGGAATTAGAAATTTCTTTATTCCCACTGCAACCAATCTAATTTCACCTGAGCAAGATTTACCACAAAGTCAATGGAAGCCTGCAGTTAAAGGAGATATCATGTCCATGGGAGCTGTTTCGTATTTTTTTGCAAAGAAAATTTATAAAAAATACAAGGTGCCAATCGGTATTATTAATGCAAGTGTGGGTGGCACCCCTATACAATCATGGATTAGTGAAGATGGATTTAAAGCATTTCCAGAAGACCTCAAAACTATAGCACAAAACAAAGACACCAGTTATACCAACCAATTTACGGTACGCCCCAGCACCAAAACTGAACAAGAAATAAAAGATATGGGCCTATTGGCTAATCAAAAATGGTATAACCCAGAGGCGTCTACAACAGATTGGAATAGTTTCTACGTACCAGGCTATTGGGAAGACCAAGGAATTAGAAACCTAGATGGTGTTGTCTGGTTTAGAAAAGAAATCACCGTGCCAGAGGCTTTATTAGAAACTGACGTTAAATTGTTCATGGGCCGTATTGTAGATGCAGACGAGGTTTATGTAAATGGCACCAAGGTAGGCAACATTACCTATAAATATCCACCAAGAAGGTATACCGTTCCAAAAGGCGTATTAAAAAAAGGAAGTAATTCTATTGTAATACGGGTTACTAATTTTAACGGCAAAGGAGGTTTTGTTCCCGATAAAAACTATGAACTTACAGCCAATGGGGTCAGCGTAGATTTAATGGGCCAATGGAAGTATAAAGTAGGTGAAGTTTTTGGACCACCACCTAGAGGCTACAAACCCGGCACCTATAATTCTTTTTGGGCTCAAAATCAACCTACCAGTTTATATAACGCCATGTTGGCGCCCTTAACTCAATTAAATATTAAAGGCTTTTTATGGTATCAGGGCGAATCCAACTCGGGCAATCCAAAAGGCTATGGAAATTATCTTAAGGCATTGCTCAAAGACATGCGCAAGCAATTTAATGCTCCAGAAGCCCCCTTTCTTTATGTACAATTAGCCAATTACCAAGATGTAGATTATTTGCCTACAGAAAGTAACTGGGCAACCTTACGTTTTGAACAATTTTCCGCACTAACAGAACCTAAAACGGCAATGGCTGTTGCTATTGATTTGGGAGAGTGGAACGATATTCACCCCTTAAACAAGAAAGATGTAGGTGAGCGTTTGGCCCTAGGGGCCCTAAAATTTGCATACGAGGAAGACCTAGTCTATTCCGGGCCTATATTTAACGGTTCAAAAGTAGTAGGGAATACCATCGTTATTTCGTTTGATCATATAGGTAGCGGATTGGTTGCCAAAGATGGCAGACCTTTACAACGATTTGAAATTGCTGGAGAAGACCAAGAGTTTGTGTGGGGCAATGCCGAAATAGTTAATAATACAGTGGTTGTAAGCCATGAGAATATTAAACATCCTAGATATGTACGTTATGCATGGGCAGATAATCCGCAAGGAGCCAACTTGTACAACAAAGAAGGCTTGCCGGCATCTCCATTTCGTAATTATGACCCTGTAGAATTAAACAAAAAACCATGGCAAGGCAAAAAAGCTGCTGTAGTACTAACTTATGATGATGCCTTAAATGTGCATTTAGATAATGCCATTCCAATTTTAGATTCTTTAGGATTGAAGGGAACATTTTATGTTTCAACGTTTGCTGAAGGTTTTAGAAATAGACTTCAAGATTGGAAACAAATAGCCAATAATGGTCATGAGCTGGGCAATCATACCATCTATCACCCTTGCATAGGAAAAGAAGATAGACCCTTGGTTAATAAAAATTATGATATGGCTACCTATAGCGTAGAAAGAATGGTAGATGAAATTAAAATCAACAATACCCTACTAGAAGCATTGGATAACAAGAAGAAGCGGACCTTTGCATATACCTGCGGAGATTTTACCGTTAATGGCGAAAATACTTTTATTGAATATTTAAAAGATGATTTATCTGGTGCACGTGCGGTACGTCCACAAATGCATACCATTAATGAAATAGACCTTTACAATTTAGATAGTTACCCAATAGTTGGTGAAACGGGTGATGAATTGATTGCCTTGGTTAAAGAAGCCATAGAAAAGAAAGCTTTGTTAATATTTCTTTTTCATGGGGTTGGCGGTGAACATACTATGAATGTTTCTTTACCAGCACACCGCCAATTATTAGAATATTTAAAGGCAAACGAAACCGAGGTTTGGACCGCTCCTATGTTAGATGTTATACACAATATAAAAGAGGCCACCAAAGCAAATTAATAGCCAGATTTAAGGTGAAAAAAACTACCGTATTCAAGCTTATTTCCGCATTACTACCCTTAGTATTCCTAATGCTTTTAGAGGTGGTTTTACGTTCAATTGGCTATGGTGAAACCTATAATTTTTTTAATAAAATAAAAGGAGAAAACGGTATAGAGTACCTTACCCTTAATTCTGATATTTCTAAAAAATACTTTAAGAACACTGGTTTTAATTCTGACAACCAAGAAGACTTATTTCTAAGACAAAAAACCGATAGTACATTTAGAATTTTTGTACAAGGCGCTTCTACCACTGTTGGGTTTCCGTTTTACCGTGGCGCATCGTTTCCCAGATTGTTAAAACACCGTTTAGAAAAAACTTTTCCAGAAAAAAACATAGAAGTAATTAATACAGGAATTACCGCGGTAAACTCCTATACCTTGTGGGACATTACTCCAGATATAATTGCTCAACAACCAGATCTTGTTTTGATTTATGCGGGTCATAACGAATATTACGGCGCTTTGGGGGTTGGTTCTTCGGCTTCTGTAGGTAACCACCCATTTTTAATCAGATCCTACTTAAAACTTAAAAATTTTAAGTTTTTTCAACTGTTCGAGAATACTTTTCAAAAAATTACCCAAAGTGATCAAAACAACCTAAAAACAGTAAAAGAAACCACGCTCATGGAAGTGTTGGCTAAAGAACAGCAAATACCATTCGGTTCTGAAGCCTACAAAGCCGGATTAAAACAGTATAAACAAAACCTAGACAAAATACTTTCTTACTACCAACAACATAACGTACCCGTTATTTTGAGTACCTTGGTAAGCAATGAAAAAGACACTGCTCCTTTTATTAGCCCTGTGCTAAACAAAGAGCAGTACAAAAAACTCTGTGAAAAAGATTTACCATCTGCTAAAATTAAAGCACAGAATAATGCAATGGCATCTTATCTATTAGGAAACTATTATTTAGAAAAAAAACTGTCGGATTCTGCCAAGTATTATTTAAACCAAGCCAAAGAATTAGATTTATTACGATTTAGGGCCCCAGATGCCATAAACACCCTAATAAGGCAGTTTTCTAAAGAAGAAGAGTTACCATTGGTAGATATTAAAGCCCTATTTGAAGCTAGGTCTACCAGTAAAATAATTGGAAAAGAGCTTTTAACAGAGCACGTACACCCAAATGTAGAGGGTTATTTTTTAATGGCAGATGCTTTTTACAACAAACTGGAAGAACTTGGTTTAATTGGTGAATGGAAAAATAAGTTATCCTACACACAAGCCTATAACAAAATACCAACTACCAAAATTGATAGTATACGCGGAACCATAATTCTGAAAGAATTGCAACAACAATGGCCATTTACCTTGAACACAACTAAATCAGATTCAACCAACCACTTTCTCTTTCAACCCAAAAGTTTTGAGGAACATATGGCATGGAACATACATCAAGGAAGACAAAAATGGGAAGACGCCATGCGCCAAGCCTATCATTTTTATACAAAGAAAGGTGATTTTAAAAATGCCCTAACCGTTGTAGAAACACTGCTTTTTGAATATCCAGAACAATGGCGTGTGCATCAAATGGCAGAAGAAACTTGCCTTAGATTAAAAGATACCTTAACCGCCAATTATTATGCAAACAAGAAAACAAAGTTAAGGGCTATGAAGCCCAATTGAACTTTTACCAAGGCCTTTCTATATCTTTTTCTGTAATAAACCTTTTCTGTAAAACGTAAAAACTCTCTTTGTGACCATTGTCTTTTTTAATCGGGTTTTTACTTAGCATTCTTTGTAAAATAGCTAAAGGTGTTAATACAAGATAAAACACCAAAAAAAGTAGAATATAATTCATTATTACACCAAGGAAATAGCCAAAAGACAGCCACGTTTTTGCAATAAAAATTGTTCCCTTATGGGATAAAAGAGCAACAAGCAAAAAAACAATTGTTACCAGAAGCAACCATTCTACCTTATACCAAAAGCCTATTAGCAAAGGTACTAGCGCCAAAACCAACAGGGTATCTAATGCCTTGTCCCTTTTCATTAAAACAAAGAATAAATAAAAGGTCCTATGGCCGTACCATTAGTAAAAAATATAAGCAAGCCTAAAACCGCAAAAATCAACACGAGCGGCAACAACCACCACTTCTTACGTTCTTTTAAAAAAAGAAAAAAATCCTTTATAAATTCCATTACTTTTCTATTATGTAATTTTCTAAAACCAGAATATCCATATCGGTTTTCAGAAAGCAATTAATGGCATCTTCTGGTGTATTAACAATAGGCTCATCCTTAACATTAAAACTGGTATTAATAATTACTCCAATCCCAGTAAGTAATTTATATTCTTGTATTAATTGCCAAAACCTTGCATTTAAATCCTTACTTACGGCTTGCACTCTAGCCGAATAATCTATATGGGTAATAGCTGGTAATTTTGATTTGGGTATAACTCTTTTTTCCTCTAAGGACAACTCTTGAAAACCATTATTCAAGTTAAAACATAAAGATGGTTTAAGATAGCTTGTAAAAAGCATATAGGGTGATGGATTACCTGCTTGAAAATACACATTATAATCCTCTATACATACTGCAGGAGCAAAAGGTCTAAAACTTTCTCTAAACTTAATTTTGAGATTTAAATTTGTTTGCATTTCTGGATTAGACGCTGCTGCCAAAATACTTCTATTACCTAAAGCCCTAGGCCCAAATTCCGTTCTGCCTTGGTACCAGCCAACCACTTTATCTGCTGCTATATAGGTAGCTACCCTTTTACACAAATCCTTTTCTTCTTGATAAAACCGAAAAGGCAATTTGCGGTTTCTTAAATTACGTTCTATTTCCTGATGGTAATATTTTGGTCCTAAGTATACCTTATACGGATTCCGCAATCCTGTAAACTCTAAAGTTTGTTTTAAATAAGCAGCTACCAAGCCTGCCCCCAAAGCCCCACCGGCATCACCAGCTGCCGGCTGTATATAAATATCAGAAAAAAGTCCTTTTTCAAATAAGACCGAATTGGCTACACAATTAAGAAAAACGCCGCCTGCCAAACACAAATTGCTGGCTTGTGTTATCTTCTTTACGTGCGTAATTAATAAAACCAAAACCTCTTCCGTTACTTTTTGAGCCGCTAAGGCTAAATCTGCATGCACCTGAGTTAATTGGTCTTCTGGAGCCCTCTTTTTAAATCCGAATAAAGCTTCCCATTTCTTAGGCAAAACCATAGTAGAACCCACAGGAAAATTAAAATACGAAAGGTTTAATTTAAAAGACCCATCTGGTTTAATAACTATTAATTGGGATTTAATGATGTCTATAAATTTTTGAACTCTAGCTGAATTTGCTACGGCATAAGGTGCCAAGCCCAACATTTTATACTCACCAGCATTTACCTTAAAACCCAAAAAGTAGGTGAAAGATGAATAAAAAAGTCCTAAGGAATGTGGAAAATGTAGCTCGCCCATAATTTGGAATCCCTTACTACCATCTGCCATACCAAAGCTGGTGGTGGCCCATTCTCCTACCCCATCTACCGTTAAAAATGCACTTTTTGCAAAGGGCGAGGTGTAAAAGGCACTAGCTGCATGAGAAAAGTGGTGTTCTGGAAATAGAATGGCCGTCTTAACCTTTTTACCATCATTAATTCTTTTTAGTTTTTTTTGGATGAGCTGTTTGGTAAACAATTTCTCTTTTAGCCAGATAGGCATAGCTTTTGCAAAAGATAAAAAGCCTTTTGGCGCAAAGGCATAATAGGTCTCTAGTAAACGTTCAAACTTTAAAAAAGGTTTATCATAGAAGGCTATATAATCTATTTGCTCTAGGCTAAGACAGGCTTCTTTTAAACAAAAGCGAATAGCATTTTCTGGAAAAGAGGCATCGTTCTTAATACGCGTAAAACGTTCTTCTTGTGCAGCATACACAACCTTACCATCTTCTATAAGAGCAGCGGCAGCATCATGATAAAAAGCAGATATTCCAAGAATTCTCATTACCTATAACTAAAAATAAGAAAGAGGCCGTTAACACGAACAGCCTCTTTCAAAAAAATCTAAACTAACTCAAACTAATGCTACTCAAAGATTAGGTTGCATCTTAATATCCCGGATTCTGGTAGGCAATTTTTTCAGCCTCCGTCATATCCAAATCGTCTATTTGTCCTTGCGGTATAGGTCTTAAATAATGGTGTGGTTGTATGCCTCTTGTAGTAACCACAGGACTGTGATCGGTAGCATCATTACCAGCAATTTCATAAGAAGCAGCCAACACGTCCCAAGTTTGGGTTCTTACCAAATCTAACCATCTTACGCCTTCACCAAAATACTCTCTTGAACGCTCTTCCAATATGTATTCTATGGTAATGTTGGTTGGTGTAGCTGCGGTAAGTGCTGCACTATTATCCTCTATACGCTCTTCTTGCTCTCCATTGTCAAAACGCCATTTACCAGCACGAGCACGTAAAACATTAACCAAATCCCTAGCACTTTTACCCGCCTGGGTGGCCGCGCCCTTAACGGCCGCCTCTGCCGCTACTAAATAGAACTCGGAATATTTAGCAATAGGAAACGGTCTAGTTAAAGCACCATTAGGCTGCCCCAAGGAATTTTCCGTGTCATGATCCGTACGGTATGTGCCCAACTTCCAAAGGCCAGGATAAAACCTTCTATTTATTTCATTTAGATTGATTACATAATCTGATCTACCGGCAACTTCACCAGCGCCAAGATTTCCTCCATTAACACTATAATCTACTGTTGGGTCATATTCATCCAAGAACGAAATAACGGCATCTCCAGGGGCAATTTCCATACCATTGGCTGCTGTAATGGTAGGGTCGCTCACACCACCTTTATTCCAGTTACCTCTATAACTTGTCACAAAAGTGGCATCGTACCTAGAGTCTAATTCCTTTTCAGCAAAGGTTTCTTCAAAAACATTAATGCTAGGAGCCATACGTGTCCATGGGCGGCCATAACTTTGCGCTGCCTCTCTTTGCACTGCAGCAACACCATCTACATTAATAGTAGTATAGTTAGACGTTACCATCCAAACAGCAGTGTTGGCACTACCTCCTGTGCTACTCCAACCTAAACTAGCTCCATTATAAATTTGATTTTCTTCCGTACGGTCTGCATACAACATCATTTCACTATGGCGATCATTGGAAGCTAAATGCACATCATAAAAATATTCTTGTAAGGAATAAGGCCCAGGGTTATCTATTCCTTGAACGGCAATATCATAGGCCTGTTGAAAATACCATTGCGCATCCCTACCATCTGGGTCTGTCCTTGGCGTATCTGGATAGGTAGGTATATTTCTTGGGTTTTCTAACCACCAACCATATGTTAAATACGCTTTGGCCAAATACAAACGTGCCACGTTTTTAGTAACCGTACCAGTAAGTCTAGGCGAATCTGGCAAATCATTAACTGCTGTTAATAAGTCTGGAAAAATGCCAATTGTATAAACTTCTGGCACCGTATTTCTAGTAGATGTTCTAACGGCAGAATTATTAAATGCCAATTCTCCTGATCCTAAATCTAAAGGTACACCTCCAAATTGTTGCACCAGTAAAAAATAATTGAACGCTCTAAAAAAACGAGCTTCCGCAATAACAGCATTATCTAAGCCTACGGCAGAAGCGTTTTCTATAATACCACTTGCCGTATTTATTGCAGGAAAACTATTGCCCCACTGTATACCTGTAGTGTAGGTATCTGACATAATTTCACCTTCACCGGATAAATCTGCGGTTTTAAAATTGTTATCGGCACTTTGGGCAAAGGTATACTCATCCGTACCGGTTTCCATGGAATTGTAATAGTATGCTTGACCATATATATCCCTAAGGTTTTGATATAAAAAGGTTAAACCTCCGTTTACCCCTAATTCCGTTTCAAAAAACTCTGGTGTAAACACACCTCTTGTTTCTTCTTGTATAATGTCTTTAGTACAAGAACCTATTAGCAATGCAGAAGCAAACACTGCCAAGAATTTTATTTTGTTATTAAACTTTTTCATTTTGATTCTTTTTTAAAATGTGATGTTTAATCCTAACATATAATTTCTAGTTGTAGGAACGTTAGCGCCTACCGTTGGTATACCATTAGAAATTTGTGAGGTATTTACCGCTACGTTCTGACGGTTACCATTAGAGTCTACACCAGAATTGGTCTCTGGATCTAGACCAGATTCTTTGGTAAACGGAGAAAACAGTACAAATGGATTCTGGGCGGTTGCATATAAGTAGATATTTTGCACACCCAAATTCTTTACCAAGTTTTGATCCAATGTATACCCCAAGGTCAATGCCCTAACCTTTAAGAAAGAAGCATCAAAATAACCTAAAGTACTAGCGTATTTTTGATTATCACCAGATTGGATACCTCCTGGAGCAGGGTATTTAGCATCTGTATTGGTAGGTGTCCAATAATCTACATCTACGTTGTTTCTTCTACCTGTAAGTAAGTTTACATAACCATTAGAAGAATGTAAAGTACTTACTAATATGCCACCACTTTGGAATACGCCAACAGCGCTTAAATCAAAATTCTTATAGGTAAAACGCGTGTTAAAACCGCCTTGAAAATCTGGTGTTGGATCTTGCACCACCCTATCATCTGCATTAATAGCTCTAACCGGAGAACCATCTTCGTTAAACTCACCCGTATATGCCACTTTGATCATACCTACATTTCCTCCTGGCTCATATTGATCTAAATATTGGAAATCAGGATCAGACTCGTTCCAGAGACCAATTCGCTTATAATCATAAATAACGTTAATAGGAGACCCCACGAACAATAAAGAACCAACGTTCTCTTCTAGACCAGATGCAAGGGAAACAATTTTATTTCTATTGGTAAACACATTAACGCCTGCTTCCCAAGACAAACCATTTGGGTTCTCTATAATGGTACCGTTAAGTGCAATTTCAATACCCTTATTTTCCGTTTTTGCAATATTGGTAGCTATGTTACTAACCCCAGAGGTATCTGGTAAGCCAAGATTAAATAAAACATCATTGGTTTTGGTTACATAATACTCAACCGTACCGGACAAACGACTACCAAACAATGAGAAGTCTAAACCGTAGTTAAATGTTTCTGAGAATTCCCATCCAAGATTAGGGTTTGGTAATTGGGTTACACTATAGCCTGTTGCAAATGTGCTTCCAAAATTATAGTTTACCGTAGACAACCTACCTTGTGTAGAATATGGAGCAATTGCCTGATTGGATGTTTCTCCATAACCTACTCTCAATTTGAGTAAATCTACAAACCCAACGTTGTCCATAAATGATTCATTACCCACGTTCCAACCAAGAGATACCGCCGGATAGGTATACCATTTATACCCTGGAGCCAATCTTGAAGAACCATCGGAACGAACGGTTGCGGTAAACAAATACCTATTATCATACTGGTAAAGCACCCTGGCCATATAAGATAGTAAACCTGTGGAAGAATATCCAGTTCCGTAATCAGTAATATCCTCGGCTAGGGCAGCATCTAAATTATACCAAAGTGAATTTTCATTTGGTACATTTCTTACCGCTAATGTTGCATTATCATAATCTGTTCGTTGCGAAGAAAACAATCCCACAAAATTCACTTGATGCTTATCCGCAAAGGTTTTATCATACAGCAATTGATTTTCAATAACGTAATCCCTAGTTAAAGAGGTGCTATATCTAGCTGAGGAATTGTTGTCTTCATTATAACTGAATACGCCCCTTCCTTGGAAATTACCGTCTCTGCTGGTTCTAAAATTTAAACCCACATTTAAACGATATTTAAAACCATCTACCCATGGTATTTTTACTTCACCATATATATTGTTGTAAGAACCAAAATCCAATTGTTCATTTTTCCTGCCGTCTCCTATTCTGCTGATTTCATTTCTAGTAGGTATCCAAACATCATCTGCTTGTGTTTGTAAACGTACAGACTCTAAGAAATTACCGTTTTCGTCATAAGGACTTAACAAGGGAGAAGCAGCCAATGAAACACCAGCAATACTAGAGGTTATGTTATAATTCATTACAGAGTTAATACCAAACCTAAACAGTTCACCAACTTGTTGGTCTACCTGTGCTCTTAAGGAGTAACGCTGAAAAGAATCTCCAGGCAAAACCGAAGTTTCTTTAAAATAACCCAACCCTACATTATAGGAACCTTTTTCCGTACCGCCTTGTACACTTATATCGTGCGTTGTTTGCAAACCCGTACCGTAAAGCAAATCTTGCCAATCTGTATCATTCGCCAAGTCTTCATCCCCACCTAAATCGTAAATTGGAACACCGCCATTATTGGCAGCAACATCTGCTCGCAACTGTGTAAGTTGTGCAGCGTTCATCATTGGAAATTTGCTAAACACCTCTTTTGTTGCATAATAGGTGTTGTAGGTAAATTTAGCTTTTTGTCCTTTGGTGCCAGACTTGGTAGTGATGATAATGACACCATTTGCTCCCCTAGAACCATAAATAGCAGTGGCAGAAGCATCCTTTAGAATATCCAAACTCTCTATATCGTTTACATTGATATCACTTAAACCTCCAGAAAAAGGAATCCCGTTTAAAACGATTAAAGGATCATTATCTCCATTTAGAGAACGTGTACCCCTAATACGCACAGTTGGTGCAGCACCAGGCCTTGTACTTGTTGTAGAAATGTTTACACCGGGTGCACGGCCTTGCAATGCTTGCTGAAAGTTAGCAGTTTGAACCTCTTTAATTTCATCTGCCTTTAATGAGACTACAGAACCAGTTACAGACTCTTTGCTTTGCGTACCATAACCTATAACCACAACTTCGTCTAACAACTGGGTATCTTCTTCTAGTTGTACGTTTAAATTACGCCTTCCATTTAACGCAATCGTTTGAGGGTTAAAACCTAAATAACGAAATTCCAAGCTAGCATCTTGTGCTACCTCCAGAAAGTAATTTCCATCAAAATCCGTAGTAGTTCCATTTGCGGTGTTCATCTCTATAACACTAACACCAGGAATAGGAGTACCAGTAGCGTCCGTAACCGTACCACTAACAGAAACTTTTGTTTGCCCAATTGCACTAACACTGCAAAGCAGTAAGGCGAGCACACATAAATACAATCGCAAGGCATTTGCCTTCCATTTGATTAAAAAATCAAAATCTAAGTTTTTAGACATGTTTTAAGAATTTAGTTTAATTTCAACAGTTTGGTTGAGACTTAAGCAATTTTACCTGCTTTATAGTTTCAATATGATAAATGTATATATTAAAACAATAGATGCAATCGATTGCGCATTATTTTCAAAAAATGCTACGAAAATTTTTGCGAAACATATCGCACATAGATTCTTAATTCTATGTAATTAATAGGCCAACCGCTTTATATTAGCGATATGTCAATAAAAAATCTTGTTTTTTAAGGATATAAAAATGACTACTCAACGCCTAAACCAAAACATACTAAAATTAAAAGCAAAACATGAAACAAACTTTCCCTTCAACAATTCTGTTTCTTATCATGTTATTTATAGTAAGCTGTAAAGAAGATAAGAACCAAGAATTATCAGAAACCGAATACAAACTTCCAACCCTTAAAGAAGCTTTCGAAGCTAAGTTTACCATAGGAACCGCATTAAACAGCAATCAGATTTATGGTCATGATTCCTTAGCTACACAATTAATAAAAAAGGAATTCAATACCATAACGCCAGAGAACGTGATGAAATCTGTTAATATACACCCCGGTGTAAACACTTATAATTTTGATGCAGCGGATAAATACGTTCAGTTTGGTCTAGACCATAATATGTTTATTGTTGGACACACTTTGGTATGGCACAGCCAACTATCAAACTTTTTTAATGAAATAGAAACTGTAGACAGCTTAAAATCAGCACTAAAAAATCATGTGGATACTGTTGCCGGCAGGTATGCCGGTAAAATTAATGGTTGGGACGTGGTTAACGAAGCTTTAAATGAGGATGGTAGCTTAAGAAACTCTCTTTTTTTAAACAAACTAGGAGACACCTATTTGGTAGATGCCTTTAAATGGGCAGAAGAGGCTGCACCACATACAGAACTATATTATAACGATTATAATTTATGTGTACCTAGCAAAAGAGAGGGTGCAATTAAATTGATAAAATTTTTACAAGAAAATAATTGTAAAGTAGATGGTATAGGTATGCAAGGTCATTGGGGGCTAGAGACACCCTCTTTAGAAGAAATAGAAAAGAGTATTGTTGCTTATTCCGAATTAGGTATTAAGGTAATGATTACGGAGTTGGATATTACTGTATTACCCAATCCCTGGGATTTGGAGGGTGCAGACGTAAACCAAAATTTTGAGCAAGACCCTAAAATGAATCCTTATCCTAATGGCATGCCAGATTCTGTAGCAACTAAATTTAACAAACGCTATAAAGACATTTTTAAACTATTCTTGAAACATCAAGATAAAATTGACCGTGTTACCTTTTGGGGGGTACAAGATGGCGATTCTTGGTTAAATAATTGGCCTATAGAAGGTAGAACCAATTATCCTTTACTTTTTGACAGAGATTTTGAACAAAAACCAGCTTATAAAGAAGTAATTCAATTAGCTGCCAAAAATTAAAATATCCCATTAAAGCCAACCATTTATATGAAACCTGATTCTATTGGTATATCCGTTAAGGAGAAAGTTGGGTACGCACTGGGCGACCTCTCCGCCAATCTGGTCTTCCAGACCATTTTGACCTATTTAGCCTATTTCTATACGGATATCTATGGCCTCAAGACCGGCGATGCCTCCTTGGTCATCTTTACCGTGGGCACCGTGGCCGCTTTTCTCTTTAACCCCTTGATTGGCGCCCTGGCGGACCGCACCCATAGCAAATGGGGCAAGTTCCGTCCATGGATACTCTTTACCGCAGTGCCCTTGGGCGTGGTGGCCCTTTTGGCCTTTACCACCCCGGATTTTTCCTATAAGGGCAAGCTCATCTATGCCAGTGTGACCTATACCCTTCTTTTGTTGCTATATGCCGCCAACAACCTGCCCTATGCCGCGCTTAGCGGGGTAATTACCGGTAGCATGCAGGAGCGCAACAGTATCTCCGCCTATCGGTTCGTGGCCGTAATGTTCGCCCAGTTCTTCGTACAGGTGTTCATGCTGCCCATCATACAGGCCGCGGGCGGGGGAGACAAGGCCGCCGGTATTGAAACGGTAATGACCTATCTGGCCATCATCGGCACCCTTATGCTACTGATAACCTTTGTTACCACAAAGGAGCGCATCGTTCCAAAACCGGAACAAAGATCTAGCTTCTTACAGGACATCAAGGATTTGAGCAAGAACCGGCCATGGGTGATCATGTTGCTGCTCACCACATTGGTATTCGTTACCTTGGCCATGAAGGGTGGGTCCTATGTCTATTATTTCGAGAACTTTGTGGACCAACCACAACTTGCGGGGTTCCTTGCCCCCATACTGGACGCGCTTACCGCAGTGGGCATGGACTTCTTTGGGGACAATGCCGCGGCCGCGGGCTTTGGGCTCTTCAACGCAGGGGGCATCATCTTCATGATCGTGGGCATCGGGTTCTCCAAAAAACTGGCGGACCGCTATGGAAAAAGGGACGTCTTCGCCCTGGCCCTGTTCGTATCCACCCTCTTCATAATCGTTTTCTATTTCTTTGGCCCCAAGGACGTGGCCTATATGTTCCTGGCACAGGTACTGCATGGGTTCTCCTACGGGGTGACCATTCCACTGTTATGGGCCATGATCGCCGATGTAGCCGATTATTCCGAGTGGAGGAACGACCGTAGGGCAACGGCAATTATCTTCTCCGCCATGATGATAGGCCTTAAGCTAGGGCTCTCCATAGGGGGCGCACTGGTCACCTATATCCTGGGGGTTTACGGCTATCTGGCAAAAGTAGCGGGAAACCCGGCAGCGCAACAGCCCCGGTCCGCGTTGGACGGGATAAAACTATTGGTGAGCCTATACCCCGCCATACCCTTCCTTCTGGGAATAGGGCTACTCTTCTTCTATGTGATCAACAAGGACATGGAGAACACCATAGAGAACGATTTAAAAACAAGACGAAAAAACTAAAACATACACCATGCCCGAAGAAAGCACAGCACACATCGATTTTGACATACTGGACCAAAAGGCCATTTCAAAGCCCTTGGTGACCCACATCTACACCGCGGACCCTTCCGCACATGTATTTGAGGGCAAGATATACGTTTACCCATCCCACGACATCGATGCCGGCGAGGCCTTTGACGATTTGGGAAGCCATTTTGCCATGGAGGACTACCACGTTCTGTCCATGGACCATGTGGGGGCACCGGCAAAGGACCATGGCGTGGCACTGCACGTGGACGACGTGCCTTGGGCCAAACAGCAGATGTGGGCCCCGGACGCCGCACATAAAAACGGAACCTACTATCTGTTTTTTCCCGCAAAGGACCATCAGGGCATCTTTAGGATAGGGGTGGCCCTCTCCGATTCGCCTACGGGGCCTTTTACCCCTAGGCCAGAGGCCATAAAGGATAGTTTTAGTATTGATCCGGCCGTTTTTGAGGATACAGACGGCACACACTACATGTATTTTGGCGGGCTCTGGGGCGGGCAATTACAACGATGGAGAAATGGCTCCTTTGATGCCTCCAGCCCGGAAAGCCCTACGGCGCATTTGCCGCAAGACCATGAACCGGCGCTTCTGCCCTTCGTGGCCAAAATGCGGGAAGACCTGTTGGAGTTCGACGAAAAACCAAGGCCCGTAGAGATCCTGGACCAAAACGGTAAACGCCTTTTGGCCGGGGACAACCAAAGACGCTTTTTTGAGGCGGCGTGGCTACACAAGCATAACGGACGATACTACTTCTCTTACAGTACCGGGGACACCCATTACATTTGCTATGCCATTGGGGACAGCCCTTACGGGCCGTTTACCTACGCAGGACGTATACTGGAACCCGTGGTGGGTTGGACGAGCCACCATTCCATTTGCCAGGTGGACGGTCAGTGGTACCTATTCTATCATGACTCTAGCTTATCCAAGGGGGTTACACATCTTAGGTCCGTGAAAATGGCGCCCATACAACACGATCTTGAAGGAAACATCAAAACTTTAAAACCCTATGGGAACTATAGATAAATGCTAAACCGTGGCATTGGTTAATATTTTACAAGGTTTGAAGATATTTTCTATTTTTAACCAATGCCTAAAAACCCCGTATTTAGAGATGGACTAAAAGCCGTGGCAATATTCTTATTGCCTTTTTTACCCTATTTACATGTTTATAGCACACAAATATTTCATGAGTCCAATATAAACCCCTTCTGGATTTCTCTTTTTGGTGATTTTGAATTTTTTAACGCTTGGATGTATCTTAGCTTGATACGATTTCAAATTATCATCTCTCTTATAATTTGGCTTTTTAATTGTAACGGAAAGATTCATCTAGGGATAAAAACTATTCTAATTTGGATACTGATTTCTGAAATTGCATTGCTTTCTATTCTAAGTAAACCTAGTTATATATTCATCAAGTTTACCGGCGTATTCCTCGCAATCATATATTTTTCTAAAGATGGAATATTGGCACTAAACAGCAAAAATTATTCTAATCTAATTCTTATAGCTCAACCTATTTTTAACTTATTAACCCTTTTGGTCCCAAAAAATTTGAGTCAACTTGATTTAATTCTTTTCACTATCCCAGATTTTGGCTATATAGATGTTAGTATATTTTTAAATACGATAGTTTTTAAATTTAACCTACTAATTATTTTTTCCGTGTGGTTTTTTACAGAGAAACGTTGGTGGCGCTACGCCATACTTTCACCCATTCTACTACTAGGAAATCAAATATATAATTTGCTTTTTGTTGAATCTGATTCCATTGATGAAATTGAACTATACCAATCTGGACCATTCTTGTTAACACTTTTAATAGTGCTACTACTTTTGGCAAAAGTAGCGGATGACCAAGAAAAAATTAAGCAATTTTTACAGAGTCAATATAATGCGATTGAGCATATGGTAGAAAATAGGTTTTCTAAAAAGCAACAAAACATTGAAGACCATAAAAAATTAGTAAACAATAAGAAAAAATTGAATAATGAGGAACTTATTGCACTTAAGGAAAAATTAGAAAAGGAATTGAGAAAATAAACTACTCCTTATCGTTTCGTTTCTTAATTTCCTTGTTCACTTCTTTCAATAACTCCTTAAGTTCCTTTTCTTGCCGTTCTTTTATTTTAGCGGTTACAATTCGCTCAATTTCAAGCTCTTTTTCCCTTGGCAATCTATTGCCCCGAACAGCTTCGATTCCAGGATTAAGCATTTCGCCTTCACCGGTTATTAACCATATTAAATTAAGTTGAGGATAGGTTTTTACAATGTTTTCGATAACATCACTACCAATAGAAGCATGATTTTTTCTCATGCGAAGCGTATAACCATTACTTGCGCCAATGCTTAAATCGAACTGGCGCGCACTTAATCCCGCATGTTCAATAAATTGCATTAAACGATCAATAGTTTTAATCATAACGTAGTTTAAATAAGATTGAGATAGTCTAAATATACTATTTAACTGGCAATTTTCATGCTTTTTAAATTTATAGAAAACTAAAAAAAGGAAATTCTGCAAATACAAATATAGATTTTTTTCTATATTTGTATTGTGAATGCTTAATATAAGCTCCTAATCACAAACTATCACTGTATTGAAAAGGGTATGGCTTCCATACCCTTTTCTTTTTATAAAAACTAGCTAGTAAAAAGCTTAGTATTAAAAATACCTAACCAAAATTTAATATCCTTATATCCGCTTACTCTTAATAGATTTAAAAGTAAATTAGCAAAATACAAGAAAAGTAGAAAGAGAAATAGAACATGCTCAAAATGAAGAATTCTAAGCTTAAAACTTCAAATCTTTGGGCTAACCAATAACTAATACAGATTTAGGAAAAATTAAATGGAGTAATCCAAAAAATACCATCCCGGGAAGGAAGGTAATAGAATAAAGTTGGTCTCCCCCAAGACTTTCTAAATACTATTTACCAACCCTCGCCTAAATGGTTTAAGTATAAATGTTGTTCTGTTTAACAGAACTGTAATAAAAACGTCAAAAATACAACTATTAGTATTTACAGTAAGGAAGAATATCCTTACTGCTACGAATAAGCAAAACTAATTTAGATGGAATAAGAAAGCTATAGGCTATTTGGCCTATTTTAAACTGTAGAAAACTTGTGCCAACTTGTACAAATCAGTGCGTTTCTTGGTTCCCAGTTTTTGGAATACCCTTTCCGCATGATTTTTAACCGTTTTATCTGAAATAAAAAGTAGCTCTGCTATTTCCTTTCTAGATAATTCCTTCCCCAATAGAAAAAACACCTGTTTTTCTCTTTTAGTGAGCCTATTAAAACGTTCAAAATATGCCTCAAACAGTGGATCAACACCAAATAGACTATCTATCTTATCTGAAAAACTTTCAACATTTTGTGGAAATATCGAAACCGAAATCAATTGATCATCATTCAATATTCTGGTAGATGTAAATAAATGAAAAGGTTTGTCGTCTTCTGAGTGCTTCCAATCTTGAATAAAGGGAATTATCTTATCTGTATCCTTATCGCTTATTTTTTCTGCTAAATTAGGGTAAGTTACATTTAAGGTAAAATCACTTTGATGACGCTCATAAACCGTTGTTCCCAATTCCAACAACTCTTCCATGGAGTAACGAATCAAGTCTTGACCTTGTTTAGAAATGTATTCCAAACTAAGATCATGAACGGAATTAATGTGTAATATCCCAGGAATTAAGGCTGCAAGATCGTCTAATTCCAAAACGCCTTGGTTAATTAACTGGGTCAATTTAAATAACTGTTTGGTTTCTTTAAGAACCAATTTTTTCATCCTCAATCATTTTATGGTTAGTGCAATGACGGTCGGTTGTATTTGATTGAAGGTTTACAGTATTTTAATGATCTGATTTTTTTATAGCGGTTGCAAAGATAAAATTTCAAATGAACTGGCGACTATATACTATGCATTTAGCACAAATATTAGTTAAACCATATTGAATAATTGTTCAACGGTATTTATTAAGTAATTCTTGGGGCCTATATTTCTTTAAAAGTGCCCGCAACGCCTTTTCATTTGGCTGCAGCCCATTATCTGTAGGTTCTTGGTACGCATCTGCCATCTTAAAATATGGAAGAATCGCATCATTCAAATACACTTCGTTTATAAGGGGGTGCACGTAATAGTTCTTACACACATTTTTAGTATTGTTTAATTCTTTAGCCGCAACGGCGACTGCTTGTACCCAATTATCTTCTTTCTTCTTTTTACTTTCTACCGTTGGCGTTTGTTTTAAATAATCAAAAACAATTAAACTAGCTGCCCATGTTCTAAAATCTTTTGCAGAAAAAATTTCCCCACTTATTTTTTGAATATAAGCGTTGACCATTCCGCTGTCTATTTTTTGTTTCTCACCATTTTCATCAAAATATTGAAACAATTCCCAACCAGGAATTTCTTCGCATTGGTTCACCAATTTAGCTAACTTCTTATTTCTAATGGTTACATTATGTTCTTTGCCCCTTTTACCAATAAAATTAAATTTGATTTTATCCTTTACTATTGAAACATGCCTATTTCTTAAGGTAGATAAACCGTAAGTCTTATTTTGCTTAGCATAATAGGCATTTCCTACCCGTATATGACTTTCTTCTAATAGCCTTATAACCAACGCCAAAACTTTATCTTTGCTCCAATTGTTTCTTTCCAAATCTTCTTGGCTTTGCTTTCTTATCTGGGGAAGCTTTTCCGCAAATGCCAACATTTTATAAAATTTGGTCTGCTTTCTTAGTTTAAGCCATTTAGGATGGTACCTGTATTGTTTCCTTTTTTTAGCATCTCTGCCAGTGGCCTGTAAATGCGCATTTTCAAATTCTGCTATTTTTACCTGCCTCCATGCCGGAGGCAGTACCAGTTTTTTAATTCTTTCAAGTGTTTTTTTCTCTTTATAAGGGGTATCGCCTTTTAAATAGACCGTGGTGTTTTTTAATTGTTTGCGGGTTATGGTTAGAATTTCGGGAGTGGTGTACACCAAATTATACGTTTCTAAAAGCTCTTCAGGAGCTTTATAAAATTTGGCTACATATGCAGTTAAATCTTTCATTGTTAAAGCATTTAAAAAAGAAAAAGGTCGTCCTAAGACAACCTTCTTCCCTACCACCACAATATATTTTCGTGTCTTAATTATCGACATTACAAAGTAAGGGTCACCAATAAAATTTAATTAACCCATTTACGGTAAGATGTAACTCTTTAAGTGACTAGCAATCTAAACACCAACTTTTTAATTATCTAATTGCGTTCAACATTAAAGTTTTTAGGGTAAAAATATTTTTAATTTTTGAGCACCTTTGAGATTATAAATCACCACTTAAATTTAAAGATAAGGGTACAAGAATGAAGAAAGATATGGGCGTTTTAGCAACAGACAAGAATCAATTGGTATATATATACTCTGAACAATCGGATATTGGCAAAAAATTGTTAGCCTATGCAAAAAGCACGGACATGGCTATAAGAGCCATTAATATAGATGAAGAAAAAATAGCTAACACTGTTTGGGCAGAAATATCGGAAATGCTGGGACTTAAGTTCTCTGAAATATTCAGCACCAACGTATTGACTGAGGAGATGAAAGATTTTGAAAGTTCTGATGAAAACGACTGGCTCAAAATAATTCAGAATAACAGTAAGGCACTGCAAAAACCAATTGTAATACACGATACAACTGCTAAAGTAGTTGCTAATAGATATGACATTGGAAAATTCTTTGAGGCAGATGGCAGCAATTTTGATAAATCACCTGATGCCATAAAGAACGCCAACCATACAGATACCACAGATAAAGAGGCATTTTAATATATTAAGTATGAAAATATTTGAAGCAATACGTAAAGATCACGATGTACAGCGTAAACTCTTAGATGTTTTGGTAGATACCTCTGGCGATAGCAAAACCAGAAGAGATGCCTTTAACACGCTAAAAAAAGAGTTAGCCATACATGCGGATGGTGAGGAAAGACATTTTTATATACCATTGATGAAGGTAGATAAAACCCAAGATCATGCTAGGCACGGTGTTGCGGAACATCATGAGATAGATGAATTAGTAGAAAAACTAGAGAATACGGACTATAGCTCTTCTGCATGGCTAAAATACGCTAAAGATTTACAAGAAAAAGTAACCCATCATTTGGCGGACGAAGAGCACAGTTTTTTTCAACTAGCTGGCAAAGTATTGCCAGATAAAGAGTTGACAGATTTGGCAGAAGAATATCAAACATATATAAGTGATAAAAGATCTACTTAATAAAATCTAAAAAGATTGCTTAAGAGACCGCCGATTGGCGGTCTTTTTTTATTTAGACACTAAGGCATTACACCTCAAATCATTGTTCGGAAAAGGTATTTCGCATGCAATTCCTACAAAATAGCTTTCCGTTAATCTACAGTAAATTGAATTTCATCTGAAACTGCTTTCGCTTAAACTAAAAAGTAATCCTATTCCTACATTACTAAACTACATTTGTACCATAACCTACAAAAAAGTGTCGATATATTAATTTGACTAAATCATAAAAAGTCCCAAATTATGATACCTAAAAAAATAAAATTACACCGACCCTATTTTATTACAGCTATAGCTGTAGTAGCAGCTGTTTGCGGATTTGCCATTGCAGATTTACTAGTAGATTGGAGCGTTTTCTTAAACGGTATACTTGCTACCGCAGTTATTACCTTATGCATAACCATACCTATTGCATATAGCATGGACCATTTTGCAATGAAATATCGTAAACAAAATAAGGAACTTGCAAAATTAGACGCCTTAAACAAAAAGTTATTTGCGTTGATATCCCATGACGTACGCTCCCCACTAAATAATTTAAAAACCTTGGTGGATTTATTTGTAAATGGTGATATGGATATGGAAACCGCCCAAGAATATTTTGGTCAAGTTTCTAGCAAATTGGATAATCTAACAGATTTCTTAGATGGCTTGCTAGATTGGTCCAAAAGACAGACGGAAGATGAGCACTTACAGAAAACCAATTTTAGTACAGATAATACAATTCTTCCAATAGTTGATTTACTTACTGAACAAGCGGAAGCAAAAAAAATATCAATTTATAAAGAAGCTACCAACCAAACCATATTTGCAGACAAAAATAGTTATGAGTTCATTTTTAGAAACTTATTACACAATGCCATTAAATTTACTCCGGCTAATGGTGCAATCTATATAAATACCTATGCCAAAAACGGTAAAGTCTATACTGCTATAAAAGATACCGGCTTAGGTATAGCCGATGCCGAAATAAGCAAAATATTAGATGGTAATAATTGGCATACCACCAATGGAACGGAAGATGAAAAAGGTAGCGGCTTTGGTATTAGAACTTGTTTCTATTACCTAAAACAAAATGGAGGTGAATTAGACATCAAGAGTAAAGTTGGCTCAGGTACCATAATGACTTTTTCTATGCCAAAAGGGAAGTTGGCTTAACGCTTTAGCACAGGTCTATACTTAGGTACAAATGTATCCTTTTAATAAATAATGACTTAATTATACTTTGCAAATACGTTCAATCCATCTGCCATTCTAATTGGTATGTTTTTATTTCTCTTTATCAACTAACCTTAAAGAGTTTCAACCCAACTTCTTCTCTCGTTCCCCCTGGTTTTTCAGCACAATTTTATTGAAACTTGCACACTGCTTTCTAATTTTTGTTCGTATTAAATATAAATAAAGGCAATTTTTTATTTTAATTTTACGTGTTATTTTTACATTTATAAAATTAACAGTAATTTCAATTAAAATATAATCTAGATGTCTACAAAACGTGCATTTTCTATAGCCCTTCTATTGGGGTTACTATTTTCTTGCCAGAGCAACCTCAAAAATAAACCGCACACGGCTTATCTGTTCACCTATTTTACAGGTAATGGAGATGGCGAAGAAGCAATAAGATATGCAGTTAGTAGAGATGGTTTTAATTATTATGCCTTAAATGATAACGAACCTATTATAGCCTCAAAAGCTATTAGTGATACGGGTGGCGTGCGAGACCCACATATTTTAAGAGGAGAAGATGGCTATTTCTATATGACCGTCACAGACCTATATACCAACAATGGATGGAGTAATACAAAAATCATCTTAATGCGCTCCAATGACTTAATTTCTTGGGAGAGCCATGTTATAGATTTACCTAAAAAATTTCCTGCATTTTCTAAGATTACTCGCGCTTGGGCACCTCAGACGTTTTACGATCAAAAAGAGGATAAGTTGATGGTCTACTTTTCTATGCTAGAGCCAGGCAGTTATGATAAAATTTATTACGCCTATGCCAATGCAGATTTTTCTGATTTAGAAACAGAACCAAAACAGCTTTATTATAGTCCAGATAAAAAATCTTGTATAGATGGTGATATTATCTATAAAGACGGAAAATACCACCTTTTTTATAAAACAGAAGGTGCGGCAGATAAGGGTATTAAAGTTGCCATTTCTGATCAATTAACAGAAGGTTATAAACCATTGCCAGACTATAAAGACCAAACCGATAAAGCCGTGGAAGGGTCTGGGGTATTTAAACTATTAAACGCTGACACCTATATTTTAATGTACGATATGTACATGGATGGCAGGTATCAATTTGCTGCTAGTGAAGACTTACAAGATTTTAAAGCACTAGGAGCAGATAAAGTCTCCATGAATTTTCATCCAAGACACGGTACTATAATCACAATTACGGAAAATGAAGCCAAACGATTACTAAAAGCATTTCCATCTAAAGATTTACCACTTGTTTTAGACGCTTCTACAGAAAGCATTAAAAAAAATAACGTATACTCCAACGGTAGCACACAACAACTTTACCTACCACTAAAACCTAATGGTAACTTAAATGATAATGAACTAGAGCTTATATTGTTTCCTGGCGTAGCTTTAGAGAAGCCCATTACCATGCAACAAGGCAAGGCAACAGCAAACCTTATTTTACCAGATGGCAGCAAAGAAACCTATTCAATTGTATCTTCCATAGACAATAATCCTGTATTAGAAGGTTTTTATGCCGATCCAGAGATTATTTATTCCAACTCAGACAACAAGTTCTATTTATACCCAACGAGTGACGGTTTTGATGGTTGGTCTGGCACCTACTTTAAAACCTTTTCTTCTACGGATTTAGTTAATTGGCAAGATGAAGGAACCATATTAGACCTTAATAAAGATGTATCCTGGGCCAATAGAAATGCTTGGGCCCCTTGTATTGCTGAAAAAATGACGGACAATGGCTACAAGTATTATTACTATTACACTGCTGCCCAAAATATTGGCGTTGCCGTGGCAGATGCACCCAGCGGACCGTTTACAGATTTAGGTCATGTTTTTGTAGACTACAAAACAAAAGAGGCAAAAGGCGGGCAGGTAATAGACCCAGATGTATTTATAGACCCGGTAAGCGGAAAGCCCTATTTTTATTATGGCAATGGGTTTATGGCTGCCGCAGAATTAAATGCGGATATGGTTACCTTAAAAAAGGAAACCCTAACAGACCTTACACCAAAAGATGGAACATTTAGAGAGGGCACAGAAGTTTTCTATAGAAATGGCCTTTATTACTTTATGTGGTCTGAGGATGATACCAGAAGCCCTAATTACAGAGTTAGATATGCAACCGCCAAAACACCTATGGGGCCTCTAGAGATTCCAGAAAATAATTTGGTCATAGAAAAAGACACTGAAATAGAAATTTATGGTACAGGTCATAACTCCGTAATCAATGTGCCTGGCACGGATGATTGGTATATAATTTATCACCGATTTAATAGACCCAAAGGCATTAAAATGGGAAGCCCAGCCGGTTTTCATAGAGAAGTATGTATAGACAAGCTAGAATTTAATACAGACGGTAGCATAAAAAAGACCAAACCCACCTTAGAAGGTATAAAACCGATTAAACACAATTGAAAACTATAACTAAACACAAAATGAGCAAGCACATTTTTAAATTTCTGGTATGCATTCTGTGTACTACCGCCTCTTTAATGGCGCAACAAAACGAGTGGGAAGATCCAACTATTCTGGATAGTAACAAGATTGAAGGTCGTAGTGCGTTTACCCTTTTTGGCAGTGTGGAAAATGCCAAAACCAAAGATGCCAACAAATCTACTCTTATCAAAAGTTTAAATGGTGAATGGGATTTCAATTTGGTAAAACACCCCGATGAAAGACCAGAAAATTTCTTTGAAACAAACTTAAATACGAGCTCTTGGGATAAAATAAAGGTACCCTCTAATTGGGAACTAGAGGGGTTTGATATTCCTATCTATACCAACATAACCTATCCTTTTCCTAAAAACCCACCTTACATAGATGGTGACTATAATCCCGTAGGTTCCTATAGAACTTTTTTCACCCTAGACCAAAGTTGGTCAGAGAAAGAAATTATACTTCATTTTGGCTCCATTTCTGGCTATGCGAAAATATATGTGAACGGACAAGAAGTGGGTATGACAAAAGTTTCCAAGACACCAGCAGAATTTAACATAACCCAATATTTACAAGAAGGTAAAAACCTTTTAGCGGTACAAGTTTTTCGTTGGCACGATGGTAAATATCTAGAAGACCAAGACTTTTGGCGTCTTAGCGGTATTGAAAGAGAGGTATACCTACAAGCAATGCCCAAAACAACCATTTGGGATTTTTGGGCCAAGGGAGACCTTTCGTCCGATTATAAAAATGGCTTGTTTAGTGCAAGGGTTAATATAAAAGAATTCCAAGGTGGAAAAGCAAAAAACCAATCGGTAACCATCACCCTAAATGATTTAAAAGGTAATACCGTATACACCGAAACAAAAACAGTAGAAAAAGGTGGCGGCACACTGCAATTTAATCAAACAATAAATAATGTAGCGCTCTGGAGCGCCGAACAACCTAATTTATATGAATATGTAATTTCTCTAGCCGATAAAAAAGGGAATATTACCGCGGTTGTGAGCAAAAAAATAGGTTTTAGAAAGGTGGAAATTAAAAATGCCCAACTTTTGGTCAATGGCAAAGTTGTGACGGTTAAAGGGGTTAACCTACATGAGCATCACCCAGATAAGGGGCACGTACCTGATTTGGAAATTACTAAAAAAGATTTGGAAGTAATGGCCAGGCATAATATAAATGCCATTAGAATGAGCCATTATCCGCACGGTCAATACATTTATGATTTGGCAGACGAATATGGTTTTTATATCGTAGATGAAGCAAACATAGAAACCCATGCAATGGGTGCCGAATCACAAGCCAAATTTGACAAAGGAGAACACCCTGCCTATTTAAAAGAATGGGCACCTGCACATCTAGATCGTATAAAACGCATGTTCGAATACAACAAAAATCATTCTTCAATTATTATATGGTCTTTAGGTAATGAGTGTGGTAATGGCCCTGTTTTTTACGATGCTTATGATTGGTTAAAAGAAAAAGACCCTTCAAGACCTGTTCAATTTGAACAAGCAAAACAAAATAGAAATACGGATATTGTTGCGCCTATGTATCCAAATTTTGAATACATGAAAAGGTATGCCGCCCGTACAGATGTTACCAGACCTTTTATTATGTGCGAATATAGCCATGCTATGGGCAATAGTAGTGGTAATTTTAAGGAATACTGGGACATTATTAATAGTAGCCCGCACATGCAAGGCGGTTTTATTTGGGATTGGGTAGATCAAGGTTTACGCGCTACTAATGCAAACGGCAAGGAATTTTGGGCGTACGGTGGTGATTTAGGTGGTGAAAACCTACAAAACGATGAGAACTTTAATGCCAATGGGCTGGTTTCTGCGGACCGGGTTCCACACCCTTCGTTAGAAGAAGTAAAAAAAGTACATCAGTTTATCAATTTTACCTTAGAGAATACTGTTTTAAGCGTTACCAACCATTATAATTTCCATAACCTAAGTGATTTTGTTTTGGAATGGGAGTTCCTAAACAATGGAGAAGTCATAGAAAAAGCTACCCAATCTTTAGAAGCAAAGCCTGGTGAACAAGCAAAACTTGAACTAACGTTCCCAACAAATTTAAATGGAGAAGTTTTATTAAATGTTTATGCTAAAACCAAACATGCTACAGCCTTGGTACCTGCAAAAACTATTTTAGCTAAGGAACAATTTAAACTAGGTACTAAAGACTACTTCTCACTAGAGAGCAATGCTACTGCAACAAAAGGCTTAAAATTTAAGAAAAAGAACAACGTGTTAACCTTTCAAACCGATGCTATAGAAGGCATATTAGACCTAAACACGGGAAAATTAACCCAGTATAATACCAAAGTGGGGAAGTCTATTTTTGTAACATATCCAGAACCGTATTTCTGGAGAGCTCCTGTAGATAACGATTTTGGCAACCATATGCCTAAAAAATCGGCCTTCTGGAAAAATGCACATCAGAATTTAGAATTAGTAGACACTCAAATTGGTAAACTTTCTAAGGAAGGCCTAACCATAGATTTTACATACCGCCTTGGTAATACCAACGTGCCTTATAAACTCAGCTACCAACTTTTACATAGTGGTGACATTAATATTAATGCTTCTGTTTCTGGCCTATCTAAAATTGAAGATGAATTACCGCGTTTTGGCATGCGCATGGTTTTAGACAAAGCGTATCAAAACCTAAAATACTATGGCCGTGGCCCGTTCGAAAATTATCACGATAGAAATACGGCCGCCTTTCTAGGAAATTATTCAAGCTCTGTAAAAGACCAATTCTGGACAGAATATGTTAGGCCGCAAGAAACAGGTTACAAAACAGATGTAAGGTGGTTAACCTTGACCGACGCAGGTAACGGCCTAGCCGTTTTAGGGCACCAACCATTAGGTTTTAGTGCACTAAATATAGCCACGGAAGCACTAGACCCTGGAGAGACCAAAAATCAAATGCACCCAAGCGATTTAAATTTTGAAGATAAGGTGTACTTGCATGTAGATTTAAAACAACGTGGTGTGGGTGGCACTAACAGCTGGGGGCAACTACCGCTAGATAACTATCGCCTTTTAGACGACACGTATTCCTATAGCTTTACCCTTAGTTTAAATCCTTAACAATGAACAGACTTATAAATACCTTGACCACTTGTACCATCATAATGTGTTTATTCATCAATTGTAAGCAAAACAACAAAGATGTAGCACATTCTTCCAAGGAGCAATTTAACGCTGAGAAAGAAAATGTTTTGGCTATAATTGACAAGGTAAATACCCATTGGCAAAACACGCATCCAGAACCTGCAAATGCATTTTGGCATCCGGCTGCGTATCATACAGGAAACATAGAAGCTTACAAGATTACCAAAAACCCAGCATTTTTAGAATATTCAAAAAAATGGGCCCAGCACAATGAGTGGAAAGGTGCCAAGGGTACAGACAAATCAAAATGGAAATATGATTACGGCGAAACTGATGATTACGTTTTATTTGGCGATTGGCAAATTGCTTTCCAAACGTATGCAGACCTATACACATTAGAAGGCAAACAACATCCAGAACGTATTGCTAGAGCCAAAGAAGTAATGGAATACCAAATGAGCACCCCAAATAACGATTATTGGTGGTGGGCAGATGGACTTTATATGGTAATGCCCGTAATGACAAAACTTTATAAAATAACCAAGAACCCTACGTACCTAAAGAAATTAGAAACATATCTACAATATGCAGATAGCATTATGTTAGATAAAGAAACAGGTCTATACTTTAGAGATGCCAAATACGTATATCCAAAACATATGAGTTTAAACGAAGAAAAAGACTTTTGGGCACGTGGAGATGGATGGGTTTTTGCAGGTTATGCTAAAATATTACAGGATTTACCAGAAGAATCTGAGTTTAGGGAAACCATAGTCGAAAAGTTCAAAAAAATGGCAGCATCCTTGGCTAACGCACAGCAATCAGAAGGTTATTGGACCCGTAGCATATTAGACCCAGAACATGCTCCAGGACCAGAAACTAGTGGTACCGCTTTCTTTACCTATGCCTACTTTTGGGGCATAACCAACGGTGTTTTAAATAAAGAGAAGTATACGCCAATTGCTGAAAAAGCTTGGAAATACCTAACTGAAACGGCACTGCAAGAAAATGGCGCAGTAGGTTATGTACAACCTATTGGCGAAAGGGCCATACCTGGACAGGTAGTAGATAAAAATAGCACGTCTGATTTTGGCACGGGTGCATTTTTACTAGCAGCAAGTGCCTATTTTCAATATCTAGAAAACCTACAAGAATAAAGTAGAATTAACTTATAAAGCAGCAAATTATGGATAAAACCCGTACATATCCACTACTCTTTCTTTGTCTTTTGTTAAGCCTAACGAACAATGGAATTGCTCAAGAAATATCTAAAAACGAGATGCCTTTGTTTAGCATTAAGAATCCAGACAATACGGTAAGCCCGCTTACGGGAATGACCAAAAAACATTGGGAAGATGCTGCACTTTATTTATTAGAAGGGGCTTTTAGTTATATCAATAACTTGGATGACCCAATGAAATTCCCAAAATTACCTGGCAAAAGCTATCCACAGAAAGATAGTCAATTACCTACGGAAAAATTAGAAGGAATTAGCAGAACGCTATTTATTGCATCGCCGTTACTACGCAAAAACCCAGATTTGATGATCAATTCTATTCCAGTTGCAAAATATTATAGGCATCAATTGGAACAACTTATTAATCCCAACAGTACGGCATATATTAAACCTAGAAAGCAAAATGGTGGTCCAAGCCAAAATTTAGTAGAATATGGTGCAATGGCCATGTCTTTGTTTATAGCCCCAGAAGTACTATGGGAGCCTTTGCCACAAGAATCCAAGGATAAATTGGCCGCCTCTATGTTAAGTTATGCAGATGGCCCTACGGTAGATAGCAACTGGAAATTTTTCAACATTTTTGTTCTTAGTTTCTTTGATACCCAAGGATATGAGGTAAACAAAAAATTGTTAGTAGAATATTTAGAAGATTCCCTTTTGGACTACAGGGGGCAGGGTTGGTATAATGATAGCCCTGCGTATGATTATTACAGTATGTGGGCATTTCAATTGTATGGCATAACATGGGCCAATTGGTACGGAGAAAAGCATTATCCAGAATTGGCTCAGAAATTTAAGACAAACTACCAAGACATGCTTTACCATTATCCAAATATGTTTGCAGAAAATGGACAAATGATGATGTGGGGCCGCAGTATTAGCTACCGCTTTGCTTCTGTTTCTCCATTTGCGTTTGCCTCTAGTTTAAAAGACGACACTATAAATTATGGTTGGTTACGGTATATCTCCTCATCTACCTTGTTGCAATTTTTACAGCACCCAGCGTTTTTAAAAAATCGTGTGCCAACCTTGGGGTTTTATGACCATTTTGAACCAGCTGTACAGATTTATAGTGCAAGAGGGAGCGTATATTGGATGGGAAAATTATTCTTTGGACTTTTAGTTCCTGACGACGACCCTTTTTGGACGGCAACTGAAAACAAACAACCTTGGAATAATTTAAAAGACACCTTTGTTTACAATAAATTTCAAGAGGGCACTAATTTGTTAATTACGCAATACCCTGCTATAGGTGGCACCGAAATGAGATCTTGGTGTCATGAAAAAAAAGCCGACGATTGGCAAAAGTTTCGTTCTAGTGAAAATTATAACAAACTAGCTTATCACTCCTTATTTCCTTGGCAAGCAGATGGTAATGATGGTAGCATTTCTATGAACTATACTTTTTTAAATGCAGAAAAAGAATGGGAACCTTGGCGGTTATATACATTTAAAAACTACCATAATGGAACCTACCAACGTACGGCCCAATTAGAAACCAATACAGAGGTAAAAATGGAGTTGTCAGAAATTCCCTTACCCAATGGCGTTCTTAGAATAGACAAGCAACTTAGCACTGTACCCGTAAAAATGCGTTTTGGCCATTACGCCCTGCCAGAACTTACCCAGCCCATAAAAAAGACTACGCAAAAAATTGGTGGTCATGAAGTGGTTACTATTGATAATGGCAAATACCAACTTGCCATGATAAACATTTTAGGCTGGGATAAGTTAGAGGTTAAAAGAAACAAAGACCTACATCCAGAAGCAGATTTTAGCGAGGTAATAAACGCAATGGACAACTATAGCCCAAAACAAGAAAATGCTATCTATGCTTCTCTACTCCTATGGAAAAAATCTGGGGAAAAATGGAGCCTAGACGAACTAAACCCTATTGAGTCTCTTAAAGTGTTGGAAAGTAGGGTTACCGTAGTTTTAAAAAATGGCAAGATAAAAACCATCAATTATTAACGGTTTTTACCTTGTCAAATTAATTCTAAACACCACTAAAGGCACTAAAGCCTCCATCTATAGGTAAAACTATTCCTGTTACAAATTTGGAAGCATCTGTGGCTAAATAGTGAATGGCTCCATTAAGCTCATCTGCATCTCCAAATCTACCCATTGGAGTGTTTGTAATAATAGTGTTGCCGCGGTGTGTATATGATCCATCTTCATTGGTAAGTAAACGCCTATTCTGATTTCCAATAAAAAAACCTGGTGCAATGGCGTTGACCCGTAAACCATCTCCAAATTTCTTGGCTAATTCTACTGCCATCCATTGTGTAAAGTTTTCCATACCCGCCTTGGATGCCGAATAACCCACCACTCTGGTAATTGCCCTATCCGAAGCCATTGAGGAATAATTTATAATACTGCCTTTTTTTTGTTTGGCCATTACCTCTCCAAAAACCATACTGGGTACCACGGTTCCCGTTAAGTTTAGTTCCGTAACCGTATTAAAATCTTCCAAAGACATGTCAAACACCGTTTTGTCATCTGGTATCGTCGCTCCTGGCATATTGCCACCTGCAACATTTAATAAAACGTCTATTTGCCCAAAAGCAGCCAAGACCTCGTCCTTTGCTTTTAAAACAGAGCTCTTATCCAGTATATTGGCAACAAAACCTTGGGCAACCCCATCTTTGGCTTCAATTTCTTTGCACGCACTATTTAATTTTTCTTGGTTACGACCAATTAAGGCGATTTTGGCTCCATTCTGTGCTAAATAATTAGCAGCACTACCACCTAAAACACCAGTACCGCCGGTTATAACCACAACTTTATCTTGTAAGGAAAATAAATTCATTTCAATTGTTTTCTAAATTTCAATATTACAGCAATACGCGTAATTGGATATGCAATTTTAAATTTTCTATCGAAATACTTTTAGTAAAAATTGGTCAATCTTTTGCACTGTTTGATCAAACCAAGGATCAAATAAGCAAAAAGCATGAGGTGCATTGTTAAAACTATATAGTTCCGTGTAGGTGCCAAAACCATTTAACTTGTTAATATAATCATCTCTTCCGGCATGCATTCTTGCAACGAAGCTGTTTAAAAACAAGGTGGGTGGTGTATTTTTATCTGCATGTTGTAGCGGTGATGCTATTTTCCACAAAAAAGGTTTTTCGGCTTTTGTGTACCCAAACCAATACGTTGCAGCAGACGTACCGTTGGTATCATTACCTTCTCCTGATTCTTTATGCACAAAACTTAGCGTGCCATCAATATCAATAACCGCATTTACCGTTGTACAACTGCTTATTGTATTTTTTCTTTCAAATAAAGGGATATTTTGGGTAGTGCCTAAAAAGGCTGCTAGTTCGCCACCGGCCGAGAAACCGAGTACTGCAATTTTATCTGGATTAATTTGGTATTTGTCTGCGTTGTTCCGTACCCACAGCAAGGCTGCTTTAGCATCTAAAACGGCAGCCGGGAACAAGGCTTCTGTAGAGAGTCTATATTCCGGCGTAAAACAGACGTAACCCTTGTTTGCCAACTGTTGGGCCAAAGGGTGATGTTGGGTTTTGTTACCCGAACGCCATCCACCACCATGAAAAATAATAATAGCTACATTATCTGCTTTCAATTTAGTAGGAGAAAAAACATCCAACTTTAATTTGCGATGACCTATAGTATCATAAATAATATTGAATTTCTCTGTAACGTTAGCCAACTTAAAAGGCTTAACTAATTTAATATTTGGGTGGGTCTTCCGTGTTTTTTCAAAAGCTATCTCATTGGTATAAGAACTATCTGCAACGCCAGTAACTCCATCATATGATTGGCCAAAGCCTAAATTAAAATACAATAAGACAATACAAAATAGAGTAATCTTTACCTCTTTTATTAGCAAAGCAGGATAAAAACAAACGCTAGCTTCTAGAAATATCACTTCTTTATATATTTTTTTAAATCGATTTGCTGCTGTTCAATAGCTTCCACTACCATTTTGGCAATCTCTGTAGCCCCCTTTGCTGATAAATGGGTATTATCTTCTTTACCATTAGGGTAATAAGGGTGCTCACCCGGCTTAAAATGTAGATGTAATTGCTTAGAGGCTTCAACCCCATAACTTATTTCCCAAGCTTCGGTTAGTGTTTGCAAGTCGATTAATGGCACCTTAAACTCATTCGCCACCATACGAACTACTAGTGGATATTCGCCATGGGTATCTATCAACACACCAAATTCATTAAAATTTCTCCTAACTATAGAAGTAAATAGAATTGGATGGGCGCCTCGCTCTCTAGTTTCCTTTACAAATCTGATTAAATTGGTTCTATATGCCGTGTAAGGATTCGTAAATCGGTCTGGGTCTTTAAACTTTTGATCGTTATGCCCAAATTGAATAAAGACATAATCATTTGGCTGTAATTTGGTTACAATACTATCCCACCTGCCTTCGGCAATAAAACTTTTTGTACTACGGCCGTTTACCGCTCTATTATCTATTTGTACTTCTGCAGTAAAAAATTGAGATAATACCTGTGCCCACCCATGTTCTGGGTTTTGGTCTGGATTCTTCTTGTCAGCCATTGTAGAATCGCCAATAGTATAAATTGTTATTTCTTGCCCATAACTTTGCAAGCAATACAAGAATAGAACAATCCATAAAGCCTTAATCCAACTCATACCATCTATTTTTAGCGTTTGTTTCGGCACCACCTAAAACCCTTTCTTTGGTGTAATTTTGCACTTCTTTTGCTGATAGTTGATGCGACCAAGCTACCCGATTGGTTAAATGGGCGCCAGCCCCCGAAGAATTATATTCTCCGTAAAATGTTAATTCCTCAGCAGCATTATTAGACCAATTATCCCAACCCGATGGCGTAATATGAGCATCCATACTACAATCTATAAAGACAGTTTTAGCATGAGAACGCCATGGCCTACCCAAAAAAACCTTATCAACACCTTCTGCCGCGGTCAACTTGCAAGACTTGAAAACAAAACCAAAGGGGATTCCTTCTTTTGTTGAGGCCGCCGTGATAAAGGAGTTTGATTTACTGTGAAGCGTACAATCTTGAAACCATACCGTAGCATTACCAAAAATAAAATCTGTAGTACCCTCTATAAAGCAGTTTTGAAAATATATCTTGTTATTGTTACCCGTAGTATACACCGTATCTTGATTTCCTTTTAAATTGCAATTTTGAAAAATTACCTGATCTGCGTTAACCGATAATGCTATTGCTTGCCCAACAGGACCCGCCGTGTTTTCAACGGTTAAATTTTTGGCTATAAACTCATCTCCTTCAATTAACAAGCTAGGTGTTTTAAATGTGCTGTTTCTACCTGTATTTATTTTAGAAAAATGGTCGTCGTAACTAATTATGGTTTGGTCAACACCATCACCCAAAAAACTGATTTTAGGATTCCACTCGTTTACGGAAACCTTTTCTGGGTAAATTCCTTTTTTAATTTGAATAAAGACCCGTTGGTAAGGAAATGCCTTGGCGCTGTTTACAGCTTCTTGTATACTACTAAAATGCCCCGTTCCATCTTGGGCCACCACCATATTGTACAAGTCTGCCGTAGGATTCTCCCTTTTATTTAAAAGCTTTTCTCTCCATTTCGGATATAAGTCTAAAACTGCTTGAGGTTGGTCCGTATACCAACGGTAACCATTCTGCCTTTCTTTTCCTATTTCTTTTAAGCTTGCCTTTTTAATGCCATCCCGATCACAGAAAAAAGGGGTATTGTCTTCTAAATCCATAAACCTACCCCACAATGGTTTGGCATTAGCCGATGTAAGTACTTGTTTTTCTATCACTTTGCCATTATCCCCATAAATTCTTTTGATTTCCACACCTTTTAATTGCGATTGTTTAAACCAAGTAACCACCCCTTCAATGGCTTTAACTACTTGCGGACTTGGGTTTTCTAGTTGCATAAGTAAAAGTGCTATAGGGGCCGATTCTTTGCCGCTTAAACTAGGAAGTTCATAGGCACGTGCTTTAGCCGGTTGTAAGGTGGCCACATCATGTTGGGCACACCAACCAGTTAGTTTGCCGTTTTGTTTTACTTGGGTTTTTAAGATGCAATTAATCCCTTTTTGAAAAGCCAAAGCCACTTTCCCCTTTGTTAAGGGTGCTACTTTTAAACTAGAAAAAGGCGCCTTATCTTGCATAATCTGATACAGCAGTTTTAACACATTACCCATTGCATCATCGTTATAGGTTACGTGTGAATAGTAGCCCTCCCTTAAAGGGTAAAACTGTGGCCAACCGCCATTACCATATTGGGCATCTAACAAATAGTTTAATCCATTTAAAAATGCCTCTCTATGTGCAACCAATCCCTGCTGCTGATATATCTTGGCCAAAAATGTCATTTCTAAAAAAGTTGCACCATTATCTATTGTCGTTCCCCTATTTTTAGTTTTGTCCTTTTTAAGTTGATTTATTTTTTCAGGACTCAAAGGCTGATGTATTTGCTTATTCTTGGGCCAACCCCCGTTCTCATTTTGATACAACAGCACATTTTTAGCAACCTTTAGCGCTTCTTTCGTGGCATACCAATTATCTGAAGATTTTAATACTAAATGCTCCCAAGAATGGTCTAACTGTTGTGCTTTTAATCCTTGAAATAAACTTAAAAGGCAAAAGAGTGCTATTATACTTTTCAATTCTTTATTCATTGGTAAAACGTATGTAATCTATAGCTAAACTCCCAGAATCATTGGTTACACCCTCTCGCATGGCAAAGTATCCAATTTTGGCACCAATCCACTTTCCTTCCTGTGCCATAAAAGAACCCCCTATTTGGTTAAACCGTTTACCGTTTTCACTTAAATAGAAAGTGCAAACACCTTCCTTTTCAACTTGTATTTTTAAGAACAATTCACCTGATTTAACAGCAAGCGGTTTACTTAATGTTTCCGCTTCTCCTTGCTCCGCATTTGAACAGGTGGCAAGACGTGCAAATAATTTATCGTTTTCACGATACACGTTAAGGTAGGCATATTTTCTGCCCATTATTAAAAAACCAAATTGCTCACCATTCTCCTTGGCTTCAAAACTTACCTTGGTTGTTGCGGTAAACGTTTCTGCTGGCCATTTTTGTAAGAATAAATATGGGATATCCCATAAAGATTCCGCATTATCTGGCCTTGGTTTGCAAAAGAGTTTATAATACCCATTGGGTGTAGGAAACCCCCATTTTAATTTAGGATTGGCATGCCATTGCCACTGTAAACCCGTTGTGGTAGTATTAAACTCATCAGAAGCTGGTGGTGTTTTTATGGGATATGTTTTACCCACGTTTGGTTTTGGATGTGTTTTTACCGGTATGCCAATAGTGTTACCTTGGTCTTTGCCAATAATTGGCCAATCATTTTTCCAAACCAATGGTTGCAAATGTACTATACGACCATAGGCACCTTTATCTTGAAAATGAATAAACCAGTCTTCTCCCGTAACCGTATCTACCCAAGCCCCTTGATGCGGACCATTAATATTGGTATTACCTTGTTCCAATACCGTTTTATATTCATATGGGCCCCATACGTTTTTAGACCTTAGCACCTCTTGCCAACCAGTAGCCACGCCACCAGCAGGAGCAAACAAATAATAATAGCCATTGCGCTTATAAAACTTAGGACCTTCTATGGTAGGATGGGTCCCATGCCCATCAAAAACCATTACATCATCATTTAGAACAGCGGTAGCATCAGGTTTCATAGAACAAACCATTAACATGCTTTTTATCTGTGCTCTACTACCAGCAAATGCGTAGGCCAAATAAGCCTTGCCATCATCGTCCCACAATGGGGTGGGGTCAATTAAACCTTTACCAGGCTTTATAAGTAGTGGTTTAGACCAATCACCTTCTGGATTTTTGGTCTTAATCATATAAATACCAAAATCTGGGTCTGGATAAAAAATGTAGTACTCTCCTTTATGATATCGAATACAGGGCGCCCATACTCCATTACCATGCTGAGGCGTATCAAAAACCTCAAGGGGTACCTGCTCCTTTAATGCATAATTAACCAATTGCCAATTAACCAAATCGTTTGAATGTAAAATGGGTAAACCGGGAACACAATTAAATGAAGAGGCGGTCATATAATAATCTTTACCAACCCGAACCACGTCAGGGTCAGAAAAATCAGAATGAAGTATAGGATTGGTGTAAGTACCATCTTCATTATCTGCTTTCCAAACTTCTGAGTTCTGTTGCGAATAGCTTATAAATCCGAATAGTAAAAGACCTAAAACAATTTTTACTTTCATCTTTCTTTAATTGGTTTTAACCTAATAGCTAGGTATGGTTTGTTGGGTAACTTTATTTTTTTGTCTTCAACATCTTTCATTCGGTAACGACCGGCAGAAACGGTAACAAAATCCCCTGAAACAACCGTTTTAGTAGCATTAATGGCATCTATAATTGTTGCCTCATAGGTAATTCCTTCTTTTAATTTCTGTAGTTCGCCATTTTTTTTGGGTAGCGAAAATGCCCATTCATCACTTACTTGTTCTCCTAGATAAATGAGGTAGTCTCCCTTACCATTTGTTGCCGTTTGTAAATCCCGACTTATATCTGCCATATGTAAAGGACCTAAATCATCCGCAATCAATTCCTTCAGTAATTTTACCGCTTTCCAACTTTCACCTTTTAGTTCGCCACCGTTGGCCCATACAACGTTATCTGGGTCGCCAGAATCTATTACTTCACCGTGCGTAACATAGCCGCCAGCAATAACCCCATTCCAAATTCTATGGGTTAACGCTTCACCACTTAATTGCCCCCATCTAGATGGTAAATTGCCTTCATAACCAACCTCATCTAGAACTATTGGTTTTTTATAAACGCGCCTTAAAGTAGCCGTACCCACAGAATTTAAAACAGGGGCTTCGTCCTGTATGCTTACATGAGTTAATTCTGGCATGGTATAATCATAATATACGGCGGTTGGTCCATGAATGGAAATGAGATGATTGTAAGGATCGTTCTCCTTGGTGGTTTTAATTAAATTATCCCAGTCTTGAATACTTTTTTTATCTAAATACGCCCACTCATTGGCCAATGACCACCACACGTTTTTAAAGGATGCTATTCTGGCCAGAGTATATTCCAAATACCGTTTATCAACAGCTGTTGGCATCTGGTCAAAACCCCAAATACCTTCATCATAGGGATGAAAGAGAATTAAATCTGCTTGAATACCCAAAGCATCTAATTCCAGAATACGCTCTTCTAATTGCTGAAAGAACACTGGATTAAATTGCGAAAAATCCCAGTTATACACCGTTTTACCCGCTTTGTCCGTATGCTTATTCTTGAGTTTAAACGGATAGTACTCTGGCAAATGCCCAGCGCTACCATATCGTTTGGGGAGCACACACATTCTTACTTTGTTAAACCCTGCCTTTTTAAGGTTTTCTAGGGTGACATTTCTAAGCGAATCTTTCATATGGCTCCATGCGTAGAGCGTAGTTCCAAATGGAAAATAATAACCTCCGTTTTTATATTTAAAATGAAAAGTATCCGCTACCTCAACTGGCCCATCAATGGCAGCAGTAGCCGCTAAGCATTTAAATGAACCCGACTTTCCATGTAATGCTTTTGTATTTGAACTGGTTTTATAACGCCAATCTCCAGGCAATATCGGCATAAAACGAAGTTTATAGGTATTGTTACCATCGTAAAACCCTTTAACAGTTAGGGTCGTATCTTTATGAATAAATGTTGCCGATAACGTTACTTCTGTAAAAGGATTACCCGAATGTTCATAAGAAAAACCCGTCTCAAAACGACTCCATTGTTCTATAGTTTGTGCCGTAACAGAAAAGCTTAGCAGGTTAAAAACAATGACCAAAAACGTTACATACTTTTTCATAAAGACACGATGCGTTTCTCGTTCATACTTTGGTAAGCTCGTTCAATTATTTCAATGCAATTCCTTGCTTCTTTTGCCCGCACAGGTAGTGGTTTTTTAGAAACAATAGCGTCATAGAGTTGGTTATAGAAATCCATATAATTACCCTTCTCACTAATGATTTCCTTTTTAATGCTATTGCCCTCATTTATGGTGTGCAATACCCCTTTTTGATCGGTAGGTTCCGCCCCCCAATTACTATCTAGCGGAGAAACTAGTTTTTTTAATGCTGCTTCTTGTACATCTGCCCTGCTTTTAAGAAATGAGCCCTTGGTACCATGAAGCACATAAGCTGGCGTGGGTTCCTTAACAAAATAGCTAGACTTTAGCGCTACTCTAAAATGATTGTAAAAGAGTTTTATATCAAAATAATCAATGACTTTAGAATGGGTTCTATAGCTATCGGCATCTGCAAATATTGCCTTTGGCTTTCCAAATAACTGTAAAGCTTGATCAATTAAATGAGAACCTAAATCGTAAATACTTCCTACGGCTGCAGTAGGTTCTTCTTTGTGTGTTTTCGCACTTAGAGCAGGTTCGTAACGGTCATAATGGATTTCTACATCCTTTATTTCTCCTAAAACGTTAGCATCAAGAATTTTCTTTACGGTTTTAAAATCACTATCCCATCTGCGATTATGAAAAACTGTAAGGTGCACGTTTTTCTCTTTAGCTAAGGCTATTAAGGTTTCTGCTTGCTTTACGGTTGCCGTAAATGGTTTTTCTACTACAACATGTTTACCCACTTCAAGCGCTTTTTTGGTATAGTCAAAATGCGTAATACTTGGGGTGTTCACCACCACAAGTTGTAGCTGTTCATCTGATAAAAGCTCCTCATACGTACGTACGGTACAGATATCTGGATATTGTTTTTCCGCTTCATTTTTAGTGCGTTCCCAAACCGTATCTAATTTAAAATTAGGATTGGCGGCTAATAGCGGAGCATGAAAAACATACCCACTCATACCAAATGAACAAAGGGCTGTTTTTATAGATTGCATCTTGCTAAGGTTGAATTATTTTAAACGCTTTACGCTTGGTTCTAACGCTGTTAGTTCTGAAATTGAAATTGGTTTACCGCTTTCAATACTTTTTCTTGCACCAATACCAATAAGCACGGACATGATACCATCTCGGATACCGGCAGAACGATCATAGGGGTCTTTTTCCGTAGGAGTTTTAAATATCTTATCGTGTAAGCGCTTGTCACCACCACCGTGGCCTCCCTTTTCAACAGGAACTTTTACCGTTTCAAAATCGCTCCACAATTTATGTACTATTATACTTTCCGTTTCTGCTTCTTCAATAGCATTTTGGTCCATTTCTTTTGCGTGTAGTGCCTCTTGCGATATAGCAGTATTTTGATGATACGGTATATCCAATGAAGCTTCTATACGCCCCTTGGTTCCATTAAAAGCAATACGCCATCCTTCAAACGGGGAATAGGTAGTTAACGAGTAATTCACGGTAACGTTATTGGCATATTTTATTTGAGCAGACATTTTATCATAAATGTCAATTTCGTCCCTAAACAAACAGTTATCCCTAATGTAACCATCATAATTTTCATTGGCTACGTATAAATCCATCAACCTTTTGTTCTTAGTAATGTCAAAGTGATATTCGCATTTATCTTTAAAAGAACAGTCCCGGCAATTAGCGCCTCTAAACGGTCCGTTTTTACCATAATGTTCTAAATCTCCGTAGGCAAAAACCTCTTTTGGGTCAGAATCTATCCACCAGTTCAACAAATCAAAATGGTGGGTAGACTTATGTACCCAAAGCGACCCTCCTTTATTTACCAAACCATGCCATCTTCTAAAATAGGAAGCGCCATGATAGGTGTTCAAATACCAGTGGAAGTCTACTGAGGTTACTTCCCCAATGGTTCCAGAGGCAATCAATTCTTTAATCTTGGTACTGTAAGGGCTCCATCTGTAGTTAAAACCAACAATTAACGACTTACCCGAACTTTTCTCGGCATCTATAATTTGCTGTGCCTTATCTTCGTCTGTAGTCAAGGGTTTTTCGGTAAGTACGTCTATGCCCGCCTTTAAGCCTTTTACAATAAATTCGTGATGGGTAGCATCTACCGTGGTTACTATTACCAAATCTGGTTTGGCATCTTTCAACATTTGGTCAAAATCCAAAAACAAAGGACATTTGGTGCCTATATATTCTTGTGCGTAGGCAAGCCTACCTTCATTAACATCGCACAGGCCAACAAATTCCAAAATATCTGAATACTCATCTACAAGACGTTTTCCCCAAAAACTTGTACCACGAATTCCCGTGCCTACCAAGGCTACTTTCAGTTTTTCTTTTTTACCAAATTCAAATACATTAATGGGAAATGCAGTTGTAGCCGCCAACATACTAACGGAGGTCAAAAATTTTCTTCTGGTCGTTTTCATGGTTTAAGTTTTAGTTGTTATTTATTCAATTCTAAGGCCGCAAACATAAATGGGCCTGTACCTTTTGGATCATTGGAACGTATTATTTCGTTAATGTAATAGTCAAAGCTACCGTCTCTGTAAGGATCACCACCCAAACCGGCCACGCCACAGCATTTATTTAGGTTTACCACCCCATTCTCTTCTACTGATACAAATTGGTCAAGCATGCCTTGCCAACCTTTTTCTGCATGGGCCATAAATGATTTATCTAAATACCCCTTGTTTGCGCCTTTTGCCAAAGTATAGGTAAACATTGCAGTACCAGTAGCTTCTAGATAATTACCATCTTTTTCTGGCATATTTAAAACTTGGTACCAAGTACCGGTTTCGTCTTGATATTTAATTATAGCTTCCGCATAACCTTTTAAGTAAGAAACCAGTCTTTCATAACCGGCATGTTCTTTTGGAAAATGGTCTAGAATATCTACCAATGCCATACCGTACCATCCCATTCCCCTAGACCAAAAATTTTGCGAAAGTCCTGTTTTGGCATCTGCCCAACGTTGTTCCCTACTCTCGTCCCAACCGTGAAAATACAATCCCGTTTTTGGGTCTTTGTTGTATTTTTCAATTAAATCGAATTGCAGTATAATCTTGTCCAATACCTTTTTTTGTGCTTCTCCATCCATAAAAGCTAAGGCATACTTGGTATGGAAGGGTTCTGCCATAAAAACACCATCTAACCACATTTGGTAGGGATAACGCTTTTTATGCCAATACCCGCCTTCTGAAGTAGTAGGTTGGTCCTCTAATTGCTCGTGTAAGGTATCCATGGCCTTTTTAAAGCGTTGCTCATTGGTTTTGTCATATAAGTATAAGGTAGCATCACCAGATTTAATCATATCTAGATTGTAGTTGCTAATCTTATACGTATTAATTGAGCCATCTTCATTAATCATACGATTACCATAATCATAGATGTAATTGTAAAGTGAAGAATCTGGATATTTTTCTATCACCCTTGAAATAGCCTGCAAAACCAAACCGTTGGTATAACTCCACCTTGGCTTTTTTTGAAAATCAAGTAATGTTGGATCCGGAAAACGATGCATTTCTGAAAGCGCCATACGTTGAGACCATTTTAAGTCTGTTGGCACTACTTGTTCTTGAGGCTCACTATTAGAAGTAACATCTGCCTTTTTGGTTTCTTTACAACCTATGGTTAAACTAAAAACCAAAACGGTTAAGCACGTCTTTAATAAATTATTCATCAATTGTGTTTTATCTGTTTAGTTGATTTGCAGCTAGTATAAAGGGACCAGTACCATGCAGGTTATTGGTCACTACAGGTTCACTCATATAATATTCAAAAGAGCCATCCCTGTATGGATTACCTCCAAGACCAGCACTCTTACAAATCTTGTTGATATTTACCAGACCATTTGGCTCTACGGTTATGAACTCCTTTACAATACCATCAAAAACGGTGTTTGCAAGGGTTAGATATTCTTTGGACAAGTAGCCTTTTTGGGCTCCTTGTCCAAAGGCATATGCGAACATGCACGTACCTGAGGACTCTAAATAATTACCTTTTCTATCAGGTAGGTTTGGAACTTGGTACCAAACCCCTGTATCATCTTGAAATTTTAAGATGGCCGCTGAAAGCTGTACTAGTTGCTGCTCTAAAACCGGTCTTTTGGGATGGTTGGAAGGGAAAAAATCCAACACATCTACCAATGCCATAACATACCAACCAAGAGACCGCAACCAAAAATGGGGGGACTTACCGGTAGTCTTATCTGCCCATGCCATCTGCTTGCTCTCGTCCCAGGCATGAAACAATAAACCAGTTTCCGTATCGTAAGTTTTTTCCCAAATAAGTTCAAATTGATGTGCTATATCATCCAGCTTATCCCCTTCTTCAAAAACAGTGTTGTATTGTGCGTAAAAGGGAGCCCCCATATACAAGCCATCTAACCACATTTGGTTGGGATAAATTTTCTTGTGCCAAAATCCGTTTGATGGTGTTCTTGGATGCCCAGCAAGTTGTGCCCTTAATTGGTCTAAAGCCTTTTTATACCGAACATCTTTGGTTTCATTGTATAACCAGAACAACATTTTACCAGAGTTGATCATATCTATGTTATACTCTTGCAATTCATAGCCATGAATTATGCCGGTAGAATCAATAATAGCTTCAGCATAATCTTGGATATAAGCTAAATATGTATCTTCTTGAGTTCTTTTATACAATTGCTCGTAAGCCGTACAAAGTAGCCCAATTTTATAATTCCATTTTGGTATTGAATCATTTTCCGTTTGCCAAGCTTTTGGATTACGCTCAATTATAGATAAGGCCATACGCTCTGACCACGGCAATTCTTGAGACACTAAAATTTCAGGTTCTGTACTAGCCCCTTGCTTTTCCTTTTGTGCATCTTTACAGGCTATTGCCAACAAGAATGTAAGCGTAAAAAATGATATGTTTTTAAACCGATTCAACTTACTCTGCTGTTTTGGGGTATTTCTGTAAGACCAAATATTTTAACTCTTCTTCTCCTGCATTTGCAATACCGTGCATGGACCAAGAAGGGCAATACAAACTGGTAAAAGGACCAACAACACGTTCTTCTCCGTTTAAATGAAATTTAGCTTGGCCTTCTAGAATAAAGAAAAATTCATCTTGCACGTGTTTGTGTGGCGCATGCGTGGATAGTCCCGGCTTTACAACACTCATTTTTATGGTGCGCCCGTCCAATTCTTCTTTAGATAAAAACCAATATTGATACCCTACCTTTGTTTTTTGAATACTATCTATATCCAATGAGTTAATGGCTTCTTCAATAGGTATTTGTCCATTTTGACCATAAGCTATAAGCGAAAGAAACGTAAGAGAAAGAAATAATAACTTTTGCATGGTGCTATCCGTTTAACTTAGCTAACTCCTTTTCTAAATAGGTTTTAAAGTCCGCCTCATTGGCAATACCATCTTTTTCTTTTTCCCAAGCAGCACCAAAATAATAGGTAACTCCTTCTGTAGTTGGTTTAAAGTGGATTAAGTGATCATAGGCTCCGTCCACAACGGCATTTACTTCACTCTTTTTGTAGAAAATTACCATTCCCAATTCATCAGGAACTAGCGTTTGCTCGCCATAGGTAGCGATGTAGGCCCAATCACCATCACCTTTACTTTTAAGTAATGGAACATCATCAAACTTAACAATACCAGTAACTAGACCATTTAACTCGGTTGAAGGTTGCAAAATAGCTTTTGTGAGTCTAGAATCTGATGCTATTTCTAACTTTACCTGTAGGTCTGTTTTTGCATTGGCAACTTCCCAACCTTTGTAAAGTATATCTACCCCAGAACTAGAATCATTGTTAAAAACCTTAGCGTAGGTACTATCTACTTTTTGAAAATGATGTACGCTATCTTGAACCATTTGCCCATAAGAACCTATGCCAAGAGCTTTACCAACTTTTAAAATGTCTTGCCCCCATGGTTGAGGATTATGATAAGAATCGAAATTATCTTGACCCACTTGATCCAAAATCATTTGGTCTGTTACCTTACCAAAAATGTCAATTGCGTTTCTCCAATCTAAGTATAGTCTATAGCCCACTTTTGAACTTTCCCAACCTGGACCTTCGTAACGTAAATACCAGGAATGATCCGTATGCTGTTGGGGTACCCAAAGTTCCTCTACATTCTTAAAAGAAGTACCGCTTTCATAAACACGCCCTTGCCATGAGCCACCTTCTGCCGTAGAGAGCTCTGCATACGTAGCCCCATTTTGAGTAACAACTTGATCAGCAACTGGCTCCTGATCTATGGTCTCTTTCTTTTCTTGGTTTTTACAAGAAAATAGAACAACAGTGGCCAATAAACTACTTACTATTATTTTTTTCATATTGATATAGGTTGATAAATTTTCCTTTTAAGATAAGAAAAGGCTTAGTACTAGTACCAAGCCTTTTACTCCTAACTAACTCAAAACAATTTTATAAATGAATACAAAACTACTTTCATGTGAACTTCTCTTAATTATACGCTGGATTTTGAGGGAAGTTCTTATTTTGATTAAGATCCAAAGCGGCTTGCGGTATGGGTCTTAATATTTTTAATTCGCCATTGGCACCATTAAAATTAGCTTCGTTTACCAATGGGTGGTGTGCCGAGGCACGCTCTACCAATTTGCCAGTTCTTTTTAAATCAAACCATCTGTGGTACTCTCCAAATAATTCTCTACCTCTTTCATCTAAAATAAAATCGATATCAAATTCTGCTAACGCGGCATCAGCTACTCCTGCTCTTTGCCTTACCGTATTTAAACGTTGTAATCCCGTAGCAGCATCGCCGGCCTGTAAGTAAGCCTCTGCTGCAATTAAATAGGTTTCGCCCAATCTAGATAGAACAATATCCCTGGTACTAGAAGACCTACCATAAGGAGCCTCTGGATCATCAAACTTTTTAAGTGGTATGGTCTCCCAATCCCCACTAACTACTTGCGCGTAAGTTGACTCATATGGATGGTATTCAAAATCTTCTGTTTGTATTATAGAATTTACATAAGCCGTACTGTCTGCTGGTGTAAACCAGTAAGGTTCGTAAAAATCCCTTACGGCCTCTCCTGTTAAATCATCTGTTGTGTGTTCTAAATAATAAGGATTGTAAACTTCGTTCATAAAGCTTCCCTCATAACGCTCGTCTTCTGGAGTAAACAAACGCAATGCAAAATCTGTTGCCAAAAGGGTATACGTCTTAGCAGGTGCTTGACCGGCAACTTCGTTACCCCCCATATACGGTCCAAAAAATGCACCTTGCTCATTACCTAAATCTGTAGGGTTTGCACTTACGGAACCAGCGGAATATCTAACGGAGAAAAGAACCTCTTCGTTTAGTTGGTTGGTGTAATCCCACAATTCGTCAAAACTTAAATTTAAACCCTGCCCGGCAATAGCGTCATCGGCATAAGAAGCGGCCACATCAAAATCAGTAGCAGGACCAAAAGACTCATAGCCTCTAGTTAGGTGAACTTTGGCAAGTAAATGCTGTACCGCTTTTTGTGTAACTCTACCGTTATAGTCTCCTGTTCCAACATTGTTCAAAGCCTCTTCTAGGTCTTGAATAATCAAGGCGTATACATCTTCTGCAGAATCTCTATCAAACTCTAATTCTGGGGTATTAATTACCTCTGTGATAATAGGTACGCCCCCATACGTTTGCACTAGAAGAAAATAGGCGTTAGCCCTTAGGTATTTTACCTCTGCCACACGTTCTGTAAGTGTTGCGGTCTGCTCAGTAATATCTGCATAAAACAACGCTGTATTTGCCAATCTAATGGCTTTGTAAGCCGCATTATAAATTAAATCTACATCTTCTGAAGCGGAATTTAATTCTGTATACTGACTAAGGCCCAGTGGTTCTGCCGCTCTACCGCTACCCTCTGCATATAAATCTGTTCCTGCACAATATACATAAGGAGCCGATCCATACAATTCTCTTAAAACAGCATAATTAGTGTTTATTAAACTTTCATAACCATCTGCAGTTATGTATATGGATTCTGCAGTTGCAAAACCCCTGTTGTCTACCTCTAATGTATCTTCACAAGAAGTGAAAACTATTAGGGCCAATACTATAGTGAATAATACTTTTTTCATGATTGATAGTGCTTTACAATTTAACATTTAACCCTAATTGGTATGTAATAGCTGCTACACGCCCTACACCTAAACTTGCACTTGCCGTTTCTGGATCGTAACCCATGTAATCTGTAAATACAAATGGATCAAGAACGTTTGCATAGACTTTTAAACCTTTCAAATTCAACTTGTCTAAAACTTGACTTGGAAAGTTATAGGCTAAGGAGATGTTCTTTACTTTTATAAAAGATGCATCTGCATAATAACCTACTTGTTGTCTTCTCCAAAAATCGCCCTGATTTCTAGGTTGTGGATATTCGTTAGAAAATTGAGCTGGAACCCCCGCACCATTTTCTGGAACGTACCATGAAATATTTGCTTTTTGTCTACCTCTATCCCTAGTATCTGTAAAGTTTGCCAACCAAGGACTGTAGGTAAATATTCCTTGATTAGTTATTGCAGAGGCAGATAACGTAACATTTCCTACTCTTAAACTAGTAAATAAACTACCAATCCAATCTGGATCAACAGAACCCAAAATCACCCGGTCGTTTTCTGGATCAATTTGGCCATCCCCATTAATGTCTTTAACCTTTGCTTGGCCTTCCCTTTGTCCAAATGCCGCAGCATCTTCACCAGCTTGCCAAATTCCATCAAAAACATAGTTGTAATTAGAGCGGTTTCCATTTTCACCTCTAACACCAATAGACTCCCCTATAAAAAGTCCATTACCTATATCATCTTCCTCTGTTTGGCCATTAATAGACTCAATAGAGTTGTTATTATTGGTATATGTTAGGGTAACATCCCAAGAAACCTTATCCGTGTTAATAATTTTGGTGTTCAATAAAGCTTCAACTCCTTTATTTCTAATAGAACTGGCATTATCCAATATACCATCAGTAACCCCAACCTCTACTGGAAGTAGTCTACCAAAAATAACATCTTCTGACAGCCTATTGTAAAAATCTACGCTACCATTGATTCTATTGTTGGCAAAACCAAAATCCAAACCAATATTGTATTCTTTTGTTTTTTCCCAAGTTAAGTTTGAATTAGCCAAAGCTGTAGCGCTAAATCCATTCACCGCCTCATCAAAATCATAAAACAATTGCTCGTTTAAGATATTTAAAGTTGGGTAAGGAAAAGTTCTTCTATTAAATGCATTATTACCTGTAAAACCATAACTGGCCCTTAGTTTTAAATTGGAGATAGCACTATTTTCTCCAATAAAATCTTCGTTAGAAATACGCCACGCCAAAGCTGCAGAAGGGAAAGAATCCCACTTATTATCATCGCTAAAAAGCGAGTAACCATCCCATCTATTAGATAAGGTTAAGAAATATTTACCCTTATAATCATAATTTAACCTAAGTGCATAAGAAGATAATTTTTCTGCCAAGAATCCCGTACCTAAATTAAAAGTAGACTGTGGACCTGAATCCAAATCATAGATACCACTTTCAAACGATAAATTTCTTGCAGAAGCAAAACTAGATTCTATTTGCTCAGAAAATAAACTCTGTAGGATTAAGAATTTAAAATTATGATCTTCATTGAAGGTCTTGGTTATATCTATTTGATTGTCCCAAGTGTAATTAAATGTAGACCTGCGCTCTACATCTGCTAATGGCTGGCTACCGTTGCTTCTACCCTCATTGGTTAAGACTCCCCATGACCTACCCCTTCTTCTGTTATCAAACCCAGAAGAGAAACTAGACCTAAAAGACAACCATTCCGTGAAATTGTATTGCATAAAAACACTACCAACCACATTCCATCTTTTTAATTCGTCTGAAGAATTAGCTATCTGTAATAATGGATTGTATGTACTAGTTTTATTTATTGCAAAGTTACCTTCTGTTGGAAATACCAATTTACCCGGTTGCTCAAATAATTCATCCGTTTCATTACCATTATCATTTATGGCAAATGGACTTAAAAATGGATTTAAACGAAACGCCTCTTGCATAGCGCTACTACTACCTCGTTCGTTTACAAACTGGGTTATGGTAAGGTTGGCCCCAAAAGAAAACTTATCGTTAACAGAGTGGGTAAGACCTGTTTTTAAGGTATACTTATCCAATTCTTCATTTAACACATTACCCGTTTCATGCTGGTAACCTAAACCTAAATTATAAGCCACACCATTTTCTGAACGACCATTTATGTTCACGTAGTTGTTTTGCTGAATACCACTTTTTAATACCGCATCGTACCAATCATAAGTTTGGTTGTTATCAAAACGCTCTCTTAATACCGAATTAGAACCTCCAATAACCGTACTTTCTAACCGTTCTGGCGTAATCCCCATAGGATCATTACCACCATCAATGGTAGCCAAGTACGCAGAATTATGATAGTACTGCCATGTAGGCCCATCCATCAACTCAGGTAAACGAGCGGTTTCTTTAATACCAATAAAGGAATCAAAGCTTACATTAAAACCACCTTTAGCAGTGGTTCCACTTTTAGTAGTTACAATAACAACTCCATTGGCACCCCTAGACCCATATATTGCGGTAGAGGAAGCATCTTTTAAAATATCTATCTGCGCAATATCTTGCGGATTCAAAAAATCAATATCATCAACAGGAGCACCATCCACAACAAAAAGTGGATTACCATCATCCAAGAAAGATGCCTGGCCTCTAATTTGAATACTGAAACCATCTCCAACTCGCCCTGAGTTAGAAGAGATTTGAACACCGGCAATATTACCCTGTACAGATTCTAAAGGATCGGTAAAATTACGCTCAGTCAATGATTCTGAATCCACACTGGCTACCGCCCCGGTTAGATCTGACTTCTTTACGGAACCGTAACCTACAATTACTACCTCATCCAAGGCTTGTAAATCTTCTGCCAGAGAAACATTTACCGTACTTCTACCTCCCACAGAGACCTCTTTAGTAGCAAAACCAATATAGCTGATTACCAATGTGGCATTATCCATGGTTAGCTTAAGTGAATAGTTTCCGTCAAAATCTGTAGTGGTACCATTAGTAGTACCTTTTTCTACAACATTAACCCCTGGCAAAGGATCGTTTAAAGCACTATCCGTAACCGTACCGGTAACTGTAGCACCTTGTTGCGCATATGTTATTCCTGAACTCAGAAACAACCCGAAGAGCAACAATAACAATGCCCATCTAGCGCTTTTTAATTTGAAAGTTCTAGCTTTCCTCATAACTTAATTTGCATTTTAGTTTAGTTAATTTTTCTAGTTTTGAATTAATTCACCATTTATTGTTGTGTTTATAAATTCCAAATTTTGAATTCCCGAAAGCGAATAGATTGAATCTACTTTTTTGATTGTTACATTTTTCAGGAACACATTTTTTACCGGAGACTCCTCGTATCCATTTACAAGAACTCCATACTTACCACCATTATCTACCTTTACATTTTCCAGATATACATTGGATACTTTGGGCATAAAACTCCCCTTTTGCACCCCATAGATACCATAGTGTAGATTAATTTTTAAAACTGCCTCTTTTACCTGCCCTACGTTAATATTTCTTACGTAGACATTTTCTACAAAACCACCCCTCTTGGTATTGGTTTTTATTCTTATGGCCCTATCTAGATTTGGGCTATCCATTTGACAATTTTGAACAAATACATTGCGTACACCGGCTGAAATTTCACTCCCCATGACCACGCCTCCGTGGCCATCTATCATTTTGCAATCTTCTACCACTATATTTTCGCTCGGAATATTTACCCTTCTACCGTCTTCGTTTCTTCCAGATTTTATGGCGATACAATCATCCCCAGTATTAAAAACACAGTTTTTAATCCAAACATTTTTAGCGTATTCAGGATCACACCCATCATTATTGGGCCCATGACTGTCTACGGTAATGCCGTCTACAACCACGTTGTTGGATTTAATTGGATGTACCACCCAAAAAGGCGCATTAATAATGGTCACATCTTTAATCAACACATTTTCACATCCAAAAGGCTCTATAAATGTTGGCCTTAAAAACTCACTCATTCCAAAAATGCGTTCTGCCACCGGAACCCCTTTTTCTGACATATCTTCTTTAAGCTTTTTTAAGGAAGTATGTTGTTTGGGATCACCTTCTACCCAACCATATTTAGTATTCCCACACCACGGCCACCAGTTTTCATTGCTAGCTTGGCCATTTAAAACACCTTTTCCCGTTATAGCTATGTTCTTTTTATCCTTTGCGTATATCAACGGGGAAAAATTCATCAGCTCCGTACCCTCATAAGAAGTATGCACTATTGGAAACAAGTCTTTATCAGTAGTAAAAAGAATCTCTGCACCCTCTGCAATTTCTAGATTTACATTATCTAAAAGGTGGATAGGTCCTGTTAGGTATTTACCTGCTGGCACCAGAACCTTACCGCCACCCGCAACATTACAAGCTTTTATTGTAGTGGCAAAGGCATCTGTATTTAAAGCCAAACCATCCGCTACCGCACCATAATCCATTACATTAAATACCTGATTCTTGAAGTTTGGCAACTGAATGCTTGCCACTATTGAATCTCTTTTTGTCCAATTGACAGACCAATCGTCCCCTTCCGTTTTCTTTTCAGCACAAGAAAAGCACAAGAATATAGCAGCTAACGCCAATAACCCTGTACTTTTTCTACTAAACATGGAAATATCAATCATTTTCATATAATGTAATCGATTACACAATTCTACTAATATTTTCTTAACAGACCAAAAAAATGTTTAGATTAGCTATTAATTTAACAAAATAAGGGCCTAAAATATCATTTATTAAAAATTTTAAGGCTTATAAATTGTTATTTCGACACCAATACACCAACAAATGTAGTGTACAACTAAAGCTATTTCTATTTTACGTAATCGATAACGCAATTTTTATTAACCACGTAGAATAGGTTAAATTATTCTATTTTTACCGCATGAAGGGAAAACCGACTATTTATGACATTGCCAAGAAACTAAACATTACTGCAGCTACTGTTTCCAGGGCACTGAACAACAACCCAAGAATAAGTAAAGTAACCAAAGAACTTGTTTTAAAAACCGCCAAGGAAATGAATTACGAGCCAAATAAACTGGCTCTTGCTCTTAAGAAAGGAAAGAGCAACAACATTGGCGTTGTGGTACCATATATTAATAGAAATTTTTTCTCGTCTGTTATTCGTGGCATTGAAGAAGAGCTCTTTCCAAAGGGTTATAATGTAATTATAAGTCAGACCCACGAGTCTGCAGATAGGGAGGTAGATATCATAAATAATTTGCTAAACGCGCAGGTAGAAGGCATCATCATCTCTTTGGCCAAATTCACGAAGAACACCAAACATTTTGAGCAAGTACTTAAGAAAAAAATTCCTCTGATTTTCTTTGACCGTTACCAAGAAATGAGTGGTGTTAGTTCTGTAACTATTGATGACTACCAAGGAAGTTATGATGCAACAGCCCATTTGATTGAACAAGGTTGTGACCGTATTGCACATTTGACCGTAGACCCTACATTATCTATTTATAAGCATCGTTTAGAAGGCTACCAACAAGCCCTTCTAGATCATTCTATACCGTTTAGAGAAGAATTAGTTGTAAAACTAAAAAGCGATATGGAAGAAGGTAAACGGGTTGCGGAAAACCTAATGGCATTAGAAAACCCGCCAAATGCTATATTTTCAACTTCTGACTATGGGGCGCTAGGTGCCGTAAAATGGTTACAGGCCAACGGTTACAAGGTTCCAGAAGATGTATGCGTAGTAGGGTTTAGTAACGAACCGTTTACACAGTTTCTAGATCTTTCTATGAGCTCTGTAGATCAAGTTCCATTAGAGATGGGCAAAATGGCTGCGCAGGTCTTTCTAGAGCAAGTAAACGATGGCAACAATGTTAAAATTGAAAAGAAAGTAGTATTGTCTCCTTCTTTGATAATTAGACAGTCTTCTACCAAAAAATAGCCCCTAAAGAGAGACTCCTCTTTTCCAAGGAATAAAATCGTCTTGATTTAATTGATCTGCCTTAGAAACAAGTTTACCGCTGGCTACATCAATTATATAATCTAACAAAACAGAAGCCATTTCCGGAATGGTCTTCCCTCCTCGAATCACAGCCCCTGTATCTACATCTATAATATCTGGCATTTTTTGGGCTAATTCTGTATTAGAAGAAACTTTGATTACAGGCGCAATTGGATTACCTGTTGGAGTACCTAACCCAGTGGTAAAAACAACCATGTTTGCTCCAGAACCAACCATACCCGTTGTGCTCTCTACGTCATTGCCTGGTGTACACAATAAATTAAGACCTGGTTTTGTTACATACTCTGCATAATCTAATACCGCTGTTATTGGTGAGGTGCCTCCTTTTTTTGCGGCACCAGCAGATTTCATTGCATCTGTAATTAAACCGTCTTTTATATTGCCTGGTGAGGGGTTCATATCAAAACCAGAACCGGCATCTACCACAGATTGTTCATAAGCCTGCATTAGGTTTAAAAATTTCTTGGCATCTGCCTCATTTACACACCTATTTACCAATTCTTGTTCTACACCGCAAAGCTCTGGAAATTCAGAAAGAATTGGCGAACCGCCCAAAGCTGCTAAAATATCTGAAACATAACCTAGCGTAGGGTTGGCAGAAATACCAGAAAAACCGTCAGAGCCACCACATTCCAAGCCCAATTTCAATTTAGACAAAGGCGCTGGTTTTCGTTCTATATCATTGGCTTGTTTAATGGCCAGAAAGGAATCTTTAATTGTGGTATTGAGCATTTGCTCTACTGTTCCCATCTGTTGCTGCTCGTATATAAGTACCGGTTTTTTAAAATCCGTATTTATTGCGTTTAACGCATCTTTAAATATTTGAATTTGTAAATTTTGACAGCCTAGACTTAAAACGGTTGCTCCTGCTACATTTGGATTGTTTACATACCCTGCCAATAGCTTGGCCAATAACTCAGAATCTTGGCGAATACCGCCACAACCTCCTTGATGGGTTATGAACTTTACTTTTACATTTTCAAAAATAGATTTACGTTTAGTCTTTGGCTGGGCTACCTCCTCGTTTCCGCTAATTAGTCCTCTTAGTAATTGTCTTTGTTCACTAACCTCATCTATATATAATTCCTTTTCAAAGACCTCTTTTAACCGTTCTATATTCTTGTTTTCGCAAAATACCAATGGAAAAAATAACCAAATATTTTCTGTACCAACCTGCCCATCTGGTCTATGATACCCTAAAAACCTTCTGTCCTGGTAGGCAGAAATATCTGGCGCATTCCAAGCATAGTCAGCCGTTTTTCCGGTAGTTTGGGCACTAGTATGTTTTACATTCGCTGTAGATAACAGGCCTCCTTTTGGTATAACCATGGTTGCCTTACCCACTAGAACACCATACATAATTATTTTACCACCAACAGGTATTGGTTCTAAAGCAATCTTATGCTTTGCCTTAACAGCCTCAACAATTGTTATTTTTTCTTCGTTAAGGGTAACCAACTCCCCTTCTGTAAGAGAGGTTAATGCCACTGCTACATTATCTTCTTCTTGAACTTTGATGATTTTTTGCATACCAAGGCTTTTAATAATTTACACGAATGCTTTGTATCCCAACTCTACCCCATGTTCTTCTATTAAACCAAGGGCATTTATAACTTCATTTTTAAGACCAGGAATCTTGGTTAAATCTTTATCCCAAAATGAAGTATTGGCCAAAACTTCTTCAACCAAAGCTCCTAGAGATAAGGTACTCCAAAGCTGTTTAAAAGTTTCCATTAGTGCCGCGTCATCATTTACCGGTAGTTGTTCACCTTTCCAACTACCTTTATAAAAACGAAGCAGACAGGCAAATGCAAATGTTAGATTTTTAGGTAGTTTTCCCCTTACTTCTTGATAAGCCAACAAACTAGGCAAAACCCTTACTTTAAATTTTGAGATAGAATTTAGCGCAATACTGGCCAATTGATGTTTAATAAACGGATTTCTAAACCGGTCTAAAACCGCTTCAGCAAATGCTTCCAACTCTTCTTTGGGCAAGTCTAAAGTTGGTATTATCTCTTCATAAATGGTAGATTTTACGAAGCTCCCCGTAAAATCATCATCTACGGTTTGCTTCACGGTTTCATTACCATAAAGTAATGAAAATGGGACCATACTTGTGTGTGCACCGTTTAATATACGCACCTTTCTGGTTCTATACGGTTGCATATCCGCTACAATTTTCACGTCTAGTTTAGTACCTGAAAAAGGCAGCTTTTTCTTTAAAGCATCACCTCCTTCTATAACCCATAGAAAAAATACTTCTGAGGTAACAATAAGATTGTCTTTATAATCTAATTGTTCTTGGTAAGTAGCAATATCATCTTTGGGGTAACCAGGTACAATACGATCTACCAAGGTGTTATGAAAACTATTTACTTCTAATACCCAATTTTTAAAAGGCTCCTCTAAATTCCATAAATCAATATATTTAAGAATTATTTCTTTTAGTGTATCCGCATTATAATTTATTAATTCGCAAGGTATTATAACCATCCCTTTATCTGTCGCGCCGTTAAAGAACTTGTATCTATGATACAAAAGTTGTGTTAGCTTGGCTGGGAACGAATTAGGCGGTTCCATATCCAAAGTATCACCAGCATCAAAAGCAATTCCTGCCTCGGTCGTATTCGAAATAATAAATTCCAAAGTTGGTTCTTGCGCTAAACTCAAATAAGACTGATGGTCTTTGTAAGGGTCTATAGCTGTAACTATAGTATCTATTAAGTGTTTTTCTTCAATCTCTTGACCAGCTACTACACCCTTAGAAAATAAAGTATAAAGACCATCTTGATCATTAAGCATAGAAACCAAACCGCGATCTATGGGTTGTACAACGGCTACACCCGCATTAAAATCTTTTTCAAGGTTTAATAACTGAATGGCATAGTCTACAAAGGCTCTTAAGAAATTACCTTCACCAAACTGCACAACTTTAATCGGCCTTTTTGGCAAGGCCGAAACGTTCTTTCTATTTAACAATTCCATATTCTAATTTTAAACGCCAAACACTTTTGGCAACCAAAGGGTTAACTGCGGAAAATAAGTCACTAAAAACAAAGCCAATATCATTGCCAAAAACAAAGGAATTAACGGCTTTACTACTTTTTCTATGGTTGTATTGGCAATACCTACCCCAACAAAGAGAACAGAACCTACAGGAGGGGTGCAAAGCCCAATACATAAGTTTAATACCATTACAATTCCAAACTGAATGGGATCCATTCCTAATTTGGTTACAATTGGCAAAAATATTGGGGTAAAAATCAACACGGCAGGTGTCATATCCATAAATATTCCCACGCATAATAGGAGTAGGTTAATAATCAATAAGATTACAATTGGATTGTCACTTAAACCTAAAAGTGTGGTACTAATATCCTGCGGAATATTTTCAAAAGACATTACCCATGACATACTCATTGAGGCACCTATTAAAAGCATTACAATTGCCGTGGTTGCCGAAGAATCTAGCAATATTTCCGGTAAATCTTTAAACTTTATTTCTTTGTAAATAAAACCTAACACCAAGCAATACAGAACCGCAATTGCCGATGCCTCCGTAGCGGTAAATATACCCGATACAATACCGCCTATTACCACAACCAACAAAAGCAAACTTGGAAAAGCATCTACAAAAGCCTTACCTACCTCTTTTATACTACTACGTTTGCCTGTTTTATAGCCTTTCTTTTTTGCCCAGAAAGCAGCTACTACCATCAAAAATAGCCCGGTAAGAATACCCGGTATATATCCTGCTAAAAACAAGGCCGCGATAGATACACCACCACTGGCCAATGAATATACAATAAGCACGTTACTTGGCGGAATTACCAAACCTGTTGTACTAGACGTAATATTAACGGCAGCACCAAATTCTTTGGAATACCCTTCTTTTTCCATTTCTGGACCTAAAATACTACCCATGGCAGATGCAGAAGCCATGGCAGAACCTGCAATGGCTCCCATTAACATTGCTGCAATTACGTTAATCAACGCTAGTCCACCAGGGAAAGCACCAACCAAAGTTTTGGCAAATGCAATAAGTCTATGCGCTACGCCACCCTTATTCATAAGTTGCCCAGAGAGCACAAAGAAGGGTATGGCGAGGAGTGCAAAACTGTCTAAACCAGTGGCCATTCGTTGAGCTACAGTTGTTACCGCAGGTAAAAATGGAATACTTACCAACATGGTTAAAACCGATGACATGGCAATACTCCATGCCACTGGGGTTCCTATAGATAGAAAAAAAATAAAGCTGATTACCAGCACCAATACGGGAATATATTCTGCCATCTTAGTTTTTTAGTAAATCGTTCAGTTTGTAATAAATAATGAGTAAACCACTTAATGGAATTACCATATAGACCAGCGCCAGAGGAATCTGTAGGGCAGGAGATTTTTGCCCTAATAAGTAACTAATATAAACCAATCTACAACCGCCTATCACCATTGCAAAAAACGCAAAGAGAATAATTAAGATGTAAACCAAAGCTTTTATTTTTCTTTGGGTACCCTCACTGGCTTTGGAGGGCAAAACATCTATGGCCACGTGCATTTTTCTACCCGAAACGTAGGCAGCCCCTAACACGCCCACCCAAATCATTAAATAACGCGCCAACTCATCTGTAAAAGAACTAGGCTCCCCTACCAAGTACCTACTTGCAACTTGCCAAAGTACATTTATTACCATTACACCCATAATAAGAGCTAACAGCTTACCTAAAATCTGGTCTATTTTGTTGCGTACCATTATTGTGTTTGCTTGATTTTGGTAATTAATTGATAAAGTTCTGGCTGATCTTTATACGCATCATAAATGCCCTCTACTTTATCCATAAACGGATTTTTTTCTGGCTTGATTACTTCAACACCAGCAGCTTTAACAGCATCTAGTGCTTCTTGCTCTGATGCCGCCCATAACTTCCTTTGTACCGAAACCGATTTTTGTACGGCCTCTTTTAGCCATTTTTTTTCTTGATCCGATAAACCACTCCAAGACTGTGTACCTATGACCAAAACATCTGGCAGCGTAGTGTGTTCGTCCAGGGCGTAATATTTACACACCTCATAATGCCTAGATAAATAGAAACTTGGCGGATTATTTTCTGCACCATCTACCACTCCTTGCTGTAAAGAAGTATATAATTCTCCCCAAGAAATTGGCGTTGGCGAACCTCCTAAGCTACGCACCATGTCCATTGCGGTTACACTTTCCATCACCCTAATTTTCATACCCTCTAAATCCGCTGGTTGCGCAACGGGTTTTTCTTTGGTATAAAAACTCCTACTTCCGGCATCGTAATAAGCAAGTCCCTTAAGCCAATATTGTTGGCCTTCATCTAACAATTGCTGCCCTATAGGCCCATCTAAAACAGTAAAAGAATGCTGTCTATCCCTAAAAATAAAGGGTAAGCCCAGTACTTTCATTTTTGGCGCAAAATTCTCCATTACCCCAACGGAAACCTTAGTCATATCCAAACTGCCAATCTGTAAAAGTTCAAGGTTTTCCCGTTCTGTTCCTAATTGTTGACTGGGATAAATCTGCACTTCCATTTTACCACCAGAAATCTCTTTTAAATCGTGCCCCATCTGTACCATTGCCTTATGCACGGAATGATTTACATCTAAACCATGTGCAAGCTTGAGTACTTTAACATCCTCTTGGCCACAACTGGCCAGAAGAAGCACAACTAATAAGATTTTTATATACTTAAGGTTCACAACTAAGTGTTTCTAATTTCTTTTATAAGCGCCAAGGTTTCTTTAACCTTTTGGGTTAATCCTGTATAATCTTTATTAGCCAAAACGGTTTTGGATATTAATTGAGACCCCATGCCTACACAGGTTACGCCAGCCCCAAACCAACCTTTTAAATTTTCTGGATCCGTACTTACACCACCAGTTGGCATAATACTGGTCCATGGTTGCGGACCTTTAATTGCCTTTACAAATCCTGGACCATAGGTACTTCCTGGAAATAGTTTAATTACCTCAACACCCAGCTCTTCTGCCCGGTTTATTTCGGTTAAACTACCGCAACCGGGAGAATACATGATTTTTCTTCGATTACAGGTTATTGCTATATCTTCTCTAAGCGATGGCGTAACAATAAAATTTGCTCCCATTTGTATGAACATACTAGCAGCAGCGGCATCTGTAATAGAGCCCACACCCATAATCATACCTGGTAACTCCGCTAATGCATATTTGTTTAAGGCAGAGAAAACCTCAAAAGCAAAATCGCCCCTAGCGGTAAATTCCAACAATCTGGCCCCACCATCATAACAAGCCTTTAAAACTTGTTTGCCCAACTCAATATCTGGGTGATAAAATAAAGGAACCATACCCGTTTCGCTCATGGTATTGGCCACTTCTATTCTTGAATATTTTGCCATTTTTACAATTAGATATTAAATTAATTACCTAGAAACTCTTCCTGATGCATCACCACCCATTAATTTCTCTACTTCCTCAATGGTAGCCAGGTTGGCGTCTCCCTTTATAGTATGTTTAAGGCAAGAAGCTGCTACGGCAAAATCTAACGCTTTTTGGTCATCGTTAGGCCATGTCATTAATCCGTAAATTAAACCACCCATAAAAGAATCACCGCCGCCAACACGGTCTACAATATGGGTAATTTGATATTCTCTAGATTTAAATAGCTTTTCACCATCATAAAGTACACCTGCCCAAGTATTGTGAGATGCCGAAAGTGAACCTCTTAAAGTTGTTATTACTTTTTTGGCATTTGGAAATTTCTTCGTCATTTGTTTGCATACAGACAAAAATGCTTCCGCCTTTACATGCTCTCCTTGGGTAGTAATATCCAAACCTTCTGGTTTAATGCCAAAGTGCTTTTCTGCATCTTCTTCATTACCTAATACAATGTCGCAATAAGAAGTAAGCTCCGTCATTATAGCTTCCCGATCACCACCATATTTCCAAAGTTTGGCTCTATAATTTAAATCTGTAGAGATGGTAACGCCCATTTCTTTAGCCACTTTAACCGCTTCAATACAGGCATCTGCAGCACCTTGTGATATAGCTGGCGTAATACCCGTCCAATGAAACCAATCTGCATCTTTAAATACCGATTTCCAATCTACCATTCCAGGTTTTATTTCGGCCATTGCAGAGTGTGCACGATCATAAACAACCTTGCTACCTCTAGATACAGCACCAGTTTCTAGAAAGTAAATGCCCAAACGGTCACCACCAAATACTATATGGTTAGTACCCACGTTGCGTTTACGCATTTCCATTAAGGCGCAATCACCAATATCATTTTTAGGTAAACGGGTAACAAAATCTACGTCTAGTCCATAATTGGCTAATGAAACGGCCACATTGGACTCTCCTCCTCCGTAGACCACATCAAAACTATTGGTCTGGGAAAATCTTAAAAATCCCGGAGGTGCAAGTCTTAACATTATCTCTCCAAAGGTTACTATTTTTTTCATGCTTGTATTTTTGTTTGTTTAAGTTGATTGTTAAAATTCAAAATAATTTTTGGCATTGGTATAGCAAATATCTTTTACCATGTTACCCACCAAATCCATATCTTTTGGCAATTCGCCCAATTGCATTTCCGTGCCTAACAGGTTGCACAGAATTCTTCTAAAATATTCGTGCCTAGGAAAAGACATAAAGCTTCTAGAATCTGTGAGCATTCCCACAAAACAGCTTAGCAACCCCATATTTGACAGGGCATTAATTTGTTTTTCCATTCCGTCTTTTTGGTCTAAAAACCACCAACCAGACCCCCATTGCATCTTACCTCTTACCTTACCATCATTGAAATTACCAATCATGGTTGCAAAAATTTCATTGTCTGCAGGGTTTAAGTTGTATAAGATGGTCTTGGCCAATTTATCTTTAGTATCCAAGGCATCTAGAAAACGAGATAAATTATGGGCTTGCGAATAATCTCCAATGGAATCCCAACCGGTATCTGGACCAAGTATTTTGTTCATCCTAGTATTGTTGTTGCGCATGGCACCAAGGTGAAATTGTTGTACCCAGCCGCGTGAATGATATTGTTCTCCCAAGAACAACAGCAGTGCCGTTTGAAATTTTTCGTCTTCTTCCAAACTAACCAAGTTCCCACTTCTTCTTTTTTGAAATATAGCTTCTACCTCTGTATCGGTAGCAGAATTGAACGGTACATAATTTAATCCATGATCACACAATCTACAGCCGTTGGCATGGAAATATTCTAATCTGGTAACCAACGCATCGCATAGCGCCTTGTACGAGTTTATATTGGCATTACAGACCGCCTCTAGTTGGTTTAAATAGTCGTTATACGTTGACGTATTTATTAGAATAGCTTTGTCTGGCCTAAATGCCGTGCTCATGGTAGTTTTGGCTCCAGAATCCTTTAATTGCTGGTGATATTCCAAAGAATCCAGTGGGTCTTCGGTAGTGCAAACCACCTCAACATTCATTTTAGCTAAAAGCCCTTGAACACTGTAGTCATTGGCTTTTAGTTTTTCTGATGTTGCTGCATAAATAGAAGCAGCTGATTCCGCATTTAGCAACTGGTCTATATCAAAATAACGCTTCAGCTCTAAATGTGTCCAGTGATATAATGGATTTCGTAATGTAGCAGGGACTGTTTTTGCCCAAGCTGCAAATTTTTCCTTATCGGATGCATTACCCGTAATAAAATTCTCATCTACGCCATTAGTACGCATTGCACGCCATTTGTAATGGTCTCCATTTATCCACACCTTAGTAATATTGTCAAAAACAGTATTTTCTGCAATATCCTTTGGTGGCAAATGGCAATGGTAATCAATTATTGGCTGTGGCGCCGCATAGGTATGGTATAATTCTTCTGCGTACTTATTCTGCAACAGAAAGTTATCTGTTATAAAGTTGGTTGTTGACATAGTTATTGTTTATCTACCCATCCAGCCGCCATCTACTGTTAAGATGGAACCGCTCATGTAATTACTTGCTTCTGAAGCCAAGAAAACAATTGGCCCTTTAAAATCTTTAGGCTCTCCCCAACGTCCTGCTGGTATTCTGGCTAATATAGAACTGCTTCTATCCTCATCTTCCCTTAATGCCTGCGTGTTATCCGTTGCTATATAACCTGGCGCAATTGCATTAACTTGTACACCCTTACCTGCCCATTCATTAGACAAGGCCATAGTTAATTGCCCTATAGCACCTTTAGATGCCGCATAACCTGGCACCGTAATTCCACCTTGGAAAGTTAATAAAGAAGCCGTGAAAATTATTTTACCACTACCTCTTTTTACCATTTCCTTACCTAGCTCCCTACTTAGTACAAACTGGGAGTTTAGGTTTACCTCTATCACCTTATCCCAGTATTCATCTGGGTGTTCTGCTGCTGGCTTTCTTAAAATGGTACCGGCATTGTTCACCAAAATATCTACTACAGGGTTTTCGGATTTTACCTTTTCTATGAATTCGTAAAGGGATTTTCTGTTAGAAAAGTCGCATTGGTAAGCTTTAAAACTGCGACCTATTTCCTTTATACGTTGCTCTATTTTTGAACCGTTCAATTCTAAACTTGCCGAAACCCCAATAATGTTGGCACCTGCTTCTGCCAGTGCTTCGGCCATAGCAAAACCGATTCCTCTTTTACACCCGGTAACCAGTGCTGTTTTTCCTTCTAGACCAAACATGTGCTTATCTTAATTGATTAGGAGAACAGGTATCCATATCACCATAATCCAAATTTTCACCGGCCATACCCCAGATAAAAGAATAATTGGTAGTTCCGGACCCTGAGTGTATAGACCATTCTGGCGATAAAACAGCTTGGTTATTTTCTAAAAAGATATGTCTAGTATGTTGGGGTTGCCCCATAAAATGACATACGGTCTGCCCTTCTTCCACGTCAAAATAGAAATACGCCTCCATGCGTCTTTCATGTGTATGTGCTGGCATGGTATTCCACACGTTACCCTCTACCAATTCCGTAATACCCATTTGTAACTGGCAGGTCTCTACAATACTATTTACAATTAACTTATTTAATATTCTTTTGTTCGCGTACTTAGCATCGCCTAGATTTATTACTTCTGCATTTTCCTTACCCACCTTCTTTGTTGGGAAACTCTTATGTGCAGGGGCAGAATTTATATAAAACAATGCTTCTGAACCTCCTTTAAATAATACTTCTTTAGCTCCTTTACCCACGTAAAGTGCTTCTTTTTTATCAAGCTCGTAAACGGTACCATCTACAGAAACTTGCCCTTTACCACCAACATTTACAATACCTAACTCTCTACGGTCCAAAAAGTTTTCAGATTTTAAATAGGGTATGGTTTCTAGCACCACATCTTTACTTCTTGGTTTTGCACCACCCACAATGTACCTATCATACATAGAATAGGTAAGGTTGATGCAATCATCCTCAAAAAGATTATCCATTAAAAAATGTTTTCTTAACTCTTCTGTACCGTAAGCTCTGGCATCCTCAGGATGAGAGGCATATCTAAATTCGTGTTTTGTCATTTTTATGGTTTATCTGTGTAATCGATTACACAAATATAGATTAAAAATGAAATTCAGCAAGAAAATATCCTAATAATTAATAAAAACGTAATGTAGATAGTGCTATTTTATGGTAATCTAAATGATTTTGACACAAAAAGACTTCTTATAGGCCAATTGCGTAACAAAAAGAGAATTAGTTACGTAAGGTTTATTGCCCCAGTTCTAAAGCACTGAAACTGGTTAACTCTGAACCTGAAAAAGTAGCTGTTATTTCTATAGGATTACAACACACCTCACAATCCTCTACATAGATTTGTCTACTGACACTTTGATCCAAAAGCATTGAAATTTCTTCCCAACAATATGGACATTGAAAAAAATGCTCTTCCATCTAGATATTCTAATATTGAATGTTTAGCAATTGCCCCGTTAATTGAAGCAATTGTAGTTCTGCAAGCTTGGCATTGTACTTAGCCAAGTTCTTACTAGTTTGCGCATTAAGCAAGTTTATTTGCGCCTGTCTTAGCTCTACAGATGTAATTTGCCCTAATTTATAGCGTTCATTAGATCTATCATAATTGTTTGTGGCAGTGATTACATTTTGCTCTTGTAAACGGAACACCTTAAGCCTATTTTCATAGTCTCCCTTTGCATTGGCTATATCTCTCTTTACCTCTAACACCACTTGTTCTTTTTGAACCTGCTGATTTTTAAGAGCTAATTTTGCATTCATATTATTTGTAATGCCACTTCCTCCATCAAACAAATTCCAAGTTAAATTTATACCCGCAGAAACCCCTGTGCTTGTACTAGATGCTAAAAAGTTGGTTGCAGGGAAGTTTCCTTCATTCCAACCATAACTACCTGTTAAACCAACGGTTGGCAAATAAACACTTCTTGAGGCTTTAAGATTATAATCAGAAATAGAAATGTTACTATTGGCCAAAAGTAATCTAATATTGTTTACCTCTGCTTCCTTTACATACGTTTCTAAGTCTAACGGCGAAACAAAAGTAACCGTAGTATCTACTTTAAAAATACGTTCCATATCTTGGTTAACCACAATATTTAAATCGCGAAGGGTATTTTCCAACAATTGCTTTTCGTTCATTAGGTTAATACTATCATTAACCAAATCTACTTGAGCATTTAGTACCTCTAGCTTATTAACTTGGCCATATTCAAAACTGTATTCGGCCCTTTTTAAGCGATCCTGGGTATTTGCCTTAGTTTCTGTTAATACACCAACGTTTTCCGTAATTCTTGCTACTTCAAAATAAACTGTGAATAACTGAATTATTGAATTTTCTATCGTCTGTCTAGCCTGTAAATCGCTCAAATTATATTCTTCTTTAAGGCGTTTAAGATTATACCACCTTCCCAAACCGTCAAACAAGGTATATCCTAAATTTAACGCAGCACTATACCTCTTGGTTTCCGCACCATCTACCTCCCTTACAGAACCATCTTGAAAGGTAGCCTCTTGATCATTTACATCTAAAGAACCACTACTCGTTGCCGTTAGCGTTGGTAAATACCCGCTATTTAAGGCGCCTTTGTTGTTTTTGGCAATCTCCTTATTATTTTCTGCAATTTTAATACCCAGATTATTCTCTAGCGTTAGCTTTACCGCTTCCTCTTTACTTAGAAAATCTTCTTGTGCATTAACCAAGAAACAAACAAGAAATAGGTTAACAAATAGTGTTTTTGCTCCTATAAACTTCTGCAACCGTAATGCCAATAAAAATTTAAACATACTATAGCCTTTGGTCTTATTCATGATGGTGTTCTTCTTGCTCCTTAATTGCACGCTCAACTTCTTCTTTGCTTATCTTATTACCAGTTCTTAACCATTTTGCACCCACTTTAACCTCATTGCTAAAAGAAAGGAAAATAGGCAGCATTACCAAGGTAAGTATGGTTGCAAAACCAATACCGTAGGCTATGGAAATTGCCATTGGTTTTAAAAATTGGGCTTGTCTGCTTTTCTCCAATAATAACGGAGCTAAACCAGCTATTGTAGTTACCGAGGTTAAAAATATGGCCCTAAATCTAGATTTACCTGCCTCATATAGGGCATCATCATACTTCATACCCTCTTTTAGGTTACTATTAAATTTACCAATCAACACCAAACCATCGTTCACCATGATTCCTATTAAAGCTATAATACCCAACATGGATAGCAAATTCACGGCAAAATCATGAATAAAATGACCCCAAGCAACAGCCGTTAGGCTAAATGGAATCAATAGAATTAATAATAGTGGTTGACTAAAGCTACGAAAGGTAAACGCAATAGTTATGTAGATTAAAAACAGTACTATTGGACCAACATAATTAAGAGAATCCGTTAACTTGTTGCGCTCCCTACTTTGCCCCTCATAAGATGCGGTCACTGTTGGATATTTAGATTGGATTTCTGGCATTAATTCGCCCTTGATCCAGTTCATAATATCTGGTGCACTTGTATTTTTTGCATCCTTTAAATCTGCGCTTACCTGAATTTCTCTTTGCCCGTCCAAATGGTTTATTGCCACATCGCCACGTGCTATGGTATAGGTGGCAATTTCTTTTAATGGCACTCTAGAACCAGAAGGGGTAACTATACGCATTTCGTCTAACTGATTTATAGACTCTCTATTTTGGCGATCGTAACGCACCCATACCCTAATCTCATCTTGACCTCTTTGAAAACGTTGGGCTTGTACGCCAAAAAATCCTGCTCTAACCTGGCCCATTATGGTTCTTAAATCCAAACCTAATAAATACGCATTGTCTTTAAGTTCCAGCTGTATTTCCTTAATCCCTGCAGGATCATTATCACTAACGTCTTTTAAAAGTGAGTTTTCCTCTAATGCGGTTTTTAGTTCTCTTTTAGATGCCTTAAGCTCCTGAATATTATTACCCAATAAAGAAACCGATACCGGACTACCTCCAAAATTACCGCCTGAACCGTAAATTAAACTTTCTACTCCAATAACTGGGCCCACTAATTCTCTTAATCTATTAGAAACCATATCTGATACAATCGCATCTGGCCGTTCCTCTCCAGGCAACAAATTAATTTCTAAACTAGCAGTAGAAGTTCCAGGACCCAACTTCTTAATCATATTTACATAAAGCTCTTTACCTTCTCCCTTTAAATATTCATCTGTTAATTCTTGGTTTACGATTATTGCCTTATCCTGAATCAAGGAAATAATACTATCGGTAACTTTTTCATTGGTACCATTGGGCATTTGCAAGCTAATAGTTACCCGATCACTTGCTACCCTAGGAAAGAACGAGGTTTTTATAATACCACCGCCCATAGAACCAAAGGTTAATGCTAGGGCAAGGATAAAAAATGAAAAGGTTAAAAAACGATATTCTAAAGCAAAATTAAGCGTTGGCGCATAGAGCTTATCTCGCATCCAAGACATAGCACGGTCTCCCATTCTATTAATTTCTCGCAACTTGGAGAAAAGTTTACCTACTGCAGTTCTAGGCTCTTTGTTTTGTTTACTCAAGGCCTTGGAGTGGGCCAAGTGGGCCGGTAGAATTATCAAAGCCTCTACCAAGGAAACCACCAAGGTTAAAATTACTATGACGGAAACCTCACTAAAAAACTCTCCAATTCTACCTTCTAAATAAAGAAATACGGAAAAAGCCAAAATTGTGGTAATTATGGCCGAAACGATTGGAGGAATAACCTCCAGAGTACCGTCTAATGCCGCTTGTACCGGTTTTTTCCCTTTTTCATAATGCTGGTATATGTTTTCTGCTATTACAATACCATCATCTACCAAAATACCAATTACAATAATCATCCCGAACAAGGACAATACATTAATGGTTACGTTAAATAATGGTGCAAATATGAACATGCCTAAAAAGGCAATTGGCAGACCAAATGCCACCCAAAAAGCCAATCTTGTATTTAAAAATAAAGACAAGAATATTAGCACCAAAATCATACCCATAATTGCATTTTCTGTAAGCAATTGGGTTCTCTGGTTTAAGGTTTTAGAACGATCATCTACAACATTAAGCTGTACATTATTGTACTTTTGGTTAAAGTCTGCTACATATTCTTTTACCTGATCTGCCGCTCCAATTAAATCTTCCGTATTAGTACTGGTTATAGAAACGGTAACAGATAAATTACCATCGTAATAAGAGGCATTGGGTGTTTCTGAGAAACGATCCCGAATAGTTGCTACGTCTTTTAATCTAATTGTTCTACCACTAACATCTGCCCTAACAATTACATTACTCAACTCATCGCCATAGTAGGAACGATTATTGGCACGAATCAAATACTCTTCTTCGTCTGTTTTAATATTACCGCCGGTTACCAAAATATTGGCATTGGCAACAGCTTGCGAAACTTCTGTAAACGAAATATTATAAGCTAAAAGGTCTGCTTCATTCACCGCAATTTCTATCTCCTCGTCTGGATAACCCGAAATTTCAATTTGAGAAATTCCGTCCAAGGCCCTCAAATCATTTTCAATTTGCCTACCTATTTGTTTTAAGACCGATAAAGAAATATTATCACCACTAACCGCAAAACTTATGGTTTGCCTTACAGCTTCTAATTTAGCAACAACGAGCGGCTCCATACCCGTAGGGAATGTGGGCACCCGATCAACTGCATTCTTTACCTCTAAAAGCATAAAGTCTATATCATACCCTTTTTCTATTTCTACATTAATAGAACCAGAGTTTTCTCTAGAGGTAGAGGTTACACGATCAACACCTTGCAGCCCTTTTAGGTTATCTTCTATCTTAAGCACCACTCCTTCTTCTATTTCTTGTGGGGAGGCACCCGGATAGGTAATGGTAATTAGTACATTCTTAGAATCTGCCAGCGGAAAGAAAGAAGAGTTAAGGGATAGCATCCCCACAACACCAAAAACCACAAAAGCGATTATTACCACGTTTACGGCAACATGGTACTTTATAAAGTATTCAATTATTTTTTTCATTACTTGTTGGTTTCTGTTGTTTCTTCAAACACCTTCACCAACATACCTGCATATGCCCCTATTATAGGTTTGGAAACAATTGTAGTTCCATCTGGCACATCTTTTAGAACAACCTTTTTATCAGAATAATAAACGGGTGTTACATCTAACAAGTCCAAAATGGAATCTTTCACCACAAAAATCTTGTCATTTTGGGTTAGTAAAGACCGATCTACCTCTATGGCCTTTGTAACAGTTTCTCCAGATAAAGCGGCTTCTAAATATTGCCCTTCCCTTAGGTTTTCTCCCGTAACTTCTATAAAACTGGTAATGGTCTGGGAGGTTTGGTCTACCCTTCCGTTTACCCGTATTACCTTACCCGTATATTCTTGACTCTTATCTAAGTTGTATAGTTTAACCGATTTACCTACGGATAAAAAGTCTGCAAAGGTTTTGCTTACGGCAACTTCTAATTCATAAACCCCCGTTTTTATGAACTCTCCTAATTTTTGACCAGACCTAACTAGTGTACCTTCTGTAACTAGGGTTTCCGTTAAAATACCTGTAAACGGAGCAGAAATAGTATATTTAGATAAACGTTGCTCTAAATTCTTAACATTGTAGTAGCTACCATAAATTCCCCTACCGGTAATAAAGAATTTTTCTTTTTCTGAATCTACTTTTGGCAATTCTGGAGTAGCCTTTTCTAAGTCGAAATTGGACAAATAAGTTTGCCATTTGGCAAAATGTTCTGGATAATCTAACTGTAAATCTGGCATAATTGAAGTAAGCAAATTGTAAAATTCGCTTTTTGCAGATTGTACGCTGGCATAATATTCAGACGCATCTATTCTAATTAACGTTTGCCCTGCATTGTATTCCTGTCCTGTTTTAAAAGGCTTAGCACCTTTTCTAAATACCCCCTGGACCTCTGCATAAAGTTCTACCCTGTCTTTAGCCACCAAATTACCGTTGGCGGGAACGGTTACCGGTACCTCGCCATTTTTTACGGTGTCTACAAAAACTGTTTTGACTACTTTTTGGGGAGCAGGCCTTCTATCTTGTTTACTATCTATTATTTTATTGGCTAAAAAGATGGCGCCAATAATGATGATAATCCCCAAAACGATAGAGATAATTGTACGTTGCATTAGTTTGGTATTTGTTAAAAAGCAAAGCTATTGTTAACATTGGGTAAGGCAGGTTAAAAATTTCATAAAAAGTTAACATCCGATAATTTCATAAAAAAAGGGGGCACACCTCTGCACCCCCGAACCAAACAAACTAAAGTATAACTAACTACTTGTTATCATCTACAAACTTGGTATCTGCCATTCTTGTTGGCAGTGTCTGCACATCTAAATTTTTATAAGGTGATAAATCTTTGCTATCCGTGTCAAAAACCAAGAATTGTTTGGCATTCATAGCTTCTAAACCGGTGAACGCATTAAATTTATTATTCTGTATTTGTAAGATTTTCAGGTTGCTTAGTTGCGCAAATTCCGCAGGTATCTCTCCCGCTAAATCGTTGTTGGCCAAAACTAATTCTTGTAGTTTTACCAACTTACCAATATCTGAAGGTAAACTGCCCTCTAGGTTATTTTCAAACAACCCCAACTTAACCAGTTTGGTTAAATTTCCAAGACCATTGGGGATCGTACCACGAAGGTTATTACTAGAAAGATTTAAAATTTTTAATTGTTGTAGTTGTGAAATAGTTTCTGGTATTTCACCACTTAAAAAATTATTGAACAAAGAAAGCTCCACCAAATTTGTAAGATTACCTACTTCTTCTGGAATACCGCCTTTCAACCTATTCATTTCTAATTTTAAAACCCTTAATTCGGTTAAAGAAGTTAATTCTTTTGGCAAGACACCCGTTAGGTTATTAAAAGCAAGGTTTAAATGCTTTAGATGCGTTAAACTTCCAATACTATTAGGGATTGTACCTTTTAGGTTGTTGTTAAACAACTTTAAACCAACTACATGACCGTCTTTTAAGACAACCCCTTTCCAAGTAGTAACGGGAGCTTCTAAATCCCAAGACGTTATCCATTCTTTACCATTGGTCTGTTGGTGAAAATCTATTAAAGCCTTTTTCTCTTCTTTGGAAATGGTATTGGCAATACTTGCACTAGGAAGTAGTGCTATACTAAATAAAAGAAATACAGATTTGGCTATTTTCATGTTGGTACGGTTTAATTCATAAGAATTGTCCTACAAATTAAATGTAAGTATTCCACCTCAACAAATTAAATCGTTAAACAACTGCTCTATTGTTGCAAAAACGTACTTTTTAGTGGTAAAGAGAGCAAAAGCTGTTGTGAAAGTATTCTTTAGCTTTCTAATTCTAAAGAGATATTTTCCCATTCCAACATACTATCTTCCAGTTTTTTCTTACAACCATTATAAATGTCAAAAAAATCGGTTTTAGCTATAGTTTGGTCGTAATTCATAAGAAGTTCATGATCGTAATCTGCTATTTGCTTCTCTAACTTTGAAATTTCCTTTTCTAGGGCACTTAATTTATTCTTAAGGGATTTAATCTTTTTTTGCTGTTTATAATCCAACGCTCCAGAATCTGTTTTAACCTTTTGGGAAATAGACGCTTCTTTTTTCTCAATAGCCCTAAAATCTTCTACATTACGTTGCTCTAGGTAATAATCTATATCTCCTAGATACTGTTTTATATTACCGTCTTTAAACTCATAGACCGTATCTGTTAAACCCTGAAGAAAATCCCTATCGTGAGAAACCAGTATTAACGTACCTTCAAACTGTTGCAGAGCTTGCTTAAGCACGTTTTTGGATTTAATGTCTAAGTGATTTGTAGGCTCATCCATAACCAGAACATTAAACGGTTGCAGCAAAAGCTTAGCCAAAGCCAATCTGTTTCTTTCTCCTCCAGAAAGTACCTTAACTTGCTTTTCCACATCGTCTCCACCAAACAGAAAAGAACCTAGTATATCCCTAACCTTTGCTCTATTTGTTTCATTGGCCGCATCTATCATGGTATCTAAAATGGTTTTATTTCCATCTAGATATTCTGCCTGGTTTTGCGCAAAGTAACCTAGTTCTACATTATGCCCCAATTTTAGGTTTCCGGTATAATCTAACTCGTCCACTATAATTTTAGCCAAGGTTGTTTTACCCTGACCGTTTTGACCCACAAAGGCCACCTTACTTCCTCGCTCTACCATTAAATCTACCCGTTCTAGTACTTTTTTAGCACCATAACTTTTCCCTAGTTGGGTTATCTCTAAAACCACTTTTCCTGGTTGCTTAGAAATGGGAAACCTAAGGTTCATTACGCTATTATCGTCTTGATCTACTTCTATACGTTCAATCTTGTCCAATTTTTTAATTAAAGATTGCGCCATGGAGGCCTTACTAGACTTGGCCCTGAACTTTTCTATTAAACGCTCTGCCTGTTGTATCTCTCGCTCTTGATTCTTTTGGGCATTTAGCTGTTGTTCTTTAATTTCTGAACGCAAGGTTAAGTATTGCGTATAGGGCTTGTTAAAATCATAAATTCTGCCCAGGGAAATTTCTATAGTCCTGTTGGTTACGTTATCTAAAAACATTTTATCGTGAGAGACAATTACTACCGCACCAACATAGTTTTTTAAAAAACTTTCTAACCAAAGAATAGATTCTATATCCAAATGGTTGGTAGGCTCATCTAAAAGTAAAATATCATTGTTTTGCAGTAGAAGTTTTGCCAACTCTATTCGCATGCGCCATCCTCCAGAGAAAGTTTCGGTTTGCTTTTCAAAATCTTCTCTTTTAAAGCCAAGTCCTTGTAAAACCTTCTCTGTATCTCCTTGGTAATTATAACCGCCTAAAATCTCATATCTATGGGTATAATCATTTAGGTCTATCATTAATTGGTTATATCCTTCGCTTTCATAGTCTGTACGCTCTGCCAATTGCGTATTTATAGTCTCTAACTTTTGCTCAACTAACTTTATTTCTTCAAATGCTTGGTAAGATTCTTCTAAAACCGTTCTACCCTGTTCAAAGTCTATATCTTGTTTTAAAAACCCAATCTTTATCTCTTTATCCGTAGCAATAGTACCCTCGTCCAAAGGCATCTCTTTTGCCAATAACTTTAACATGGTAGATTTACCAGCACCGTTTTTTCCAATTAACCCTACCTTGTCTCCAGGACTAAGTTTAAAGGTTATTTCATTAAATAAATATTCGCCGCCAAAAGAAACGGATAGGTTGTGTACGTTAAGCATGTTTTGTGATAAATGTTACAATCTTTGGATATTAGATTTTTTATCTTTGATTCAAAGAAATGCAAATGTTAAAAAAAGGCACTAAAATCTACAGCATTTTAACAGGAAGTTGCCCAAAATGCCATAATGAAAGTATGTATGAAAACAAAAACCCATACGCTTTGGGCGATTTGTTCAAAATGCATGAACGTTGTTCTCATTGTAATACCAAATATAAAATAGAGCCCTCCTTTTTTTATGGCGCTATGTATGTAAGTTATGCCGTAGGTGTTGCTTTTGCCGTAGCTGCATTTGTGGTAAGTAATTTGTTTTTCGGTGCCAACTTAATTAACACCTTTATTAGCATTATTGCAACCTTGGTAGTTTTTATGCCCATTATAATGAGGTTGTCTAGAAACATTTGGATCAACTTTTTTATCTCATACGACACAAGTGCGGCCAAGCAAAAAAACGACAATCAAGTAACGGCCTAGTTCACAAAATACTTCTTAGAAAAACGAGCAATATCTATCTCTGGATTTAAGCTTGAATCTTTATAGATAAAATTAAACAATTGCTCTGAAGCGTAGGGAGCCAATAATACACCCCTAGACCCAAAACCGTTTAAAATATACATATTTCCAAACTTTGGATGCCTACCTACCAAAGGCCTACGATCAGTTACCGTTGGGCGAATACCTGCTACATGATCTACGACTTCAAATTCTGAAATTAAAAACGTACGCAACTTGGTGATTAATTCTTCCTTTGCCGCTTCTGTAGGCGTATTGGTTTTATCTTTCCATTTATAGGTGGCACCAACCCTGTAGTAATCCCCACCCAAGGGTATAATAAAACAAGAGGATTTTATAACTGACTCTTCTTTTAAATTAGGCGCTTTAATAGTTAACAATTCGCCTTTGGTTCCATTCAACGGCAAATAATTGAAAAAGGGATTCTCTTTTATCCCAAATCCTTCTGCGAAGATTATCTTTCTATAGTTAGTTCCCTTAAATTCAAAGGCCTCTGTTTTTATCTGGAGTGCATTGTAATCAAAAGTAGCTTTAGTTATACAATTCAAACCTTCTAAATAACTAGTATACGCCTGTTGCAAGTTAGCCGTATCAATCTTTCCTGTTTTTAAAACCTCTCCTAATCCATTTTCTGCAGCAATACCTTCATTGCTATTTTTATGAATATGATGATTTAGAAGTTGATTTAACCTTGGTTTATCCACGGCCTCGAACCACAAATTCTGTTCTTCAATACTAGCAAATCTTCTAAGCACTTTTAGTTTATCATCTATGGCAATGTTGAGCTTTTCTTCTATAGCTTGATAAAATGGAACAGCTTGTGCTAACTGCGTGTCTGCATTCCATGCCAAGGTAAACCGTTTAAGTATAACTGGATTGTACAACCCACCGGCTACTTTGGAGGAGGTTTGAGAGCTATTTTCGTATACGTCAAAAGTTTTACCGCCAGCCAGTAAGCGCTCGCACATGGCAATACCCGCTAATCCTAAACCTACCAACAACACATCTTTCATAGCAGCAAATTTACGGTAGCTAGTATTAGAAAAAGAAAAACGCCTTGGTAAAATTACCAAGGCGTTCTGTTTTGTTGAATTGGAAATATCTAAGGACTAGTATGCCCACATATCCTGTTCCCTATCTCGGATAGTCTCCTTGATTCTGTTAGCCTCTAACAGTTGAAACAGTGCATTGTCAAAAACGTAATCATCAATCTCACGGTCTCCGTGTACGTTGTCTTCCTTATAGATAACCCCGTTAAACCTTCTTGCGTTTAGCAACATATCAAAAGATATAGGTTGTGCCGAGTTTCTATTGTTAAAGACTTTGGCTTTGTGTAAAATTTGTCTGGCACTTGGATACCAAACCCAGAACAATTCTACTTTGTTCTCATTTGGATCTATAGACTCATCGTCCACAAAGTTAACGTCTGGAGCAACAGGAGCTATACCTAACAAGCGGTATTTAAGCTCGCCCTGGCGCTTATCAAAGTACCAGATTCCTTTTATACGATACTCCTCAATATCTGCCGCGTCTAGTTCTCTTCTGTTGATGTACTCTTGAGAAACTTCCTCACCAGCATTTAATTGTTCGTAACCGTAATCTGTTGTATCTACTTTCTTTAAAGTTGCTTCTAGGTCTCCTAAACCGTCTAACTTTTCAGTAAAGTAAGAATCCGCATAAATATCTGTTAACTTACCATTTTTAATGTTCTTAATAAGAACATGGTACAAAGACCTTCTGTCTGACCCAATACCTACGGTATCTGTTGGGTAATACATAGGAAAGTTAACACGCTCATCTAAATCTATAACCTCCCATACTGTTTTGGACCAAAGGATATCCCTATCATCCACATAACCATATTCCAAAGGCTCATCATTGTCTTGAGCAATCTGCTCTTCGGTCTTCTTACCTATTTCTTCTGGTTTCTTGGCATTTAATATGTTTGCCTGTGCCATCATTGAAACCGGTAATAAACCAACCGCAGCGATTAATAAAACATTTTTCCAATTCATTTTACTCTTATCTTTAGTTTGTCAATTCTACAACAACAGGAGATACTTTCTTAAGTTTATAACTCTTGTTATTGCTAATGTATGCTTTGATATCAAAAATTTGTACTGCATCTCCTCTTCCTGCTATTTTAAGTGCAGACTTGGCTTTAGCATTTAATTTGTTACCGTTTACAACTACTGTTGGTTGTCCAGGAACTTTAAACTTAAAGCCACTTACAGCTAATTTTAAATCGAAGTCAAAGTCTTCTAACATAGCGCTTACCGTAGAAATCTCTAAGTTTCTTCTTGGCATTTTTGCACTACCAGCTTCACCACGGATAGTTCCGCTAGGTCTTGGAATATCTTTGATACGGAATGTAGCAGGAGTACTAATTCTTTGTCCGTCTGGCAATACACCAGAAGCACTAATTGTAACCTCTCTACCCGTACCTGGGTTCATGATGTATCTGCTACCACTAACTTTTCTTAATCCAGGTGCAGAAGCACTTACTTTATTATCTGGAATACCTGGGATAGAAATAGTCATTGGGTTAGCAACACCACGGTACACAACATTCATCTTATCTGCAGCTATTACGGCAGCATTAGGCTTAGAAATAGTTGCAAACGAATTGTTTACAGGAACCTCAATCTCTTTACCATCTTGCATAAAGAAAAGCATACCTTCTATAGTGTGGTCACCAGCACCACCGGCACCGATTAACATTTTAACACCACCAGCTTCTAATTTGTAATCTTTATCAGCTACTAATTTTCTACCGTCTAAAGTTAGCTCTGCACGTACAGGTGTAGATGTTTTGTCTGTCTTAGAGATAATAATCTTACCATCGTACTTTTCTCCACTATAAAAAGCAGATTTAGAAGCAGATAATGAAGTTGCAAAATTCTTTAAAGAAACAGCCTCAGTAAGGTTACCTTCTAAAAGACCTTTTAATACATCTTGCTCAGTAGACTTAATATCTGACTGCATTGCAGTAAGTTTAGTTAAAGAAACTACCATAGGTACTCTCTCATAGTGATAGTTTAACCAATCTTCTTTGGTACCATCGCTTTTTTCTACTTTACCGTTTTCGTCTCCTGTAGCAAAACGTGCATTAACAGACTCTTTAATATCTTTCATGTTTTCTGGTAACACCTTACCTACTTCTGTACGGTAACGGTTAACCCAGTTTAAGAACTTTTGACCTTCTTCGGTAACTTTATCACCACCAAAGAATTTTTGATCAAGAAAATCAGACTTATCCATTTTCTCGTAGTCCTTTTTATCTTCGTAACCTTCTAACATTTCTCCCTTTAAGCCTTCTATATAGCTATAGAACTCATTGGATAATTCTGTTACTTGGGTTGCCTTTTGGTATAAAGGTGCATACTCTTCTTCGTTTTCAGAAGCTTTAGTTGCTAAACCATCTAAGTAGGCTACGTTGTTTTCACTGGCCTTTACGTTTGATGCTTCGAACTTCTCGTTCATTACACCAAATGCTGCCAATACTTCTTTTCCTATGTTTAACGCCAACATCGCGATGAAGATCAAGTACATAAGGTTGATCATCTTCTGACGTGGACTTGCTTTTCCTCCTGCCATGTTTTCTAATTAGTTTTAATTAATAATTTGGGGTTAATAATTGCTAACTAATTAGTTCTTTGACATTGCAGACAACATACCACCATATACACCATTCAATGAAGATAGGTTAGTGGCCAAAGATTCCATTTGGTCTTTTAAGGCACCAGCATTTTGCACTACTTCTTCGTTAATAGAAGCTTGGCGGCTAGCACTTTCTAATTGTACTTTATAAAGACTATTTAAAGATTCCATTTGAGCAGCAGCATGAGACAACTCTTCTGAGTATTTTTTAGTGTGCTGTATTGCATCTGTAGTAGGTGCAATATTTTTAGCTGCACCTTCAAAACTCTTGATGCTTTCTCCTAGGCTACTAAACAATTGTGAATCTATATTTGCTTCCTTAAGCATTTCATCTAATTTCTTAGAAAGAATACCTTCTGATTCTTTTGCTTCTGCAGCTTCTCTTTTTTGAGATTTCTTAGTTTCACCACCAGCTAATTCTGGGTAAACTAAAGACCAATCTAATTCTTCTTCTACTGGCTCAAATGCAGCGATAGCAAAAATTAATGCTTCCGTGATAAGACCAATAGCTAGTAATAAACCACCTGTTAAGGGACCGAACTCCCAGTGAAGAATCTTGAATAATGCACCAATAATTACTACCGATGCTCCTAGCCCGTAGGCCATGTTAAACAGCTTTTTTGTTGATTTTGACTGTGCCATAATGATAATTAAATTAAGTTATATAAATAAAGAATTTGGTTACAAGTTTAATTTAGTGTTCTCGTAAACTTTTTCTTGTTTATAGTCCGTTGTTTCCTTTGGTAGAATCTTCTTCTCCCATATAATCCTGTACGGTTCTAAAGCCTATGTAACTACGTGCAGAATCTTGGTATTCATAATCCCTGGTACTTACTTGCAAGAAGTACGCAACATCTTTCCAAGACCCACCACGAATTACTTTTCTTTTGTTTTGTCCAGAACCGGCATTTGGGTTCATGGTAGAAACGTACTCGTAAGCACCTGGATCATAGCTAGAGTTTGTCCACTCAGACACGTTACCGGCCATATTATAAAGATTATAATCGTTTGGCTCGTAAGATTTAGCCTCTACTGTATATAATGCTGCATCTGCCGCATAATCTCCACGTTGTGGCTTAAAGTTTGCCATAAAACAGCCTGTATCACTAATTACATAAGGACCACCCCATGGATACGTACCGCCTTCAATACCTCCCCTTGCGGCATACTCCCATTCTGCTTCGGTTGGTAATCTAAATTGATTCACAAACTGCTTACCTCTACTCTTCTGATCATCATTTTTGAACTTGGTTCTCCAATGACAGAAAGCTTTGGCTTGTTGCCAGTTAACACCAACAACCGGGTAATCACTGTAGGCATCGTGCCAGAAATAATCGTTATGCATTGGTTCGTTGTAAGAGTACTCAAAGTCTCTGATCCAAACCGTTGTATCTGGATAAATGTTTAATTCTTCCTTTTTGATGAAATCGCTACGTTTACCACTTTTAGACCTGGCAGCCGCTTCAATATCCATCCAATTGTACTTATATTTCAACTGCTTTACATCTAAAGAACGCTGACCGTTATAGGTTTCTTCTTCAGATAAATAAAGCGAGTCCATTATCTCTGCATAATATTCATCTGGATAGTCATTGGTATCCCAAATAAGGTCTATATCCTTATTTAAAGCATACGCCTCATAACCATCGCCACCAATAAAGTTGTCTAATTTGTACTTTTCCCAAACAGAAAGTTTAGTAGTATCGGCACTAGCAAATGCGTATTCGCCAATAGTACCATCATCTTCTGGACTAAGCCCCAGCTCTTCTGCTAAAATGGCAAGTTTGGTTCTTGCTACAGAATCTTTTACCCACTCTACAAACTGACGGTATTCACTGTTGGTAATTTCAGTATCGTCCATGTAGAAAGACCTTACGGTTACGGTTCTGGTTGGTGCGTTTAACACCTTTGCCTGGTCCTCTTCTGCTTTACCCATTATAAAGGATCCTCTTGGTATCAATTCCATACCATAGGGCTTCTCGGGATACCATTTCTTCCCTTTCACACCAACTAATTCACCTTTTGACCTTGATTTAGAACCACAACTGGTAAGTAAAAAAACAAGCGCTAGAGATGATAACAATAGCTTTCTCATACTTTAGGTTAAATTTTCGATTTAAGATTTATAAACTGCATAACACAATTTCATACTCTCAAAACTTGATTTTGAATATTTTATTGTGCAATTGCAGAATATGTGTCAAAAAATTTTATTGTTCAGTTTAAGCCTTTCTTGAAGGCTTTTAGCCATCTCTCCGGAATCATTTGGTTACATGCGTCCAAATAATCCTGTTGAGTGCAAGGTAATAACGCCACGGAATTGGATTTATTATGCTCCAATAAAATAGATGGTACTTCTACCCACCATCTTTCCGTGACATGGCTTTTAAAAAAGATAAGTTCTTCTGCATCTGTTGGCACAGTAAATTTGGTAAAGTCTTCATTATCAGAACTAGGAGTCTCTAGGATACGAAACGTTAAACCCTCCATGAAGTACCATACCATTTGCGCAATTAAGCGATGGGATAAGGTAGAATTTTCCATTTCATAGATACCAAAAACGGAAACTTTATCGCTAAGCCCGGCGTAGCGGGCAATTGCACAAATTTCTTTACCATCAAAACCATTTGGCGAAAAGTTAGCTACGGCCCCCATTTCTGATGCCCTAACTGATTTCATATCTATACTAACCAGATGAGCATTACGTAGTACGGGCTCTGCCAAAGTAATATTATGACTTATTTCTCCCAACCTGTAGGCATCAAAAAATAGACGTTCCATAAGGTCCATCTCTTCTTGTGCATTAAAATAGCTCTGAAAGCCTAGATTTGAAAAATTAAATAAATTATTGGGTTTATCAGTAATGATTTTACTCATGTAAGATTCGGATGATATGAGTTCATCATCCATACCAAAATCAAACTTACAATCTACATTGGCAATATTTATCATGTTCTTGATATTATCAAATGCACGATAAACCGGAAAAATTAAATCTTGGGTAGCTCCCAAGATAATAGGAATAATATTTTCTTCTAAAAGGCCCGCAACAATTTCACGAACAACAAAATAAGTATCTTCTACACTTTCGCCTTCTTGAACATCACCAATATCTATGATGGTACCATTCCAGTTACCCATCATTAGGCGGTATATTTCTAAGCGTAGGCCATCTATATCTAATTTGGCATTCTTTTTTTCAAAGGCATTTCTAGATTCTAGCACACCAAACAATGCAACGGTTGCATTGGCAAATACGGGCAAGCCTTTTTTTTCGGTATGTTTATGAATATTCTTTCCTAGTGCTTGAGGCGGTAGAAATTCCGTAAATGCCATTACCTTTTCACTTACGGGCACTAAAAAATCAAATGCCATATACCTATTCGTTTATAGTTAATTTATTTCTTACTTGTTTTTCTTGTCTTTTTCTTTGGCGTCTTCTTTTCTATTAATGCTTTTGCCTCTTCCAAATCTATTTTGGAAACATCAACATCTTTAGAAAGCTCTACTTTAATTTTGCCTTTGATAACATTATGCCTACCCCATCTGGCCTTTTCTATACGTATGCCCTCTTCTGGCCATTCTTGTATTAGCTTCTCTTTTTCTTTTTGAATCTTGGCCTCTATTAGCTCTTCAATATCTGCTTTACTCAAATTATCAAAGTCATACTTTTTGTTCACATTTATGAACATACCATCCCATTTAATAAAGGGTCCAAACCTACCCACACCTTTGGTCACGTCTGTTCCTTTATAGGTTGCAATAGGAGCATCTGCCTTTTGCTTTGCCTTTATTAGTTCTATGGCCCTATCCATATCTACATCAAAAGCACTTTCGCCCTTTTCTAATGAGATAAACTTTTTACCAAACCTAACATACGGTCCATACCTACCCACGTTGGCTTCTACTTCTTCCCCTTCATATACGCCCAACTTTTTAGGTAATTGAAAAAGCTCCATTGCCTCTTCAAAGGTTATAGTTGTTAAAGACTGTTCTGGCAATAAACTTGCAAATTGCGGTTTTTCTTCCTCTTCTGCAGTACCAATTTGCACCATGGGTCCAAATCTTCCCAGCCTTACAGATACTTGCCTTCCAGATTCCGGGTCTTTACCCAAAATACGCTCTCCACTGGCACGCTCCGCATTCTCTTCTACATCTTCTACCGTAGGGTGAAAGTCTTCATAAAAGGTCTTCATTACTTTTTTCCAATCTTCCTCTCCTGCAGCAATTTCATCAAAGTCTTCTTCTAATTGTGCGGTAAAATTATAATCCAAAATTTTAGAAAAATTGGTTACTAAAAAGTCATTCACAATCATTCCTATATCCGTAGGCACTAATTTTCCTTTATCGGACCCTACTGTTTCTGTTAACTCTTTAGCGGTGACTTTTCCACTTTCCAACACCAATTGCGTATAGTTACGTTCCGTACCTTCTACAGTACCTTTTTCTACGTAACCCCTATTTTGAATGGTAGAGATGGTTGGCGCATAAGTAGATGGCCTACCGATACCTAATTGCTCTAACTTTTTAACCAAAGAGGCCTCGGTGTACCTATACGGCGGCCTGGTAAAACGTTCCGTTGCCGAGATGTAGGTGTTATTTAATCCTTCGCCCACCTTCATTACAGGTAGCATTCCTTCTTGCTCTTCAGCTATATCCTCTTCATCTACACCTTCTAAATACACTTTTAAAAAGCCGTCAAACTTAACCACCTCACCATTGGCCGTAAATTCTTCTTGATGGCTGCTAGCAGCAATTTTTACGTTGGTACGCTCTAACTGTGCATCACTCATTTGCGAAGCCAAAGTACGCTTCCAAATAAGTTCGTATAACTTGGCCTGGTCTCGCTCTAGAGATGGGCTCTGAAGTTTCATATCTGTTGGCCTTATAGCTTCGTGTGCCTCTTGAGCCCCTTTAGACTTTCCAGTATAACTACGCACCTCGCTATATTTTTCACCATAATTGGATACAATGGCATCCTTTGCAGCGTCCAGTGCTTCTTTAGATAAATTTACACTATCAGTTCTCATATAGGTAATAAGACCCGCCTCATACAAACGTTGTGCAACTTGCATGGTACGCCCAACCGAAAAATAAAGTTTTCTAGAAGCCTCTTGCTGTAAAGTAGAAGTGGTAAACGGTGCCGCAGGGGATTTTTTAGCCGGCTTGGTATCCAATTTGGCCACCTTAAAATCCGCTCCAATATTACTATCTAAAAAGGCCTGGGCTTCTTCCTTAGAACCAAAGCTTTTATTTAGTTTAGCATCAAAAGCAACACCTTCTTGTGTTTTAAATTCGGCTTTTATTTTATAAGATGCCTCGGGAGTAAATGCCTCAATTTCTCTTTCTCTTTCTACAATTAAACGAACAGAGACAGATTGTACCCTACCCGCAGAAAGCCCTGGTTTAATTTTTTTCCAAAGCACGGGAGACAATTGGTAACCCACCAACCGGTCTAAAACCCTACGTGCTTGTTGGGCATTTACCAAATTGTAGTTGATTTCTCTTGGATTTTGTATTGCCCTTTGTATCGCCGATTTTGTAATAGAATTAAAAACAATTCTTTTTGTCTTTTTTTGCTCTAAACCCAATTCTTCTGCCAAGTGCCAAGAAATAGCTTCTCCCTCACGATCCTCATCACTAGCAAGCCAGATAACCTCTGCTTTTTTAGCCAAATCTTTCAATTTCTTCACAAGGGCTTTCTTGTCCTTATCTACCACATATTTTGGGGTAAAATCTTTATCAACATCTACGCCCAATTCTTTTGAAGGCAAATCGGCAATATGCCCAAAACTGGATTCTACTTGATAATCTTTCCCTAAAAATTTCTCTATGGTCTTCGCCTTAGCGGGGGACTCTACTATTACTAAATTCTTTGGCATTAACGTGGGTTTGTTGCAACAAAAGTATATGAATTTTTTGATTTGACCCTTACCCTAGAGCCTATCCAAAAAATATCCCGCGGTATGCGGGATAGAAAAATAGTTTTAAATTCTACTTTTAGTTGAGCCTAAATTCACTTAATAATTTAATATTGTTCTGGGTATAGGTATATTGATACAATACTCCATCTCCTACCATTAAAAGCTGTTCCTCCAAAGGGATAACATCAAAAGTAACTATGTTTTTAAAATGATTTAACTGCGGTAGATCCGGAACCTTAGATTTATCATACACTTTTAATCCAGAAGCTCCATCGCATATAAAAAGTTGATTGCCTTTTATCCCCAGACCATAGGGTTGATCCATAGGATACATTACTTTTAATTCCGGGGTTTCAATATTTGCTATGTCTACAATATAGAGTCCACTTTCTGTTGCCCCACAAAAATTCCCTCCCCTTAAGGTAACGTAGGCATAATTATCATCCACCACAACCGGATCACAGGCCGTACCATGTCTAAATTCTGAAACATAGCTAGGCTGTGCAGGGTTGCTAAGATTATAAATGAACATTCCTTGCATACTACCCAAGAATAGATATTCTCCTTTATTAAAGATGGTTTCTATATCAAACCCAGCATAAATTGGATTCAATTTTTCTGGAACATTTAAATTAGAAATATTAAAAACGTTGATATTGTGACTATCTACCGCATATAGATAATCGTCTACAATCTTAAAACGGGCCAAAGAACCACCCTGACCGGTGTTGCTTCTAGACTGGTTGGCCAAAGCATCAGCCTCTAAAAAAATATCCGGACCACCAACAGCCTCTATTTTTCTGCGTTCTACTTTAGTTTCCCAACCTATTATATACTCGTTTTCATAATCTATCTGGGCATATTCATATATTTCCGCGGCAGGCCAAACCACATTGTTTGGCAAGGCATTCTCTAACCGGTTTACTTCTTTAATATCATTGCTATTAGAAATATCTAGAATTACCAAGTCCACAACACTATCTGCATAGAGAAAATCATCTTTCACCGATATATCTACATTACCAGGAATGGTAATAAAACCAATTTTAGAAGGGTTTTCTGGATTAGAATTATCAATTACATGTACACCTTTATATTTTTCATTGATAAAAATATAATTGTCGTAGGCATAAATTTTACCGGATGTTTTTGTTGGTCTAGGTGCTATAAAGGTAACACTTGTGCGTAATTCCGCTTTATTAACTACTAGTGGAGTTGCAACAACATAATCTGCATATTCACTATCGTCATCATCGTTACAACTAATAAAAAGGATACTATTAAAAAGTAATAGCAAAAACAAGAATTTTTTCATGGCAATGGTTTTAATTTATTGATTGTTTGCCAATTAGATGAAGTAGCCACAAAAAAGTTGCGTGCGTACCGCTTAAAAAGCAATACGCACGAAGCTTAAAAATTCTTTAAGTTATTTTAAGAATTACCTATAAAACCAGAGGCAGCATCGGCATCTTTTTCTGTAAATCCTAAACTATCTTTATACACATAAAACATAGGAATCCTTGCAAACATAGCAGTAAAGTAAACTCCCACAATACACAAAATTAAACCCAAATTGGCCAAAAAGCCACACACTATAATTAGACCAAATATGGTTAACCAGTTCTTATTACCCAGCGCAAAACTTGCCGCTACTATTTCTTTTGCACTAAGCTCTTGATTAAAGGCCATAAACACAGGAAACAAAGACACTGGCACCATTACATAAAACGTACCCAGACCACACGCCAACATACCTAAAACACCTAAGCCTAACCCATACAGACCTAATATAAAAGATTTTTGAAGGTGTGGTTTTTTAAAGTATTTGAAGTACTGCTCGCTTCCCATTTCGTCTAGGTCTTTTCGTTTACAGATATCATAAAAAGAGGCCATTAAACTATTGCTAATAGTTAAAACACCCAAGATTAATATAGGGTACAGCAGAAAAAAACCAATCATCATCCCAACGGGTGGTTCTTCTTGCTGAAAAGCTTGGGGATCGGCCATACCCGTAACCATAAGCGGCACATAGATTATTAAATAAAAGGGCATCATACAAACCATCATTAACAATAAGGTAACTAGGCCTTGTACCCAAACCTTTTTAAATAATTCTGTAGACTTACTAAAGATATCGCCAAAACTAAGTTCCGGACTTGTTGCAATTGCAGCTTTAAGCTGTTCTAAATTCATAATTTTAAGTTATTGGTTGATTGTAAATTTATGGTATAACGTTAAATAAATTTAAATCGTCTTAAAAATACTGCCAATTTGTCATTAACTTAGATTTAAATGTATCTTTGCAGCCCGCAGAAAGTTAAGGATGATGCAAAACGAAACGGAAAAAATTATAGACGAGAAAGTTCAAGGCACAACACTAAGTCTTGACAACAAGAAAGATAATACTCGTAAATTATATATAGAAAGCTATGGCTGCCAGATGAATTTCTCGGACAGCGAAATTGTAGCTTCCATTTTAGCAAAAGAAGGTTTTAATACCACGCAAGAATTAGCGGAGGCCGACTTGGTATTGGTTAACACCTGTTCTATTAGAGAAAAGGCAGAACAGACCGTACGCAAGCGTCTAGAAAAATTCAATGCTGTTAAACGGGTTAACCCCGGAATGAAGGTTGGTGTTCTAGGTTGCATGGCAGAACGCCTAAAAAGTAAATTCTTAGAAGAAGAAAAAATAGTGGACATGGTGGTAGGCCCAGACGCCTACAAAGACCTACCCAATTTAATACAAGAGATAGATGAAGGGAGAAATGCGGTAAACGTAATTTTGTCCAAGGACGAAACCTATGGCGATGTTGCTCCTGTTCGTTTAAACTCTAATGGCGTTACCGCGTTTGTTTCCATCACCAGAGGTTGCGACAATATGTGCACGTTCTGCGTGGTACCTTTTACCAGAGGTAGGGAACGCAGTCGTAATCCAAAATCTATCTTAGAAGAGGTAAAAGACCTTTGGAACAAGGGCTTTAAAGAAATCACTTTACTGGGTCAAAATGTAGATAGTTACCTGTGGTATGGCGGCGGACTAAAAAAAGATTATGAAAAGGCTACGGACATGCAAAAAGCTACCGCTGTAAACTTTGCCAAATTATTGGAAATGGTAGCCACGGCGCAACCAAAAATGCGTATTCGCTTTTCTACGTCTAACCCACAAGATATGACCCTGGATGTTATAGACACCATGGCCAAATTTGAAAATATCTGTAAGTACATACACTTACCGGTACAAAGTGGAAGCGATAGAATTTTAAAAGAAATGAATCGCTTACACACCAGGCAGGAATATTTTACCCTAATAGATAATATTAAGGCTAGAATTCCAGATTGTGCCATTAGCCAAGACATGATAACAGGTTTCCCAACAGAAACCGAAGAAGACCACCAAGACACCTTGTCTTTGATGGAGTACGTTAAGTACGATTTTGGTTTTATGTTCGCTTATTCTGAAAGACCAGGTACACTTGCTGCAAGAAAATTAGAAGACGACATTCCTGAGGATATAAAAAAACGTAGGCTTACGGAAATAATTAACCTTCAACAAGAACATGCCCTTTATAGAACCCAACAACATGTAGGCAAAGTAGAAGAGGTTCTTATTGAAGGTACCAGTAAAAAATCAGATGCGCATTGGATGGGTAGAAATTCGCAAAATACCGTTGTGGTTTTTCCAAAAGAAAACTATAAGGTAGGGGATTTTGTAAACGTAAAAATCAATGATTGTACATCTGCCACTTTGTTAGGGGAAGCAGTAGAACTATCTAAAAACAACTAAGAATTGGAATCTGTACAAGCCATAAAACAACGCTTTGAACTTATTGGTAACGACCAAAAGTTTAACCGTGCCCTAGAAAAGGCGATGCAGGTAGCCCCTACGGACATATCCGTTTTGGTTACCGGTGAAAGTGGTGTTGGTAAAGAATCCATACCTAAAATAATACACTCTTTAAGCCATAGAAAACACGCAAAATATATAGCGGTTAACTGTGGGGCTATACCAGAAGGCACCATAGACAGTGAACTATTTGGCCATGAAAAAGGAGCTTTTACGGGTGCTACACAAACACGTAGCGGTTATTTTGAAGTTGCAGATGGCGGCACTATTTTTTTAGATGAAGTGGGAGAACTACCGCTTACCACCCAAGTACGCTTATTACGCGTATTGGAAAATGGCGAGTTTTTAAAAGTAGGTTCTTCTCAAGTTCAAAAAACAGATGTGCGTATTGTGGCGGCAACCAACGTAAACATGTTCGATGCCATTAAAAAAGAGAAATTTAGAGAAGATCTATACTATCGTTTAAGTACTGTAGAAATTGGTATACCTCCATTAAGAGATCGTCAGGGCGATATTCATCTTTTATTTCGAAAATTTGCTTCAGATTTTGGCCAAAAATATAAGATGCCAACTATTAGGTTAACAGATGAAGCCGTACAATTATTGCAGCGCTACCGCTGGCCCGGTAACATTAGGCAGCTAAGAAATATAGCGGAACAAATTTCGGTATTAGAAGAAAACAGAGAAGTTTCTGCAGCAACTTTAGGCTCTTATTTACCGGACATGAGCGGCGGTAACTTACCAGCATTGGTAAATCAGCAGAAGAAAGAAAGTGATTTTAGTACGGAACGTGAAATTCTATACAAGGTTTTGTTCGATATGAAAAGTGACCTGAACGACTTAAAAAAGTTGACCTTAGAATTGATGAAGGAAAATGACTCTGAAAAGGTTCAGGAAGAAAATGAAAAGCTTATTCGTAAAATTTACGGCAGTGAGGATGAAAATTACGATACCGAAGAACACATAACCGAGGTTTTACATTTACCAGAACCTTTTGAGGAAGAACATAGTACAATTGCACCCACAAAACCTACTATTCCTACTGCGGAAGACCGGTATCATTTTGCAGAAGAAATAGAAGAGGAAGAAACACTTTCTTTACAAGACAAAGAGATAGAATTGATAAAAAAATCTCTTGAGCGCAACAACGGCAAACGCAAAGCGGCAGCCGCCGAGTTAGGTATTTCTGAACGTACCCTTTACCGTAAAATAAAACAATACGACTTGTAATGAAATCATTTAAAGTTTTTACCTTTTTACTTAGCATAACTACTCTTTTTCTGATTCAAGGATGTGGTTTTTATAATTTTTCGGGCGCCAGTACTGGCACTGCGGAGAGTGTTCAAGTTAACTTTTTTCAGAATTATGCGGATCAGACCCCAGGCTCTACCATTGAACCAGGTTTGGATAGGGATTTTACCAATGCATTGCAAGACCTAATTACCAATTTAACCAGTTTAAATTTAACCGGCAGCAATGGTGATTTGTTATATGAGGGTGAAATTGTAGAGTACCGTGTATCACCAATGTCCGCAACCGCAAACCAAACAGCGGCACAAAACAGACTAACCATTAGTGTTAATGTTCGTTTTTATAATAAAACCAAGGAAGATGCCGATTTTGAAAGACGCTTTTCTTTCTTTTATGATTACCCTGGCACCTCTTTACTTCAAAACGTAAAGACCGAAGCCCATGAGGTGATTTTTGAACGAATAACCCAAGATATTTTTAACGCATCACTTGCAGACTGGTAATAAATGAACGTTACAGAATTCATATCCATTTTACAAGATGCCAATAGCATTATTTCGCCTCAGCAAACCAGAGAGCTAGAAGAAATGCTAGAGGAATATCCCTATTTTCAGGCCGCAAGGGCCTTACATTTAAAAGGGCTTAAAAACTTAGAATCCTACAAATACAACAATGCCCTAAAAATTACCGCGGCGCACACTACGGACCGTGAGGTTTTATTTGATTACATTACCTCAGAATCTTTTGAGAATAACGAGATTGCCAACACCATTCTAGGCAGAACAACAACCTTAAACGACAAGGAAACGTTTTCCGAGGAAATTGAACCAAATCCAGACGCCAAGACTTTTATAGAAGGTACGGAAGAAGACCCTTTACCTAGAAATATAAAAGAAGCCGAAGAAATTCTAAACCCTGCCTTGTTCAACCAAAAAGAAGCCACCTTAAAAACAAGCAGAAGTACAGAAAGGCAAGATTTACCTAAAGACAAATCTAAAATTGAAGAAGAAGAACAAGAAAATGCTAAAAAAAGACTAGGCCTGGGAAAGCCTTTACAATTTTCAAAAACAGAAAAACATAGCTTTACGGAATGGCTACAATTAAGCACATTAGCCAAGCAAAAATTACCGCAAGCAGAAAAGGAACCTGCACAAGAACCTCCTATTGAAATAACTAAAAAAGAAGCCGAGGTTATTGATCTTGAGAAAAAGAAAAAGTTCGACTTGTTGGATAAGTTCATAACTACCAATCCCAAAATTGTTCCTAATCAAGAACTGATGAAAAAGGTAGTAATTAACGATTCGCAAAAAACAGACACGACAGAATTAGCAACAGAAACCTTGGCCAAAGTCTATTTGGAACAAAAAAAATATAAGAAAGCAATACAAGCTTATAAGATATTGAGTTTGAAATATCCAGAAAAAAGTGGTTTCTTTGCCGACCAAATTCGGGCAGTAAAGCAACTGCAGAAAGAAAAGAATTAAAAAACATGAGTACGTTTACTATTTTTTTAGGCCTTATCATTATCGTTTCTTTATTATTGATATTGGTCATAATGGTACAAAACCCTAAGGGTGGTGGTTTATCTTCATCTTTTGGAGGTGGAACCCAAGTTGTTGGCGGTGTTAAGAAAACAGGGGACTTTTTAGATAAAAGTACTTGGACTTTAGCCGTACTTTTAATCGTATTGATTTTATTATCCAATCTTTCCTTGAATGGAGGATTTGGAGCCGCAGAATCTAAAGTACTGCAAGGAACAGATATTGAAACTACCGTTCCAGAAGAAGTACCCGCAGAGATACCTGCACCAGTAGAAAGCACTACTACAGACACCATTCAGTAGTACATTCTACATCTTAAAATTTACAATGCCAGTTTGTATATGACAAGCTGGCATTTTTATTTCTACAAATTGTCAGTTTTTATGGCTTGGCATAATTTCTGCCACTTGGTATCCGTAATATTAAAAACTAATACCTAAAAATTCATAAAATGGCGAACGTTAATATTAAACCATTAGCAGACAGGGTTCTTATAGAACCAATGGCAGCCGAGACCAAAACGGCTTCTGGAATTATTATTCCCGATACTGCCAAAGAAAAACCACAAAAAGGTAAAGTAGTAGCTGTAGGTCCAGGAACCAAAGACGAGGACATGACAGTTAAAGTTGGAGACACCGTGCTTTATGGAAAATATGCCGGAACCGATTTAAAATTAGATGGTGTAGACTATTTAATCATGAGAGAAAGTGACATTCTTGCAATTGTCTAACCCTTTCTAACTACAAAAAAAGAAACAATTAAGTTATAATTTAACCTAATTAAACTTCACAAAAAACAAATAAAATGGCAAAAGATATTCAGTTTGATATAGATGCACGTGACGGCCTTAAAAGAGGTGTAGATGCATTGGCCAATGCCGTTAAGGTAACTTTAGGCCCAAAAGGTAGAAACGTTATCATTAGCAAATCTTTTGGTGCACCACAAGTAACAAAAGATGGTGTTACTGTTGCAAAAGAAATAGAATTAGAAAACGCCCTTGAGAACATGGGCGCACAAATGGTTAAAGAAGTTGCTTCTAAAACCAATGATTTAGCTGGTGACGGTACTACTACAGCTACTGTTTTAGCACAGGCTATTGTAAAAGAAGGGCTTAAAAACGTTGCAGCAGGCGCTAACCCAATGGACCTTAAAAGAGGTATAGACAAAGCTGTTGAGGCTATTGTTGCAGATTTGGAAAAACAAGCTAAGACTGTTGGAGATTCCACAGACAAAATAAAGCAAGTTGCTTCTATCTCTGCCAACAACGATGACACTATTGGTGATTTAATTGCACAAGCTTTTGAAAAAGTAGGAAAAGAAGGCGTAATTACCGTAGAAGAAGCCAAAGGTACAGATACCTACGTAGACGTGGTAGAAGGTATGCAGTTTGATAGAGGTTACCTATCTCCTTATTTTGTAACCGATTCTGAGAAGATGGTTGCTGAGTTAGACAACCCTTACATTTTGTTGTTTGACAAGAAAATTTCTTCTATGAAAGATTTGTTACCCGTTCTAGAGCCGGTAGCACAATCTGGAAAACCATTATTAATTATTGCCGAAGACGTAGATGGCGAAGCACTAGCTACTTTGGTAGTAAACAAACTACGTGGTTCTTTAAAAATTGCCGCTGTTAAAGCTCCTGGTTTTGGAGATAGAAGAAAAGCAATGCTAGAAGACATCGCAATTTTAACTAACGGTACGGTTATTTCCGAAGAAAGAGGCTTCTCTTTAGAAACTGCTACTATTGATATGTTGGGCACAACAGAGCGTGTTTCTATAGACAAAGACAACACTACTATAGTAAATGGTTCTGGTGCAGCAGAAAACATAAAAACAAGAGTAAATCAGATAAAATCTCAAATTGAGACCACTACTTCTGATTACGACAAAGAAAAACTTCAAGAGCGTTTGGCCAAATTGGCTGGCGGTGTGGCCGTACTTTATGTTGGTGCTGCTTCTGAGGTTGAAATGAAAGAGAAGAAAGATCGTGTAGACGATGCATTACACGCAACTAGAGCTGCTGTAGAAGAAGGTATTGTTGCTGGTGGTGGTGTAGCCTTGGTTAGAGCAAAATCTGTTCTAGATAAAGTTAAGACCGAAAATGCAGACGAGGCTACTGGTTTACAAATTGTAGCAAGAGCTATTGAAGCACCAATTAGAACTATTGTTTCTAATGCAGGTGGTGAAGGTTCTGTAGTAGTTGCAAAAATACTTGAAGGTAAAGGTGATTTTGGATACGATGCAAAATCTGACCAATACGTGGAAATGATGAAAGCTGGTATTATTGACCCTAAGAAAGTAACTCGTGTTGCTTTGGAAAACGCAGCTTCCGTTTCTGGAATGATTTTAACTACTGAATGTGCATTGACAGATATTAAAGAAGATGCACCTGCTGGACCTCCAATGCCAGGAGGCGGTATGCCAGGTATGATGTAAAAGCACATCAATGACTTAATACAAAATCCCATGTTGTCAACATGGGATTTTTTAGTTTAGCATAACAAATAAAAAAGAGCCGTTTAAAAACGACTCTTTCTGTTATTTCAAAACCAGATTCCATCTTGGAATCTAACCACCAAATTACTTCTTTTTACCAGTAGCTTGGGTTGTCTTTTGAGCTCTTGCAGTTGGAGCTGCTTTTGCTGGCTGGGACTTTCCTGAAGATTTAGCTTTTGCCATAATTATAAATTTAAAAACCATTATAAATGTATCTTAAGAAACAATCCGTTGGTCATTTTTAGCTAAAGATTAACTAAAAGCATCACTATTGCCATAACTAGCATAATAGCATTTTCTATGAAAGTTGCCTCCGTCATTGGTAAATTTAATGTTGTACCCAAACAAGCACATTTTATTGCCTTCTTATCCAAAATAGACTTAGTTACACCAACAGTTGTTAAACCCAATACAATTAAGGTAATTACCAGCCCCAATTGCACCTGAAATCGCATTAAGAACATCAGCCCTAACGCCAGTTCTATAAAAGGGTAAATTTTACCATAAACAGGTACCCGCTTTGCCAAGGGATCGTACATGCCAAAACTTTCTGGAAAGCCTTTTAAATCCAGTAGTTTAAAAAAACTAAAGACGATATAAAATAACCCCATAAAATCTAACATAGCACTACTCCAATCCCAACTCTTGTAGTTGAGCAAGAAAGCTGCAGCAAACAAATAAGCAAAAATGAGAAACAAAGGTTTGAGTTGCTTCCATTTAGATGCTCTCTCCTCAGGGATTGCTTCAGGATAAGCTTCGGTTTTACTAATCACCGTATATTTTTCAGGCAAAGCAGCTTGTAATTCGTTAGCAACAATAACCCGGTTTGAGGTTATATTAGCCATAGAAGATTCTAAATCTACCTCAACCTCTTCCACTCCTGATATTGCTGCTATTTTTTTGGTCACGGATGCTACACAGCCATTGCAAGTCATCCCAGAAACCGTAAATTGCTGCTCCATTAATCGTGATGCTTAGAATCGTCCGTATTGTCTTCTCTATACTTACAACATGGATGAATTTTAGCATAAGCCTCTTCCGTTGCTTTCAATTCTTTACTATCATGACCTACCGCGGCAATGGCAGATTTAATTTCCATACTATTGGTTTTGCGCTCATCTATAATCAAAGACAACTCGTGCGTAGGAATGTCCCAAGAAGCGTATTTTACTCCTTTTACGTTTAAACAAGCCTTTTCTATACGAGCTTTACACATACCACATTTACCGTTAACCTCAAAATTCAACTTTTTGTTCTTGTCTTGTGCAGTTACGTTAAGTGCAATTAACACCACTCCTAAAAATAAAATCAGTTTTTTCATCGTATTGTTTAATTAAGTTTATATCTAAATCCGGCATAGAACATTCTACCCATTATGGGGGCATACACTATGCTAGTATCAAAGTTTGGACCAAAAGGGTCATTGGCCCCAAGAACAGGATTATCCTGTGTAAAATTAGTTAAGTTTTCACCACCCAAATACACTTCAAAAGCATTAGAAAACACTTTGGTTACCTGTGCATTCATCAAAACATAAGAAGGGGAAGCATCCCCTAATTGGTAATTTTGCTCAAATACCCCAGTACTTGGCAAACGTTGTTGCCCAACGGTATGCAAGGTATAATCCATTCGCCATTGCGCACCATTTTCTTTAGGGTTAGTGGTGTATCCCAGGTTTAAAAAGTACCTGTTTTTAGCCGTTAATGGTTTTTGCAGCAATCCGTTTTGGAAATTGGTATTAACACTATAGAACTTGTAAGCGGTTCTAAAATCTAGCCGTGGTAAAACCTCATAATTTAATTCTACCTGAAAACTATTAGCATAACTCTCCCCTACTAAATTGGAAAAAATTACCTGAGTAGGATTCTCCCAATCTACCACTACCTGATTATTGAACTGGGTACGGTAAAAATCCAAGCCTAAATTTCCTTTTCGGCCAATCCATGTAAATCCTTGTAAAAAACTCAGTCCAAAATTAGTTGCTTTTTCGGGTTCAAAGCCATAAACAGGGCCTGTAGTGTTATTAAGCAGTAATTCCCTGTTAGATGCGAACAAACGTTGATTTTCAGCAAAAATATTTGCGGCCCTACGGCCAATACCGAAAGAACCTCTTAAACTTGCATTCTCCCAAGGGGTATACCTAACATGTAATCTAGGCGTAAAAAACGTACCTAATCTATTATGACTATCTACCCTAACGCCAGCGGTGAGGCTTAATTTCTCTAGATTGGTATAGGCGTACTCAAAAAAAGCACCAACAGAACGGTCAATCCTATTAAAATCGGCTGTATTTACCAATTCGTCATATTGATCATAAGCAAAGGTAATACCCGTTTTAAAGGTGTTTCTAGTATCGCCCAGAATAGAATTGAATACCAAATTGGAATACAAACTAGCATGTGAAATATCGTATTGATTAAATCCGTAATACGAATCTTGGTCGTGCTTACTAAAAGCTATTTGCAGGCCCATGCTCTGGAAGGGCATATCCGGAAATACGTAACCCATTTTACCAGAAAGGTCATAACGTTTTGTATTGATCTCACTACCCCAAGCATTGGTGGTAAATTTATCAGTTTCCGGATTAAAACTTACTTGCCCCACTTGTTTATCATCAACTAAAAAGCGAGCTCCAAAAAAACCTACCCAACCTTTTGCCGCATCTTGGTATTGCCATCTATTAAAAACATTTAACTGGTCTGCCAAGGGCACATCTAAAAACCCGTCATAGTTATTATCCTCTTTTTGGCTTCTTTTGTTACCATGCACATATAAGCCTGTAGACCATTTATCCGTCACCTTAGTGTTTAAGTGCGTATTTACCTCGTACCTGCCATTTTGATTTGCGTATCCATTCACAAACAACCTATTATCCGTGAAAGGCTTTACCAACTCTGTATTAATTTGTCCAGATATACTTTCGTAACCATTAACTACAGAACCTGCCCCTTTGGTTATCTGTATACTTTCTACCCAAGTTCCTGGGGTAAATGTTAAGCCAAAGGTTTGAGAAGCACCACGAACCATGGGTATATTCTCTTGTGTAATTAAGATATACGGACTTGTTAACCCTAACATCTCTATTTGCTTTGTACCTGTAAGCGCATCGTTAAAGTTTACATCTATAGCCGGATTGGTTTCAAAACTTTCTGATAGATTACAACAAGCCGCCTTTAACAATTCGGCACTATTTATAGTAACTATATTCTCTGAAGATAAAAATGCCTTTTGTACCGCATCTTTTTTTTGTTCCACCACAACCTCATCTAATTGATTGGAAGGCTGCAGCGTATGATGCACCATCTTTGGTTCCATGATGGTTAAAGTATCGGTTTTAAAACCAATATAACTAATAACCAATTTATCGTATTCACCAGTATAGGGAATGGCAAAAAGACCCTCTTCATTGGTTATTGTTCCTATAGGTGAGTTGAGCCAGAACACATTAGCTCCGGGAAGTGCCAAATGCTTTCCTTCTGCATTGCCTTCCATAATCATGCCTTCTACTTTGTCTTGGGCATGACCAAAAGTTAAAATTTGTACTAAAATGGCGAAAAGCCAATAATTATTTTTCATTGTAATTTGATATAATAAGGTTACATACAACTTTGTAGGTCATAGACCTATTTCTTGTAAAACCTTAAAATCAAATTAGATATACTTCGTAAAGCTGATGTAGTTTCCGCTCAGGTAAAGGAGGCGCTTCAATAAGATGCGTAGTAGCCGTGTCTAGCTCTACGGATTGCAAATGAAGATAAGCAACCGTATAGGTTTGTAGAAAAACTTGTTGCTCAAAATCTAAATCGTCCCAAGAGGCTTTGATTAAATCGTCTTGCCCAGACATTGTAAAAGAGTCATCATCACAACAGCCTGGATTTTCCTGTTCCATTTCTAGGGCAGCCATTGCAGCCTTCATACCACAATCTTCCGCACCATGAAAAAAGGCAACATCCATAACCCTGCCCATACACAAATGCTTATCTACCGTCCATGAGAAGGTAGAAAGCAATACTAGGAAAGCTAGTGCTATAGAAAAGCTATTTGTTACTACTTTTTTCACCCTGCAAAAATACAAAATTATCAGCTCGATACTTAAACGCGTTTTTGTTTGATATATTTTTAACAGCTTCTATTGTAAGGAATAGGAATACTACCGACTTTTGCACTCTAATTTTAATTAATTACCATGTTCGAAGCTTTAAAACCACAGGTAACTACTCTTTTAAGCGACACCACGCAAACCGTGGACCAACGTATGCAAGCTATTTGTGAGTTATTAAAAGCAGAAATCCCTCATTATGACTGGGTAGGTTTTTACTTTAAAAACGGAGATAAGCGCGAACTAAAATTAGGTAGTTACGCTGGTGCCCCTACAGACCACACTATTATCCCATTTGGAAAGGGCATCTGTGGCCAAGTAGCAGAAAGCAACCAAAACTTTGTAGTACCAGATGTACAAGCGCAAGACAATTATATTGCTTGTAGCATTACCGTAAAGTCAGAGATTGTAATTCCATTATTTAAAAATGGCGAGAATATTGGCCAGATAGATATCGATTCCAACACACCAGACCCATTTACGCAAGAAGACGAGCGTTTTCTAGAATGGATAAACCAAGGTGTTTCTCAAATTCTTTAAAACTTAAGGGTTTTTGTTAATAACCCGTAAGGTTTTTTTTGGTGAAATAAAGTACTTTTGAAGCTTAATTTTTTCCACTTCAAAATTCTAATGAGTACTACCAAAAAAGCAACATCGGCATTAATTTCCGTATTTCATAAAGACGGACTAGAACCTATTGTTAAAAAACTAGACGAACTTGGGGTTACCCTGTATTCTACCGGAGGCACGGAGAAGTTCATAAAAGATTTAGGCATAGATGTAGTTGCCGTAGAAGATGTAACCAGTTATCCATCCATTTTAGGTGGACGCGTTAAAACCTTACATCCTAAAATTTTTGGTGGTATCTTAAATAGACAAGACCATGATGGAGACGTGGCTCAGATGGAAGAATTTGAAATTCCACAGTTAGATATCGTTATTGTAGACTTGTATCCATTTGAAAAAACGGTAGCCAGCGGTGCTGCCGAACAAGATATAATCGAAAAAATTGACATAGGTGGTATTTCCTTGATTAGAGCGGCTGCCAAAAACTTCAAAGATGTGCTTTGTGTTTCCTCCATGGAAGATTACAGCCAATTTTTAGAAATCATCACTAATGGTAATGGCGGGACTACCTTAGAAGAAAGAAAATTGTTCGCCGCTAAAGCGTTTAATGTTTCATCGCATTATGATTCTGCCATTTTCAACTACTTTAATCAAAAACAAGACGTAACCAGCTTAAAAATTAGCGAAACGCAAGGGCAGGTATTGCGTTACGGAGAAAACCCACACCAAAAAGGATATTTCTTTGGAGATTTTGATGCCATGTTTGATAAACTACACGGCAAAGAGTTGTCTTATAACAACCTTTTAGATGTGGATGCCGCCGTTAATTTAATGGGAGAATTCCAAAACGACGCTCCTACCTTTGCCATTTTAAAGCATAACAATGCTTGTGGTCTTGCCACTAGAAATACTATTAAAGAAGCGTATATAGATGCATTAGCAGGTGATCCTGTTTCTGCATTTGGGGGCATCTTAATTAGTAACACAGAAATTGACAAGGCAACTGCAGAAGAAATCCACCAATTGTTTTGTGAAGTAGTCATTGCTCCTTCCTATTCTGATGACGCCCTAGAGGTTTTAAAAGGCAAAAAGAATAGAATCATCCTAATACAGAAAGAAGTCGTATTACCAGCTAACCAAGTACGTACTTGTTTAAACGGTTTCTTATTACAAGACAAAGACAATAAGAGCGATGCAAAAGAAGATTTAAACAACGTTACCGATAAGGCAGCCACTGCAGCGGAAATAGAAGATTTGCTGTTTGCATCTAAAATCTGTAAACACACCAAAAGTAATACTATTGTATTAGCAAAAAACAAACAATTGTGTGCTAGCGGTACCGGGCAAACTTCTAGGGTAGATGCCTTAAACCAAGCCATACATAAGGCGGGTTCTTTCAATTTTGATTTGAACGGCGCGGTAATGGCTAGTGATGCTTTTTTCCCGTTTCCTGATTGTGTGGAGATTGCCCACAAAGCAGGTATTAGTTCCGTTATACAACCAGGGGGTTCTATAAAAGACCAATTGAGCGTAGATTACTGTAACGAAAACGGACTTTCTATGGTAATGACAGGCACAAGACATTTTAAGCATTAAATTGCTTACTTTTACCGACAAAATTTACCTTTAATCTAAAATTAGGACCTTTCTATGGGATTCTTTGATTTCATGACCGAGGAGATTGCCATTGACCTTGGTACGGCAAACACCTTAATAATACATTTGGACAAGGTTGTGGTAGATAGCCCTTCCATTGTTGCCCGTGACCGTGTGTCTGGGAAGATAATTGCCGTAGGTAAGGAGGCGAGTATGATGCAGGGGAAAACCCATGAAAACATTAAAACCATACGTCCACTTAAAGATGGTGTAATCGCAGATTTTGATGCTTCTGAAAAGATGATCAATATGTTCATTAAGAACATACCTGCGCTTAAAAAGAAATGGTTCCCACCTGCATTGCGCATGGTAATTTGTATTCCCTCTGGTATAACCGAGGTAGAAATGCGTGCCGTACGGGAATCTGCAGAACGTGTTAATGGTAAAGAAGTCTACCTAATTCACGAACCTATGGCAGCAGCAATAGGTATTGGATTAGACATTATGCAACCCAAAGGCAACATGATTGTAGATATAGGTGGTGGTACTACCGAAATTGCGGTTATAGCCCTTGGTGGTATTGTTTGCGATAAATCTGTAAAAATCGCCGGTGATGTGTTTACCAATGACATCATCTATTACATGCGTACACAACACAATTTATATGTGGGAGAAAGTACTGCAGAAGCGATAAAAATTGAAATTGGAGCTGCAACGGAAGATTTACAATCCCCTCCAGAAGACAAGCAGATTCAAGGTAGGGATTTGTTAACTGGTAAACCAAAGCAGGTACAAGTTACCTATCGTGAAATTGCAAAGGCCTTAGATAAAAGTATTTTACGCGTAGAAGATGCTGTAATGGAGACCCTTTCCCAAACACCACCAGAACTTGCTGCGGATATTTACAACACAGGTATTTACCTTGCTGGTGGAGGCTCTATGCTTCGTGGTTTGGACAAACGTTTATCTCAAAAAACAGATTTACCCGTCTATATTGCCGAAGATCCTTTAAGAGCGGTTGTACGTGGTACCGGCATAGCCCTAAAAAATCTAGACCGCTACAAAAACATTTTAATTAAGTAAAAAACCTTTACCACTCCTTTTATGTTACTGGGGTAAAACTGAATTGATGGAATGCAAAGAATCATCAACTTTATTCTCAACAATAGAAATACATTTCTTTATGTTGTGTTGTTGGTGCTTTCATTGGGAATAACCATAAATTCACATAATTACCATCAATCCCGTTATTTTAATTCTACTAAATGGATAAGTGGTACTATCTACGGTATTTCGCACGGTATCACCAACTATTTCAACCTAAAAGAAGAAAATAAACGCCTAGTAGAAGAGAACCAACAGTTAAGGGAACAAGTGTTAAACGCTCCTAAGGAATACTTGACGGACAGTACTTTGAATTTTGAAATTGTTCCTGCTCAGATAATCAAAAATATGTATGCTTCGCCTAGGAACTACATTACCCTAGACAAAGGAGAAAAGCAAGGCATAAAACAAGATATGGGCGTTATAACCCCGTTAGGCATTCTTGGTATTGTAGAAAACACCTCTAATGGTTTTACCGTTGTACAAAGTATACTCAATACAAAATCAAATATTAATGCTAAAATTAAAAACACTAATTATTTTGGATCTTTAGTATGGAATGCAAAAGATTACAATGTAGTACAGCTAATAGATATTCCTAGATCGGTACCATTGGTTCAAGGAGATACCATTACTACAGGTGCCATGTCTAGCATTTTTCCAGAAAACATACCTATTGGAACCATTAAGGCTTTTGAGTTAGGGCAAAACCAAAGCACATACACAATAGATGTAACCTTGTTTAATGATATGGCTAACGTAAAGAACGTTTATGTAATTAAAAACAAGGCCCGTAAAGAGATTATAGACTTACAAAAAGCAGTAGAAGATGCAAAATAATCTAATACTACTTTCTTTAATTCGTTTAGTATTACTGGTGTTTGCCCAGGTACTTATCTTTAATCATTTAAACTTTTACGGATACATAAACCCACTTATTTATGTGTTATTTTTTTATTGGTATCCTATACGTGAGAACAAATCCGTTTTTATTCTACTAAGTTTTATCCTAGGGCTTTTAATTGATATTTTCTCAGACACAACTGCCTTACACGCAATGGCTGCAATAACCGTAGCTTTTAGTAGACCACTGCTAATGCGTTTTTGTTTTGGGGTTAATTTTGAATTTCAAGGATTTACTTATAAAAATACGACCAAGGTACAGCGTGCCACCTTCTTATTATTGCTAATTTTAATACAACATATAGTATATTTTTCTTTTGAAATTTTAAGTTTTTCGCATATACTTTTAATTTTAAAGAAGATACTTTTTACCGCTATTGTAACGTTTCTATTTAGTATATTATTGAGTTCGTTATTTGCCACAGATCAAGATATTTAGATTGTAAAAATGAGAAGGCTATTGTTATCCTCCATAATTGTTATTGTAGGTTTTACCTTTATAGGTAGACTATCCTATTTGCAGTTAATTCGTTTTGCGCCCAATCAAATATTAGAAGACCCAGCCATTAAAGCCGTATATGATTACCCTGAGCGCGGGTATATTTACGATCGCAATGGCAAACTTTTGGTAGGCAACCAACCTGCCTATGATGTAATGGTTATTCCTAGGGAAACCAAAACCCTGGACACTTTAGAATTTTGTAGCCTTTTGGGTATTAGCCAAGAACGATTTAATTTTCAGATAGAAAAAGCCCGAAGGTATTCACCAAGATTACCCTCTGTACTGGTACCGCAACTATCCAAGGAAGATTATGCTGGTCTGCAAGAGAAAATGCGTAAATACCCTGGTTTTTATATACAAAAACGATCTTTACGTGACTACAAAACCAATAGTGGCGCAAATGTTTTGGGTTACATTAGTGAGGTTAACGAAACAGATTTACGGGCAAATCCATATTACCGTGCCGGAGAACTTAAAGGACGAACCGGAATAGAGAAGCAATACGAAGAAATTTTACGGGGTAGAAAGGGTGTAAAATACATTCAGAAAGACCGTTTTAATAGGGACATAGGCCCATACAAAGACGGCAAGTTAGATACCCTACCCAAACTGGGAAAGGAACTTCATATAACAATAGATAAAGACTTGCAGGAATATGGCGAACGGCTAATGAATGGTAAACGAGGTGGTATTGTGGCTATTGAGCCATCTACGGGAGAAATTTTAGCCCTTATCTCTGGCCCCACTTATGACCCTGCACTTTTAGTTGGTAGAGAGCGCTCTAGAAATTATAGCAAATTACATTATGACAGTATAGCTAGGCCTACTTGGGACCGTTCCATATTAGCAGAACCTTCCCCTGGATCACCATTTAAAACACTTAATGCGTTAGTTGCCCTGCAAGAAGGTGTAATTGACCCTGATACTCGCTTTACGTGTTATAATGGATTCTATGTTGGTAATCACAAAAAAGGATGCCATTGTGGTGGCGGTGTTCGCGATATGAATTCTGGTATTTATAAATCGTGCAACGCTTACTTTGCTGGCGCTTTTAGAAAGATTTATGGTAAGTATGAAACCACAGATGAGGGAATGGATGCTTGGGAAGGTCACATGAAAAGTTTTGGTCTTGGCGATTATCTGGGTGTAGATTTACCAACCGGTAGACCTGGAAGAATTCCTGATAAGGAATTTTACGATAAATGGTATGGAGACAATAGATGGGCAAGTTCTACAATTATTTCCAATTCTATTGGCCAAGGGGAAGTTGCCTTAACCCCAATACAATTAGCAAATATGACCGCGGCAATTGCTAATCGTGGGTTTTATTATACCCCCCATGTAATTAAAGAAATTGGTAACAATATTGACATAAACGCTGAGTTTACGGAACGGAAATATACCACCATTGAACCAAAACATTTTGAACCTGTTATTGAAGGTATGGCCAACGTTTACAATGTAGGCACCGCACGTTGGCTAAAAATACCTGATATTGATATTGCGGGTAAAACGGGTACCGTAGAAAACTTTACAAAAATTGATGGGAAAAGAGTGCAACTAACAGACCACTCTCTTTTTTCTGCATTTGCTCCAATTAAAAAACCTAAAATTGCCATTGCCGTGTATATCGAAAATGGCTATTATGGCTCAAGATATGCCGGACACATTGCTTCGTTGATGATAGAAAAATACATTAAAAGAGCAATAACCAGAACCGACTTAGAGAAGAAAATGCTGGAAAAAACCCTAGAGCACGAGTATGCTAAACCCCTGAGCGGAGAACCATTTAAAATAAATGAATATGGCTGGTAGCAACCTGCTAAAACGCCTAGATTGGCTAACTATTTTTCTGTATCTCATTTTGGTTGTTTTTGGTTGGGTCAACATTTATAGCACAACAATGCTAGACCCTGAAACCTCTTTGTTCAACATGAATACGTTGTACGGAAAACAGTTCTTTTTCATGGGAGTTTCCTTGGTATTTATCATTTTGATATTTGCTGTGGAAAGTGCATTTTTAGAGCGTTTTTCTGGCCTATTCTATGTAGTATCCATCATTTTCTTAATTGGCCTTTTCTTATTTGGAAAAACCATTGGTGGTGCCAAAAGTTGGTATGATCTAGGTTTCTTTAATTTTCAACCTTCAGAATTAGGTAAACTTACAACAGCCTTGGCTTTGGCCAAGTTTTTGAGCGATATACAAACGGACCTTAAAAAAGGGAAACACCAGTGGTATGCCGTGTTAATACTTCTTGTACCAATAATATTAATATTGCCACAGCCAGACCCAGGCAGCGCATTGGTTTACTTTTCTTTATTCTTTGTACTCTTTAGAGAAGGATTTCCCATGAAATATTTAGCCTTTGCCCTAATGCTAATTGTTTTATTTGTAACCACCCTCAAATATGGGGTTATTTGGGTCTGCATTGGTTTAGGAATTTTAACATCACTGTTTTTCCTGTTTAAAAAATCAAAATTTAAAATTCCAACTTTACCATTAGTTCTATTTTTGGTGGCTTCGGTGGTTATTTCGTTATCCGTAAACTTTGTTTATAACAATGTTTTTGAACAAAGGCATCGGGATCGGTTTAGTCTTTGGTTAGGCTTAGAAAAAGACCCCGTACGCATTCAACAAATAAAAAAAACAATAGGATACAATACCTACCAAGCAGAAAAGGCTATTGAATCTGGTGGCTTGTCTGGAAAAGGCTTTTTGGAAGGAACCCGAACAAAAGGCGACTTTGTTCCAGAACAACATACAGATTATATTTTTAGTTCTGTTGGTGAAGAATGGGGTTTTATGGGCACTACGTTTGTGGTGGTGGTTTTCTCCTTACTTTTTTTAAGACTCATTATGTTGGCAGAACGCCAAAAAAAGTCTTTTAGTAGAATGTACGGCTACGGTATAATCTCTATACTACTCACCCACTATTTTGTGAATATAGGTATGGTAATTGGCTTATTACCCACTATTGGTATTCCTTTACCCTTTTTTAGCTATGGTGGCTCAGGACTTATATTTTTTACCGCTATGCTTTTTATCTTTCTTAAGTTTGATACAGAACGTTTAAACGAGCTCTAGAAGCTCCAATCATCAATAAAAGTATTCGCTTCTAATTGGTCTTGTGTTTCCTTGGGCATGGATTTGAAAAAGTCTATACCTGTTACCTGCTCTAATTTATCTATGGATACCACAAAAGATTCAAATGCATCTTTACGCTCTTTATTGGGCATTAAAAAAGCTAAGGCCGTATACGCATTACCTTTTTTTCTTAGTATTATTTTGTAAAACAATTTAGGCACATCAACATCTTCCTCTCCTATTTCCTTTAATCCGTTTTCTAAAACACCCCCGGTTACAATAAACAAATCTCCATATTTTTTGCACCAAGACCTTGTTTTTTGCTCGAGCCTATTCCAAATACCTGCATTAAATGCTCTATCTTGAGGTGAAATATTTGAGGTATAAAATGTTTCATTATACGCCTGTAAACTAAACCTACGATCTCCAGCCGGACACAAATGCCCTCTATCATAACCAGAACCCCTATAATTTTTCCAATCCGCAGATTTTGTCTTCACCTTTGGATCCTCTATAAAATAAGGTCGTTTACGATCATCATAAGTTAGGTGTTCTTTCTTTAACCAATAAGCAACCCATTCTGCCTGCTCGTGAGGCTCACTATAAGAAAGCGTATAATAATTGTGTGCAACTATTTCTCCGTAGGTAGAACTAGGCATATACAAGTCGTCTGCGTTCGTTTTTATTGTTTTTTGATTATCATCACTATAACTAGCAGGAGTATAAAAATTATTGAACAACCAAAAACCAATGGTAAGCACTGCTATAGCAGAAGGGTAAAAATATTTACGTTTCATAACCGTAAAAGTATTGCATAAAAAAGGTCCTATCAAAATTGCTAGGACCTCTAATCTATGCTTGCTTTTGAATTTTTATCCTTTTACAGCTAATTTTGCATTTTGATGCTTCATCGCGGTAAGTTTTAAATCTTCTAAAACACTAACTGCTTCTTCTACATACACGTCTTTGGCCAGTTCATTATGCCACCTATCTCTTTTTTCACGAAGAATTTCGTCTTGAGTGAACAACTCTTGCTCATATTTTAAGGACTCGAACGTTAACTTAGAATCATAATCCCTTAGTGCCTTAAAGTAGTCTGATTTACGTTTGTTAGCCTCTTGCTCAGATTTGTAAAGTTCATAGTTTAAAGAAACCACATTCTCATCTTGTTGTTCTTTTACCCATCTTGCATTTTCTTCCAACATTTTTATTTGATTGTTGCTAGCCATGCGTGCCTTGCTTCTTGCAATGGTACCTTCATAATCTAAATACCCTTCCCAGGTATTGTAGTCTGCAGGGGAGATTCTATCCCACCCCAAAGGATTGTCCTGATCACGTTCCCCTAGGTCTATATAGCTGTATCTGTCTGGCACCACAATATCACTTTTAACACCCTCTAATTGTGTAGAGCCACCATTAATTCTATAAAATTTTTGAGTAGTTAACTTTATGGCTCCCAATTCTCCATGCTCATTACTACGAACAATATTGTCTAACGGTATTACATTCTGAACGGTTCCTTTTCCAAATGTTTGCTTGCTTCCAATTACAATTGCTCTTTTATAGTCTTGCATGGCAGCTGCTAAAATTTCAGAGGCAGAAGCGGAAAGTTCGTTTACCAAGATAACCAGTGGGCCATCCCATTGAATTCTTTCGTCCTTATCTTCATGTATTTCTTTGCGCTGTCCAGAAGAACGTACCTGCACTATTGGGCCATCCTTTATAAATAAACCTGCCATTTCAACAACGGTCTTCAAAGAACCGCCACCGTTATCCCTTAAATCTAATATTAGTCCTTCCGCACCGGCTTCCTTTAAACGCTCTACTTCTTTAGCAACGTCAGAGGCGGCATTTCTTTCGGTATAATCTTCAAAGTCAACATAAAATTTTGGCAAGTCTATAAGACCGTACTTTCTGTCTCCCTTAATTACTGTGGCAGACTTTGCATAAGATTCTTCTAATTCTACTACATCCCTGGTTATGGAAACAACCTCAACGGTACCATCAACTTTTCTAACTGTTAAATCTACCACGGTACCTTTTGGTCCTTTTATCAATTTAATGGCATCATCTAAACGCATGCCCACAATATCAATTGGTTCATCGCCGTCTTGACCCACTTTTAATATTTCGTCACCTACTTCTAGTGTCTTGTCTCTCCAAACTGGCCCACCAGAAATGATTTCAACTATTTTAGCACCTTCTGTTTTCTTTTGTAAACGTGCCCCAATGCCCTCGAATTTTCCAGACATGCTTATGTCAAATTTGTCTTTTTCTTCTGGGGCAAAGTAGAAGGTATGTGGATCAAACTCATCTACAATGGTATTCAAATATTGAACAAACCAATCTTTTCGCTCTAAATCAGAAACAAAATCAAAATATTCATCCAAATTTTTCTTTACATTCTCCCTAGAAGCCACTTCTACTTCGGCCAAGGTCATGTCTTTTAAATTTTTAGAACCGTTATCCTTTGCTCGTTCTATCTCTACAGATGCCATATCTGGCCCAACGTCTTCTTTGGAATTTCCACTAAGCGCTGTTTTCCTAATGGTAACTTTATTATCATAAACCCCTAAAGTGTTATACTTTAATTGTTTTCTCCAACGCTCTTTTAATTGTCTTCTATTGCTAGCGTAAGGTTCTTCGCTATAATCAACATTAATATCCTCCTTAATGGTATAATCAAAAGGCTCACTCAAAATTTCAGCATAAATCTCTTTGGCCTCGTCCATTCTTTGGATTAAACGTTCATGTACAATACTAAAGAAGCTTATGTCCGTATTTTTAATCTGGTCATCAATTTGATATTTGTATTTCTCAAATTCCTTGATGTCGCTTTCTAAAAAATAGCGTTTTGTAGGATCTAAAATATCTAAGAAATCTTCAAATACATTAGCAGAAAACTTATCGTTTATTTCTTTAGGCTCATAGTGCCCTTTTTCTAGTACGTAGGTGATTAAATCCAACAACAATTTATCCTTATCATCGTTTTCAAAAGATTTGTTGGTAAAACTGCAAGAAGCTACAGCTACCATCCCCACCAAAAGGACTAATATTAAATTCTTCTTCATAATAACCTGTTAGAACAGTGATTTATAATTATAAAATTGGATTACAGCAGCACTGCATAACCACTCTTAATTCTCTAAGATACTGAAAAAACCATGCCAGTTTGGGTATGTCCATTTAATTTTTTGTTAAACGGAACATTCACCACATCCTAATGAAAAACGTATTTTTACGCTATTAATTATACCCAATGGAAAAACCTTTAATATTAGTTACCAATGATGACGGAATTACCGCACCAGGTCTACGAAAATTAATTGCTTTAATGAAAGAGTTGGGAGAGGTTGTGGTGGTAGCCCCAGATAGCCCACAATCTGGAATGGGACACGCCATAACCATAGACAACACCCTCTATTCTAAAAAAATGACCATTGATAAAGAGAATGGCGCGTCTTTAGAATACAGTTGTAGCGGCACGCCTGCGGATTGTGTTAAGTTGGCCCTACAAGAACTATTGCCTAAAAAACCAGATATTGTAGTGAGTGGTATAAACCACGGCTCTAATGCCTCCATAAACGTTATTTACTCTGGTACAATGAGTGCTGCAATAGAAGCTGGCATAGAAGGCCTGCCGGCCATAGGGTTTTCGCTATGTGATTATAAGTGGGATGCTAATTTTGATAGCTTTGACAAAGAAATAAAACAAATTGTTACTGAAGCTTTAACCAACGGCTTACCTAAAGGCACCGTATTAAACGTGAATATACCCAATACAAATGGCAAGCCCGTTAAAGGTATCAGGGTATGTAGACAAGCAAAGGCAAATTGGAAAGAAAAATTTGACAAACGTTTTAGCCCTAGTGGCAAAGAATATTATTGGTTAACTGGCGAGTTTGAACTTTTGGACAAAGGAGAGGATACGGATATTTTTGCTTTAAACAACAATTACATTTCAGTTGTACCCACTCAGTTCGATTTAACCGCCCACCACGCCATGCAAACATTAAATAATTGGAATTTAAATGAATAACCCAAAAAAAGACGTACTAATTGGTCTAATAGTTGGTCTTATTGCCAACACGTTTGGCTCACTACTCTATATCTTAATCTTTTCAGATTTTAGCATTATAGAAACGCTAAAGGCCGCAAGAGAGCAAGGACACTTAGGCAGTATTCTAGCACTTGGGGCAATCCTTAATCTTTTAGCATTTTTTGGATTTTTAAAACTTAAAAGAGATTACCGTGCCCGTGGTGTTATGATCGCTACCGTAATTACCGCCCTGACTATTTTATATTTTAAGATTTTTTAAGATGAAATATTACATCATCGCTGGCGAAGCTTCTGGAGATTTACACGGCTCTAATTTAATTAAAGCACTTAAGGAACAAGACCCAAATGCAGAAATAAGATGTTGGGGCGGCGATTTGATGCAGGCGGCAGGTGGCACCTTGGCCAAACATTATAAAGAAATGGCCTTTATGGGTTTTTTTGAGGTTATAAAAAATCTGTCCAAAATATTCGCCAATATAAAATATTGCAAAACTGATATTACCCAGTTTAAACCAGATGCCATTATCTTTATAGACTTTTCTGGTTTTAATCTACGCATAGCAAAATGGGCAAAAGCAAACGCCTATAACACGCAGTATTACATTAGCCCCCAAGTTTGGGCATCTAGAGCTGGTCGTGTACATAAAATAAAGGCATACATTAACCATATGTATGTTATACTTCCTTTTGAACAAGCTTTCTATAGCCAATACAATTACCCTGTTAACTTTGTTGGGCATCCGCTTTTAGATGCCATTTCCCAAACCGAACAAGTAAACTCGGAGCAATTTAGGAATACCAACAATTTACACCCCAACAAACCAATTATTGCCTTACTGCCTGGTAGTAGAAAACAGGAGGTAGATAAAATGCTAACGATTATGTTAAGCATGGCTCCATTATTTACAGACTACCAATTTGTAATAGCTGGCGCCCCCAGTCTAGACAATAATTTTTACGAAAAGTATTTAAAAAAAGGCACGGTAAGTTTTGTAAAAAACAGAACCTACTCCCTGTTGAGCCATTCTCACGCCGCATTGGTAACAAGCGGAACTGCAACGCTAGAAACCGCGTTATTTAAAGTACCACAAGTGGTCTGCTATAAAGGCAATTGGGTTTCTTACCAAATAGCAAAACGAATCATTACCTTAAAATACATTTCACTTGTAAATTTAATTATGGACCAAGAGGTTGTTAAAGAATTAATACAAGATGAATTGACCCCAAAAAACTTACAGAAGGAGCTAACCAAAATTGTTAACGGGAATGCTAGGGATAAGATGTTAGCCGATTATGCGTTATTAGAAAAAAAGCTAGGCGGTGCTGGAGCCAGTGAAAAAGCAGCAAAATTAATCGTAAAAAACACCTAACTTTAAAAACGATTGTTCTTAACCCCTTTCAATGCATAAAAAGTTTTTGCTCTTGGTTTTATCTATATCGCTCACAAATTGTGTGGTTAAGAAGAAAACTACTTATGCAAAAGCGAAAACGGTTACCATAGAAGCCGACCAACCTTCTGAAACAGCTCCTAGAATTCGTAAAAAGAAAAACAAGGAACTAGAAAAAGCAGATGAAATTATAAACATTGCTTTACAATTTACAGGCACAAGATACAAGTTTGGTGGTACTACCAAAAAAGGAATGGATTGCTCTGGACTTATCTACGTTGCTTTGTTAGAAAACAATATTCCTTTTCCACGTGCATCTTACCAGATGGCCACAGAAGGAAAAAAAATTAATCTATCCCAAGTACAGAAGGGCGATTTACTTTTTTTTAAAACTGGTAGAAAAAGCAAGCGTATAAATCATGTAGGCTTGGTTGTTTCTATAGCAGACGATGAGATAAAATTTATACACGCCACCACTTCAAGAGGGGTAATAGTGTCTTCCCTACGAGAGGGGTATTGGAGTAATAGTTTTGTAAAAGCCAATAGAATCTTATAGCATGCGGTTATGGGATTTTATATCCGTACGCATTTCCTTGGGTATTACCTTGGGCATATTAATCAATAACCAATTAAAACTTGCCGCTTTATATTGGTTACTACCCTTTTTAATTTTAGTATTGTTTTTTGGCGCAATTCATAAAAAGCGAAAACATACGGTACAACCAATTACCAACCTAGCATTTTTCATAAACAGCCTATTATTAGGAGCACTAGTTCACAGCCTTACGCTTCCAATTAATCAAAAGCTTCATTACAGTCATAAAATTACTTCCAATCCGCAACAACTTACGCTTACTGTACAGTCCGAATTAAAACCTAATTCCTATGCTAGAAACTATATTGTAAATGTAAACAGTTTGTCTAACACTAAAACCAAGGGGGTAGCCCTATTAAACGTTTTTAAAGACAGCTTAAATGGGCAAGGTTTAGAACCGGGAGACCAGTTGGTGTCCATTGCTACAATAAAATCTATTTCTGCACCTCTAAATCCGTATCAATTTAATTACAAAAAATATCTGGCCAGTCAAGATATTTATTATCGAATTCAGCTACAACCAGAGCGGTTTAAAAAGTTGGAGGAGAAAAATACCACACTATTTACACTAATGGCCAACTACAGAAATCATATTATAAGCCGTTTAGAAAAAGAAGGTTTTGGCAATGAAGAATTGGGTATTATACAAGCTTTGATTTTAGGTGATCGTAATTCTGTAAATCAAGAAGTACTAGAAGACTATAAAAATGCTGGAGCGATACATATCCTCGCAGTTTCTGGTCTTCATATTGGAATTTTACTGTTACTCATCAATTTTATACTCAAACCTTTAGAACGCCTTCCCTACGGAAATCAAATTAAACTACTGCTAGGTTTACTTCTTTTGTGGATGTTTGCCTTTTTAGCTGGACTATCCCCTTCTATTGTGCGGGCTTGTACCATGTACTCTTTTCTTGCCTATGCCTTATTACTCAATAGGCCTACAAACACTTTCAACCTACTGGCATTATCGTATGTAACCGTATTGTTGATTAACCCACTTAACCTTTTTCAGGTAGGGTTTCAATTGAGTTATGCCGCAGTGTTGTCCATAGTTTGGCTACACCCTAAACTAATGCTACTTTGGTATCCTAAAAACCTATTTTTCAATAGAATATGGCAGTTGCTAGCGGTTAGCATTGCCGCTCAATTGGGTGTGCTCCCATTAAGCCTGTTTTATTTTCACCAATTTCCAGGATTGTTCTTTGTAGCCAATTTATTAATTGTTCCTTTTTTGGGCGTTATTTTGGGCCTTGGTTTATTAACCATAGCCTTAAGTATGCTCAATGCTTTACCTGCCATTTTAGTAAACCTATATAATAGTCTTATTAAATTGATGAATTACATCATCAAGTTAATTGCAGAGCAAGATGCGTTTGTTTTGACCAACATAAGTTTTGATTTTTTTGAGGTTATCCTAAGCTATGCATTTATAATTTTTAGTGTTTTGTATTTTTCAAAACCAAAAAAGGATTTACTAGTAATTTCTATTGGTGCTTTAGGTATTTTTTTAGGTGTACTTTTATTTAAAGAGCTAAAAGCTAGTAATAGGATAAATACTTATATACTACATCAAAACCAACAGAGTACCTTACTATCTCAAAACGGGTTCTATTTAAATTGTTTTACCAACAGCGCTAAACACCAATACTTCACAAAAAATTACATAATTGCTGAGCGCGTAAAGTATGTGACCACAAAAGAACTTCAAAACGCATACACAATAAACCAAAAAAAATTATTTAGGATTGATAGCAATCTTGTGTTACCACAAAGCCATACAAAAGTAGATTACTTATGGCTTACCCATAATCCTAAAATTAATCTTAACCGTTTACTAGAGCAATGCAAACCAACCGTGGTTATTGCAGACGGTAGTAATTATGCCTACATGAGTGCTCTTTGGCAAAAAACCTGTCTGAAAAAAGAAATCCCTTTTCACGACACGCGTAAAAAGGGAGCTTTTCTATTTCCGATGGGTACTGATTAGTGAACGTTCCCCATTAGTCTTTTAATTAAAGGTGAAGCCAGGATCACTAACAAGCCTGCACCTAAAGAATATTTTGCTATCAGCATAAAACCGTCCGTATAGACGGTAAGTGTTTCAAAACCAGAAATAGTTCCGTCAGAGCTTTCAATAGCAAGTTGTTTACCTATAAAACCAACAACTTGAAACGCAAATGCCGAGGACAAGAACCAGACTCCCATCATAAAAGCAACAATACGTTTTGGAGATAAATCCGTGATTTTTGATAAACCAACGGGAGACATGAACAACTCACCAACAGAAAGTAAAAAATACATTAACAACAAATACGCAAAGGGTACATAGCCACTTTCGTTGGCGCTTGCCCCACTTATGGCCAATGCATAGAAACTAATACCGGCAAATAACAATCCCATCCCAAATTTGTACGGTGTTCTAGGATTTAAATTCTTTTTGGATAACCACTGCCATAACATAGAGATTGGTATGGCTAAGATTATAATCCACATAGAGTTTAAAGAGTTGGTTTGCGAAGCAGACATAATACCTTCCAAATCCACGTTTCTAGCAGCAAACAAGGTTATTACACTTCCAGATAATTCATGAAAACCCCAAAAAATGGTCATAAAAAAAGTGATAAGAACAGCTACAAACAGTTTTTTACGCTCATCTGGGGTTGCTTGTACCATGATGTAGGTTAAATATCCTAAAATAGAAACACCTATCAGCTTAAATATAATGTTTACGATGTTCTGATCGCCCAACCACGTACCTTCCTCTCCCAAAGCTTGGTAAGAAGACAATAGATAGGCTATTACAGGTACCGAAGCAAACGCTAATATGGGCACCAAAATACCTTGTTTAATACCGGCTACCTTCTTATCTATATTTCCATTGTCTGGTGGTAAACCTTTGTCTCCAAAAACACCTTTTTTAATGCCACTCCAAAAAACAATTAAACCGGTTAACATACCTATACCGGCCAAACCAAAACCATAATGCCAGCCATATGCCGCAGCCAACCAACCACAAAGTAATGGAGCTACCCATCCACCAATATTAATTCCCATATAGAAAATGGTAAATCCAGAATCTTTTTTAGGGTCTCCATCTTTATAGAGCGACCCTACAAAAGTTGATATATTGGGTTTAAAAAAACCGTTCCCCGCTATAATCAATGATAAGGCCAAAAAGAAGGCTACATTATTTTCTATAGCGAGTACAAAATGCCCCAAAGACATTAAAATACCACCTAAAAAAATAGAGTTTCGCATTCCTAAAATACCGTCGGATATTCTACCTCCAATAACTGTAGATGCATATACCAACGATCCGTAAGAGGAATAAACTGCTGCGGTTGCGTAATCTTTTTTAGCCAAAGCCTCAAAAATTACATCTACCATGTAAAGGGTAAGAAGGGCGCGCATACCGTAAAAACTGAAACGCTCCCAAAGCTCTGCGAAAAAGAGATAGAACAATCCTTGCGGGTGCCCTAATAACTGCTTTTCGCTAGCCGGTGTTATCATTTCTGACATATATTGAGTTAAGTTTAGTTACTAGATTATAAGTTCTCCTTAATGAAATTGGTCATTTTGGTATATAGGTGCAATCTGGTATTACCACCATATATTCCATGGTTCCTATCTGGATAAATTGCCCAATCAAATTGCTTATTGGCCTGTACCAAGGCCTCTATCATACGCATTGAATTTTGTACGTGTACGTTATCATCACCCGTACCATGTACCAACAAGTATTTACCTTTTAACAATTCTGGATAGTTAAATGGCGAATTATCATCATACCCACTTGCATTTTCCTGTGGCGTTTGCATATAACGTTCCGTATAAACGGTATCATAAAAACGCCAGCTGGTAACCGGTGCTACCGCAATGGCCATCTCAAAAGTATCATTCCCTTTTAAAATTGCATTGGTAGACATAAAACCACCATAACTCCAACCCCAAATACCAGTTCTATCTGCATCTATATAGGGTAACTTACTTAACTCCTTTGCAGCTGCTATTTGATCTTCCACTTCATATTTACCTAATTCTAATTGCGTAACTTTTTTAAAGTCCCTACCCTTAAAACCGGTACCACGACCATCTACGCAAGCTATGATGTAACCCTCGGCCGCTAGCAATTGGTGCCAATAATCATTGGCTCCTCCCCATCTATTAGCCACTTGCTGGGAACCAGGTCCACTATACTGAAACATGAATAGAGGATATTCTTTATTTGGGTCAAAATCTACAGGCTTGTACATGTACATATTTAACGCATTACCATTTATAGTAATGGTACTAAATTCTTTTTTGGCCAGATTATAACCTTCTAATTGCACTAGTAAAGCTTTGTTGTCTTTTAAATCGGCAACCTTTTTCCCATTGGATGCTTTGTGCAGGGTAAATTCATAAGGTATAGTGGCACTGGAATAGGTATTTATGAAGTAACTATAATCGCTACTAAAAGAAGCACCGTTAGTACCCTCTTTGTTGGTTAACCTAGTCTTATCGGAACCATTGCTGTTAATATGGTAAACATCTCTATTAATGGAGCCATTTTCTGTAGACTGATAAAAGATACGGTCATTGGCTTGGTCGTAACCATAATATTTGGTCACTTCCCAAGGCCCCTTAGTAATTTGATTCATTAGATTACCATCTTGGTCATACAAATAGACATGATTGTGACCGTCTCTCTCGCTTGTCCAAATAAAACTATCGTCTTCAAGAAACGTCAAATCATCTGTTACGTCAACATAGGCATCATCTGTCTCTTCCAATAAAACTTCAGTTGAATTATCTTTAGCATTCACCGCAATCAACTTCATTATGTTTTGATGCCTATTTAAGGTTCTAACACTTAAATAATCAGCATTATTCATCCATTTTATTCTAGGTATATAGTAGGGATTGCCTAGGTTTACCTCAGAAATAGCCCCAGAACTTACGTCTAGCATGTGTAAACTTACTTTGGCATTTTCCTCTCCTGCCTTTGGGTATTTAAATTGATATTGGTATTGGTAAAGGTCTTGCCCGTAAACATCCATAGAAAAGTTTGGTACATTGGATTCGTCAAACTTTAAGAAAGCAATTTTAGTACCGCTACTGTTCCATGCAAACGCCTGTACAAATGCAAATTCTTCCTCATACACCCAATCTGTGATACCATTAATTATTGAACCTGCTGAACCATCAGTGGTCAATTGTTTGGTTTGCTTGGTCTTAAGATTAAATAGGTAAAGATTGTTTTCTTTGGCGTAGGCAACTTTTGTACCATCTGGAGAAAGTTCTGGTTCCTGTATTTTATCATCGGAAATTTTTACCAATTCCTTTGATTTTACATCGTATACATAATACACACCCAGTCTAGAATGCCTAAAAATCGGTTCAATCTCTGTGGCAAGTATTATTTGAGATTCATCATCAGAAAACTCATAGGATGTAAAAAAGGGAATAGCATCATTAGAAGCTACAATAGTAGCTACCTTTTTTTGCGTCTTATAGTCATATTTATCCAAACTGCTTCCTTGCGGATTACGGCTAAAGTTTAGAACGGTGTATTCTTTACCATTGTTCATAGAGCGCAACGCATCCATATACTCGGTACGAAAGGCACCTCCCCATATTTCTTCAAGGGTAATGTCTTTTTTTTGCGCTGTTAGCCCGGTCAAAAATAAAATGCTGCTGGTAACAACTAAAAATAGTCTGTTCATTTATGTTAATTATTGATTTAAAACCCCCAAGTTTACTAATAATTTACGTAAAAATCACACTCTAGGTTATATTTGAAACACAAATAACAAGCCAAAACCGTTAAAGATTTATCTTTGAAATTTAAGTTGATATTATGCAGAGACCGGTAAATGGTTTTTCTAAGTTATCCAAACAACAGAAAATTGAATGGATTGCAAACGAATGCACCCAAGACCCAGAAAAAACCAAGAAACTTTTAGAAAAGTACTGGAACCCCGATTCGGATTTACAAAAAACACATGATGAGTTTATAGAAAATACACTTTCTAATTTTTACCTACCCTATGCAGTAGCTCCAAATTTTCTAATTAACGACCAGCTATTGGCCATACCCATGACCATTGAAGAGAGTTCCGTGGTTGCAGCAGCTAGCAAGGCTGCTAAATTTTGGCTAAACAAAGGTGGTTTTAAAACCGAAGTCTTGGGGACCGAAAAAATTGGACAAGTGCATTTTATGTACCATGGCCAAAAGGATAAACTGGTAAGCTTAATCCAGGCATTGCAACCTAAGTTTATGGCAGATACCGCAGCCATAACCAAAAACATGAATAAACGCGGCGGTGGTATTAGCGCTATACATTTAAGAGACAAGACAGACCAACTAGATGGTTACTATCAATTACACTGCACCTTTGAAACGCTTGATGCCATGGGTGCAAATTTTATAAATAGTTGTTTGGAACAGTTTGCCACAACGCTAGAAAATGCCGTTGCCATACATCCAGAATTTGTAAATGACAAGCCAGATGTTGTCATGAGTATTTTGAGTAACTATGTGCCAAACTGTGTGGTAAGGGCTAGTGTAAGCTGCCCAATTACCAATACTAAATCTGAAAACAGCGTATCCAGAACCTTTGCAGAAAAGATGTATCAGGCGGTTACCATTGCTAAAACTGAACCGTTTAGAGCTGTTACCCATAACAAGGGTATCATGAATGGGATTGACGCCGTTGTCTTGGCAACCGGTAATGATTTTAGGGCTATAGAGGCCGGGGTACATGCCTACGCAGCCAAAGACGGTAAATACAGCAGCTTAACCCATTGCAGCGTAGAGAATGATGAATTTAAATTTTGGATAGATGTTCCGTTAGCGTTGGGCACCGTTGGAGGTCTTACATCCTTACATCCTTTGGTTAAACTAAGCTTAGAAATCTTAAAAAAGCCTTCTGCAAAAGAATTAATGCAAATAATTGCGGTGGCCGGATTGGCCCAAAACTTTGCTGCCCTTAGGAGCTTAGTTACTACAGGAATACAAAAAGGCCATATGAAGATGCACTTACTAAATATTCTAAATACCCTAGGTGCCAACGATAAAGAAAAAGAAAAATTAGTGGCGCTCTTTAAAGAGCAGACCGTAAGTAATGCTGCTGTAACCGAGGCATTAGAAAATCTACGTAGGTAAATGACAAATACGTTTTACAGTAACGGTAAGCTATTGCTCACGGGAGAGTATGCTATTTTAGATGGTGCTACAGGTTTGGCCATACCTACAAAATATGGACAGTGGCTTTATGCGGACGAAACAACCAAGCCATGTTTAACTTGGCTTAGCAAAGATGCGGACGGAAGCGTATGGTTTCAGGCAGAATTTAGCTTACCCACTTTAGAGATTAAAGAAACTAACGACATAGATAAGGCGGAAGTTCTTAAAAAGATTTTTAAAGCGGTTAGAATTCAAAAGCCTGATTTTTTAGACCATAGCGGCAGTGGATGGCAAATTGAAACAAAACTTAGCTTTCCTAGAAATTGGGGCTTGGGTTCCAGTTCTACTTTAATAAACAACATAGCCCAATGGACCCAAGTAGATGCTTTTGAATTATTAGGGCAAACCTTGGGCGGAAGTGGTTACGACCTTGCCTGTGCACAACACATGCAACCTATTTTGTACAAAATAGACTTGGGTAAACCTCAAGTATTACCGGTAGGCTTTAACCCTGTATTTAAAGACAAATTGTTTTTCATTTACTTGAATAAAAAACAAAATAGCAGAGATGCCATAGCCACTTATCGAAAGCAGATTTTTAATAAGGCGGATCTTATAGCGCAAATAAACAGAATATCTCATTCACTTCTTGAAACGGAAAGCATTGAGTTATTTGAATCGCTATTAATTGAACACGAAATAGCCATAGGGTCCATTTTAGGCCAATCTCCGGTCCAGAACAAATTCCCTGATTATTTTGGTGCTTTAAAAAGTCTTGGTGCCTGGGGAGGTGATTTTATTTTAGCTACGGGAAATGAAAAAACCCCTGACTATTTTAAAGCCAAGGGTTTTGATACTGTTATTCCTTTTACGGATATGGTTCTTTAATAGAATGTAGCTCTGTTATCTTCTATTTCCGCACCTTCTTTTAAAGCGTTGTACACACCTGAATTAACAGAATTCTGATTCTGTGTAGACAGGGTTTGGGCAAATGTGCTGAAGTTTGGCAACTTAACACCTTGGTTCTTTTTATTCAATTTAACCATGTAAACACCAGTTTCGCCTTCTAACAATCCTGAGGTTGAACCTTCTGCCAAGGAAAAGGCTTTACCTACAACATAAGGCTCACGCCCAGCACCGGGAATAGTTGGAGACTTTCTGGTTACTGCAGAAGCAGTAGCAACAGTTACATTGTTATCTTTGGCAAAAGCATCCATTGCCTTACCTTTATTGTTAGCTATTATCTGAGCCGCTTTTTTCTCTTTTCTAATTTTTGGTAATACCAATGCAGAAGCATCTTCTGCAGACATTGGTCCTTCTTTGTATTTTTTGGTTAACTGCACTACGGCATAACCACTGGCCAAATCAAATCGTTTAATATCGCCAACACTAGTCTCTTCGTTAAAAGCCCATTGTACAATATTACGTTGGGCGGACAAACCAGGAAGGTTTTCGTCCATCTCTGCAATTTTGTTAACTGGTCTAACTGTGTAATCACTTTCTTTAGCAATATCATCAAAAGCATTTGCGTCCGCGTCAGAAACCTTCATTTCAAACTGTGTTGCGTCTGTGAACAATGCATTTACGGTTTCTTCAGAAGGCTCTACTTCCCTAGACAATGTAGCTACTTGCACCACATCTTGCTTATCGTCTACCTTAATGATATGAAAACCAAATTCAGTTTCTACCAAACCAATAGCATCTACAGGGTTGCTAAAGCAAAAGTCATTAAACTCATCTGCCATTACCCCTTCTTGGAAATATCCTAAATCTCCTCCTCTTGGTGCAGAAGGGCCATCTGAATTATCTCTTGCCAATACGCTAAATTCCGTATCTGCCTTTTTAGCTTCAGCCAACAAACGTTTAGCCTCTGCTTCTGCCTCTTCCTTTGTTCTTTTTATAGACGCGTTTGCTCTTGTAGCTCCTTCATAAGCAATTAAAATATGACTTGCCTTTACGGTACCATTGGCTTTTCTATCCATCATTTTAGTAACCTTGTAAGAAGAACCATCTTTGTACGGACCGTAAGTTTCACCAACGGCAAGTGCCATAATTTGATCTGCAGCTACCGCTGGCAAATCGCGCTTGGCCTTGTAAATAGTATCGAACTTTTCATCAGAATTTCTATCCAAGAAAGCCGCCATATCTTTAGTAGTCTTAAATCCTGCAATAGTGTCTGTAGTATTGGCTGCCTCGTTAAATTCTACCGTATCTCCCAAAAGTGCGGTAACCGCATCTTTAACCGCCGTTTCATCTGCAGTTGAAGGTTTTTCTTCAAAGAATACAAATCGAATATCCCTAGCTTTTTCTTGCTTGTATTCACTTTGATGTTGCTTTACGTAATCGGCAATTTCACTTTTGCTTACCTGTATGGTACTATCTGCAATTGAAGTGTACGGCACACGAACGTACCCTAAATCTACTTTGTCATTAGCCAATTGATAATCAAATTCACCCTCTGCCAAGGTAGCACCTACTCCAGATTTAATTAAGTTAAAATAGATTTGTTCTTTCGCCGATTGAATAATGGACTTTTCTATAGTCAACCAATTATCGTACAATAATGGTTGTGTCTCTTTCCAATCCGCAATGGTAGATTTAAACACCTCTGCATCAAAAACTCCATTTTCATTTTGAAATGAAGGGTCTTGCGCGTATCCTGTATTTTTAATAAAATCTACAATTTGATCACTTTCAACATCAATGCCTAAACGTTCAAATTCTTGATTTAAAAGTGTACTTCTTACTTCTTGATCGTAAACACGATTAACCAGTTGGGTGGCAGAAAAATTTTGACCAAACTGCTGTTGGGCCAACTCTAGTTTTCTGGTAAATTCTTCTCTACCTATTGCCTCTCCATTTACTTCTGCTACTATAGAGCTAATTTTTCCACCAGAAAAATCACTCCCTGTAAAGATTCCAGAAATAACAAACGCGAACAAGGCCAAACCAATTATTAAAATTAGTACCGTAGTTCGCTTCCTAATATTCTCCAATATTGCCATTTGCGTACTGCTTTATGCTAAATTCAGTGGGCGAAAATACCATTTTCTTTTTAAAATAGAAAGCTAAAAATACACCCGTAAAAGGATTGGAAAGGGAATAGCGGAAATGCTATTTATCTTCTTCTGTCTTATGCAGTTCTACCAAGTCTATCTTATTATTAGAGACTTCTACAATTTTAAGCAAGAACCCTTCTATTTTAATTTCATCGTCCTGCCTTGGAATATCTTCCGTAAAATTGGTGATAAAACCACCTAGGGTCCCATACTCCTCGCTCTCTGGAAGCTCTAACTTGTAGTTTTCGTTAAGGTAATCTACCTCTAACCTAGCAGAAAATTTAAAACTGTTTTCTCCTAAATCTTCTTCAATTAAATCTGTGGTGTCGTGTTCGTCTTCAATTTCGCCAAACAATTCTTCTACAATATCCTCTACCGTCATAATACCAGATGTACCTCCATACTCGTCCAATACAACAGCCATACTTTTGCGCTTACGAATTAAGACGTTTAAAATATCATGAATAAGCATGGTTTCTGGCACAAACTCTACCGGCCTTAAAATATGTTTAATGGTTTTTGGCTTTTTAAACATTTCATAAGAATGAACATAACCAATAATTTCTTCTATAGTTTCTTTATAGACCAGAATTTTAGAATACCCGGTTTCTACAAACAGATTTTTAAGGTTCTTGGTGGTCTCTTTAAGTTCTACCGCCATAATCTCTGTCCTGGGCACCATTACATCCCTAGCCTTAACCTCTGAAAACTCTAATGCGTTTTGGAATATTTGAATCTCTGAGTCTACCGCACCTTGTTCTTCTACCGCTTCCATTTGTTCAGAAATATAATCGCCTAACTCTAGCTTGGTAAAGGCCAACTGTACTTCATCTCCATCTGTTTTTAAAAAATATTTTAAGATGAAATCTGAAATTTTAATTACAAACCAGGAAATTCCAGAAAACAATAAATAAAAGAAATAAGCCGGAAGCGCTAATACCTTAAGGAGGGTATTGGCATATATCTGAAACAATACTTTTGGAAGAAACTCTGCTGTAATTAAGATTACAAGGGTAGAAATTACCGTTTGGGACAACAAACTAAATTCTACCAATAGTACATTTAAAAAATTAGATTGGGTAGGCACCATGGACTGAAACCACATCATAAGCAAATCGCCCATGAACATACCATACACCACCAGGGCAATATTATTACCAATAAGCATGGTGGCAATAAATTTTGAAGGCTTTTCCGTTATCCAGCCCAAAACCTTTGCCAAGAAACCTTCTTGCTTTTTTTCTAGCTCTATGTGTATTTTGTTTGCAGAAACAAATGCAATTTCCATTCCGCTAAAAAAAGCAGAGAACAACAAGGATATTGCTATAACAAAAATGGCTGTACTCAACGTTATTACTTGTCTTGGTTATTTCTGGCCTCGAATTTTTTTCTATACTTTCTTCTAAAGAAAAACATAGCAATTGAAACCACCGCAAAAAATATAAATATGTAGGTTTCCTGTGGCGCCGTACTCCAAAGCGTTATTATCTTATAAAGAGAAGCTATTGCCACGGCCAAATACAAATACTCTGTGTACTTTAAAATCTTAGTCATTCTGTTCTTCTTTTATGGTCATGATACCGAACGTTTTATGGGCATTTAAGAAAGTAAAATCCTTGTTAAAATCCATACCTTCTCCATCCATGACGGTTCCTTCTTCCGGATTCGTGTATTTAAACTTTTCTTCTGTAAATATCCAATTATTATTTTGATCCCAATACAATTGCTCAGTTTCCAATTGTTTGCCATCATTACTGGTTATAACCACATTACCGCGCAAGTCGATAATCTTGGTCTGTGTATAAACCATACCATAATCTGCCCTTACAGTATTCTTGTTGCCTTCTTCGTCATAAAATTCTACCTGAAGACCTTTTGGAAACACTTTGTACCTAAAAGACAAGTTGTCATAATCTTCATTTAATGGACTCTCCAAGATAGCAATTACCTTGGTAACCGCAGAGTCTTTGGTACTCATGGGCTTTTCTGCCTCTGTATATGTTAGCTTAAAATTCTCTGCTACACCTTGCGGAAAGATTTTAGCTTTTGCCTCTTGGCCCACTCTTTCATAGTTATCTTGACAGGCCATAAAAAGGATTGCCACAGCTAATGCTGTGGCAAATCTTAAACTTGTATCTTGTATGTTTTGCAACACGCTTATAGACTAGGTACTTTTACGCTACCGCCTACCCAACAATTAAAGGTAATTGTTTTACCTGCCATTCCTGAGTTAAAAATCATAGTCTTGTCTGGAGCCTTTGCGTTATAACTAGCTGCCGTTCTACTTGCTGTAGATGCTACAGAAGGGTCTACCCTACCTGCTTGGCTAGCAGTATTTGCAGCTTTCCAGTAAATAGCTCTTTTTTCAAAAGCAGATGTTCCACAACTATTTGCACTACTTGCATATAAGTTTGCCAATAATAAATAAGCTTTACCATTTGCAGAGTTTGCCTCTATAGCTTTATTCAAGTAATTTCTGGCTTGAGATTTACTAGATTTTCTTACAATGGTTGCAATCTTATAAAGGATATTCGATTTTTTATAAGAATCTGTAGTTAATTCTACTGCTTTGTTAAAGTCTGCGATAGCACCCTTGTTATCTCCAGACTTTGCTTTTAAGGTACCACCGTATAAATAAGCATCTGCAGAAGGATCTAAAGCCAATTGAGCTTCAAACAATTTCTTGAACATTGGATCATCTGTACATTCTTTAGAAAACATTCTACCTACTGCACGCTTAACCCACTTAACATCGTTCTTTTTAGCCTCAAAATTCTTTTCGTATAACGGAATTAAGTTTTCGCAGTCTGCCAATTTACCTAACTTACCATCAACACTAGAAGCAACTTGACCAAAAGCTTTAGAGTTATTAGTATATGCTTTTACGTATCTTTTCTCTTTAGAAGTCAAAGCAGTACCCGCATCTTCCTTTGCTAACAACTTTGCTAGAGAAGCCGTGATTGCTTTGTTTTCTTCCTCTAATTTTTCGGTAACTTCATCATATACATCAAAAACTTCTTGCAATTCTTTCTTGCCCGCTTCGTGTAGATCTACCAAGCTAGAGAAATATAGATATAATGCCTTTGGGTTCTTAAAATTCTTCTTATCCGAATTAAAAGCTTCCCCCAATTGCTGATACGTTTCCTCATCAGAAATCATATTGTTATCTCGCTTTAACATTACCTTATCTATAGTAACGGAAGCAGTAGTATATTTTGCAGGAAAATGAACCTTAGAAGCGTCATAAACCCCTAACAACATATTAATATGACCATCTTTTTCTGCACCAGATGTATTTTCTATCTTATGCATTAAGATTTTTTCACCGTAGGAGTAATTTGCCTTGTTTAAACCTGGGCAATTTTCGTACACCATTTTCCATGGCTCGTAAGCAGCATCGTAGTTCTTTACTTTTGCATGCTCTGCATAAATTGAAAGATTGGTCATGCACTCAGGATTTTGTGCCTGGGCAGTACTTAAACCGATCGACATGATCCCAACAAACATGGTTAAGTAGAAATTCTTCTTCATTTTGTTAATTTTAAAGTGGTTAATGTACAAATTTTTATAGAACCGCCCCTTTAAAAATCAGGGTCTTAAGAGCTTTTTAGTGATTTTTTTGAAATAATGGATTTAATTTATTTTTCTTTTAGCAAACCATCTATCATTTAGTGAAAATCCTACATTCATTTTTAAATAACTTTCTTCCACCAAACCTTCTGCTCTAGTTCCTCTTCTACCTAGCTCGAAACCAATATTTAAATTTGAAAAGTCTCTGCCAAGTGGTACACCTAATCCAAAAGTTATGCCAAAATTATTAATCTCCTTATTTTCAACAACTAAGCCTGTTTTATCGTATTTAAGACCTGCTCTATAGGTTATTCTATTAAATACATTAGTAAGTGCACGGTAGTTAGGTATAAAGTACCCTCCAAAAGATATGGCTGAGGCATCTATATAATCCACATTGTCTTGCGCAATAAACTGATTTTCAAAGTCGCTCATTTGCTGCATGGCATATTCTGCCCCAACAAACCACTTCCTTTCTTCACCATATCCCAACCCAAAAGTAAAGGTGGTTGGTATCTTTATTTCTCCATTTTTTAATCCCTGAGCATCCAAATTAACATCCAAGACTTCTATATCCGCACCAGTTTCAGTAGAGAAAGAACCAATACGTTGACTGTTTTTAGAAATTAGGTTAACCTGGGTATCCGCCCCAAAATAAGTATGCAGCGTATGCTTGCCAATGTTTGGAGTGTAATTTATACTGTAATTAAAGTCAAACCCATCTATTCTTGAATCCCTGTTATCTATAGTTCCAAATTGCACGCCTTGTACACTTTGTAAACGCTGATAATTTAAGGTTCCAAAATTATAGTTTATGGTTGCACCTATACTAACATTTTTTATAGGCTCGTATCCCCAAGAGAGAAATACTTTATTTAAACTTCCTTCTCCACTAAAAACATTGGTTACGGAATCCCGGTCTGCATTAACTATTGTTTGATTTAAGCTATAACCAACAGAAGAATAAGGCTGTAGACCAAAAGCGACACCCATATTCTTGGCCACTGGAAAACCAATTGCCAAATAATCTAAATTACTTACAGAAGTTCTTTGTTCCTCAAAATTATCTTTAAGCCTATATTCCTTTCTAGAAATAGCACCACCGTATACAGTTAAGCGAAGCTTGGAAAGTGCAGCAGGGTTTTTTAGATTTAAATGGATGCTATCTGCATACAATTGCAAACCGCCCATCATTTGATTTTCTACGGTACCATTATCCCTACCCTCACCAACACCAAAATAGGAATATGGAGAAATAGTGCTCTTTTGCGCATATATACCAACCGAAAGCAAGCATATACATGCCACCAAAATTTGTCTAACCATTTACTGTTTATTGTATTCCAACAGGTAATTTAACCCCTCCAGCAGGAATTTAGAATTCGCAAATATGGAATTTTTTAGTCTTTTAGCAAAAAATTGCCCATCACCTCCTGTTAAAATAACTGTTAAATCTTTAAAACGGTTTTTATATTCCAGAATAACACCATCAAGTTCATGTACAATACCATTAACAACCCCACTGTGCATACTTTGTTCCGTACTATCGCCAATTAAATCCAAAGGTGCTTCTATATTTAATAAAGGTAATTTATTGGTTTGCCTATGAAGCGCCTTATAACGCATGGCCAAACCCGGAGAAATTGCTCCTCCTAAATAAGCTCCATCTGCATTAACAATATCATAGGTTATACACGTACCCATGTCAATTACCAAGGTATTTCTATTCTGGTTATGGTAGAAAGCAGCTGTTGCCAATGCCATACGGTCTACCCCCAAACTAGTAGGCGATGCATACCTATTTGTAAAGGGAACCCTAGAGGAAGGTGCCAATACGTGTACTTTGTTAAAAAGTGTGAGAATTTTTATTTCCTTTTCATCTACACCACCTACCGAACAATATATAGATTGTTTAATATTTGGAAACTCATCAAAAATTTTTTTGATCGTTTCCAAAAAATCATCTGCACTACTCGTTTTAAATAACAGCAAGCTATTACGCTGATACACACCGTATTTTACTTGTGTATTTCCTTTATCTATTACCAAGTTCATAATACAAAGTACGGTAAATAGAAAAAAAGAATCTTCTTTTTTGCGTTTTAGTTTGTAAATCCTAAAATTGAAATTATATTTGCACCCGCCTTTGAGAAATGATTTATACTTTTCAATCGCTAAAATGACATTCTGGTACCTTAGCTCAGTTGGTAGAGCAACGGACTGAAAATCCGTGTGTCCCTGGTTCGATTCCTGGAGGTACCACTTAAAATCCTCACAGCAATGTGGGGATTTTTTTGTTTTTGTACCTACCTACCCACCATTATAATTGTTAATTACTGATCCGAGTTTTAGAGAACTCCCAACTATTTACCAATTACACCAAAAAACTTACCAATTATAAAAACCCATATTTAACCAACACCTTTCAACTCTAAATTAGTTTCTGAATTAAACTAACAACACTATGAACACTATTGGAGAAAAACTTGGATATTTTGCTTGGTATATGGTTCTTGGCTTGTCTTTAGGCCTTCTTTTAACCAATCTTTATTTTTATCTTAATTAGTCCAAAAACTAGGAATAGCTGCCATTTTTAAACCCTTGATTTGGTTCTGTTCATTAGATAAATTTTCTAAGAATACCCCGGACCACTCCTCATTTGGAAATAATTGTTGGGTAAATACAAATTGACCATCATTTATAAAAACCTCCCAGGAAGACTTGTCCACATATAGCGTAACATCAAAAACATCAGGTAAATCATCAACGGGCATGTAATGTAATTTGTTTCCAAATTCATAATTAAAACTGTGCTTACCAGATTGGGTTCTATCAAAAATAAAAAGCTTACTAGCACTATCATAAACCATAGTTACCCTCTCTCCCGCAAGGTTTGTTAACCCAAACTTTAAATCTTTTTTACCCATTTTAAATTGCAAAACAGCTTGCCCAACACCAGGCATGTCTAAAGTTTCTTGTTCTCCCTTTTTTAAATCAAAAGAAAGACCATCTGCCTTGTTCTTAAGCTCCAAAAAACTTTTTAGAGGGCTACTAGTAAGGTAGTATTTGTTATTCTTCTTTTCTAGACCTAATTTTCTAGGCAACGTCATGGCACTACGCCAATTACTTGTTGGAGTTTTTAATGCATATTGCCAATTACTCATCCACCCTATAAAAACCCTTTCGTTTTTAGGCGCATCATTATAGGTAACACCGGCATAGTTATCTGTTCCCCAATCTAACCAACGGTGTTCTTTTTGTTCAGAAGTAAAGGTTGTACCATCAAAATCACCAACAAAATATTGCGTTGCACTACCCCCATTAGGACCACCACTTCCAATACTAATGAGCATTACCCATTTTTCTTCATTGCTACCGTCAACTTTAAGCTTAAACAAATCTGGACATTCCCAAACACCACCATGAGCACCTTGCTCCAAACCAAATTCACTAATATTGTCCCATTTTTTTAAGTTTTTAGAACGATATAATTTGGCATGGTCTCCGGCAACCAATACCATAATCCAACTTTTGGTTTCCTTGTGCCAGAATACTTTTGGGTCCCTAAAATCTTTATTTTTTTCATCTACCAAAATAGGATTACCCTCGTATTTTGTCCATGTTTCCCCATCATCTAAGCTGTAAGCCAAACTTTGGTATTGATATACTGGCCCACCTTCTTTTTCTTTTTTCATGTTATGATGGGTAAAAACAGCCACCATAGGCACTTTACCCTCTTTACCAAAGCCCGATGTATTTTCAACATCAACTACCGCAGAACCAGAAAATATAAAACCTAAATTGTCTGGATATAGTGCTATTGGCTTATGCTCCCACTTTTTAAAATCCTTGGTTGTAGCATGCCCCCAATGCATTGGCCCCCAAACAGTAGCATGTGGATAGTATTGATAAAATAAATGATAAGTGCTGTCCTTGTAAACCAGACCATTAGGATCGTTCATCCATCCTTTTTCTGGACTAAAATGATATTGCGCCCTATAGTTTTCGTTATAGGCAGTAGTAGTCTCCGTTTCATTAACTTGCTGGATTGGGCCTTTGTCTTGCTTATTCCTTTGGCAAGCAAAGGCTAAAAACAAAGGGACGATTAAGTATAGTTTATTCATTGCTGTGCTTTTCAAATAAGATTTGTTTAAAATAACAAATACTTTAATTGGTATCTTTGAAGGTATGAAAAAGAATTATTGGATATGGCTAATTGTGTTTGTAAGTTTTATTTCTGCCTGTGCACAAAAAACCATTCCAGAATCCCTTGCCTTGCTGAATAAGCAAAGCGTTCCGTACATAACGGTAGATGAATTGCATACAAACCCCACCTCATATGTAATATTAGACGCAAGAGAACAAGAAGAATTTGCCGTAAGCCATTTACCCAATGCAGAATTTATTGGCTACAAAAGTTTCAAAATAAAAGAAATCAGAAAAAAACTTGCTAAAAAAACAGACAAGCCTATTGTAGTTTATTGCTCTATTGGCGTACGTTCAGAAAATATTGGAGAAAAACTACAAAAGGCAGGTTTTACCAATGTTAAAAATTTATATGGAGGTATTTTTGAATGGTCCAATAAAGGTTATCCATTGATTGATAAACATAATAACACCACAAAAAAAGTACATGCTTACAGTAAGCAATGGGGAAAACTATTGACGAATGGTAAAAAAGTCTACGATTAAAAAAAATATACATTGACAAAGAACAGCACTAATCTCTTACTCATCTTTACTAGAAATCCAGAACTAGGCAAATGCAAAACAAGGTTAGCCAAGACCGTTGGTGACCAAGCCGCGTTAGACATTTATAATTTTTTATTACAACATACCGCCAAGATTACCAGCCAATTATCTTGCGACAAAGCGGTGTATTATTCCGAAGAAATTTGGCAAGATGATGTTTGGAACGCTAATAAGTATCAGAAAAAATTACAGTCTGGTTTTGATTTAGGCGAAAAAATGATGAACGCTTTTAAAGAAGGCTTTGCTGCGGGCTACAAAAACATTATGGTTATTGGAAGTGATTTGTACGATATAAATGCAGAAGAGCTAAACCATGCTTTTGAACAATTAGCAGAGCACGACTTTGTAGTTGGCCCTGCAGAAGACGGCGGCTATTATTTATTGGGAATGAACAAATTATTTCCAGCTCTATTTGCCAATAAAAATTGGGGTACAGATGATGTGCTACAAAGTACCCTGCAAGATTTACAAAAAGAGACCTACTTTTTGTTGGAAGAAAAAAATGATGTTGATTACTTTGAGGACATCAAAGACATACCTGCCTTTGAACCTTTTATAAAACACGTAAAATAATGACAAAAAAACAATTGCAAGAATCGGTTGCTTATTTACAAAGTAAAGGATTTGAAAACCCCGAAATAGGTATTGTATTAGGTACCGGTCTTGGGCAATTAGTAGACCAAATAGAAGACCAAGTTATTGCCCATTATAACCATATTCCGTTTTTTCCACTTGCTACGGTAGAATTCCACACAGGTAAATTAATCTACGGTACCATAGAAGGTAAAAAAGTTGTGGTTATGCAAGGGCGTTTCCATTTATACGAGGGGTACGATTTTTTGGATATTACCTACCCTATCCGCATAATGCAACAACTGGGCATCCAAAAATTGTTTGTTTCCAATGCAGCAGGCGCCATTAACCTAAATTTTAACAAGGGAGATATTATGCTTATAGAAGACCATATTAATTTGCAAGGTGGCTCTCCTTTGGCATTTAAAAATGTAGGCGATTTTGGAGAGCGTTTTGTAGACATGAGCGAACCTTATGATGTAGAAATGCGCCAACATTTAAAGGAGATTGCCGCTACTCATAACATCACACTTAGACAAGGGATATATGCTTCGGTTGTAGGGCCACAACTAGAGACCAAGGCAGAATACCGCATGTTAAAAATCCTAGGTGCAGATGCAGTGGGCATGAGTACCGTACCAGAGGTAATCGTGGCCAATCACCTAAAATTACCTGTGGTTGCAGTTTCTGTACTAACAGATGAGTGTGATGCAGATAATCTAAAACCTATAAACGTACAAGAAATCATAGAAATTGCTGGTAAAGCAGAACCAAAGATGATAACCTTGTTTAAGGAATTAATAAAAAAAATATGAGTTATTTAGATGCCACCCAAGACCTTTACAAGGCTGCGGCCCTAACACCAGATGTAGGTCTTTGCTGCACCACCAACCCCATATGGCAATTTCCAGGGCTTTCTATCCCTAAAATAATGCAAGAAATGAACTACGGTTGTGGGAGCACCGTATCTGCTCAAGATTTGGTAAACAACCCAAAGATACTATATGTTGGCGTTGGCGGAGGTATGGAGCTTTTGCAATTTTCCTATTTCTCTAGGCAAACCGGAGGCGTAACCGGGGTAGATTCTGTAGATGAAATGCTGGAAGCATCCAAAAATAATTTTAAAATAGCCGAGGAAGAAAACGATTGGTTCAAGAGCGATTTTGTAAATCTGGTTAAGGGCGATGCCTTGGCTTTACCGGTAGCAGATGAAAGTATTGATGTAGCAGCACAAAACTGTTTGTTCAATATTTTTAAGATGGATGATTTAAAGAAGGCTGTTGCAGAAATGTATCGCGTTTTAAAACCACATGGCAGATTGGTAATGAGCGATCCTATTTGCGAACAACCCATGAACGATGCCTTACGAAATGACGACCGCCTAAGGGCTCTTTGCCTAAGCGGAAGTATTCCTATGAAAGACTACATTAAGGTTCTTACGGATGCTGGTTTTGGTACTATAGAAATTAGAGCAAAGCATTCTTACCGTGTGCTAAGCCCTAACCATTACCCTACGGATGAATTGATACACATTGAATCTATAGAAATAGCTGCCATTAAGGACCCTATGCCGGCGGACGGACCGTGTGTTTTTACCGGTAAAACAGCTATTTATTATGGTGATGAAGCTTATTTTGATGATGGCGCAGGACACGTGTTACTGCAAAATCAACCATTGGCCGTATGCGACAAAACAGCGGCTGCTTTGGGTAAAGCCCACCCACAAATACACATAAGTGAAAGCACCTATCATTACAATGGAGGTGGCTGTTGCTAAAAGTTAAATGAATACTGGTCCGGAAATAAGCATAATTATCCCCACCTTAAACGAAGAGGTTGGCATTGGTAGTTTACTTGATTGGTTAACTACCAATACAGCTACCTTTATTTCTAAAGAAATTATAATTGTAGATGGGGGCAGTACGGACCAAACCTTACAAATAGTAGAAAACTACCCTGTTCAAGTATTAAAGTCCAAAAAAGGTAGGGCCAAGCAAATGAACTACGGGGCAAGACGTGCTAGTGGTAAAATCCTTTACTTTCTGCATGCAGATACTTTTCCTCCAAAAAAATTTGACACTATTATCCAAAACGCTAATAAACAGGGGTACAAGGCAGGTTGTTTTAGAATGCATTTTGACACCAACAATGTAATTTTAAAAGGTTTTGCTTGGTTTACCCGTTTCAATTTTAGCATATGCAGAGGAGGAGACCAATCGCTTTTTATAAACAAAAACCTGTTTTTAAAATTAAACGGATTTAACGAGGCTTATACCATTTATGAAGACAGTGAATTTATAAAGCGGGTATATAAAACCACTAATTTTAAAGTTTTGCCTGCTTACGTGAGAACCTCAGCTAGAAAATACAATCAATTTGGGTGGGCCAAAACACAGTTTCATTTTGCAGTTATACATCTTAAAAATTGGTTGGGAGCACCTCCCAATCAACTGCATGCGTATTACAGAAAACACTTTAGTGTTTAAACAAGTTTAATCAGTTAAAGATAACGAGCTATAATCTTTTTCAATACCTGTTGTTATTAGCTTATGTAGTACATCAGGTTCTCTGAGTATCAAATTATTAGCATCTTTTGATGTTTCTAACTTAATAAGGGTAACCGGAGGCAAGGTATTACGAGCCAAAAACAAATTACTCTCATTTTTAAAGGTATCGGTATATTTTATGGTAGAATTAGCTTTTGTTTCATTTACGAATATTTCATTTAAATGGTAAGCAAAACGTTCCCCAACATCACTCTTTTTATGATGAAATATAGTTACAGCCACATCGCTAGCATTGGTCTTAACCTTGGCTAAATCTATTACTAAGATGCGTTGGTATGCACCTCTATTTTTTAAATAATTTTGATTTATCCTATCTACATACGCCTTTAGGTTGTCTAGATTTGAGATGGGATCCTCAGTCATGGTTTGCTCAACGGTCATTGCTGTTGACTTTGCCTTTTGGGACTCTAGACCAACAGGAACTATAGTAGCCCCTTTAAGCATCAATTCTTTAGAAAGATTCATTAAAAAATTCTCAGAGCTATTGGCATTGGATATTGGACCATTAACAACCAAATAAATTATGGCTTCTTTTAAATTATTGTTTTCTGGTACAATTTGCGGAATTACCAAATTATCTTTTTTCACAACCTCCACTTCAGAAACTGTTCTTACCATAGCCATGCGGTACGGAATCTTGTATTCTTTACCCAATATCAATTCATTATCATTCTTAAGCAAATCTTTATTTAGGGCTATAAATTGCTTAGCATATTTGGTAGGTTCTACCCCATTTTTTCTTAGAAGTGAATAAACACCATCACCTGCTACAGCTGTTACTTTTATGTATTGTTCTTGGGCATGGCTAGCTGTAATGGCACAAACAAAAAATAGCGTAAGAATGGTAGATTTCATGATTATAGAATTAACTGCAACACTAACAAATATAGACCTTAATCGATGAAATGCAAATTTTAGCGATGAAATGTCAGAAATACTGCCCTATACCAAAAACAAAACCCTTGGAACTATTCGGCGTAATTCCGTAACCATAGTCTATTCTAAAAATGGCATTGAAAATCTTTTTATGCATCACCCTAATACCTACACCGGGATATATACGTAAGTTTTCGCTCTGAATAAAATCATCAAAAGTACCCCCGGGATTGCGCCAACTACCGCTATCAATAAAGGCATTTCCTTGGAGTACCAACCATTTTCTATCTAGTAAAGTAAATCTATATTCAGCGTTTAAAACAATAGATCCCGTACCACGATCAATAGTATTACCCACACCCCTAATATTTAAATTATTATCTACCGCAAATGGAGCAAATGGAGACGCTACATTCTTAGCCAATCCCAGCCGTAACCGCGTAGCTAAATTTCCTTTTGAACCAATACGTTTAAAAAAGGTGAAATCGTTAAAACCCAACCAGAACGGCAATAAATTATCATCGTTAGATTGTACGTACTGTACGTTTAAACTGCTTTTAAACCCGTCTAGATAGTGATAGAAATAGTTGACATTGTCATAGGTGTACAACAACTTAGTTAGCCATTTATCTACTTTAAGTTCTTGTGGCACATTAGGGTCTGTACTTCCAAAAAGATACGCGTAATCTTCTTGAAAAATAGACAGACCTAAAGCAAAATTATGTTTAAAGGTAGGCGCGTAAAGCCCCAAAATCTCTATTGATTTATTGTTGTATTTGTAATCTGCCGCTCCATTGGCTAAAAACACCGGTTCTTGTGTGGTTAAATCTTGGTAGTTGACTTCTAACCCCCATTGTGGGGAAAATAAATACGGAGCACGAAATTGCAACCCGTAACTATGAAAAACATCGTATTGGTAAAATCCGCCAACGGTCATCATCTGACCGGCAAAGTTAAACTCCTGCAAGCCCAATCTAAAAGCCAAATCTTCATTGTCCGAACTGTAAACATTGGCAAAAGGAATCAATGTATGTTGCTCCTCTACAGTATAAACAATCTTTGCGCCATTGGATTTCTCCTCTACCGTGAAATAGGCATGGGCAATCCCGGGCAAACGAATTAATCGTGCAGCATTGTTTGCTAATTTGGTACTATCTACTACCGTACCTGTTTCTAAACCTATAAGCTTTTTTAAAAGTGCTGTTTTAGTGCGTGTATTTCCTGTTACCGTAATTTCTTTTATGGTGTGTGTTGTCTGTCCAAAAGCCAGAGAACTTAATAAACAGCACAACAAAAGGAATCGCATTTAGCCTTGATTTTCTAATTGGTTTTTATAGTGTTGGCGTATGGTCTCTTCTGCAGGTTTGTTTTGTGGGGTAAACCGGTTGTTTTCTTTGCCTCCTACTTCATTATGGTGCGGAAACCATTTCCAGATAAAACCACCGGCAAACCACTCTTCTTTCCACAGCTCATCAAAAACCACTTGCAACGCCAATGCTTGTGCGTCTAGATTTACATTTTCTTGATTACGGTCTACCAGCCATGGTTTCTTAGCCGTATAATCCATACTTCTGTACCCAAATTCAGTAAATAAAATAGGTTTATCCAACGCCACATGCAACTTTTGCATTTGGTCTTTCCATTTTTGCCAACCTTTCACTAAATCTTCTTTTTTTGGCGATTTTTCTTCAGAAAGGGGAAAATAACCGTCTATACCCACAAAATCTAAATCTTTCCAGAAAGGAGTTTTGGTGTACTCGTCCCAATTAGCAGCATAGGTAAGCTTACCTTTATACTTTTGCTTTACTTGAGTTATTAGATTCTGCCAATATTCAGGACGGTTTTCTACAAACCTGTGCAATTCTGTACCAATACAGAAAATATCAATGTTACTATCTTGAGCCACTTGGGCAAAGGTTAAGATAAAATCAGAATAGCTTTTTTCTAATGCCTGCCACTGAGCCTCGGTTTTTGGCTTAAATTCACCAGTAAATGCTCCATCTCTAATCCAGATTTGTGGCTTTAGCATTACTTTAATGCCTTTACCATGTAATTCCTGGGTATATTGATTTACCCCTTCTTCTGTCTCTCCAAACCATTGGCGTTCTCTATTAAAAATAACAGTTGGTTCGTCCACACTTCTAATAAAGGCAAAGGGCATTATGGCGGCGTAATTGGCATATAACTGTTCCACAGGCCCTAAATGCTCAGGACCAATCGCTTCCCGGGTGGCCACAAAACTTACACCATTTATTTTCTCTTGAACCGTTTGCTGACCTTGACATCCAAAATAAAGTACACACAAAAAAATTAGCCCTAAACTCCTCATTTATAAATTGGTTTAGGACTAATTTAATTGTTTTAACGCTATCACCGCTAGAATATACCCCTTAGACCTATGTTAAATGTTTCTCCAAGGCCTGTATCTGTACCTCTTACAAAATTGGTATAGAGTGCTTCTATATTCAATGCTTTGGTCAATTGGTATTTTACGCCACCGCCTAAGGCTGTAAAATCTTGAGAAAATTCGGTACCTCCAGTGTTTATTAACTGGGAATGTTGTGCTAAAGCTAATACGGTAAATTTAGAACTAGGAAAATAACTTAAGAAAACACCTGGAGTTAAACGCAAACTATTATTTGCAAAACTATCTGCAGCATCACCAAAATTAAGTTCAGAATTTATTTCTGAAAATAATTGCCATTTGCCCCTTGCAAACGAGTAGTCATAGAAAAATCGGTTTTGCCATGTGTACCCTTTTTGGTCTAAAAACACGCCATTTTCGGTTTCATTGTCTACTAATGGAATAAAGAAGGAGCTTTGGATAGAAAAATTACTTACCGAAGCTATTGGAACAAACTTTACAGAAGGGGCAATAGAAGTAAGACCAGAACGGGCAGAACCTTCTTCTCCATCAAACTTAAAAACATCTAGCGCGCCACGGTTATTCACCACATTAGACCTAAACTCTACAATGGCACCAACATTCCATCTTTTATTGGTCCCCACTCCGGTGTACGCCTCTAGCGTAGATGTAAAAAAAGATTGTCTGGGCTCTTTGCCATCAGAAAAAGTACTTTCTGTTTGGGTATACAAATTGTTAAACCACTTAAGGTCCCACTGTCCTTTACCTATTAATTTAGAAGGGGTGTATTGCTGAATATTACTTTGCGCTGGTGTGTTTGCATCCTGGTCGTCTTGCGCCTTTACGTTTAATTGAGCCACTAGTAGGGCTGCTGCCGCTAGGCAGAATTTAAAATTCTTCATTACTGGTTTATTTATTTTGTTGAAATTATTTGGTGTCGTTCAAAGTCCAATCGTAAGGGTAGTACCCCACCTTGGTTTTTGTGTCTAAAGGTTCTTTTCTAAAGCGATTTAAAAAATCGATTTCATTGCCCTTTCTTGTAAAATCTTCTTTATACCACTCAAAGATTTGACTTAGCAATACTTTTTTTCCTTTTAGCTGGATAAAAGAAGGATTGTTCAACGCTAAAACAGTCTGTTCTTGCAGCTGGGCTTCTAAAGTACCAGGCATGTATGCTTTATTAATAATTGGTGGACAGCCCAATCCTGCACATACCAATACAAAGTGAAACCGTGCCTCTTCCTTAAAGTTTTTCCGCAACAATTCATTTTCAATAGCATTTAGGGTGATGTTTTCCCCACCTACTTCGTGCTTTTTACCATCAAAAAAACCGTTAATGGCTAAAGGAGATTTTACTGGATATGCAGCCACAATACCATCTATCACTAATAAATTATAGGTGTTTATCCAAAAAGCTTGGTACGTTTTGGCTTCATCTGGGGTTACGCGTATCGTTTTTGCTAATTGTAGTGCCTCTTGCAATGCTTCCGGATTTTCTTTCACGGCTTTATAATTTACACGACCATTTGAAACATAACTTGCAAAAAAGCTATCTGCCTTGGTGAAAAATTGGTCTATGTCTTGTGAATACCCGTGTTGTACTACCAATAAAAGGCCTACTACTATGGTTTTTATAAATTTCATGGCTATCGTTTAATTGTCATTCCCTCATTCTGTCGCAACAAAAAATAATACCCTACACACAATTTCATTTTTTTTAAAATTTTTAGCTTACTGAATTACAGCTAATTGCCTGTTCGTAAGGCCCTATAAATCCTTACACCAACATTTTGTATTTATAATGCATCTAAATTATACTTGGGGTGTAAAGTTCGTAACTTTAAGTGCGACACATTTAGGAACTACAACAAACCAGCATGGATCACATTGTAATCATTGGTAATGGTATTGCAGGCGTAACAGCCGCAAGGCATATCCGGAAATTATCCAACAAACGTATTACTATCATTTCTGCAGAAACCCCCTATTTTTTTTCCCGTACAGCGCTCATGTATGTGTACATGGGACATATGAAATTTGAACACACACAGCCATATGAAAATGGGTTTTGGAATAAAAATCGCATCGATTTACTACAAGCTTTTGTAGCGAAAGTAGATACCGAAGCAAAAATTTTGCATCTGGCCAGGGGCAATACCATTAGTTATGATAAACTCATCATTGCCACGGGTTCTAAACCTAACAAATTTGGGTGGCCCGGTCAAGATTTACAAGGTGTACAGGGCTTGTATTCTAAACAAGATTTAGAACAGCTAGAAGAAAACGCTCCAAACAACCAGGTATGTAAACGCGCGGTTATTGTGGGTGGTGGCTTAATTGGTATTGAGTTAGCAGAAATGCTTCGTACAAGAGAAATTCCGGTAACTTTTTTAGTTAGAGAAGATAGTTTTTGGAATGGTGTTTTACCGGCAGGTGAATCTGCAATGATTAACGAACATATTAAAGAACACCATATAGACTTAAGATTGAGCACAAATCTGGAAACCATCATAGACGATGGGGCTGGACGGGTAAAAGCGGTAACCACGGACCAAGGTGAAACTATTGAATGCAATTTAGTAGGTTTAACAGCCGGCGTAAGCCCTAATATTGATTTCCTTAAAGATTCTGCCATTGAAACTGGCCGCGGCGTACTAGTCAACAGAAAATTAGAAACCAACATTCCAGAGGTCTATGCCATTGGCGATTGTGCAGAACAGCATACAGGTATTGGTAATAGAAGACCCGTAGAAGCTGTTTGGTACACGGGCAGGATGATGGGGGAAACCGTTGCGCAGACTATCTGCGGAAACCCTACCGAGTATAAACCAGGACACTGGTTCAACTCCGCAAAATTTTTAGACATTGAATACCAAACCTATGGTTGGGTTTTTGGCAGAAAAGGTAAACCAGAGTACGAGGCTCATTACCATTGGCGCCATCCTGAAGAAAAAATCTGTGTTACCATAGCTTATGATAAAAACACCGAGAAATTCTTAGGCATTAACACATTTGGCATGCGCATGCGTCATCAAATGTTTGATAGGTGGTTAACAGAGGGGCAAACCATAGACCATGTGATAGCACATCTCAAAGACGCGAATTTTGACCCTGAATTTTACAAGTCTTATGAACGTCTACTATTGGATGACTATAACCAAGCCAGAAATAAAAACATCAAACTAAAATCTAAAAGCCTAAAACGCATTTTTCAATTAGGTTAAGCTAAACACCAGATAAAAGATGAGTACTCTAGATAAAAGTATGGCCCTTACTGGCCAACCACCGGCAAGTTTATCCTTGCCACAAAAATTGGCCGTGGCATTGGGTATGGCTGGTTTAGGCATCATGCTTTTGGCTGCCTTAAACATAAATTTTCCTCAACAAGGTTTGTGGCTAAGTGTATCCCTACTTGCCTTGTTTACAGGTATCACTTGGTTTTCTTGGGAAGCCTATAAGAACAAACAACCTGGTATTAAGAATGATGGCGTTTGGTTCAAATCGGTCTCTAGTCGTGGACTTTGGGGATGGGTGGCAGGTATTGCCCTGACCGGATTTTACATTGTCTTATATTTTTACCCGCAATACCTTGGATTGGTCAGTGATGGTGACAATAAAGGTATTATTGCTTTGTTTGATCCCTTGAGTAAAGTCTTGAGTGGCAACCCAGCCAGCCAATGGTTCGTGTATGGTACGTTGTACACAGTGGCTATTCTAGCTTTCGGAATTAAGTTTTTATGGAAATATAGACACAACAGGTACGAGCGTTTGCGTACCGCAAGTGTAATGTTTTTTCAAACTGCTTTTGCATTTATAATTCCAGAATTAATGGCGCGCTTAAATGGCAGCTCCGTGCTTAACGGCGGTAGTTTACCGTATTATGATTTAAAGAACATCTGGCCGCTAAACTATTATAACTTTGAAGGTTACCGCATTAAAGGTTTTCTAAGTTCCGGGGAAATAGGTTTTGCCTTACTAATTTTTGGTATAGCATCAATTTTTGTTATCACCCCAATCCTAACCTATAAATATGGTAAACGCTGGTATTGCTCTTGGGTTTGTGGGTGTGGTGGCTTAGCAGAAACTGCTGGCGATGCTTTTAGACAACTGAGTGATAAATCTACCTTTGCTTGGAAAGTAGAACGTTGGGTTATACATAGTGTGGTAGTTTTTGTAACCCTTATGACTACGGCAGTTATATACTCTTATTTGGGTACCGATACCAGTAAGTATTGGCTAACCAAGTCTAGCTTCTTAATTGGCGTTGCCGTTTTCTTAACCGTAGTATTTGGTTGGGCCATGTTGTTTAAAAGAGACCAATTGCAAAAAGATGCAAAGTATGGCGCCATCGGCTATTTTGTAATCATACTTGCATTAATAGGCATGCATTATTTCAGTGGCGAAGGCAATGTGTTTTTATTTAAATCAGAATCTTTACGTAAAACATATTCCTTTTTAATTGGCAGTATTTTTTCTGGTGTTATTGGCACTGGGTTTTATCCCATTTTTGGCAACAGAGTATGGTGTCGTTTTGGGTGCCCAATGGCTGCTATACTAGGATTTCAACAGCGCATGTTTTCAAAATTTAGAATTACTACCAATGGCGGGCAATGTATTTCTTGCGGTAATTGTTCTACCTATTGCGAGATGGGTATAGACGTACGCGCATACGCTCAAAAAGGAGAAAATATTGTGCGCTCTAGCTGTGTTGGTTGTGGTATTTGTTCCGCAGTTTGCCCAAGAGGTGTTCTTAAATTAGAGAACGGCCCATTGGAGGGTAGGATAGATAGCAACCAAGTTTTGTTGGGGAACGATGTGGATTTAATGCAATTGGTTAACAAAAAATAAAACCATGAAACAATGGGTACTTTTAGTTTTTAGTTTAATAACCTTTAGCGCTAGCGCCAAAGAATATATAAAAGTATATCATGAAAATGGTGCGCTTAAAGAACAAGGTTGGATTAAGAACGATAAAAAAGTAGGCTATTGGTACCAATATCATAAAAATGGCTCGCTTGCAGCACAAGGCAAGTTCACAGATGGGCAACGCAATGGCTATTGGTTTCATTTTGATGCATGGGGTGCTAAAACCGCAGAAGGCAGGTACCAAAAAAATCAAAAGAGCGGTTGGTGGTTGTTTTATGATGATAAAGGCAACATCAACCATAAATGTCAATTACAAAAAGGCATTAAAAACGGCTATTGCTTAAAGTATCTGGATAACGATTTAAAATCGGCAGAAAAATATAGCAATGGTAAAAAAATCAAAGAATGGTTTAGCTTTGCCAGCTTTAAAAGAGAAAATAACCTAGCCGATTTAAAATAATGCCCGTATTAAAAGTTATTATTCCCGCTTACAATGAGGCGGATTCTATAGGCAAGGTCATTGCAGAAATACCAGCTATTGTTACAGAAGTTATTGTGGTCAACAACAACTCTACGGACCAAACCGTAGCAGTAGCCAAACAAGCAGGCGCCACTGTACTTACAGAAACCAGAAAAGGTTATGGCTATGCTTGCCTTTGTGGATTAAATTATGTGGCATCCACATCCAACACCCCGGATATTATCGTATTTCTAGACGGAGATTATTCTGATTATCCAGAAGAACTAGACAAAATTGTAGCTCCCATTTTAGAAGAAGATATGGATTTAGTTATTGGTGCAAGAAAAAAATCACTCCGTGAGCCTGGGTCAATGACTCCGCAACAAGTTTTTGGCAATGCTTTGGCTACATTTTTAATGCGATTATTTTTTGGTGCAAAATTTACGGATTTAGGACCTTTTAGGGCTATTAAATACGAAAAACTCAAAGAATTACAAATGCAAGACACCACCTACGGATGGACGGTAGAAATGCAATTGAAAGCAATACGTAAAAAATTGAAATACAAAGAGGTACCCGTTCGTTACAAACAACGAATAGGTGTCTCAAAAGTTTCAGGAACCGTAAAAGGTACTATATTTGCAGGCATAAAAATATTGGGTTGGATTTTTAAATACAGCATTAAATAATCATGGGAATTACAATCGCTTACATCATCATCGCTATCTATAGCATCGCCTTGATTTTAATTTTTTGCTACAGCTTGGCGCAGTTAAACCTGCTAATCAACTACCTAAGCAATAAAAGACAGAATGAAGAGGCTCCAAAATACAATCTTTTGGATCCAAAAGAGATTCCTTTTGTAACCATACAATTACCAGTTTACAATGAGGAATATGTAATGGAACGTCTATTGGACAATATTGCCAAAATAGAATATCCAAAGAGTAAATTAGAAATTCAGGTTTTAGATGATTCAACAGACGACTCTGTGGTAGATACTGCTGCCCGCGTTCAAGAATTAAAAGAAACCGGATTAGACATACAACACATAAGAAGGGAAAACCGGGTAGGTTTTAAGGCCGGCGCACTTAAAGAAGGTTTAGAAATTGCCAAAGGTGATTTTATTGCCATTTTTGATGCGGACTTTCTACCAGAAACGGACTGGCTTAAGAAAACGGTTCCTTATTTTAAAGACCCTGAAATTGGCGTGGTACAAACCCGTTGGGGACACATCAATAGAGATTACTCTACCCTTACCAGAATACAAGCCTTTGCTTTGGATGCACATTTTACCTTAGAACAGGTTGGCAGAAACGCAAAAGGGCATTTTATCAACTTTAATGGTACGGCAGGTATCTGGCGTAAAGATTGTATCCTAGACGCAGGTAACTGGGAAGGAGACACCCTTACAGAAGATTTAGATTTAAGCTACCGTGCACAGTTAAAGAACTGGAAGTTTAAGTATTTAGAAGACGTAGAAACTCCAGCAGAATTACCGGTGGTAATGAGTGCTGCACGTTCACAACAATTCCGTTGGAACAAAGGTGGCGCAGAAAACTTTAGAAAAACGGTTTGGAGTGTTGTCTCTTCTAAAAACATCAACTTTAAAACCAAATTTCATGGGGTAATGCACTTGCTAAACAGCTCCATGTTCCTTTGCGTATTTATAGTAGCGGTTTTAAGTGTACCTATGCTCATCATCAAGAATACTTTTGGCCATTTGGCTTGGGTGTTTGAGGTGACTAGCTTTTTCATTGCTAGTACAGTAATCTTATTTTTCTGCTATTGGTTCACCTATAAAAGTATACAAGGCAGCGGTTTTGATAAGTTTATAGACTACGTAAAGCTATTTTTTACGTTCTTCTCTGTAGCCCTAGGATTGTCTTTACACAATGCTTTGGCGGTAATAGAAGGCCATATGGGTAAAAAGAGTGAGTTTGTACGCACACCAAAATTCAATATTAATAGCTTATCCGATAGTTGGAAGGGCAACAAATACCTTGCTAAAAAACTATCGCCTAACATGATTTTGGAGTTTGCCCTCATGTTATATTTCTTATATGGCATGTACATAGCTATTCCGTTTAATGATTATGGATTGTTCCCATTTCATTTAATGTTGTTCTTAGGTTTTGGCTTTGTATTCTTTAAATCCCTGACGGCTAAGGCATAATCCATGCTTACGTATTGGAAACTCCATAAATTCCCAATCCTAATGGTATTGGGTAGTATGGCGTTCTACTATATTTTCGGCTACCAGTTGGTACGGGAAGATTTTATTCGCCTTATCATCTTAGTAGCCGCTTTGTTTTTTTTCTTATTTAAATTGATGCAATTAGAACGATGGAATTTTAAATTTCTACTGGTTGCTGGAATAGCATTTAGAGCGATATTTCTTTTTAGCTCGCCTAATTTATCTCAAGATTTTTACCGTTTTATTTGGGACGGCCAGCTTATTTTAAAAGGCATTAACCCCTACCTATTTACCCCAAACGAATTATTTTCACAGCTCGATGCTACTTTTCATAACAAAGAATTGCTGCATCAAGCTATGGGCAGTTTAAGTGCGAAGCATTACAGTAATTATCCGCCATTAAATCAACTACTCTTCACTATAGCCGTTTTTTTAGGTTTTGGTAGTGTAAAAGGTGGTATTATCGCATTACGTTTACTAATAATATCGGCAGATATTGGTGTTTTATGGATAGGTAAAAAGTTATTGCAACACAACAATTTGTCTCCCCACTTAATCTTTTGGTATTTTCTTAATCCCTTAATACTAATAGAACTTACCGGCAATCTACATTTTGAAGGTGTTATGTTCTTTCTCTTCATTGCTGGCATTTACCTCTTACAAAAGCAACAACTTATTTTTGCGGGCCTCGTTTATGCTATGGCCATTCTTCTTAAATTGGTTCCGCTTTTATTTTTACCGCTTTTTTTACCTTTTCTAGGACTTAAAAAATCAGCAGTATTCTATACAAGTATCGCAGTTAGTTGTGTGTTGCTCTTTTTGCCTTTTTACACAGAACATTTTACCGCTAATTACAGCAAAACCATCGCCTTATGGTTTTCTAATTTTGAATTTAATGCTAGCATCTATAATGCATCAGAATACATAGCTACAACTTATTTTGATGCTAAACCCTGGTTGTTTATAAAAAGCTATGGTAAAGTGGTACCAATACTTACAATTGGCATTGCCCTTGTTCTTTTACTTTTTAAGCGAATGAAAAGCGTAGGCGGTCTACTAACAGGTATGCTTATACTCATAAGTAGTTATTACTTTTTAACAAGCACCATACATCCGTGGTATCTTGTATTCCCAATTGGCCTTTGCTTGTTTACTACGTATAGGTTTCCATTACTTTGGTCTGCCACCGTATTTTTAAGTTACTATACCTATTCACAGCCAGATTTTAAAGAATATTTACCACTCCTCTTTGTTGAATATATTTTGGTGTTCGGCTACATGACCTACGAAATATTAAAAAACCGAAACAAAACGTTTCATTTTCGTTAAAAATTTAGAATTAGTTAGGTCAGCTTCTCACTATTTGTACATTTACATCAACAATGAAAGAACAAAGACACATACCAGTATCTAGAAACGCGAGCATCCCGTCTCCCGTTCGTCCTTTCCATACACGCCGCCGTCGCCCGTAAGGGTGCAATTCTATTATTGGGATTAGGTGAGTCCAATCCCGTATTTCACAGCAAACAAATTCATTTTTAAATTTAATTCATACGCCAACGATGAAAATTGTTGTAGCCAACGCATCGCATTTACAATATGCAACAATCATTAGCGAGACTATTACAGACTCTGCCAAGGTTCGCGGTACGGGTATAGCCAAACGTACACCAGAATATATTGCGCAACGTCTTAGAAATGGCAACGCTATCATTGCCTTAGATGGTGATAAATTTGCTGGCTTCTGTTATATAGAAGTTTGGGGCAATAAAGACTTTGTGGCCAATTCTGGTCTTATTGTGCACCCGGACTATAGAGGCGAAGGTCTTGCCAGCAAGATAAAACAGCGCATTTTTGAATTATCCCGAGAAAAATTCCCAGATGCCAAAATTTTTGGTATTACCACGGGGCTTGCGGTAATGAAAATGAATTATGCCTTGGGGTATAAGCCAGTAACTTTTTCTGAATTAACAGACGACCCAGAATTCTGGAAAGGCTGCCAAACCTGTAAAAATTTTGACATTCTAACTCGTACAGAACGCAAAATGTGTTTGTGCACGGGAATGTTGTATGACCCACAGGCAAAAGAAAATCAAAAACATAAAAACCTAAATAACAAAGCATTTGAACGACTTAAAAGTATCAAGGATAAAATGCTAGTAAAGAAGAAAGAAAAATGAAAAAACTTGTATTGGCTTATAGTGGCGGATTAGATACATCCTATTGCGCCATGAATTTATCTAAAGAGCATGGTTTTGAAGTACACGCGGTAAGCGTTAACACAGGTGGTTTTTCACCAGAAGAAATTAAAACCATAGAAGAAAAAGCATTGGCTTTGGGGGCCAGCACCTATACTTCTATAGATGCCGTACAGAATTTTTATGATAAAGTAGTTAAATACCTCATTTTTGGCAATGTACTTAGAAACAACACCTACCCACTTTCTGTAAGTGCAGAACGTATTGTACAAGCGGTAGAAATTGTAGAACACGCCAAAAAAATTGGGGCTAAATATATTGCACACGGTAGTACCGGAGCGGGTAACGACCAAGTACGTTTTGATATGATTTTTCAAACGCTTGCTCCTGAAATTGAAATTATAACTCCTATTAGGGATAACAAACTCGCAAGAGAAGAAGAGATTGCTTATTTACAAGCTAATGGCGTAGATTATTCTTGGGAAAAAGCTAAATATTCCATTAACAGGGGACTTTGGGGTACTTCTGTAGGCGGTGAGGAAACCTTGACCAGTGAAAAACCATTACCAGACAGTGCTTACCCTAGTCAACTACAAGAAAAGGAACCTACACAAGTAAGTCTTTCTTTTGAAAAAGGCGAATTGGTAGCGATTAATGGCGAAAAGGATTCACCCGTTGCCAATATTGAAAAATTAGAAGCTCTTGCCAACAAATATGCCATTGGTAGGGACATTCACGTGGGTGATACTATCATAGGAATTAAAGGCAGGGTTGGTTTTGAAGCAGCCGCACCATTAATTATCTTAAAAGCCCACCATTTGCTAGAGAAGCACACCTTGAGTAAGTGGCAGCAATTTCAAAAAGAGCAGCTAGGTAACTTTTATGGTATGTTGTTACATGAGGGCAACTACCTAGACGAAGTAATGCGCAACATAGAAGCTTTTTTAACCGATACACAAAAGAATGTAACGGGCGAGGTTTTTGTTAGCTTGTACCCTTTCCAATTTAGATTAGACGGAATTAAATCGCCCAACGATTTAATGAATGCCTCTTTTGGCAGCTATGGGGAAATGAACAAAGGTTGGACTGCAGATGACGCCAAAGGCTTTATTAAAATCTTATCCAATCCGGGTAAAATATCTAATCACGTAAACGGCTAAACTTACAGCGTATCATTCTAGGAAAAAATAAAGACCTAATGACTCAAAATATATTTTATAATGGCTAAAATTGGAATAATAGGAGGCTCTGGCTACACAGGAGGCGAGTTGATTCGTTTGCTGCTAAACCATAGCGATGTCACTATAGATTTTGTATACAGCACTACCAGAGCTGGTAAAAAAATTAGTAGTGCCCATGCCGATTTAATTGGTGCTACCGACCTTACCTTTACCGGAGAAGTTAACACCCAAGTAGATGTGGTTTTCTTGTGCTTAGGGCATGGCAATTCCAGCAACTTTTTAAAGGAACATAAATTTTCTGAAGAAACACTTCTAATCGACTTGAGTAATGATTTTAGGCTTCAAGCAGATGCTACTTTTCAAGGAAGAACCTATGTTTATGGTTTGCCTGAACTGAACAAAGAAGCGATTAAAAAAACAGATGCGCTGGCTAATCCAGGTTGTTTTGCTACCGCTATACAATTAGGGTTATTGCCCTTAGCAAAAGCCGGAATGCTACAAGAAGATATTCATGTAAATGCAGTAACAGGCAGTACGGGCGCTGGTGTAAAACCAGGGGAAACCACCCATTTTAGCTGGCGAAATAACAATGTGAGCTGGTACAAACCCTTTACACATCAACATTTAGGGGAAATTGGCGAAAGCTTAAATTCTTTTGGCAACCCTACAGGTAAAATTTATTTTTTACCCAATCGCGGCAATTTTACTAGAGGTATATTGGCAACCACCTATACCAAATTCAATGGTAGTGTTGAAGAAGCAAAAAGCTTATTTTCAGATTTCTACAAGGAGGCCAAATTTACCCAAGTGGTAGATGACCCCATTCATTTAAAACAAGTGGTGAATACCAATAATTGCCATATTCACTTGCACAAACATGATGATATTTTGCTGGTAACCTCTGCCATAGACAACCTATTAAAAGGTGCTTCTGGACAAGCCGTGCAAAACATGAATTTAATGCTAGGTTTTAAAGAAACCAAAGGATTAAAATTAAAGGCAGGCGTATTTTAAAAACCAAACCGTAAAACTTTACCATGAAAATTGCAATTATAGGAACTGGGAACTTAGGCCAATCTATTGCCAATGGCATTCTAAATTCTAATGGTGCAACCAGTATGTACCTTACCAAACGTAATCCTGAAAAATTAAAGCATTTTGAAGATTACAGTAATGTAACCGTTACGGCTAGTAACGAAGAAGCGGTCACTAATTCAGATATTCTAATTTTTGCCGTTCAACCAGGTCATTTTGAGGCTATTTTGTATGATATTAAAGACCAACTCACTGAAAAACATGTGGTAATTAGTGTAATTACCGGCTTTCCAATTTCCAGAATTGAGTCTATCATTGGTGCAGACAAATACATATTACGTTGTATGCCCAACACCGCTATTTCCGTAGGCAAATCCATGACCTGTATTTGTAGTAACGGCGTTGGTAAAAAACGAGTGGACTTAGCCAAAGCTATTTTTAATCGGATGGGACATACCTTGGAAATTCCAGAAGAGCAAATGCAAGCGGCAACCGTAATTTGTGCCAGTGGAATTGCCTTTTGGATGCGTTTAATACGTGCAACCACACAAGGTGCCATACAGTTAGGGTTCGAGTCTAAGGAAGCGCAAGAATTGGCCATGCATACCTGTAACGGTGCAGCAGCTTTATTAATTGAAACTGGCAACCATCCAGAGCAAGAAATAGACCGTGTAACTACTCCCAAAGGTTGTACTATTGAAGGTTTGAATGAAATGGAACATCAGGGATTGAGCTCTTCCCTAATCCAAGGTATTGTAAGCTCTTACAAAAAAATTAGTGACATAAAAAACAACTAGACTTAGGTTATATAGCCCAATAACTAGAAAAACCAACAGCATGAAATTATTTGATGTTTACCCTTTATATGATGTTACCCCTGTAAGCGCAAAAGGCATTGAGGTGATTGATGATAAGGGTCAAAAATATTACGATTTTTACGGCGGCCATGCCGTGATTTCTATTGGGCATTCCCACCCACATTATGTTAATATGCTTACCGACCAATTGCAACAAATTGGTTTTTATAGCAACTCTATTAAAAATCCGTTGCAAGAAGCGTTGGCAAAGAAACTAGGCCAGCTTTCCGGTTGTGAAGATTACAACTTATTCTTATGCAATTCTGGAGCAGAAGCCAATGAGAACGCCTTGAAAATGGCATCTTTCCATACCGGGAAATCCAAGGTCTTGGCATTTAAAAAAGCCTTTCATGGGCGTACCTCAGCTGCGGTGGCTACAACTGATAATCCAAAAATAAATGCACCTATAAATCAACAACAGAGGGTAACTTTTATTGATTTTAACGATGCCGAAAGCCTGAAAAAAGAACTAGCTTCTGGTGACTATTGTGCGGTTATTTTAGAAGCCATACAAGGGGTTGGTGGTTTGGATGAACCTACTACCGAATTTTACCAGCTTATTCAAAATGAATGCAAAAACCACGGTGTAGTACTTATTGCAGACGAAGTACAGGCCGGTTTTGGTAGAAGCGGTAAATTCTTTGGATTTCAACACCATAATATTAAACCAGATATTATCTCAATTGCCAAAGGTATGGGCAATGGATTTCCGGTAGGTGGTATTTTAATTCATGAAGATATTAAGGCTTCTTATGGCTTGCTGGGCACTACTTTTGGTGGCAACCATCTTGCTTGTGCCGCTACCCTAGCGGTTTTAGAAGTTATAGAAAAAGAAAACCTGTTAACCAATGTGCAAGCCATGGGTGCCTACTTCACAGCCGAGGCAGCCAAAATTCCGCAAGTAAAAAAGGTAAAAGGGAGAGGGTTAATGTTAGGGCTTGAGTTTGATTTTGAAGTAGCGGAACTTCGCAAAAAACTCATATTTAATCAGCATGTATTTACGGGCGGCGCAGCCAATAAACAGGTACTTCGGTTCTTGCCGGCGTTAACCATTGGTAAAGCAGAAATCGATTTGTTCTTTAATGCGCTTAAAGCGGAATTGTAGCATGAAAAAGCGCGTTCTCATCAAAATTGGTTCTAACACACTGACCAAAGAAACAGACCAGATATCCCGTGGTAAAATAGAGGATATAGGTCGGCAATTGGCGGCATTAAAGGACCAATATGAATTCATCCTGGTCTGCTCTGGAGCTATTGCAACAGCAAAGCAATTTGTGCAATTAGAACATACCGGTAAAGACATTAATGTTAAGCAAGCCTTGGCAGCTATTGGTCAACCCCGATTGATGCATATTTTTCAAGAGAATTTTAGAGAACTGGGCTTATTCACATCGCAATGCTTGTTTTCATATTCGGACCTACAGGATGACAAATCGCGCCAAAACATAAAAAACACCATTGATGTGCTACTACAAAACAACGTAGTACCCATCATTAATGAAAACGACACTGTAGCCACAGACGAGATTAAATTTGGCGATAACGATAAGCTGGCGGCCTACACCGCAGCTTTTGTAGAAGCAGATTTACTTATAATCGCTACCAATACCAATGGCGTGTATAGCAAAGCATCTATGGAAAATGGAACACCGGAAACCATTTTAGAAGTGCATGATCTGCAAGCCATGCAAAAGGAAATTAGCACAGCAAAATCGTCTCACGGAACAGGTGGCATGCAATCAAAAATAGAAGCTTCGGCAATAGCACAAGAAGCACATATAGAAACTTGGATAGTGAATGGCTTATTGGATAATTTTATCCTAGATAGTTTTAATGCCAAACAGCCTTTCACCAAAATAATAGCAACATAACAATGAAGCATTACTTACATATCAACGATTTAGACAGTTTACAACAAACGGTACAAGAAGCTATCGAACTAAAAAAAGAACCCACCCAGTTTAAACAACTAGGTGCTGGCAAAACCATTTGCTTGTTGTTCTTTAACAATAGCCTACGTACCCGTTTAAGCACACAAAAAGCTGCCATAAATTTAGGATTGGATACTATTGTAATGAATTTTGGTAGTGAAGGTTGGCAGTTAGAGTTTGAAGAAGGTGCCGTAATGGACCAAGGCAAAGCAGAACACGTAAAAGAAGCAGCACAAGTAGTGAGCCAATATGCCGATATTGTAGCGATACGTGCCTTTGCTGGTTTAACCGACAAAGAAGCCGATGAGGCCGAGTTGGTCTTAAACGCTTTTAAAAAATACGCGAACATTCCCGTAGTAAATATGGAAAGTTCTGTTGGTCACCCCTTACAAGCATTGGCAGATGCCATCACTTTAGAAGAAAACAAAGTTGCCCAAAAACCTAAAGTAGTTTTGTCTTGGGCACCACACCCACGTGCTTTGCCGCATGCGGTTGCCAATAGTTTTGTTGAGATGATGAAATTGCAAGATGCCGATTTTGTAATTACCCATCCAGAAGGGTATGAGCTAAACCCAGAAGTAACAAAAGGATGTAAAATTGTGCACGACCAAGAAGAAGCGCTCAAAAATGCGAATTTTGTATACGTAAAAAACTGGAGCAATTACCAAGATTACGGTAAAGTAAAAAACACCGATAGCAATTGGATGATGACCAAAGAAAAATTGGGGAAGGCCAAGTTTATGCACTGTTTGCCGGTACGTAGAAATGTGGTAGTAGAAGATGCTGTTATGGATAGTGACCAAAGCCTATGTATGGAACAGGCCAACAATAGAACTTATGCAGCCCAAGTGGTGCTAAAACAACTAATAAAAGACCTGTAAGCTGCTACAAATTAAATGGAAGATTTAAGCATAGTTAAAATTGGTGGTAATATAATTGAGGATAGCGATGAGCTAGACCAGTTTCTTACCCTTTTTGCGCAATTGCCCGGGCATAAGATTCTGGTGCATGGTGGTGGTAAAAAGGCAACCCAGTTGTTACCCAAATTAGGAATAGAACCAAAAATGGTGAACGGCCGCCGTATTACCGATGCAGCAACTTTAGAAGTGGTTACCATGGTTTACGGTGGACTTGTAAATAAAAATGTGGTGGCACAATTGCAGGCTAAAGGTGTAAATGCTATTGGATTAAGTGGTGCGGATGCGAATACCATACAGGCACAAAAGCGCCCCGTTACTGAAATTGATTATGGGTTTGCTGGCGATGTTAAAGGAGTTGATGGAAAAACCATTAGCCAATTGACAAGCATTGGATTAACTCCCGTATTTTGTGCCCTAACGCACAACCAAAAAGGACAATTACTCAACACCAACGCAGACACCATTACCTCAGAAGTTGCCATTGGTCTCAGCGACTTTTACAACACAACCATCTATTATTGTTTTGAATTGGATGGCGTACTAGAAGACATCAACAGAAAAGATTCTGTAATTAAACATATTGATACAACTACTTACGATGCCCTGGTAGCAAAAGGCATTATTGCAGACGGCATGTTGCCTAAGATGCATAATTGTTTTCACGCCCTAAAAAATGGTGTAAAACAAGTTAAAATTGGAAATTTAGGAATGTTTCAAACAGCAAACACCAACTATACAACATTGGTTTTATGAAGTTAGATAAAAAAGCTTTGGGCACAGAAGCCCTAGAATTACTAAAACAATTAATCGCTATTCCTTCTTTTTCTGAAGAAGAAGATGAAACGGCTACATTAATAGACAATTGGTTGCAAGGTCATGGGGTGGCAACCAAAAGACAGTACAATAATATTTATGCTTTTAACAAGTATTATGATGAGAGCAAGCCCAATTTGTTGTTGAATTCCCATCACGATACGGTGAAGCCCAACAAGGCTTATACCAAAGACCCTTTTAATCCGCATATAGAAGATGGTAAATTGTATGGATTAGGAAGTAATGACGCCGGTGGTGCTTTGTGTTCCTTGTTGGCCACTTTTGTACATTTTTATGAGCGTGAAGATTTGAGCTACAATATTATCATGAGCGCAACGGCAGAAGAAGAAGATGCTGGCGATAAAAGTATTTCGGCCTTGTTACCTATTCTTCCAGAGATTGATGTAGCCATAGTAGGTGAGCCAACCCAAATGCAATTGGCTATTGCGGAAAAAGGCTTAGTGGTTTTTGAAGGCACCGTAGAAGGCACACCTTCGCACGCCGCCCACCCTAATGATAATAATGCCATTTACAATACAATAAAAGTGTTGGAATGGTTTAAAAACTATCAATTTGAAAAGGTATCCGATGTTTTAGGCCCCGTAAAAATGACGGTTACCCAAATTAATGCGGGCAGCCAACATAATGTAGTACCCGCTCAAGTTGATTTAGTTATAGATACCCGTGTTAACGATTGTTACACCAATGAGGAAATTAATGAAATGCTACAGCGTGAAGCTCCTTGTAAGCTAAGACCAAGATCGTTAAACTTAAGTAGTAGTTCTATTCCTATTGAGCATCCTTTGGTGCAATCTGGTATTGCTTTAGGTAGAGAAACTTATGGTAGCCCAACACTATCTGACCAAGCAGAACTTAGCTGCCAATCCTTAAAATTAGGCCCTGGTTATAGCCCTAGAAGTCATTCTGCAGATGAGTTTATCTATGTGGATGAAGTGTATGAAGGGGTACAACTTTATATAGATATTTTAGAGGGATTTTTGTAACTCTCCAATAAAAATATAGTACTAGTTAATCACTCATAACTACTAACTAAAATCTAACAACTATAACATGAAACTCTGGGACAAAGGATTCAGTACCGATAAAAAGATAGATACATTTACTGTTGGTAACGACAGGGAGCTCGATTTACTATTAGCCAAGTATGATGTAATCGCCTCTACAGCGCATGCAAAAATGTTGGCCAAAGTAGGATTAATTTCTGATGACGAAGCGAAGCTTTTGGTAAAAGAATTGGCGGCTATTGGTAAATCCATAGAAAAAGGAACCTTTACCATAGAAGACGATTTTGAGGATATGCACTCTAAAATTGAGTACATACTTACCGAAAAACTGGGAGACGTTGGTAAAAAAATTCACACCGCACGCTCTAGAAACGACCAAGTTTTAGTTGCTATGCAATTGTATTTAAAGGCAGAACTTACAGAAATCAAAAGTCAGACCAAGCAGTTGTTCGATTTATTGATGAAACTGGCCGAGAAACATCAAAAAACACTTTTACCCGGTTATACGCACTTGCAGATTGCCATGCCCTCATCTTTTGGATTATGGTTTTCGGCCTATGCAGAGAGTTTAATAGACGATTTGTATTTTGTGCATGCGGCGTATAAAATTGCGGACCAAAATCCGTTAGGTAGTGCAGCAGGCTACGGCAGTTCTTTTCCAATAGATAGAAGTTTTACAACGGCAGAATTGGATTTTGCTACACAAAAGTACAACGTAGTTGCGGCACAAATGGGTCGTGGAAAAGTGGAAAAAGCTACAGCTTTTGGTATCTCTAGTTTGGGGGCCACCTTATCTAAAATGGCTATGGATATTACGCTGTATATGAGCCAGAATTTCAATTTTATCTCTTTTCCAAATGAGCTTACTACGGGTAGTAGCATAATGCCACATAAAAAGAATCCGGATGTATTTGAGTTGATACGTGCCAAATGCAATAAAGTACAAGCTACGCCCAATCAGTTAATCTTAATTATGAATAATCTACCTAGTGGATATCATAGGGATTTGCAGTTGGTAAAAGAAGTAATAGTACCTGCTATACAGGACATGAAAGCTTGTTTAGAAATGCTACACTTTAGTTTGAAGGAAATAAAAGTGAATGCAGATATTTTAAGTGACACCAAATACGATTACCTCTTTAGTGTTGATACGTTGAATGAAATGGTTAAGAGTGGTATGCCTTTTAGAGATGCTTACAAAACCATGGGGAAGGCCATAGAAAACGGCAATTTTAAACCCAAAAGAGATATTAAACACACACACGAAGGTAGTTTGGGGAATTTGTGTTTAGAAGAAATTAAAAAGAAAATGGAAGCTATCACCTAATGGCTAGCTGTTTGGCTGGTTTTTTTCTCTGATATTTGTTCAAAAGCTTTCGCAATTTCCTCTTTAGAAGGTGGCGGAAGCTTTTGTTCTTCTGCCAATTTAGGTTCTAAAGAAAGTTTTGCGTAAAATGGATAGTGGTCAGAGCCAACATCGGCACCACGTTCTATTTGCATCACCCTAAAATCCGCAGAGGTAAATACATGGTCTAAGGGCCACCGCATTAACCAACTATTGGCGTTGTAGGTATTAAAAAATCCTCTTCCTTTCCGCATATCTAGCAGCCCACTAACTTTTTGAAATAATGCTGTAGTTTCTGACCATGCAACATCATTAAAATCGCCTAAAACAATAACAGGGCATTCTGTTTTACGGGTTAACTGGGTAATTTTCATCATCTCTGCATCCCTATCTACAGAAGACGGATTGTGCTGTGGTGTGGGCGGTGCGGGATGTATGGCGAATAATTGAACGGTATCTTTTGCGTCTATAATTAGTTTAGTATGTATAGACGGTATAGTGTCTTCTACCAGATACTTTACTTTTGTTTCGTACAACGGATGCTTTGAGAACAGCAACATTCCATAGGTATTTTCTTTTGGTACTAAGACCGAATACTTATACGCTGCTTCTAATTTGTTCACTAAGGCGTTTTTCCACCTCTCATTGGTTTCGGTCAACAAAACCACATCAGACTGGTATTTTGAAACGTCTTTTACTACCGCTTCTATTTTTTTGTTTTTCTGCAATACATTAGCGGCATAAACACTCAAAGAAGTGCTAGGATTACTACTTGCATTGGCCATTTCTATATCTGCAAAAGCTGTGTAGGGATAAATTTTTACGCTTTGAAACAGAAAGCACCCAAGAAGCGCTAAAACCACAGCGTAATCCGATTTGCTTTTTAAATCGAACTTGATAGAATAAAAAGCCAAGGCGAAAAGAGTTAGCAATGCTATTTGTAAATGTGGAAAATCCCAAATACGAACGTACCACTGGTTAAAAGATAAATAGGGAAACAAGGTTAATAGAATAACCAGAATGGCAAAAACCCATAAAATCCATTTTACTATCATCTTTATTGCTCTTGCGTTACTTCCGTTTTATGTTGATTTCTATTTTTAAGGTAGGTATAACCCAGGTATCCCAACTGGGCACCAACCAATAATATCTTCACCTTTTTACTTTTAGCAAATACTTTTGCAATGCTTAATAACGAACCTGCTTTCATGTTTTTATTTACAATATAGCAGTGCATTAATTTATAATTTACTGTATATCAAAATAGTATTAACTCTTTTAATCAACTATCGCCATTTTTAACGGAAAACAGGGACTAGTAAATTAACAGTCCGTATTATTTTTACAGCAAAACAAAACCAGTCATGAAAAACTTACTTTTATTCCTTTGTCTAGGTGTACTCATTACCTCTTGTAACTTTACATCTGCAGAAAATTACTTTGATAGAGCTGCATTAAACAGCAATAAACTTGTTGGCTTTGGAAGCAATGATTTAATACGATACATTGAACTAAAAGAAACCAATACCTTATTTGTGGTTAATGGAAATAAAGTAGAACCTACATCTAAAGTAGAAGAATACATAAAAGGATATGTAATACCCGATATTGAAACAAATATTGAAACGATTAAAGCGCTAAAAGCAACTGAAGAAACCAAAGAAATGATAGCAAAAAGTTTGGAGGTATTTGAATACGCCAAGAACACCTATTCCAGCGAATATATTGCTATTGCCAAAATGATAGATAATAATGATTCTGCAGATGCAATAAACCTAGAGCTTGTTAAACTAGATAGTTTAAAAGCCCCAAGGTTTGATGTTTTACATTCAGAATTGTGGGCCTTGGCATTGCCCTATGCAGAAGCCAATAACATTGAGGTAATTACCCATTAATAAAAAACAAATTGTTCAAAAACCGACCTAGCGTCGGTTTTTTTTTGTTTAACCTTTAGCAAAAATCACACTATTCCGTTAAGGACAAACCCCTGAAAACAGGGATTGATCCATGTTGGCTCCAAGGTAATTTTACAACCACAAAAACCAACAACAATGACACGTTTTTTCACGTCCACTTTAGTTTTATTATTCATTACGTTTACCAGCTGTAAAACACAATCTCCAGATTTATACTACAGTAAAACCACAAAGTCTACGGATATATTCTGGGGTTTTGGAAGTAAAGACCTTAAAAGTTTTATAGAATTTAGAGATGCTAATAATTTGGTAGCCATTCAAAACAACAGAAAGGTTAAGACCATTAGCATACAAGAGCATATCGAGACATTTTTAATTCCTAATGTTGAAAGCTACATAACCGAAATTGAGAGTTTAAAACCAACAGAAGAAACCAAAGACATGATTAATGCATCTTTGGCCCTTTATAATTTTGCCCATGAAACTTACAAAAACGATTATATAGCTATTGCCCAGCTCATTGATAATAGAGAAGATGCTAGTACAATACAAGATTTAATGATTCATTTAGACCAAGAAAAACGAAAAAAATTAAAGTCGTTATACCAAGATTTAATGCAAACCTCTATGCCCTATGCACAGCAACATGATTTAACAGTTAGCAGGTTTTAACTATATTTAGTTTTACTTTAAAGATTTAATTTTAAATGAGATTAGCCCCCAACTTATTTATTTTACTCTTTTTAGGTCAATTATTTATTTACGGACAGGAAGTTGATACCTTAAATAACAACATAGACCAAAAAGCCAATAGCTATCTTAAAAGGCTACAAACGGCATATTCCAATGGTGACTATGAACAGCATAAGCTATTGAGCGATTCTCTTGTACTCCTTGGCAAAACCAACCAAAACACCAAATTTCAAGTACTTGGCATGGTTAACCAAGCTATTTATTTTAATAACCGGGCACAACAAGATAAAGCAATAACACTTTATAGAAATGCATTGGAATTATGTGATGCGTCACCGGACGATTACAGGTCTAAAATTATTGTATTGGTAAATCTTGGTAATGTTTATACCGCTATTGGATCGCATAATAAAGCAATTAATGCAATGGAAACCGTGTTGTCACTTTTAGACGCATATGAAGACAACCCCAAAATTAGAGCATCTGCCTATAACGGTCTTGCTAATAATTACCAAAAACTTGGACAGTTAGATAAAGTGTTGGAATATCATGAGAGAACCAAGGAATTAGGTTTGGTTATTGATAATGAAATAATTGTAGCTACCGCTTTTAATAGTATTAGTGAATTACATTTTAAAGAAAATAAATATGAAAAAGCTAAACTTGCCGCAGTAGAAGGCTTAAAACTTAAGCATACGGCTGCACCTACAAAAGAACGTGCTTGGTTACTCACCCAGCTGGCATTAGCTAAATGGAAACTTGGAGAAGTTGAAGCATCCATAACATTATTGGAGGAAGCTGCCAACATAGCCAAAACTAAAAAACTTCAACAAATTGAAGCGGAAACCTATTTACATCTAAGCGAAGTTTTAAAAGCTACCGGTAATCTAGAAGAAACCAGAAAGGCTAAAGAACAGTATTTACAGATACAAAATGAGATTTTAGCAACCCAGCAAGATGCCATAAAAGTTGATTTACAAAAAGATCTTTCCGCAAAAAATGCAATTATAAAAGATAAGGACCGTGCAATCTTTGACTTGGCGCAAAATGAAAGTAAGTTTAAAAAATTCAGTTTGGTTTTTGGTGGTTGTTTGGTTTTATTGGGTTCGTTATTGTTGTTTTATAGAATTAAAACCAAAAAACAGAATGAACAATTGAGAGAACAATTTTATGTGCTTCAAAAAGAAACGGAAGAGCCTTTGGATGCTCAAAAAAAAGCCTCAAAAACAGAAACCAAACACCAACTTTCCTATAAGAGCTCTTCTATTAATGAAGAAGATTTTGAAGCATACAAGACAAGATTAACTACACATATAAAAAATAATAGACCTTATTTGGATAGCGAACTATCACAAAAAGATTTAGCGGAACAAATTAACATTAGCAGCCATCATCTTTCCGAAGTTTTAAATAAAGGATTTAATCAAAACTTTTACAATTTCATAAATTCTTATCGCATACTTGCTGCGCAAGAAATGCTAAAGAACAAAAAGCATAAAGAGACCAAACTTATAGCCATTGCGTTTGATTCTGGGTTTAAAAGCAAAACTACCTTTAACCGATTGTTTAAAAATTACACTGGCCTTACCCCTTCTGAATACAGAAATAAGTTCTTGGGGTAACCCTTAATTCAACTACATTTTAAAAAAACATGTACCACTCGTCCGAGTGGTACAAATAACATACTACTTGGCTTTTCTACGCCGTTAACCAAAAAAACAGAGACAGCGATTTTCTGGTTAAGGTTAGCCGGTTATTTTAAAAAACCCTGTTTACGGGGTAACCCTCAAACCACAGTAAGACATAGTTTTACAACAAAACCAACGGTGGTTTGTACGGCAAAAAAATAACACCCTCTAATTATCGTTGTTACCAAACCAAACCTAAGTATATGTTTAAAAAATTACTTTTCAGTTGTATTTTTTTACTTGTAGTAAATGTACATGGTCAGTCTTTTAGATCTATATGGAATACCAACAATACAGAATCGGGGTCTTCTGCAAATAACCAAGTTACCATACCTACTAACCCAGCCTACACTACGTATAATTATGATGTTGATTGGGGAGACGGCAACATAGATACCGGAGTTACCGGCAACATAACCCACACGTATGCAACTGCTGGCACGTATACTATAGAAATTAGTGGCACCTTTCCATCTATCTATTTTAACGATGAAAACGCCAGTGATAAACTAAAAATCATTGAAATTTTGGCTTGGGGAACCATACAATGGCAAACCATGGAAAATGCCTTTTTTGGTTGCGAAAACTTAAATTTTGATGCCATTGATGCACCAGACCTATCTCAGGCAACTACGCTACAAAACATGTTTAGAGATTGTTATTCTTTTAACGGCATAGTTAATAATTGGGATGTAAGTACCATAACCAATATATCAGGATTGTTTCAAGAATGTTCCATTTTTAATCGACCATTAGACCTGTGGAACACGGCCAATATCACGGATATGTCTTACACATTTCACAGAGCAAGGGCATTTAATGAACCTTTGGACAATTGGAATGTTGCATCGGTTACAGATATGGAGTATTTCTTATCAGAAGCTTCTTCTTTTAACCAAAATATTAATAATTGGAACATCTCCAATCTTACCAATTTAATTGGAACATTTAGATACACAGGCCGTTTTAACCAACCACTGAACAATTGGGACGTTAGCAATATCACAGATTTAACTGGTACATTTCAAGGTTCCGCATTTAATAGACCCATAAACAATTGGAATGTGAGTAATGTAGTTTCAATGGAAGCCACTTTCAGGGAATCACAGTTTAATCAACCTTTAAACTTATGGAATGTAAGTAATGTAACCAATATGTCTCAAATGTTTCATAGAAATCGAACATTTGACCAACCCATAAACAATTGGAACGTAAGCAACGTTACGGACATGTCCGAGATGTTTGATGGTTGGATATGGGGTGCTGTTTTTAACCAACCCTTGGATAATTGGGATGTAAGTAACGTAACAGACATGGAATACATGTTTAGAGATAACTACGCATTTAATCAAGACATCAGTATGTGGAATGTTAGTGGGGTAACCAACATGCGAGGTATGTTCGAAGAAAACCCAGCTTTTAATCAAAATATAGACAACTGGGACGTTAGCAATGTTACGAATATGAGTTCTATGTTTAACGAAGCAACCGCTTTTAACCAACCCTTAAACTCATGGAATATAAGTAGTGTTACAGCAATTGAAGGTATGTTCTTTGGTGCAACGGTATTTAACCAACCCTTAGATAACTGGGATGTATCTGGTATTAATAGCCTAAGAGATATGTTCAGATTGGCAACAGATTTTAATCAGGACATTAGCACATGGAACGTTTCCAATGTAACACGATTTACCGCTATATTTTTAAATGCGAGTTCCTTTAATCAAAATCTAGCCAATTGGAATATTGCTAACGCCACTCAAATGAATAACATGCTTTCTAACAGTGGTTTATCACAAGAAAACTATGATAACATCTTAATTGGTTGGGCAGGCCAAGCCGTTCAGAATGGGGTTAGTTTAGGTGCTAACGGACTACAATATTGCGATGCATTAAATCAAAGGCAAGGATTAATAGATACCAACGGTTGGACTATTACTGGAGACAGTGTAAACTGTTCTTATGTACTTTGTACGGAAATTACCATGCCGGCAGCAGGAGATACTATGACACCTGCCAATAGTGATATTAGATGGAACCCAGCACCAAATGCGGACGGGTATCGAATTACCCTAGAAATTGAACGTGGCGGTAATAGAAACTACGCTTCTTTAAGCGGGAATACTTTAAACAACTATGATGTAGGTAATGTGGTTGGTCTTAGTTTTTCCAATGAATTTCAGGCTGGTGATACGGTTTATGTCACCGTAGTACCCTATAATGCCGAAGGTCCCGCAACAGGTTGCCAAGAACTATCGTTTACCGTGGTTGAAAGTTGGGTAAATAGTCCAGATGCCTTTAAATTAACTTACGATACTAGCATAACAGAATCTGGCTCAACACCTGCCAATCAGTTAAAAATTGAAGCTAATACCGGTTATCCAGATTATCTAACCTACAACTATTCTATTGATTGGGGAGATGGACAATATAATAATAATGTTACTGGCGAAATTATACATACATACTTAACTCCTGGTGTTTATACCGTAGCTATTATTGGAGATTTTCCTGCTCCTTACCATTGGGTTAGCAATTCTGACCATATTAAACTTATTTCTATAGATCAATGGGGAACCCAAGTTTGGCAATCTATGAATTATGCATTTTACGGTTGTAGCAATATGGAATACAATGCTACAGATGTCCCCAATCTTTCTCAAGTAGAGATAGCCTCCAGTATGTTTGCAGGTTGTCACCTATTTGATGGCGCAATAGACAATTGGGATGTTAGTAACTTAACTAATATGAGTAGCATGTTTATATCTACACATATTTTTAATCAGCCACTAAACAGTTGGGATACCAGCAATGTTACCAATATGAGTGGAATGTTTGGGGCTGCTCAATTATTTAACCAACCTTTGGACAATTGGGATGTTAGCCAAGTTACCAACATGAATTTTATGTTCGCCCGAACAGATGATTTTAACCAAGATTTGAGTAGTTGGGATACTGGTAATGTTACGGATATGGCACGCATGTTTCAAAGCTCAGCGGCTTTTGATCAACCTATAAATAGTTGGAATGTAAGTCAGGTAACCAATATGTCAGAAATGTTCCAAAGAGCAGAAGTATTTAACCAACCACTAGATAACTGGAATACGGCAAATGTAACGGATATGTCTGCTATGTTCTATGACGCGGAACTGTTTAACCAAGACATCAATAGTTGGGATGTATCATCTGTTACAGATATGACCCAAATGTTCTACGACGCAACGGCATTTGACCAACCACTGAATAATTGGAATGTTAGTGCTGTTACCACTATGAATTCCATGTTTTCTAGAGCTGAGGCTTTTAATCAAAATATTGATAGCTGGAACGTAACTAACGTAACTAACATGAGTAACATGTTTAATTATGCCATCTCTTACAACCAACCCATGAACAATTGGGATGTGAACTCTGTTGTAAACATGAGCGGTATGTTCAGGGGCGCTCAAGTATTTAACCAACCCTTAGACAATTGGGACGTTAGTGCTGTTGCGAATATGAGTGCTATGTTTGAACATGCCGAAGTGTTTAATCAGCCAATCAATACTTGGAATGTAAGTTCGGTAACCCTTATGCCCTCCATGTTCGAATCAGCTTTAGCATTTAATCAACCCTTGAGCAATTGGAACGTAGGGGTAGTCACCAATTTCGATTCCATGTTCAAAGAAGCAGAGGCTTTTAACCAACCCCTTAATTCTTGGGATACCGGTGAGGCTCAAAACATGCAAGAAATGTTCTATGGTGCCATTGTTTTTGACCAAGATATTTCTGGTTGGAATACTTCCTTTGTAACTACCATGCAAGAAATGTTTAGAGAAGCTAGTGCTTTTAACCAATCTTTAAACGCATGGAACGTGGCCTCGGTAACCACTATGCGTGGCATGTTCCAAGAAGCAACTTCCTTTAACAGCTCCATAAATGATTGGAATGTTAGGGCAGTAACTACCATGCAAGATATGTTCAATGGCGCTAGTAGTTACAACCAAAGTTTAAATAATTGGCGGGTAAACGGGGTAACCAATATGGAGAGGATGTTCTTTGGTGCAAGTGCGCTAGATCAATCTTTTGACCAATGGTTAATTGGCACCGTTTCTATGAGAGATATGTTTCATGATGCCACTTCGTTTAATCGATATTTAGGCGATTGGAATATAGAAAATGTAACCAACATGCAAGGCATGTTGGATGATACGGCACTCACAAGAGAAAACTACGATAATACCTTAATCGCTTGGTCTGAACAAAACCCTACCCCAGGTATTAACCTTGGAGCCAATACACTACCCTATTGTGATGCAGTTGAAGAACGCCAATCTATGATAGACAATTTTGGATGGATATTTTCTGGTGATGTTCTCGATTGTCCTATTCCCGATTGTACCCAATTGGTTGCACCCTTAAATGGAGCTGTGGATGTTCCTGTTAATACGAACATTACTTGGGAAGCGGTTCAATTTGCTCGGGAATACAAATTATTTGTTGGCACATCACCAGGAGGAACAGATATCTTAAATAACGAAGTGGTAGTGAATAACACCTCATTTGAATTTGCTGCGGATTTTAACCCAGGTGTTACGGTTTATGTAACCATAATCCCATCTAATGAAAATGGCGATGCGGTTGGACCTTGTACAGAGGAGAGTTTTACCGTAACCAATAACCCACCAACTGCTCCAGATTGCACGAACCTTACCTTACCGTTAAACAATGCTACCGATGTTTCTTTTGATAGCGATTTAAATTGGACTATTGTAAGCAATGCAGATGGATATAGAATCAATGTAGGTACGACCTCTGGAGGCACGGATTTAGTTAACAATGAAGATGTGGGTAATGTAACCGAATATGATTTTTCTGCGGATTTACCAGAAGACACTTTAATTTATGTAACCATTTTCCCTTACAATGACGTTGGGCCAGCTATTGGTTGTACTGAAGAGTCTTTTAGAACGGAGTTTATTCCAGTTCCCCCATCATGTACTACAATTACTAGCCCTGCGAACGGGGCAGTAAATGTTGCTGTTGATACGGGTTTAAGCTGGAATGCAGTTGCAGACGCTACCGGATATTTAGTAAGTGTAGGCACCACCTCCGGTGGTATAGAAGTAGTAAATAATATAGATGTTGGCAATACCACCACATACGCCTTTGGTTCAGACCTGCAAGCAAACAGAATGCATTACGTTCGTATTATCCCATACAATGCTGTAGGAGATGCTACAGGGTGTTCGGAAGAATCATTTACTACGGGAGCCGGAACGTTATCTGACCCACCTAACTGTACCTCATTGAGCGAGCCATTAAACGCTGCCACAGATGTGGCTATTGGAACAAACATTAGTTGGAATGCAGCTACCAATACAGATGGCTACTACCTTACTGTAGGTACTGCCTCTGGTGGTAATGATATTTTGAATAATGAGGACGTGGCTGGGACTACTTTTGACCTGCCCAACGATTTACCGGAGAACACACAGATATTCGTGACAATAGTACCATATAATTCCTTCGGAAGCGCTACCGGGTGTACCGAAGAATCCTTTACCACCGAAACCCTGCCTACTGTTCCCAGCTGTACCAGTTTGAGTTCACCGCTTAATGCAGCTACGGACGTTTCAATTGCTATCGATTTAAGTTGGAATGCTGTGGCGAATGCTGACGGTTATTACGTAACCGTGGGCACTACTTCTGGAGGAAATGACATTTTAGACAATGAAGATGTGACAGGCTCTACTTTTGACCTACCCAACGATTTGCCTGAAAACACACAGTTATTCGTTAGCCTAGTTCCATATAATGCGGTAGGAAATGCTACAGGATGTACCGAAGAATCCTTTACAACGGAAACTTTACCTACCTTACCTGCATGTACCCAATTGAGTCATCCCTTAAACGGGGCGACGGAAACTTCCATTTCAACCGACCTTAGTTGGAATACCATTGCAAATGCGGATGGGTACTACTTAACCGTGGGCACCACCTCTGGTGGTAATGATATTTTGGATAATGAGGACGTGTCTGGGACTACTTTTGACCTAGCAGCCGATTTACCGGAGAATACCGAAATATTCGTGGCGATTGTACCTTATAACGGTGTAGGTAATGCAACAGGTTGTACTGAAGAATCCTTTACCACAGAGACCGTGGCTACTGTTCCAAATTGTACTAGTTTAAGTGCACCGCTTAATGCAGCTACGGACGTTTCTATCTCAACGGATTTAAGTTGGAATGCTGTGGCCAATGCTGATGGCTATTTCGTAACCGTGGGTACCACTTCAGGAGGAAATGATATTTTGGATAACGAGGATGTCACAGGCTCTACCTTTGACCTACCCAACGATTTACCTGAAAACACACAGATATTCGTGACCCTAGTTCCGTACAATGTTGTAGGAGATGCTACAGCTTGTACCGAGGAATCCTTTACCACGGAGACCGTGGCTACCATTCCTAATTGTACTAGTTTGAGTTCACCACTTAATGCAGCCACGGACATTTCAATTGCTACGGATTTAAGTTGGAATGTTGTGGCCAATGCTGATGGCTATTACGTAACCGTGGGTACCACTTCAGGAGGAAATGATATTTTGGATAACGAGGATGTCACAGGCTCTACCTTTGACCTGCCCAACGATTTACCTGAAAACACGGAAATATTCGTAACTATTGTTCCGTATAACAGTGTGGGTAACGCTACAGCTTGTACTGAGGAATCCTTTACCACCGAAACCGTGGCTACTATTCCTAGTTGTACGAGTTTAAGTGCTCCACTTAATGGGTCAACGGACGTTTCAATTGCTACCGATTTAAGTTGGAATACTGTGGCCAATGCTAATGGCTATTTCGTAACCGTGGGTACCACTTCAGGAGGTAATGATATTTTGGATAATGAAGATGTGGCTGGGACTACTTTTGACCTGCCCAACGATTTACCGGAGAATACACAGATATTCGTGACTCTAGTTCCGTACAATGCTGTAGGAGATGCCACCGGTTGTTCCGAAGAATCGTTTACTACCGAAACCGTGGCTACTATTCCTAGTTGTACGAGTTTAAGTGCTCCACTTAATGGGTCAACGGACGTTTCAATTGCTACCGATTTGAGTTGGAACGCTGTAGCAAATGCAGATGGATACTACTTGATCATAGGAACAACTGCTGGTGGTGCTGAAATAGTTCCTAGAACTGATGTTGGTATGTTAACGGAATATTTATTTTCAGAAAACTTACCATATAATCAGGAAATTTACGTAACAATAACTCCTTACAATGCCTTAGGAGATGCTGAAAATTGCAGTATAGACTCCTTTGTTACGGAAGAAGAACCAGAAGAAGAAAAAGTTGCTTCTAAATATGGTTTTTCTCCAGATGGTGACGGAGTTAACGAATTCTGGGAAATCAACGGTATAGAAGCTTATCCTGAAAACACCGTATTTATCTATAACAGATGGGGAGACCTTGTCTTTAAAATTGATGGCTACAACAATACGGACAAAGTGTTCAACGGACAGGCAAACCAACTTACGGGATTAGGGGCCGACCAACTACCAGAGGGCACCTATTTCTTCAAGATAATCTTACCAGAAAATCACAACCTACAAACAACCAAAGGCTTTGTTGTCTTAAAAAGATAAGCTATGAACCAAATAAAAAAACTAATTTACTTAGCTATTGTAATAGCAGGAATAAACTATTCTTTCTGCCAGCAAACACCTGTATTTGCAGAATATAATGCAAATCCGTTCTTGATAAACCCTGCCTATTCGGGCTCCTTTACTGGAACGGAGGCCGTATTGAGTAATTCTGGGTTTGGCAGTGAAATACAAAACACGCCCAAAAACCTAACGTTTAGCTTTAGCGCCCCTTTACAGCAAGGTAAAATGGGGCTAGGCGCAGCTATAATTTCAGACGAAATAGGCGTCACAAAAGCAACACAGGCGTTTGCCGCATATTCGTATAAACTATTTTTTGATTGGAAAAAAAACAGACCCTATTGGCAGGTTTTTGAACGAACAGTGCTCTCTTTTGGCGTAACGGCAGGAGTGCTTAGTTATAATGAAGACCTTTTAAGCTTGCAAATACAGAACGATTCCAATTTTTCCGAGAATATAAATGAGACCTTACCTATGGCAGGACTAGGTTTCCTTTTTGGACATGAAAACTTTTTTGCGGGTATATCCGCACCAAATATTTTAGGAGATACCTTTGCCAATTCCCAAAACCTAAACCTTACACGACCTATTTATGGCTATTTGGGTTATCATTTCATCACTAACAAATACGACCCAACCTACATAATGAAACCAAGCGTTTTGCTTAAACACGAAGCGGGGGCTCCCTTTCAAATAGATGCCAACGTATCCGTAAGCTATAAAAATATAGTAGAAGTAGGTGCGGGCTTTAGAAGCAGCAGTAGTTTAAATTTATTCGCCGGTCTTTATGCCTTTAAAAACTTTAGGGTATTATACAATTACTCTAGCGCAAACTCTAATTCACCCTTGGGAAATTTTCATGGTATAGTGTTGAATTATAGAGGTGGCAGGGGTTTTGCTTTTGATTAATCCAAACTAGAATCAGTTAGGTATTTATCTTGAAATACTTTGGTGAAATTAGCCCCAAAAAATACGATTAAACTTGAATAAGAGACCCAAAGCATTACCAATATGACAGAGCCTGCTGTTCCGTAGGTAGAACTGGGCTCTGCTTCGCTAAAATAGAATGCCAAAACGTATTTGCCTATCAGGAACAAAATTGCGGTTAATATGGCTCCCCTACTTACGGCTTTCCAAGGAACTACCGTGCTGGGAAGGTATTTGAACATAGCTGCAAACAAGAGTGATATAAATACAAAGGAGAACAAGAAATCTACGACCATGGCCCACCTAAGATCTACAATGCTAAATAAACTAGATAATTGTTCTGAAAATACGGATAGCAAAGAGGTTAAAATAAAGCTGATTAACAACAGAAAACCAAGTATTAATATAAACCCCAAACCTTTTATTCTACCAACAAACATGGCAATTATGCCATTGGCATAATTGGTTTTAGCGTTCCAAATTTCGTTTAGGGAGTTTTGTAATTGGTAAAAAACACCTGTTGCGCCATATAACAAAATACCTACACCCAATATTGTGGTTGTCAAAGAAGTATTTTCATCACCTTTATTGGCAATCATATTCTGAATGGCCATTGCGGTGTCTGGACCTAAGGCCGAAGCAATTTCACCAAATAATTTCCCGTGAACCAAGTCTTTTTCCCAAACAGAACCTACTAAATTAAGTACCATAATTAAAAATGCTGGTAAGGATAAAATAGCATAATAGGCGGTAACCGCACTAAGCTTAAATGGGTCTTTGTCTATCCAAGACAAATAGGTTTCCTTAAGCAAAAATGGCATGTGCTTCCACTTAAAGGAGCTGTTTTTTTCTGGTTTTTTAAATAGTATATGTAACCAATTCTTCACATTAGGAAAAGTACTATATAATCCCAATTTTAATTAGCGCAAAACCATAAAAGGCGACTTCAATACATAAAAAAACCGACGTTTAAGCCGGTCTTTAAATTTATCGTATCATTCCAAGATTAATCACCTCTTGTTCGGTTAGAAAACGCCAATGGCCTCTTGGTAAATCTTTTTTGGTAAGTCCGGCAAATACCACACGGTCTAGCTTAACAACGGTATAACCCAGATGTTCAAATATGCGACGAACAATTCTATTCTTACCAGAATGTATTTCAATACCTACTTCTTTTTTGGTTGCTCCTTGAACATAACTTACCTCATCTACAGTGATAGATCCGTCTTCTAAGGTTAGTCCTTCCATTATTTGCTGCAAATCTCGCATGGTAAGGGCCTTGTCTAAATGCACATGGTATATTTTACGTACGTTATGTTTTGGATGGGTTAACTTTTTAGCCATCTCACCATCATTGGTGAACAACAATAAACCCGTGGTATTTCTATCCAAACGGCCAACAGGGTATAATCTATTTTTAGACGCACTAGAAACCAATTCCATTACTGTTCTTCTGCCTTTATCATCAGAAGTAGTGGTAATAAAGTTTTTAGGTTTGTTTAAAAGAACATATTCTTTTTTCTCTGGATTTAACCTTCTACCGTCAAAACGAACATCATCAGATTTCTTTACCTTATAACCAAGTTCTGTTACCGGTTTACCGTTTACCGTAACGTTACCAGCTGCAATAAAAGTATCTGCTTCTCTACGCGAGCAAATACCTGCATTGGCTATATACTTGTTTAAACGAATTAAATCTGGATTACTATTAGTCTTTTGTGGAGCAGCCTTCTTAGGTCTTGGTCCGCCTTTAGTAAAAGGTTTCTTCTTAAAATTGCCTCCTTTGTTGTTAGAAGGTCTACGATTGCGTTCGTTGTCTGATTTTCTCATCAGTCTTTAAATTTTTTGCAAATGTAGTTGATAAAAGATAGCAACTAATACTATTATCAATTATTTGGCTATTCTTTTCTAAATCACCTTATTTAGAACTAAATCTACATCTATTAATAAAATACTAAAAACGCCAAGAACTATAATAAGTTTAAGTAGGTTATGTATATAAACATACTGTTTTTTAGAAGTGCCTCTAAAGAGGAGTACCAATACTGCCAAAATTAAACCAATACACAAATAAAAATACAAATACATGTAGCCCACTTTAAAATCATGTATTAATAAATAGGCCGGTATAATTGTAAGTAATAATAGACTGCCAATTAATAGTTTAGCCTTAGAAACTCCGTATACAATAGCAAAAGTTTTATAGTTCTGGGCAATATCTCCTGCCAAGTTTTCTAAATCTTTTATCATTTCCCTAGATAGAATAAGTAAGAATAAAAAGATGGCATGAACGAAGATTACAGCCTCGAAATTTTTATAGTACACAAAAACGACAAAGAATGGAGAAATGGCTAGGGTAGCAGAAACTAAATTTCCTACAAGCGGAATCCGTTTTAACTTGTGTGAGTAGATCCAGATACCAAAAATATAGGCAGAAAAAAACAGCACGGCCTTAAACGATATATAACTGGCCGCAACTACGGATACAAAATTTAAAACAAAATAGGTAGTTAACTTAAACTTTTGGCTTACCAAGCGGTCTAGCATACTCTTGGTAGGCTTGTTAATTAAATCCTTTTCCGCATCATAAAAGTTATTTATAATGTAACCAGCGGCAATTACCAAGGCAGATGCGGTGACAATTAAAAAGAGGTTAATATCTAAAACCACTTTTCTTAACGGCCAATCCGGAGCCAATATATAGACACTGGCCAAGTACTGCGCCAAGGTAATTATAAGCACGTTATACCCTCTTACAACAGAGAATAAACTTAATAATTTAAATAAAAGGAGTTTGTTTTTTCGGCTTAGCATAGTCTACTAAAAGTTGTAGACTACTTCTAGTTTGTGCCCTTTTAAGGCTTGTTTTGCTCTTTCTATATCTTCCGTAAAACCTAAGATATAGCCTCCCCCTCCTGAACCACAAAGTTTTAAATAGTAATCGTTAGATTCAATTCCTTTTTGCCAAAGTTGATGAAATTGTTTTGGAATCATTGGTTTAAAATTATCCAAAACAACATGAGATAGTTGTTTTACGTGGCCAAATAGCCCTTTGATATCTCCATTAAGAAAATGCTCTACGCAAGCATCCGTATGTTTAACGAATTTTTCTTTAATGATATTTCTGAAGCCCTCGTTTTTCATTTGTTCCATAAATATTTGAACCATAGGAGCGGTTTCTCCTACCATTCCACTATCTAATAAGAAAACAGCACCTTTACCCTCTTTATTCTGAGTTGGTAAAATAGTAGACTCTATATTATCCTTGGAATTAATAAGGATGGGTAAACTCAAATAACTATTCAACGGGTCTAATCCAGAGCTCTTACCATGAAAAAAGGATTCCATTTTACCAAAAATGGTCTTTAATTTCAACAATTTTTCCCTCGTTAGATTTTCTAGAACCGTAATTTTATCTTGTGCATATTTGTCATAAATAGCGGCTACTAAAGCCCCACTACTACCAACCCCATAGCCTTGCGGAATAGAACTATCAAAGTACATGCCGTTGGCAATATCATTTTTAAGTGTTTTTATATCAAATAACACCAAATCTTCTGATTGTAGGTTTTCAAGATAACTTGCAAACCTATTTAGGCTTTCGTTAGACTGTTTTGCGCTTGTAGAAAGCTCTTTAGCTGATTTTAATGCACCCTTATAAAAATTGTAGGGAATAGAAAGTCCTTTAGAATCTTTGATAATTCCATACTCACCAAAGAGTAAGATTTTTGAATAAAATAATGGTCCTTTCATAATTTTTATAACCTAACGGTCCTTTGTTAAACAGAAACTTATATAAAGTTAAACAAAAATAGCTGAAATTCTATTTACAACTTAATTTATACCAAATAATTAAGAACTCAATAACGTTAGAAACTGTAAGAAAATTATTTCAAATTTATTTTTTTTGCGCCTTCCCCTACACGATCGCAAATATAATGCCCATTCTCACAATATTGCACTAACTCTGTTTTAATAAATGTAATAACCTCTTTACTGTACGATTCTGGATAGAGCACATGAACATTTGCCCCTGCATCTAACGTAAAACATACGGGTATTTGAGTCTTTTTACGATAAGCCCATATAGCATTGATAATATTCAACGTATTGGGCATCATTAGTATAAAATATGGGGTACTACTCATCATCATGGCATGTAACGTAAGTGCCTCACTTTCTACTATACTGATGAATTGCTTTAAATCGCCATTGGCAAAAACGGCTTCCAGGGCAGCTAAATTTGTATGGGCATGTACAAACCTGCTTACTGCATACGGGTGCCCGTTCATTAAATTATGACCCACCGTACTACTTACCGTTTTTTGGCCTTTGTGTACCAAAAGAATGGTATCATGAAAACTCTTATAAACATCATGAACCTTTTTTGGATAGTTTACCCCAAACAAATCCGTACTGGTTTCCAGACCTTTATGTTCTCCCCATTGCACCAAACTTCCTTTAATACTTCGGCATGCACTACCAGAACCCAATCTGGCCAAAAAAGAAGCTTTTTGGTCAAAAAACTCTGAATCCTGGTTTAAAGTTGCTTCCTTTTCTATTTCCAACAAACATAAAGCTAAGGCTGCCATACCACTGGCAGAAGATGCAATACCACTACTATGCGGAAAAGAATTGGAAGTTTCTATAGTAAAATGATACTGTCTTAAATAGGGTAAATAACTTTCTATACGCTTTAAAAAAGTTTCAATTTTTGGTTTAAAGTCTTCTTTTGGTTTCCCCTCAAAAAACAAATCAAAAGAAAAATCGCTTTTATCTTTTTTTTGCTGATAAGTAACTATTGTTCTTGTAGCACAGGCATCTAGTGTAAAGCTAACCGATGGATTAGCTGGAATTTGATTTTCTTTCTTACCCCAGTATTTTACCAAAGCAATATTACTTGGTGCTTTATAAGCTACTTTTCCTTTTTTAGGATAAATTAAATTTTCTTGTGGAATAAAATCCTTTTCCGTCATGCCAAAAGCGTTTGCGCAAATATACTAGATGTATAAATGAAGCCTGTTTTACAAACAAAATAAATTGCTACTTTAGTACAAAGCACTAAAGATGAAGAACAAACTAGTAAAAATAGGTGTGGCCATTTTAATTTGTATACTCATTGGTTTCCTTTCTAGTTTTGCCACACAATCTTCTGTTAACGATTGGTACGTTACGCTTAATAAACCAAGTTTTAATCCGCCAAATTGGCTTTTTGCTCCGGTTTGGACCGTACTCTATGTAATGATGGGGTTGGCTGCTGGCTTGGTATGGGCCAAAGGATTTCATCATCTATGGGTTAAAACGGCCCTTTATCATTTTGGCTTTCAACTATTGTTAAACGCACTATGGAGTATTGTATTTTTTGGCCTTAAAAAACCTGGATTGGCATTATTAATTATCATTGCCTTACTTGTTTTAATAGCGCTTACCTACAAATGGTTTAAAGTGGTATCTAAAAAAGCTGCATTATTACTTATACCCTACTTTGCATGGGTAGCTTTTGCCACAGTATTGAATTATAAAATATGGATGCTTAATTAAAATTAGTGGCCAACTCTAGCATCTTGTGCATGGTTTTATCATTTCTGGTAGTTGCCACCAACTTTAATTTTTTCTCTATTAGGTTATTATTCAATTTTGCCTTTCCGTAACCCGCATTGCACTTAAGATAGATACAAGAATCAGTTATTATAAAATCTTCATTCACAAACGTTTCTTTCTCAAATGCTTTTTTCCTTTCTATATCAATATTAGTGAACGGAAGCACGTAGTATAATTTTAAAACTTCCTGTTCACCTTTAAAGGGGTTGTTTTCAATGAGTTTTTCTATAAGTTCTGGAGCAAAGGCCTTAACCGACACATCAAAATCATATGTAGTCTTAATTATCTGCGCTATTTTCCTAGAAAGCGCTTCACTATCCATATTGGTTTGCACAACTAAGTTTCCACTTTGAATATAAGTTAATACCTCACTTAAACCATTATCCTTTAAAACCGCTTTAAGATGTACCATTTTAATTTTTTTAGCACCGCTAACATTTATACCTCTCAAAAAAACAATATGGTTTTTCATAATAATGTAATTATTAAAGGATAAAATTATTATTTTGAGACTGAAATCTACTTTATGGAAGAATATATTTTAGCTCTAGATCAAGGCACAACAAGTTCTAGGGCTGTAGTAGTAAATAAAAAAGGGGCAATTATCTCGGTTGCACAAAAAGAATTTACACAGTATTTCCCAAAACCGGGTTGGGTAGAACACGATGCAAACGAAATATGGTCTACCCAAGCAGGTATGGCCGCAGAAGCAATTTCTAGTAAAGGAATTCTAGCAACACAAATTGTTGGTATTGGCATTACAAACCAGAGAGAAACCGCAGTAGTGTGGAATAAAAAAACTGGTGTTCCTGTTTACAATGCCATTGTATGGCAAGACAAAAGAACGGCACCTTTCTGTGATGAATTGAAAAAAAACGGACACTCCAAAACAATTAGGGAAAAGACCGGATTGGTTATCGACTCCTATTTTTCTGCCACAAAAGTGAAATGGATTTTGGATAATGTACCAAACGCCAGAACACAAGCGGAAAATGGAGAGTTGGCTTTTGGCACCATAGATTCTTGGTTAATTTGGAAAATGACCCAAGGGCAATTACATATAACCGACGTTACAAATGCTAGCAGAACTTTACTATTTAATATAAACACCATGGAGTGGGACCATGAGCTACTGGAACTATTCAATATTCCTTCTAGCATGTTACCTATGGTTAAAGAATCTAGCGAAGTCTATGGCAAGACAAAACCTAACATATTTGCAAATGAAATTCCCATTGCGGGCATAGCTGGAGACCAACAAGCTGCGTTGTTTGGCCAAATGTGCACTAAAAAAGGTATGGTTAAAAATACCTATGGCACAGGCTGTTTTATGCTTATGAATATTGGCGATAGCCCAACTGTATCCAAGAATAATTTGTTAACAACGGTTGCCTGGAAAATAAAAGGCAAAACTACTTATGCTTTTGAAGGTAGTATTTTCATAGCCGGTGCAGTAGTGCAATGGTTAAGAGACGGTTTAGGAATTATACGAAAATCTAACCAAGTGGAATTATTGGCTAAATCCGTAACAGATACGGATGGGATATATTTTGTACCTGCTTTTGCAGGCCTTGGCGCACCTTATTGGAACCAAAATGCCAAAGGTTCCTTTTTTGGTTTAACTAGAGGCAGTACAGATGCACACATAGCTAGAGCTAGCTTAGAATCTATTGCCTACCAAACCATGGACGTTTTAAAAGCAATGGAAATAGATTCCGGAATAAAGATTAAGGAACTTAGGGTAGATGGTGGCGCAACCGTAAACGATTTGTTAATGCAATTTCAGGCAGATGTTTTAAATACCACTACGGTTAGACCTAAATCTATAGAAACAACCGTACTTGGTGCTGCTTATTTAGCTGGCCTTGCTGTTGGTTTTTGGGATGATGTTGAAAACATACAAGATATTTGGAATGCCGACGTTCATTTTGAACCAACTACAAATCGTGAACCAATTGAAAAAGGAATAGCTGGTTGGCATAAAGCCATTAAAGCTTTAGAATATTGGTCTACACTCTAATTTAAACTTTGACTTTACAAATGACTCCCTTCATTGCTGAAATTATAGGCACCGCGCTATTAATGTTATTAGGAATTGGCGTAAATGCAAACGTTACCCTAAACAAAACGTATGGCCAAGGTTCTGGCTGGATAGTAATAACAACAGGATGGGCCTTTGCAGTATATGTTGGCGTGGTGGTAGCGGCACCGCATAGTGGCGCACATTTAAACCCCGCAGTTTCTATTGGCTTGGCCGTTGCCAATAAATTTGATTGGAATTTAGTACCTGCTTATATTCTAGCGCAGTTTATTGGAGCCATGCTGGGAGCACTACTAATTTGGATTACCCATAAGGATCACTTTGACGTTACGGAAGACGGCGATAGCAAGAGAGGGGTATTTTGTACTGGCCCGGCCATACCCAACACAGCCATTAACCTCTTTAACGAAATACTGGGCACCTTTGTATTGGTTTTTACTGTTCTCTATTTTACGGATGCCATAATAACGGATAGTGCAACGGTCATAGGCTTAGGGTCTCTTGGTGCATTGCCAGTGGCCTTATTGGTCTGGGGAATTGGAATCTCTTTAGGCGGTACAACCGGTTATGCCATAAACCCTGCAAGAGATTTAGGCCCTAGAATAGTACATGCACTAGTACCGCTTAAAAACAAAGGAAATAGGGGTTGGTCCTATGCCTGGATACCCGTAATGGGGCCAATTGTTGGGGCTAGTTTAGCGGCGCTATTGGCCCTTATGCTTACTTAGGTTTGCTCAGCAATGGCTTTAGCCGCCAGGTAAGCTGTAGTCCAAGCATTTTGGAAATTAAAACCACCGGTTATGGCATCTACATTAATAATTTCACCTGCAAAATACAACCTAGGAACTAGCTTGCTTTCCATAGTTTTAAAATTGACTTCGGTTAATTCTACTCCACCAGCGGTAACAAATTCGTCCTTAAAAGTACTTTTTCCATTAACGGCCAACGTTGTTTCAGTAATTTCTCTAGCCAAAGTTTTGAGGGTGTTATTGTTTACATCTGCCCACTTATCCGAAGCTAAAATACCAGAAGATTTAACTAAACTATTCCATAGCCGCTTGGGCATATCTACCACCTTAGATTTTAAAATAGTTTTTTTAGGTTCTTGTTCCCTACACTCCTTAAAATAAGCTAACAAAGAAGACGAAGTATAATCTGGCAACCAATTTATTTGTATTTTAAATTGGTAATTCATTTGATTTAATACCAAAGCACCCCAAGCCGATAAACGCAAGATAGCCGGACCCGTTAATCCCCAATGTGCAATTAATACCGGACCTGTTTCTTCCAAAACAGAATGGTTTACAGATTTACTAGAAATGGTATATCCCTTTAATTTCAACTTGGTAGGGTTTAGAACCTTTACCGTTGCCAGAGTAGCCACACCCTGTAAACCATCTATACGAGTATCTTTAATATTAAACGTGAACAAGGAAGGTACCGGAGTACTAATAGTATGCCCCAAGCTTTTTAACTGTTCCCAAATTTTTGGATTACTACCTGTGGATAATACTAAAGTTTTGGTAAGATAGGTTTTATTATTGGTCTCCAATTGCCAGTTGGCCTCTGCTGTTTTTGGTGCAATAATCTGTTTAACAGAACTATTCTTTAATATTTCTATATTATGCTTAGCCGCCTCGTCTAAAAAACAATTTATAATACTTTGTGATGAATCCGAAATAGGAAAAATACGTCCATCCTCCTCAATTTTAAGCGGAACACCCCTTTCTTCAAAAAATTGCATAACGTCTCCTGTAGAAAACTGATGAAAAGGTCCAATTAATTCTTTTTCTCCTCTAGGATAATTAGCTACAAGTTCTTTGGGATCAAACTCCGCATGGGTAACATTACATCTTCCGCCACCACTGATTTTAACTTTAGAAAGAACGGTCTTACCCCTTTCTAGGATAGCAATTTTTAAATCTGGACGTTGGCTTGCCAACTGTATTGCTCCAAAAAAGCCAGCCGCACCACCACCAACAAATACAACGTTGAACATTAGTTAACCCTATCCGGATAGTTTGTAATAATACCGTCTACACCAAATTCCTCCATCGTTGTAATATCCGTAGGTTCATTTACCGTCCAAGTATATACCTTTAAACCTTCATCTTGTATGGTCTTTACATTTTCTAAGGTTAGCTTTTTAAAGTAAGGGTTAATAGCAACTGCATTAAGTTCTTTAGCAACGGGTATTGCCTTTAAAGGGTCTTCTTCCGTAAGAATGGCTATTGCTATATCGGGGTTTAAATTTCTCATTTCTCTTAGCTCATCCCAATTAAAACTAGAGATAAGAATATTTTTTGCTTCCCACCCCTTGTTTTTAATATAATAGTTTGTAATAAAATTTACCCGATCTGAAGTACCTGCGCCCTTTAATTCAATATTTAAACCAACCTTATTGTCAATCAACTTTAAAACATCTTGTAATTTAGGTATCTGGTGGTTACCATCTAAAACCACCTTGTTCAAGTCTACAATATTATACTCTTCAATCTTGCCACCGGCATTACTCAAGCGTTCTAAACGCTCATCATGAAAAACCACAGTTTCACCACTGGCAATGTTAAAAACATCAATCTCTATCATATCTACCTGCATGTCTAACGCTTTTTGCACGGAAGCTAAGGTGTTTTCTGTTTCGTAGCCCATTGCTCCACGATGACCTATAACTAGTGGTTTTGTTTTCATTTGGCAAGAGGTTAAAATTAATACCGATACGATGGTTAACGCATTTAATTTCATGTGGTGGTTGATTTGTAATTGATATTCTATGGATTTAGTTTAAAAACATAACTTTCTAATGGTGCTATTTTAAGATTTACCCTGCCCACTTCATCATCAACCATAAGCGTTGGGTTATATGCTCCATACAATTGTTCCTGCAATAGAATTTCTCCTGAATTTAGATTCCAATCTTTAACTATTTCAGGTGGTAACTTAAAGTCTATTTGGTATGTCTTTTCTGCGTCAAAGTTGGATATGATCAGCAACCTATCTTCACCGGACCATCTAACAAAAGAGTATATTCTGTGGTCATAGCCAGGTGTATTTTCTTTGTTATAATAATGTGTTTCTTTATATGCTCCCATCAAAGCCTCACTAGTGATAGTGAAATTCAATAGCCTTTGGTAAAAATCCCGAAGTTGTTTTTCTTCATCCGTAGAAAGGCCGCCATCAAATTTTTTATGGTTCATCCAACGCTGGTGTGCCGGAACGCCTATGTAATCAAAAATTGATGTACGAGAGGGAGAACCAAACCCCGCGTTCTCAGATCCATCTTCACCTACTTCTTGGCCAAAATAGATCATGGTTGGCGATGTACTTAAAGTAGCACTTACTACCATGGCCGGTTTGGCCAGGGCTGCATTACCCACAAATTCTGGACTTGCAATACGCTGCTCGTCATGATTCTCCAAAAAATGCAACATATGGTGCTCTATATCTTTCATGCCGCTTTGCACGGTATGTATATGGTCTGTCCAGCCGTAACCTTTCATGATATGTTTTAAGCTATCATATAGCTCTACCTTATCATACAGGTAGTCCATCTTGCCCTTAAACAAATATTCACGATACAATGATGGATTATAGACTTCTGCTAATAGAAATGCATCGGGGTTTTTTACTTTAATGGAAGAGTTTAAATAACTCCAGAATTCTACCGGAACCATTTCTGCCATGTCATATCTAAAACCATCCACTCCTTTTTCTTGCCAATACAAAGCTATATCCCTAAACTTGGTCCAAGAATCTGGCACTTCTTTATCTTTCCAAAAGTTGTAGTGTGCTTGGTAATCCATGTTGGCATAGGCTTCTGGCAGGGTGTCAAAATCTTTTGTGCCGTCAGGTCTTACCCCATAATTTATTTTTACGGTTTCGTACCAATCGTTAAAATTTGGCTGAGCTAATCTTGAACCGTTACCGGTCCATTTTGCCGGTACTTCCGCAAATTTTCCATCTTCCTTTTCAGTGCTTTCCCCTCCCAAGGGAGAATAACCATCTTGCCAGTTGGGCACTTTAAATTCTTCACCGGGAATGTAGTAGAAATTATTATGCTTACTGTAAACTATTGAGGTATCGTCTTTGGCTCCAAAATCGTCTACACCTGCGGGGTTGGCCTTTCCTTCATACTTCCTAGCAATATGGTTTGGTACAATGTCTATGATTACTTTTAAACCCAATTTATGCGTCCTTGTTATTAAGGCCTCAAATTCTTGTAGTCTATTTGCAGGATTATCTGCCAAATCTGGATTCACATTATAATAATCTTTTACCGCATAAGGAGAACCTGCCCTTCCTTTTACAACATCTGGATCATCATTAGAAATCCCATATTCCGTATAATCTCCTATTAACGCGTGGTGTGGAACACCAGTGTACCAAACATGGGTTACTCCTAGATTCTTTATAGCCGCAAGGGCTTTTTCGTCAAAATCCGAAAACTTACCCACACCATTTTCCTCCTTTGTTCCCCAAGGCTTGTTATTTGTTTCTGTGTTACCAAAAAGTCTGGTAAATACCTGATAAACAACCGCCTTTTTCTTCATGTTTGCACTATTGGATTCCTTTTTATTTTTTGAACTAGGTGCATCAGAATTACAGGATGCACCTAGTACAATTAGTAAGATAAATACAATTCTAACTAATTTCATTATACAGTAACCGTTTCTCCTGGTTTTAACACCACACGTTCTCCGTTTACGCGAATACTCATTTCTTCCGTACCATTTAGTTGATACGAAGATCCTGCCTTAGAAACCGTAACGGTAATAATTCTATTCCTAAAATTAACTTTGAAAGAGTAAGCTTCCCAATTTTCTGGAATTTGAGGAAAAAAGTTTAGCTTATCTTCTAAAATACGCATACCACCAAATCCTTCTACAATACTCATCCAAGTACCAGCCATACTGGTAATGTGCAAACCTTCTTCTACCTCTTTATTGTAATCATCTAAATCTAATCTAGAAGTTCTAAGGTAAAAGGTATAAGCTTGTTCCATTCTACTCAACTTGGCTGCCTGTATACTGTGCACACAAGGAGAAAGAGAAGATTCATGAACCGTAAAGGGCTCATAGAAATCAAAATGCTTTTCTAGTTGTTCCATAGTAAAATGGTCTTCAAAGAAATAAAAACCTTGTAGTACATCTGCCTGTTTAATATATGGCGAACGTAAAATACGGTCCCAGCTCCATTTTTGATTAATAGGTCTTTCGGTCTTATCCAACTCGGTTACCGGCATTAGTTCCTTATCCAAAAAACCATCTTGTTGCAAGTATACATCGTGCTCTTTAGAATAAGGAAAGTACATATTGCTTGCTACCTTTTTCCAATCGTCTAGCTCGGCATCGGTTAATTTGGTGTGGCCTATAATACGTTGGTAATCCTCAGAATATCCGTCTTTAACTTTTTGTATCTGTTCCAAACAATAATCTATACACCATTTTGCCAAGTAATTGGTATACCAATTGTTGTTTACGTTATTCTCATATTCATTTGGACCTGTTACGCCCAAAATCATGTATTGGTTTTTATGGGTTGAAAAGTTAGCCCTTTGGTGCCAGAAACGGGCTATTCCAATTAACACCTCTAGCCCCATTTCCGGTATATAGCTATAATCTCCCGTAAATCTATAGTAATTAAAAATGGCGAAAGCAATGGCACCATTTCTATGGATTTCCTCAAAAGTAATTTCCCACTCATTATGGCATTCCTCACCATTCATTGTAACCATTGGATAGAGGGCCGCACCATTAGAAAAACCAAGTTTTTCAGCATTTTCAATGGCTTTTTCCAAATGATTGTAACGATATTTCAATAAATTTCGAGCTACCGTTTCGTTCTTGGTGGTCATATAAAACGGTAAACAATACGCTTCTGTGTCCCAATAGGTACTACCTCCATATTTTTCACCGGTGAATCCTTTTGGTCCAATATTTAATCTAGAATCTGTACCTAGATAGGTTTGGTTTAGTTGAAAAATATTAAAACGTATTCCCTGTTGCGCTTTTACATCACCCTCTATGGCGATGTCACTCATTTCCCAAATTTTAGCCCATTCCTCTTTTTGGCGTTGCAATAAGCCTTCAAAACCAATAGTATCTGCCTTTGTAAGGGTTTTCTGAGCAGCAGTTATTAACTGGGATTTATCATGATTTCTTGAAACGGTGTAACCACCATATTTGGTGATTAGAATTTCATCATTGGCATTGGCCTCAAATTCATATTCTAAAACAGCCTGTTTTTCTTCTTCTCTAGAATTGGTAATAGAAACGGGCTGCCCATTGTTGGTCACCGTACTAGACATAAAAGTACAGGTGTTAAAATTGGTCTTTAGCGTATGCGCCTCTATAAAAGCAGTGTTGTTTTGAACAGATACATTTGTGGTTTCCCAAAACTTATCGTCCCAATTGGTATCTCTGTTGGTTATACCGCTATCTAAGTATGGAGTTACCTTAACGGCTACTGCCTTATTTTTAGGTGTTATACTATATGCTATTGCACCTAACTCATCCAAAGCAATGCTCAAAAAACGAGTTACGGACACAGTAATTTCCACATTGTTCTTGGTAACCGCGTTAAAGCTACGTTTATACCAGCCTTCTTTCATATTTAGCTCCCTTTTAAAATCGTTTACCGATTTACATGTAGCCAAATCCAACTTTTCACCATCTAACGTAATACCAATTCCAATCCAGCTTGGTGCATTTAAAACCTTTGCAAAATATTCTGGGTAACCGTTTTTCCACCAACCAACTTTTGTTTTATCTGGATAATAAACACCGGCTATGTAACTACCTTGAAACGTTTCGCCTGAATAGTCTTCTTCAAAATTAGCTCGTTGCCCCATGGCACCGTTACCTATACTAAAAAGACTCTCAGAAGATTGCACGCGTTCTGTGTCAAAACCTTCTTCTATAATAGACCAAGGATTTGGTATAATATAATCTTGATTCATGTTAAGCTAAGTTTAGTGAAGCAAACTTAGTTAATTGTAGAATCCCGTTCAATTAAAGTGGGTTGTAAAATTTTAGTTTGAAAAGGAAATTCATCATCAGACTCATCCTCAATACGCTTAATTAACATTCTGGCAGCTGTTTCCCCCATTAACTCACCATGCTGGGCAATTGCGGTAAGGGAAGGGTTGGCATATTTAGATAACAGACCATCCGTAAAACCTATTACAGAAACGTCTTGTGGTATTTTTTTACCGGCTTCTTTAGCCACCTTCATTCCGTAAACTGCAAAAATTTCGTTTACACATATGATGGCATCATAATCTACTTTGGTAAGAAATTCACGAATTATACCTTCTTCCATTTCCATGGTTGGCATTTTTAAAATGTTTTTCTCCAAGCAAGAAACACCTAAATCTTTGTGTGCCCGTACAAAACCTTTGGTCCTTTCCGTACCAACACTTAAATAATCATCTACAGTAATCAAAGCAATTTTACGTTTACCTTGATTAAGCAACTTTTTAGTAGCCTCATAAGCTCCTAATTGATCATCTATGATTACTTTATCACAATCTACGGATTGCGTTACACGATCAAACAATACCAAAGGAATACCTTGATCTGTAACTTCCTTTAAATGGTTATAATCTTTCTTTTGTTGTGTTTCTGAGGATAAAGACATGATAAACCCATCAATACTGCCATTGGCGAGCATTTCCATATTGATTACCTCCTTATCAAAAGACTCATCAGACAAGCAAACAATCACATTATACCCTTTACTGTTGGCTTCCTTTTCTACCCCACTAATAACAGTGGTAAAAAAATGATGTACAATATCTGGAATAATAACGCCAATGTTCTTGGTACGTTTATTCTTTAAACTAACCGCAATATTATTGGGCCTGTAGTTATACAGCTTGGCAAATGCTTGGATTTTCTCTTTAGTATCCCTACTAATTTCCTCACTATTCTTTAAAGCTTTAGAAACTGTAGAAATGGAAACCTCTAATTCTTTAGCTATATGCTTTAACGTTATTTTTCTTTTCAACCCTAATCCTGTGTTACTATCCTTAATTTTTCCAAAGCCTTTTTTGATAAAAATCCGGCTTAGCTAAGTTTTGCAATTTACAAAAATTCCAAGTAGCTCTAATCAGTTTACCAAAACCTAAATATGAACACTTATAAGTAGAAAATTAACTAGCTTATTTTAACGATTAATGAATAAACTAAATAATTAGTATTTCTAATAAAAATAACGGAAAAGAGATTATTTACTTTTTTTGGTTACCACATACAAAAGAAAAATATCATTTCACACCGTAAAGATTTAACAAGAAAATTCGCGTTATTGCTTCTAAACAAACTATGATTTTCGAAAAAATAAATACAATTTTAAGTGTGTCAAAAACACTATTAATTATTAAAAACTCAATACATCCCTATGTTCAATTATTAATTACGTAATTTGAAATAGGTTTCGTTATTATACCCATAATTTGTTAAATTTATCAACACGAAACCGTTTTCGTAAGATTTAGACCCTAACAGATTAAGGTTTTAACATTTATTTTATATATGTTTAACTCTTAAATTTAAAATTAACTAAACTTAAAATTAATTATTTATGAAGATTACGCTACTAAAAAGCTTGTTCTTGCTAGGTGCATTCATATGCTTTAGCGGATTACAAGCTCAGACAGTATCCGGTACAGTTTCGGATGCGAGCGGACCTTTACCGGGAGCAAGTGTCTTGGTGAAAGGTACTACCAATGGTACGCAAACAGATTTTGATGGTAATTATACCCTAAGCAATGTTGCAGACGGTGCTACATTGGTCTTTAGCTACATTGGTTATTCTACCAAAGAGATTGCGGTAAATGGTCAAAGCAGCATCAATGTAACCCTTTCCGAAGATGCCCAAGCGTTAGATGAAGTTGTTATAATAGGTTATGGCTCTACAACTGTTAAAGATGCAACTGGCTCTGTAACTGCGGTCACTTCAGAAGACTTTAACGGTGGAGTTATAGCTTCTCCAGAGCAATTAATTCAAGGTAAAACTGCTGGTGTAAACATTCAGCAAAGCAGCGGGGAACCAGGTGCTGGAATTTCAGTAAACATTAGAGGTTCAAACTCCGTTCGTGCTAACAATAATCCTCTATTTGTAATTGACGGGGTGCCACTAGGAGACGGTAGTACTGATGCCGAAGGTAATGCAGGTACAGGAGGAACAACTTCTGTTAGAAACCCTTTAAATTTCTTAAATCCTTCGGACATTGAGAGTATTAGTGTTTTAAAAGACGCCTCGGCAACGGCTATTTATGGCTCTAGAGGTGCAAATGGTGTAGTTATCATAACAACAAAAACAGGAAAAGCAGCTCAAGGTGGCGTATTTGAATTTACAAGTAACCTGAGTGTTTCAACTCCTGCTAATTCTTATGACCTTCTTAACAGAGATCAGTTTTTGGAAGCCATTGCTTTATATGGAAATGATCCTGCGGCATCAGATTTTGGCAGTAACACAAATTGGCAAGATTATGTGACCAGAACTGCTGCATCCACTAATCAAAACTTGTCCTATTCACAAAATTATGGATCAGGAAATGTGAGGGCTACCTTTGGTTACAGCAAACAATTTGGAATCGTAGAAAAAACTGATTTGGAAAGAATCTCTGGAAGAATAAACTGGAGACAGCGTTTATTTGATGACAAATTAACTATTGGACTTTCCTCTACTATTTCAAGGGTGAACAATGAAACTGCTCCTTTACAAGGTACGGCAGGATTTCAGGGGGATATTCTTGGAGCAGCTTACTCTGCAAACCCAACGTGGCCAGCAGACCCTAGCTTTAGTTTTTCAGGACTTCTGAACCCGGCAAACTATTTAGAAAATTTCCAAAATAGAACTAATACCAATAGATTTTTGATCAACGGTTCCTTGGAGTATCAATTCAATTCTGAACTTACTGGTAAAATTAACTTGGGTTATGATAAATCTGACAGTCAAAATATATCTGTTACTTCCGGAAACGTTGTAGGTATTCAGGGTGCTGAAGGAATTGGTTTTGGCACATTGAACACATTAGAAAGAACAAATAAGTTATTAGAAGCAACTGTTAACTATAAAAAGGAGTTTGATAACATTAATGTGGACGCCCTTGTTGGTTATTCCTTTCAGGATTTTCAAAACAACGGTTTGAATTCTCAAGGACGAGGATTTTCTACAACTGATTTAAACGGTATGGGGCAAGCCCTAGAACAAACCGTATTCAGCGCAAAAAATGTGATTTCCGGAAGTTACCAACAATACTATTATGATTCCGATGTAACCGGGTTAATTGTAAATAGACTTTTACCTGATGTAGTTGCAGGAGAAAGTATTACTGGGTCTTTTGATAGAAATGTAACTGGCTTAGCCGTAGATACGTTTGATTTTACAGACGAATTACAATCTTTCTTTGGAAGACTTAATATAGGTTTTAACAGTAAATACTTATTTACCGCTACAGTTAGAGCAGATGGATCTTCAAGATTTGGCCCGGAAAATCAGTACGGTATATTTCCATCAGGTGCTTTTGCATGGCAAATTGGAGAGGAAGATTTCGTGGGAGAGAACATTTCAACACTTAAACTAAGACTAAGTGCCGGTGTTACCGGTAACCAAGCTGGGTTGGGTTATGGTAACTTTGTTGCAAGACAGCGTTTTGCTGGTTTTGCCAACGGATGGGGTGTAACCAATGATGCTCAAGTAAACCAGAATGGTACAGTTATAGTAGCAACAGATGTTCCTGATTTAAAATGGGAACCAACACTAAACTTAAATGTTGGACTTGATTTTGGTTTTAATAGCGATAGATTTAACGGTAGTCTAGATATATATAGAAATACTACAAGCGATATTTTATTACAAGCACCTCCCGCTGCACCGTCAAATTCTCCATTCCAATTTGGTAATGTTGATGCTGAAATAGTTAACCAAGGTGTAGAATTAGCTTTGTCATATGACTGGGTGCAAAGCGACAAGGCCACTTTTAGTACCTCATTCAATATTGCCTATAACAATAACGAAATTCAAAATTTTGATGGAATTATTGATAGCGGACCAATCAATGGACAAGGTCTAACTGGTGCCTTCGCACAAAGATTTGCTTCTGGCCAATCTCTGTTCTCCTTTTACATGGCAGAGTTTACAGGTCTTGATTCTGCTGGGCAGCCAACATATGCAGATGTTAATGGAGATGGTGTAGGTGATGTATTCCAAGACAAAAAATTTGTTGGTGAAGATGGCCTACCAGATGTTACAGCTGGCTTATCCCTTAATTTAAACGTAGGTAATTGGGATGTTGCCACCTATTTTGCAGGTCAGTTTGGTTTTTCTGTATATAATAATACTGCCAATGGTTTATTTACCTCGGGATCTATAACGAACTCCAGAAACGTAACAACCAATCTATTAACAAGTGGAGACGCACCAGGAGCTTCTGCTGATGTTTCAACTAGATTCCTTGAAAAAGGTGATTTTGTAAGGTTACAGAATGCATCTATTGGATACAACGTACCACTAAGCGGTGAAGGAGCTCTTAAATCTTTAAGACTTTCATTAACGGGTCAAAATTTATTTTTGATAACTGATTATTCTGGCTTAGATCCAGAAGTAACAGTAAATACGGGAACCATTGGTTTATCTGCACTTCCTTCTAGAAGTATAGATTGGACTTCATTCCCCAACCCAAGAACTGTTACATTTGGCATAAACGCCTCGTTTTAAATAAAAAAATGTTAGAAATGAAAAAAAATATATTTAAAATATACGCTTTAGCCTTAACCTCGGCTATAGGGTTTGTTTCTTGTACAGACTTGGAAATAGAAGAAACCGACTCCATTATAGACGAAGGGTTTCAAGGAGTTGCTAATGCAAAGTCGGCAGCAGACGATTTATATAGAACAGTTGCAGGTCAATTCTCTACTCAAGCAGATTATTATGCTTTTGCAGAGGTAACTTCAAGAGAATTTATTATTCCAACTAGAGGAACAGACTGGGGTGACAATGGACAATGGTCTAGTTTGCACCAACATACTTGGGCACCAGACCATAACTTTATTGCTCCAACCTTTGGTAATTGGAATGCCACACAACTTACAGCATCACAAATACTTGATTCAAGAAGTAACCCAAGTCCAACGGATATTGGAGATGCTAGCTTTATTAGAGCGCTGAGCATGTGGGTGATTTTAGATTTATATGGTCAAGTACCATTTAGAGATACTTCACTTCCTTCAGGTGAGTTACCCGTAGTTCTTACTGGTCAGGAGGCAATTGACTTTATCATTTCGGATATTGATACAGCCATTAGCAACTTACCTGCTACATTGGCCGCTAGTGGAGAAGCTAATAGCAGGGCCAGTAAGGCTGCAGCGAGATATCTAAAAGCTAAAGTGTTGTTGAACAAGCATGTATATCTTGGTTCTTCTCCTGATGCTGCGGATATGAATGCTGTGGTTTCATTAGTAGATGAGATTGCTTCTGATGGTTATCAGTTACAAGAAGGTTACTTCGATATTTTCTTGGACACTCCAGATACCGAAACCGTATTAGCTTTTGATAATGCTGATTTAGGGCCAAGAACACATAAAGGGTTGCATTACAATTCCTTTACTCAGAGTACTGGTGGTTGGAATGGCTTTAGCACACTTGCAAGTTTTTATGATACATTCGAAGGAGATGAAAACCAAAACCGTTTAGACGCAAATGGAAACCCTTTAGACGGTCAAGAAGAACGAAGAGGTGGTGTACCTCCGGCTGCTACCGATACAGATTTAGTAGATTCCAACGTTGGTAATGGATTTTTAATTGGACAACAATATTCAGAAAGTGGTGCACCCTTAACTGATCGTGCAGACAATCCACTTGTATTTACACGTAATCAAGTTGATAACGATGGAAATCCTAGCATTATCAATAACAACGAAAGAACTGGAATCCGAGTTGTAAAATGGAATCCTAAAAATGGGGTTTTTGCTACTCATTTAGTAGTTTTCCGCTATGCAGACGCACATCTTATGAAAGCGGAAGCAATTATGAGAAGTGGCGGAGACCCAACTGCTTTAGTTAACGAATTGAGAGAAATAAGAGGCGCATCTCCCTTAACCTCTGTTTCGGAAGCAGACTTATTAGAAGAAAGAGGTAGAGAATTATACGATGAAATGTGGGCAAGAAATGATGAGATTCGTTTTGGAGTTTATAGTCAAGAACGTTATCTAAAACCTGCATCAGATGTTACAAGAGCATTATTACCTATCCCCCCTGCTCAACTTTTAGCTAACCCTAATTTAGTTCAGAACCCAGGTTACTAAATAATTATTTAACTAATTCAAAAGCCCTGACAATAATGTCGGGGCTTTTTTATGCCGTCAAATTATTTCATTTTTAACGAATATTTCCTTTTTTTTACCTTTTATCATTCATAACTTTCTCTTCCATTTTTCCTATAATATTTTATGAACAAGTCCATAGTAACCTTATTCTGTTTTATACTCATAGCTAACATGTTAAGCTGTAAAAAAAACAACGATTCTTCACAAAATCAACCCGAACAAAACAAATTATTTAGCCTTTTAAATAAAGAACAGACAGGCATTGACTTTGTTAATATTGTAGAGAATCAGGAAAACTTCAACATCTTTAAATACCGGAATTTTTATAATGGAGGGGGTGTTGCAATTGGAGATGTCAATAATGATGGACTATCGGATATATATTTTACGGGCAATATGGTGCCAAATAAGCTTTACATTAACAAAGGAAATTTTTCCTTTATAGATATTACAAAAGAAGCTAAGGTAGAAGGCAGCAAGCCATGGTCTACAGGGGTTTGCATGGTAGATATTAACGCAGACGGTTTATTAGATATTTACGTGAGTAATGCAGGCAATATGGAAGGAAACAACCATGATAATGATTTGTATATAAATCAAGGAATAGATTCCAAAACTGGTTTTCCAACTTTTAAAGAACAAGCAAACGAATATAATTTGGCTCATACAGGTTTTTCTACACATGCGTCCTTCTTTGATTATGATAAAGACGGTGACCTTGATGCTTACATTTTAAATAATAGCAATATACCAGTTAGTAGTCTAGGTTACGCCGCACAAAGAGAGGTAAGAGCACAAGACTGGGAGGGCGTTCCCAGTATTTTTAAAGGTGTAGGAGACATGCTTTTAAGAAATGATAACGGTAAGTTTATTGACGTTAGTGAACAAGCAGGTATTTATGGAAGTCTTATAGGTTTTGGACTAGGAGTTATGGTAACTGATATTAATAATGACTTGTATCCAGATATTTACGTTTCTAATGATTTTTATGAAAGGGACTATCTATATATAAACCAGCAAGATGGCACATTCAACGAGGAAATAGAACAGTATACTTCGCATTTAAGTTTATCAGCTATGGGAGTTGACATAGCTGACATCAATAATGACGGTAATTCTGACATCTTTATTACAGATATGCTACCAGAGGCAGAACAAAGGGTAAAATCTGTAATGGAATTTGAGCCCTATAATGTTTATAAACTAAAACAAAGTAAAGACTTCTACCAACAGTACATACAAAATACCCTACAACTAAATAACGGTAATGGCAGCTTTTCTGAAATTGCCTATTATAGTGGTGTAGATGCAACCGATTGGAGTTGGGCCGGACTATTGTTTGATATGGATAACGATGGTCTTAGGGATATATACATAACAAATGGAATAAACCATGACCTAACCGATTTGGACTTTGTGGATTTTTTAGCTAATGAGATAATCCAAAAAATGGCTTTAACCGGAAAAAAGGAGTCGGTAGATTCTATCATCGCCAAAATGCCTATTAGACCTCAACCCAATTTTGCATATAGAAACAATGGAGACCTAACATTTGCAAACGCTAATAAAAAATGGGGATTAGACATGGCAAGTATGTCCAATGGATCTGCATATGGAGATTTAGATAACGATGGCGATTTAGACTTAGTCGTTAATAATGTTAATATGGATTCTTTTATTTATAAAAACAACAGCACGGAGACAACAGAAAACCATTACATTAAATTAAAGTTTATAGGTTCTAAAACAAATCCTTTTGCAATTGGCACTAAAATAAAAATATATACAAAGGATAATTTAATTACTCAAGAATTAATGCCATTTAGGGGCTTCCAATCTTCAATGGATTATGTTATGACATTGGGCCTTGGAAAAGCAAAACAGATAGATTCTGTAAGAGTAATTTGGCCAGATGACAAAACTCAACTTATTACTAAAATACCGTCCAATCAAACCCTCACTTTAAATATAAATAAAGCTGAAGCTAATTATTCTATTCAAAAACCAAAATATTCCAAAACCCTATTAACTGAGTTAGCCAATAAGAAACTGGAAACCCATAGGGAAAATAATTATAATGATTTTGACCAAGAAGGTTTAATAAACCAACTACTCTCACAAGAAGGACCTACATTAACAGTTGGAGACGTTAATAATGATGGAAATGTTGATTTTTTCATCGGTGGTGGTAAAAACAGCCCCGGCACCCTCTATATACACACAGGCAACGGCAATTTACTACCTAAAAAAAACAAAGATTTTGAACTTGACTCATTTTTTGAAGATACATCCGCTGCTTTTTTTGATGCTAACAATGATGGTTATATCGATTTAATAGTAGGATCTGGAGGCAATGAAATTGGCAACAAACAAAATAACTTATTGCGACTTTATTTTAATGATGGCATGGGAAATTTCAAGAAATCAAAAACCACATTGCCATCAACTTATGATAATATTTCTGTAATAGCACCTTATGATATTGACAATGATGGAAAAGAAGATTTATTTATAGGATCTAGAAACGTAACTGGCATTTATGGAATAAACCCCAAGCATTTATTCTTAATTAACAAAGGTGATGGAAATTTTGAGCAAGCTACGGATAGGATAGTTTACGATATAAACAACGCAGGGATGATTACAGATGCCCTATGGATAGATATAGACGGAGATCAAAAATCAGATTTAATAACTGTTTCTGATTGGGGTACACCAAAAATTTTTCAAAACACTGGCAGAAGACTAAAAAAAATTGAATCAGGCTTAGATAGCTTAAGTGGATGGTGGCTATCCGTAGATGCTAAGGATTTGGACAAAGATGGTGACATTGATTTGGTTTTGGGCAACCATGGCGCTAACATACATTACAAGCCAAGCATTCAACAACCAATGAAACTTTATATCAATGATTTTGATAACAATGGAACAATCGAACAAATAATGACATTATCAGAAGGGAATAAAGACTATCCTATTCATCAAAAGAAAGAATTAACTACGCAGATGGTTAAGCTTAAAAAACAAAACTTAAAAGCATCGATTTATGCGAAAAATTCCCTAGAAGAACTTTTTCCAACTGAAATTGTAAAAAATTCTATTATCAAAGAAGTTATAACACCGTATAGTGTAGTTGCCATTAATGATGGACACGGAAATTTTACTATAAAAAACTTACCCGCTAGGGCACAACTGTCATGTACATGTGCAATCTCTTGTATGGATTTAAATTCAGACGGTAATATCGACCTTCTAATGGGTGGTAACAACTATGATTTTAAGCCACAATATTCTAGATTGGATGCTAGTTTCGGTAATGTACTTTTAGGAGATGGCAAAATGAATTTCAAATGGCAAAACTATCAACAAAGTGGATTTTTTGTTAAAGGTGAAATAAAAGAAATTAAACCAATTAAAGATAAATTCAATAATCGATTTATTATCACCGTAATCAACAATAATGAACCAACTATTCATCGGGTCAATGATTAGGAAATTATTTCTAGGGTTAATAACAGTTATTTGCTTTGGATGTAGCAAAGAGAAAAGGCTATTCGTCTTAAAAAATAGCGAAGCAACAGGTATAAATTTTAGCAACACTTTAAAAGAAACCAAGGATGTAAATATTTTAGACTATCTATATTTTTACAACGGTGGTGGAGTAAGTGTTGGGGATATAAATAATGATGGTTTACCAGATATTTTCTTATCGGGCAATCAGGTTAAAAACAAACTATATTTAAATAAAGGAAATTTAGAGTTTGAAGACATTAGTACCCAAGCTGGAATTGAAGGTCATAGCAGCTGGAACACTGGTTCTACAATGGCTGATGTAAACGGAGATGGTTTGTTAGACATCTATGTTTGTGCAGTGGTAGGAATTAATGGATTTCAAGGTCATAATGAACTATATATTAATAATGGTACGGAAGTACCTACGTTTACGGAAAAATCAGCTTCATTTGGTTTAGACCTAGACAGCTTTAGCTCTTCTGCAGCCTTTTTTGATTATGATTTGGATGGTGATTTGGATTTATACTTATTAAATCATGCTGTGCATACAACGGAATCATACGGTAACGCTGAAATAAGAAAAAAAAGAAACTCTCAAACCGGAGATAAGTTACTTAAAAACGTTAATGGGAAATTTATAGATGTAAGCGAGGAGGCTGGAATCTTTGGCGGAGTCAATGGATATGGTTTAGGATTAGCCGTGGCTGATTTTAATCTTGATGGATACCCGGATATTTTTGTTGGAAACGATTTTCATGAAGATGATTATTATTATTTAAATAATGGGGATGGAACTTTTAAAGAATCATTGAGACAATATTTTGGCCACACCTCCAGATTCTCAATGGGAAATGACGTAGCAGACCTTAATCATGACGGATGGCCAGACATTATTTCTCTAGACATGTTGCCCGAAGATGAAAAAATTTTAAAATCAACCGAGGGATCAGATGACTTCCAAACACAACGTTTACGTGTAGAACGATTTGGTTATCATTACCAATACTCTAGAAATATGCTTTTTATCAATAGACAAGATGCCCCCTTTGCAGAAACAGCTCTATTAAGTGGTGTTGCGGCAACAGATTGGAGCTGGAGTGCTCTTTTTGGCGATTATAACCTAGATGGAGAACAAGACATATTCATTTCAAATGGGATTAAAAAAAGACCAAATGATCTAGATTACATCAACTTTGTGTCAAATGACCAAATCAAAAATAAAATAAACACCACCAAATTAGTGGATAAAAAAGCTTTAGACCTTATGCCTAATGGGTCTGTACCCAACTATATTTTTAAAGGAGCCAAAAATCTGAAATTTGAAAATAAATCTAAAACTTGGATCCCTAATGACTCTTTGATATCAGGCGCTACAGCATATGCCGATTTTGACAACGACGGGGACTTGGATTTAATTACGAATAACTTAGATGCTACAAGTAGCATTTATGAAAACAAGATTATTGAAAAGAACTATTTAAAAATAAAACTTAAATACAAGTCTCCCAATTCTTACGGTATAGGAAGTAAAGTATTGTCTTATAGCAATGGAACTTTGCAATATAAAGAATTGTTCCCTTCAAGAGGTTTTCAAGCTTCGTCAGAACCTATTATACATTTTGGATATGATGAAACCAAAAAAATAGATTCCTTAAAAATAATATGGCCAAATAACACCTATCAATCACTTTACAACGTAAAAACAAACCAAACGCTAACAATAGAACCTCAAAACAATGTGACGTTTAATTACAATGTTTTCAGGCCTAATCCTAAGAGTGTTTTTGAATTATCAGAGAATAATCTAGGAGTGGATTTTCAACACGAGGAGGATAATTATATCGATTTTACGCGCCAAAAATTAATTCCTCATTTGATGGGTGACCAGGGGCCGGCATTAGCGATTGGTGATTTGAATCAAGATGGAAAAGAAGATATCTTTTTTGGAGGTTCTAAATACAAACCTTCCAAAATTTATGTTCAAAAAGATAGCTTCTATGTAGAATTGAAACTACCTGAAATTTCCAAGGATTCAATTAAAGAAGATATAAGTGCTGTTATCGCGGACTTTAATCAAGACAAGGTAAATGATTTATTCATTGCATCCGGTGGTGGCGACTTTTTTGGTAAAATGAAGCCGTTAACAAATTCTTACTATATAAAGCAGGACTCAATTTTTAATTCTAAGGACATACCAAGTTCCTATTACAATACCTCTATTGTTATTGAAAATGATTTCGATAGCGACGGGGATTTAGATTTGTTTGTAGGGAACCAGTCTATTACCAATTACTTCGGAAAATCTCCGAATTCTATTTTGTATGAAAATGTCAATGGAAATTTGAAATCAGTACAAACAAGTACATTCTCCCAGATAGGTATGGTAACAAATGCTATTTGGACAGATTTTAATAATGATGGTAAAAGTGATTTAATTGTAGTTGGTGAATGGATGCAACCAACGTTTTTTCAAAACAATAACGGAATATTTAAAAAAGTAATGGTTTTAGACAAGCCATTAAATGGACTATGGCAAGTAATAATTCCCTTTGACATAGATAAGGATGGTGATTTAGATTATTTGCTTGGTAACTGGGGAAGTAATAGCAAATTTAACGCCACAGATAAAGAGCCATTAAAAATGTACTATTCGGATTTTGATGCCAATGGTAAAACAGAGACTATTATATGTAAAATGCATAACGGAGAATACTATCCAATAGATGACTTTAACACCCTTTCTTCTCAGTTGGTAAGTTTAAAAAAGAAATTCAATTCCTATTCTTCGTTTGCCGGAAAATCTATTGATAAGATTTTAACTCGGGAGCAACTAGAAATGGCAAAGATATTTCAGGTTCAAGAACTACGGTCTGGATACTTAGAAAATGATAACGGTAGGTTTTCGTTTAAACCCTTTTCACCTGTACTACAAACAGCACCTATAAAAGCCTTTGTAAAATATGATTTTGACAATGATGGCAAACAAGATATCTTGGCAGGTGGAAACTACTTTGGAGTAAAACCTTACCATGGAAGATTTGGTTCTTTTAGTGGGGCACTTATAACTAATGATACCATTATTCCTAGTCATAAGCTTGGGTTAGATTTAAGTAATAAATCAGTAAGGCATTTATCCATAATCCATTTGAATCAGAAACCATATTTATTGGTGACTTTCAACAATAGTAAAGCACTCATATACCATATAAATAAGCAATAGATAAAATGAAAAAGTTTTTTTTATATCTAGCCTTTGCTCTAATAATAAGCTTGATTTGGTATTTATTCATAAAAAAATATGACTATCAAGTAAATTTTGAAGTAAAAACTTTTCCCGGGGCAATAAGCCAAACAATAAAAGGCTGGTCAGCGTTACAAAAACAATCTCAATTAATTGATCAAGCTGATGTAACGAATTTAACGCAGAAAATATCCTATAATGATTCTACTTTTATTTTTAATTGGAACATAGAAAAAATCAATGATTCTCTCTCAAAAGTTACCGTATACGCTAAAGACCAGAATAACAGTTTGCATAACAAACTTAAAATTCCATTTGAAGACACAAATTTTGAAAAAAGAACAAGAAAATCATTAATTGAATTCGGTCATATGATCAATGATCATATCAAAAATTTCAAAGTAACGATTATAGGGAAAGAAAGCGTAGAAACAACTTTTTGTGCTTGTACAAATTTAAAAACAGCTCAAAGAGAAAAAGCTAAAGGTATAATGAGAGACTATCCTTTACTAACTGATTTTCTATTAGAAAATAATGTTGAGCTCAACGGCACTCCTTTTTTGGAAGTGACGGAATGGAATCAAATTAAGGATACACTTTCTTTTAAGTTTTGTTTTCCTGTTATACAAACAGACTTGCTACCTAGCCACCCAGAAATTGAATTTAGAACATTTTTTGGCAGAAATGGTTTAAAAGCTGTTTACAATGGAAACTATATAACCTCGGACAGAGCTTGGTATAAGTTGATTGATTACGCGAATGAAAACAAAATTGATGTGTTAGAATTACCCATTGAGGTATTTTACAACAATCCTAATTTTGGTGGTGATGAAATGAAATGGCAAACAGAAGTCTATTTGCCATTGAATAAAAAATAGCCTTTAAAAGGTAATTTAACGCTGTTATTACTTAGCAAAATACCAATATATAGCAATCACGATTATACAAATTATTGCACCAAACTGCTTAACATATTTAAACGGCGTAATATTTACTTGTTTACTGTATTCCTGCACATAAGGTGTAGCTAAGGGTTTAAGTTTACCTATTAACAGCATTAATCCAGAATTCAATAGAAATAAGATGGCCATTACGTGCAGGTAGTGCGGATATGCCTCTGTCTCTACCATGTGTAGCGCATCTGCATCTGTAATGCCAGTTGCTTTTGCGTTATCAAGCGCCTTCTCAATAAAGTGGGGCTTCATTATAAATTGGCTAATAATATACATAACGCTACCGGCAACTATAGCAATCTTGGCCGCTACCGCAGGTACACGTTTGGTCATATAACCAATTACAATAATGGTAAAAATTGGAATGCTGTATATGCCATTTATCTCTTGTAAATAGCTAAACAAACTACCGGCATTAGCAATTAATGGCGCAATGAGCATGGCAGACAAGGCCAAACAAACACCAAAAATCTTTCCGTATTTAACAACGGTATTTTCAGAAGCTTCCTTGTTAATGTGCTGCTTGTAAATATCTATACCAAACAAGGTTACAGAACTATTTAAAACGCTATTAAAAGAGCTTAATATGGCTCCAAACAAAACAGCCACAAAGAAACCAACCAAATAATCTGGCAATACAGCACGTACCAATTCTGGATAGGCAATATCACTACTAGCTAAATTACCGTCAAAGTAATGATAGGCTATCATGCCTGGCAACACCAAGATTAAAGGGCCTAATATTTTTAAGAACGATGCCAATAACAAACCTTTTTGTCCTTCGGCTAAATTTTTAGCACCAAGCGCTCGTTGTATAATTTGTTGGTTTGTTCCCCAGTAGAACATCTGTACCAGCATCATACCGGTAAAAATAGTTGCAAAAGGCACCTCTTGCCCCTTGTTCCCTGTACTATCAAAACGTTCCGGATTTGCAGAAACCAATGTATCCAGACCATCAAAAACACTACCATCTCCTATGGCCATTAACCCAAAAACAGGAATTAACATTCCACCTATTAAAAGACCTACCGCATTAATACTATCAGAAACGGCAACTGCCTTTAATCCTCCAAAAACAGCATAAATAGAACCAATAATACCTATACCCCATATACAAATAATAAGACCTGTTTTCTCAGAAACCCCTAACATTTCTGGTATATTGAACATACCACTTATAGCAACAGATCCAGAATATAAGATAACAGGTAACAACACAACTACATAACCCGTTAAAAATAACGCAGAAGTAATGGTTTTTGTAGTGCCATCAAAACGGTCTTCTAAAAACTGTGGTACCGTAGTTAGTCCACTTTTTAAATACCTTGGCAATAAAAATATGGCCGTAACTACAATTGAGATTGCGGCAAGTGTTTCCCAAGCCATAACGGACAAACCATCTTTATAAGCACTTCCGTTTAAACCTACAATTTGTTCCGTGGACAAATTGGTAAGTAATAACGATCCCGCTATTACGCCAGCCGTTAAACTTCTACCACCTAAAAAATAACCATCCGAGGTTTTTTCGTCCGTAGACCTTGTAGCCATATAGGCAATAATTGCAACAATTGAGGTAAATGCTACAAAAGAGATGATTCCGATCATTTATGAGAATAGTTAAAATATATTCTGGTAAATATACAGGTCTTTAAAAAAAACAGAAAATGAATTGTCATTTTCTAAATATTTAGAGCATTAAGCGGGTTTACCTAACACAAATCCTATTTAACTAAATACTTCTCACCTCTGTTAACGCTATTTAGGTTTCTTATGTTATTTTTGTTTCTTATCAATTATGACCACAACAATAAATTTCAGAATGAATAAGTTAACGCTATTTGTGCTTTTTGCAATTTTATTATCTGCATGTAACACAGACAAGAAACCCATATCCATTTCCCCAGAAGATTATCACGCTTCCGTTGATAAGGTAACTGAAATCATGATTCACGATATCTTTTCACCACCAGTAGCCAGCCGTATTTTTGCCTACCCTAACATAGCTGCTTATGAGATTTTGGCTAAAAACGATTCTAGCTATATATCCCTAGCTGGGCAATTAACCGATTTGAACGCCATACCAGAACCAAATTCTACAGAGCACCTTAATTATGACTTAGCAGCTTTAATAGCACATATGCAACTAGGTAAACAATTAATTTTTTCCGAAGCTAAGTATGATGTTTTGATTGACAGTCTTTACACGCAATGGGAAAACCAAAACGAAAAGGAGTTTTTTGCTTCAAAAGATTATGGGCTTAGTGTTGCAAAACATATCACGGAGTGGATGAATAAAGACAATTACAACCAAACCCGTACCATGCCCAAGTTTACGGTAGATTCTGATGACCCTACCCGTTGGCAACCCACCCCACCAGCTTATATGGATGGCATAGAACCACACTGGAACAAGATTAGACCTTTTGTTATAGATAGTGCTGCCCAATTTAAACCGGTTCCGCCACCACCATTTTCCATGGAAGAAGGGAGTGATTTTTACAAAGAGGTTAAAGAAGTTTATGATATTAGTAATGAAATAACCGCAAAGGGAGACGACTCTGAAGAGGTGGCCATTGCCAAATTTTGGGATTGTAACCCCTATGTTTCGGTTACTAGAGGACACCTTATGTTTGCCACAAAAAAAATAACCCCTGGGGCACACTGGATTGGAATCGCCAAGATAGCCGCTAGAAAAAGTAAGGCCAATTTAATAGAAACCGTGCATACTTACACCAAAACATCCTTGGCTATTGCAGATGGATTTATTAGCTGCTGGGATGAAAAGTATAGAAGCAACTTAATAAGACCAGAAACATTAATTAACGAACATTTTGATGAGGCTTGGGTACCCGTATTACAAACCCCTCCTTTCCCAGAGTACACTAGTGGCCATAGTGTGGTTTCTGGTGCTGCCGGCACCGTTTTAACCAGTATCTATGGCGATAATTTTGCATTTGATGACGATACCGAAATACCCTATGGGTTACCTGTACGCTCTTTTACCTCTTTTAACGCTGCCGCAGATGAAGCTGCTATAAGTCGTATGTACGGTGGCATACATTACCGGGCCGCTGTAGAGGTTGGTGTAAAACAAGGAAGGGATTTAGGGAAATTTCTTGTAGATAATATTAAAATGAAAGTAGAATAATTTAAAGATTATAAAAAATCTAACAACAATTATAGACTTGTTCTAATTGAAGCTGTTTAACTTTAACATTAAAACATGTTAGATGGTTAAACAGCTTTTTTCTTTACTTGTATTTAGTATAACCGTTGTTAACTGCCAAAACACTGGCAATTTAGAGGTTATAGCAGACCTGCCTTCTAATTTAAAAGAAACTTCCGGCATGGCCCTTTATGGCGATAAGCTTTGGTTAATAGAGGATAGTGGCAACAAGGATGATATTACCCAAATAGAATTATCTGGTAAAATAACCAAAGAGTTTGAGGTTAAAAACGCCAAAAATCACGACTGGGAAGATTTAACAAAAGACACCGCTGGTAATTTATACATTGGCGATTTTGGCAATAATTATAGTGATAGGGACGATTTAGTAATCTACAAATTACCAAATCCCGAGACGGAGCCTGGAGACAAAATAGATGCTGAAAAAATAGAATTTAGTTACCCAAACCAAAAGGAAATACCCGCTAAGAAAAAAGATAGGCATTTTGATGCTGAAGCTTTTTTTCACTGGGGAAATTCACTCTATATCATTACTAAGAATAGAGCTAGACCCTATGATGGCAAAACTTTTGTGTTTAAAGTGCCAGATAGTAAGGGAGAATATGAAGCTACTTTGGTAACTACCTGGAATACCTGTAAAGATGCCGGCACCTGTTCTATTACCAGTGCGGATATTTCCGCAGATGGAAAAAAGATAGCATTACTTAGCTATGGTTTTGTTTGGATAATTACAGACTTTACCTTGGACGATTTTACAAAAGGAACTACTACCAAATTAGACCTTGGCACTAGGTCTCAACTAGAATCAGTTATTTTTTATGACACCAATACCTTGCTGATTTCAGATGAAAAAAGTCACGGCATGGGTGGTAACCTATATAAATTTCAACTTAATTAAGGCTCTAGAAACCAAAACCCAGACCAAATGCAAAACGCAGCCCATCTTCGCTGTTAAATAAGCTTAAATTGGCCGAGATTAAATCAGAACCATTTAAAAAGAAGCCACCACCGTAAGAGTTGTGCCAGGTGTTAGAACTTATGCCTGGGTTCCACACCCTACCATAATCAAAACCTGCAAACAAGCCAGGCGTTACCGGCAAAATACTGGTTCTCCTTTTTCTAAAACTCAACCGTAAATCCGTTTTTTGGTAATAGGCTGTTTTTCCAGTAAAACGTTGAAAACGATAGCCTCTTAAACCATTACTAGCCCCTAGAGTTGCTCCTTGATAAAATTCATACCCATTACCAATATTAAAATGCCCTTTAAACTCCGTAGCTAGTACTAAATGTCCGCCAGATGAAATCCTATGGTCAAAAGATACTTTAGGCACTATATAACCAAAAGTTTTTCCAGATTCTGAAACATTGGCCTTATACCCACCAACAAGACTAAATGCCATACCCATAGTAGGGAAAGCTTCATTATCCGTATTGGCGTACGCATATTCCCCTTCCAAACCTAAAAACTGTTGTGTGTTTTCTGCGCCGTTGGCAACGTAAAATTCGTTAACAAAACGGTTTTCAGACTCTTCTACCTCAAGATCCTCGTAAGCTACACCTAATCTAACCTTAGAGCCCAAATCTCCCCGCCAGACCATAGCTGGAGACAGGGCTATTGTACGTAATTTTACCCTATTATAATCTAGCCCAAGGTCATCATCAAGGTTTTCCGTGTCGTTACCAAAACCAAAGAAGTTTCGGGTAAAGTTGGGGCTGGTAAATTGTCCTGAAACTTCTAAGTTTACGTTTTCTAAAATATTCTGAAATTCACCGGTGTAACCCAACTCAAAACCGCTGGTAGCAAAATAGAATGCAGCGTTTAATGTATGTTGTTGGGTAAACGGGTTTTGTCTAAACCCATTGTAAGTATACGTATTGGTTAAACCAATTTTAACACCATCATCTGGATTGTAACCAATAGTGGGCAATAATTGATTGGTACTAGCCCTTATTTTCATGAATTGGTAGGTGTTGGTTTCATAATCGTTTATTTTGTTTATGCTACCGCCAAATGCTTCGTCATAGGTGTTCTTTTTGGTTTTAAAATCGTATACATGAACTCCCTTGGCCTCTTCAGCAATCTTATAGATATCGTTATTTTGACCCCCAACCAGTCTAAGTTTTATTGCGCCACCCTTACCATTTATTTCAAAAACATCGTCATCATCCAGACCATAAACCCATACCTCTTTTGTATATTCCGGATCATAGACCTTATCAAAAAACAAATCCTTTTTCTCCCCTCCTTTTATCCGAAATGCTTTTACAGACAATCTTTTATCCGGTAAGGCTTGTATAACAAAATAATCATCTTTATCCGTACCGGTTACCACGCTATATTTATTTAGGACCCTAAAGTATTCCCTTGCCGTGTGCCACAAATTCTTTTTACGAGCAAGCAGGGTTTCTTTAATTTTTACCACGGTTTCATCTCTTACCTCTTCAGGAAAACTTAGAAAGGCTTTATCTATAACCTTTTCATCAATATTTTTCTGTAAAAAGCGTGCTTGCTCCTCCCATTGACCTAAAGTGGTTTCTGACAATAATGCCATGTCCAAAGCATAGGTTTTAGGGCTAGAGTTAAAACCTTTTACACTTGTAAATTCCTTTTTAAAACCTTCAAAAAGATGTAATCCTGGAATTATTTTGGTACCAACGGACATTAAGGCCCCATCTCCCATTATAGAAAAAACTTGGTCTCGATCTCTAGGTATGGGTTTAAAGATTTTATCTCCATTCTCCGTTTTAAATTGTGCCCAACGCCACTGATCATTATGTCTATCCCAATCTCCAATTAACATATCAAAAAGTCTAGCCCTTACGTAGCTATCGGTATCTAATTTATACTCTTCATCCTTTCTCAACTTTTCAATTAAATCATCCGTGCTTTCTATTTTTTCCGCATAACCAAAACTGGGAATATCGTGCCCCTCTGATACGTGTTCTTCAATCATGTATAATTCATCTCCAAATTCTGAATTAAAATCTTCCAATGCCGCCTGCTTGGGCACGTAAAATAATTTTGGATTGGTGTGGTATAAATTGGCCGCATCTGAAAGTTCTGCAGTAGTAAACGGTGCATAGGGGTGAGAACCTGTGTAAAAATCGGCTAGTATATCTTCTGTTAATGTGTTTTCAAACTCGCCAATAACATAATCATTTTTAAAGGCTAAAGCTTGCAGATACAATTCTGCACTTTTACGTAACGCACGCATAACATACTGCCTACCGTCTTTTGCTTCTAATCGTAATGATTTAGATTGATGCCCCCCGCCTTTTCTTACCGGCACCAAACCACCATATAAAGTATCTATTTCTACAGTAGGCGCCTTTACCTTTGTAGCATAATATTTTCTGTAGCGCTCTCCCCAAATTGCTTTGTAAAATCCGGTTTTTTCTACTTCTTCTTCCGTATAAACAGAAGCCGTTACATAAGCTGGAAAGTCCTCATCTCCATCATAAGAAAAATACTGTCTATCTGGCGGTAGTACCAAACTGCTAAACAGGTGTTTCTCTTCTGGTGTTTCCGCCCCATAAAAATCTACCTTGCTAGAACCGTCTGTGTATACCTCTAATATTGCATAACCCTTGCTACCGGTAGAAAATTTACTTCCATTTAACAATCTCGTATATCCGTTTTTAGCGCCAGAACCACTAACTATTTGCGGAATATTCTCTTCAACTATGTACTGCAAAGTGTGCTCATGGCCAGACGCAAATATTACTTTATCTGAATATTGTGCCAAGGTTACAATACGTTTTTTAAGTTCATTATAGCGTTTGTGGCTTTGATCCGCAGGTGACCCACCAGAGGTTCTTCTAAGCACGTTTATTAAACTACCAATTATTGGTAGCGGTAATTTTGAGGTAGCTTTTAAGTGCTGTTTAAAGGAAAACTGGCCTCCATGAGAGCCATAGGTATACATTGGATGGTGTAGTGCTATTATGGTAGTTTTATCCCTGTTATCTTTTATGGCATCTTCTAATTCCAATAAAAACTGTTCACGATCTTTAATATCACATTCGTCGTTTATTGTTGGGTGCCTGTCCCAATTAACCAAATACCACTCTGTATCTATTGTTATTACAACCACTTGGTCATTTATTTCTACCTCTTCTATAGGACAGCCATTTTCAGGAAAGAAAACTTCCTTGCTATCTAATGCTTCTTCAATATAGTTTTCTTCTCTTTTTAGACCTTTTAAACCCTCGGTATACCAATCATGATTACCCGGAATAAACATTTTTTTACCCTTAAAATCCGCTAAAGTGGCCAACTGGGCATCTAAATGATTTTTAGCCGTTAAATATGCGATGGTAGAATCTTGTGGATCTGGCAATCCTGCGGGATAAATATTATCTCCTAAAAAGATGGCCGTGCTATTTTCCGATGCCTGCGTTAATCTTTTCTTAAAAGCTTTAAGTACGGGATTTAGGTCTCCCATGGGCGATTTTCCTGCGTCGCCAATCAAGTAAAACGTATGGGCAATTTCTTTATCTACGGATATAGGCTTATCTGTATAACCCGCCGCATATTTGGAACGATATGTGGCACAACTAGTTACAATAAACACTATTAAAAGGGTCAAGTATAATTTTTTCATAGGTAAGCTAAGCGTGCTTTTTTTCGTAATTTACACACTTCAATATACAACTATGTCGCAAATCCTTCAAAAAGCAGAAACGTTTGTTACAGATTTATTGACCCATGAACTGGATCCCAATTTTCTTTATCACAATCTAAGACACACACAAAGAGTAGTAGAGAGCATAAAGGAGTTGCTAGCGCATTACAAAACAGAAGATTCAGTTAAAGAAAAACTTATTTTGGCTGCTTGGTTCCATGATACCGGCTACACAAAAAGTGTTGATGATCACGAAAAAGTTAGTTGTGAAATAGCCAAGGAATTTCTTCTAAAAGAAAAAGTAGACTCAGATACCGTTGATGCCATTTGCCAATACATATTAGCTACGGAACGTAATTACGAGCCTAAAAACTTGGAAGAAGAAATTATACGTGATGCAGATGCCTCCCATTTAGGGCAAAAAAGCTACCCAGATACTACCGAGCTATTACGAATGGAACTTTCCCGTCTTGGAATTGCACATTACACCCCATCTGAATGGCGCGAAGAAAATATTAAAATGTTCCGCTCAGAGCATTATTATTATACGGACTATGCCAAACAAAACTGGCAAGAACGAAAGGATAAGAACATTAAAAAGCTAGTAAAACGGAAGAAGGACGAAAAAAAACTGGCTAAGAAAGAACAATTAAAGGCGAAGTTTAAAAACGAAAGTCCAGAAAGGGGTATACAGACCATGTTCCGCGTTACCATGCGTAACCACCTTAAATTAAGTGATATTGCCGATACTAAAGCAAACATACTACTATCGGTCAACGCCATTATTATCTCTTTGGTATTGGCCAATTTAATTCCAAAACTAGACAATCCATCCAATGATTATCTTGTTTATCCTACGCTAATATTTGTGGTATTTAGTATTGTTTCCATGATATTTGCCATTTTAGCCACAAGGCCAAATGTTACCAGTGGAGAGTTTACAAAGGAAGATGTAAAACAGAAAAAAGTAAATCTACTTTTCTTTGGAAACTTTCATAAAATGGAGCTGCCAGAGTATGAATGGGCAATTGAAGAACTAATTAAAGACAAAACGTTTGTATATTCTAATCTTACAAAAGACCTCTATTATCTTGGCGTTGTATTACAGAAGAAATATAAACTCTTAAGACTTACCTATACCATATTTGCGATTGGTATGATTTTATCTGTAATAGCGTTTTTTGTAGCGTTAAAATTTTATGGTCCAGACCGAGTTCTAGAACAACTTACCCCTGCCTAAGGCTTAAAATTCTTAGGCCTTAAGGGTTTCCATCAAGTCTTTGTAAGTATAGGTTTGTTCCGGACTTTCTTCTGTACGGTAAAGGATTTCTGCACGTATGGCTTTTAACCCCGTAACACCTTGCAGACCTTCCAATTCTACAATTTCTATATTATTGGTAAAGTATCCTTTGGATTTTAAGAAACGAACATACCTTAGGTATTCACGTTCATCTTTTTTCTGGCTATAAACAATAGCTAACTTCCCTTTTTGGGTTAGCCTTTCGTTTGTACCCTTAATGTATGATTTGTCTATTCGTTTTTTAATAATCTCGTAACGGGCATTATAGGTGCCATCCACATCAAATCGTTTTTCATCCATCCTAAACCGAATAGACAACGGACTGCTATAAACAAGCATTAAGGATGTAACGTCTAGTTTTACTGGTAATTCCGACTTAAAACCATAATAAACGTTTTCCATCTCTACCATTACCTGTAATTGCCACAACCTTAGATTACTCAAGAAAAGGGAGTTAAATTCCCGTTCATTGGCAATGGCACTACCTATGTACATGTTATGTTCTACACCATCCGTCTTATATCTCTCAAAATAGTGTGGAAACATCACTTGGGCTTCTTCTTGCTTTTTATCCAGTACAGCCGCCAATCTCTTATTAACCTCGGTAACGCTTTCGTCATAATTGCGCCTATGGTCGTAGTAAGATTCCGTACCCATATCTATGCTTGCTTCGTATTTTAAAATCATATCGTTTAAAATACCGTCTTCTCGCTTTAAATGATGGAATACCGGGTTAATTTCCTCTTGTACAAAATCAAAGATTGCTTGTTCGCTATTGGTATGCAAAGCATCTTTAATTTCATCTATATATGATTGCACCCTAAAAACCAATTCTTCATAAATAGGCAATTCCAAGGTTTTATGGGCTACACTTAAGACATCTTTGATTTCTGCCAATTGTATCATCAAATCTCGTTGTATAGCAATATTTCTTTCTTTACTACTGTCTTTGATGTCTATTTGACCATATAACGGATAAACGTCTTTAAATACTATTTCTTTAAAAGACGGTTGTCTGCCTATGGCCTGCTGAGATATAAACCTTTTGGCCTCTTGTTGAAATTTCCAATACACAGAATCGTGTACGGTAGTACATTCATGCTGTATTATGGCATCAATTAAGTTTTTCTCCTCTTCTATTGAGCGCAACACGGCCGAAATTATAAACGGCATAACATCTTCTAGCTTATTAGCATTGAGGCTGTTTAAATCGTTAATGTTAGGAGAAACCAACTCTAAAACACCCAGTAGGTTACCCTCGTCTGCAATTGGGGCAAGAATGCAACTTTTAAAACCTTGATCGTAAAGATTCTTATAAGGCTGTGCTTGTTTAGATTCTTGATAATATTTCTTAATATTAGATACCGCGAAATATGATTTTTCGTTTAAAATGGTATCATTACTGGCTTGGCACAGAATGGTGTTGCAATCCGCAAAATCTTTATCTTTTAAGATAAAACTATTTATACCCTTACCATATATACGTAGAAATTGTTTGGCATCTTGGTTATAGCCTGTAAAACCTACTTGAATATTTTTATTGTTGAAGAGTGATTGAAAGGTTCCCTGAAAATCTTCCATAAAATTATCGCTACCCCTTTTGTTGGTACCAATTAAGGTAGATTTAATTTCAGATATGGAGTGGTCTGCCGTAACATCAAACATATTGGAAATAACAAAGCCTTTGACAATAAAACTATTGGGTGGTATCATTGTTTTCCAATAATCCAAATCATCATAATTGGCCAACAGCCCGTCTAAATCTTTTTTAGTAAGTTTTTTAGCCTTTTCGGTTGGTATAATTTCCATAAAATCGGCATTGTATAAAATCCTATAATGCCGCATTACCCCGTTCTTATCAGGAATGTCATAGAACATGGGGCGCTTAAAGTCCAAATTAAAACCGTAATAGAAATTTAAAATAACCGCACTCTGCAAAATGTATTGCAGTTTGTCTGGCATATTTCTAATTTCTAATTCAAAACCCTCACCAGCATCCTCAATTATTTGCTTTAAACGTTCAGATTTATTGAAAACAATGTTCATGTAAGGAATGGCAGCAGATTTTATTTCGTTTTTGGTTAAAAAACCAGAAAACACATCTGCTAAGAGTAGTTCTATTACATCTTTACGTGCCTCAAGTACCGATAAATCTTCAAATCCTTCTCGCAATTCAGGATAAGGCTTTTGGGCATCTAACACATACTTAGCCCTTTGGACCAATGAAGGGTCGGCACTATTAAGCTGCTCCTCATACTGCTCCAATAATTTATTAAAGCTGATGAGCTGCCTCATGGGGGTATCTAAAGGGTAAATCTGCTCCATAGGCACTTAGTCTCAATTTAGCCTGTAAAATTACAAAATCTGCAATTGACAAATGTTAAGGTAATCTTTATGCAATTGTAGGTTATATTTGAAACTCAAAGAAAATCAGACCCATGTCTTCTGACCGTAGACTTACTAGAGCTTATAAAAATGCTAAGGTTGTTCCTTTTAATGCCGATAGCAAATTCATCATTTTTAGTGATTGCCATAGGGGAGATAATAGTTTTGCGGATGATTTTGCCAATAACAGGAACATTTATTTCCATGCGCTGAACCACTATTACAGGGAAGGTTTTAATTACTGTGAGCTGGGCGATGGTGACGAGCTATGGGAAAATATAAATTTTGAATCCATCTTTGAAGCCCATAAAAACGTGTACCAGCTTTTACGGCAATTCCATCTACAAAATCGCTTGCATATGGTTTGGGGCAATCATGATATGGTTTATAGGGACCCAAAATATGTAGAAAAACACCTTTCCAGTTATTTTGAACCCATAGATGGGGAAGACAAATCTTTATTTGTAGGCTTAACCTATAACGAAGCATTGGTACTAAAAAATGAAGAAACAGGCCAAGAAATATTCTGCACTCATGGCCATCAGGCAGATTGGTGGAATTATAAATTTTGGAAAGTAGGTAGGTTTTTGGTGCGCATTCTTTGGAAACCGTTACAAGTTGTAGGCATTGCAGACCCTACCAGTCCCGCTAAAAACTACAAAGAATTAATACGCATTGAAAAGCGAATTAAAAAGTGGATTCTAAAAAACAAACTAAAAATAACCATTGCCGGACACACGCACAGGCCTCGGTTTCCAGAACCGGGACAAATACCTTTTTTTAATGATGGTAGTTGTGTACACCCAAGAAGCATAACTGGAATTGAAATTGTAGGCAATAAAATAGCATTGATTAAATGGCATATTGCTACAAAACCAGATGGTACCCTACAGATTGTAAGGGTTTTATTAGAGGGGCCAGAACAATTGGCAGATTATAATTAACCCTATTTTTAGTAAATCAACGATTTTAACGTCTAGTTATCAATTAACTGGCAAGGTATTTGTTAACTTTAGTTTTGATTAACGACCCATTTTCAAATGAAAAAATTAGTTCTCTTGTTGGTTCTGTTTGGCTTTGCCGTTTCGGCAATGGCACAAGGGGATTTACCCACAACTAAACCATTGGAAATTGGCCGCAAGAATAATTTAGATGCCCTACCCAGTAACCAAGGTACCGTTTTACGTATGCCTTCGGTTCTAGATAACGATTTAATTTCTAAGGAAAAACCCATTAAAATGTTGCCAGACAAGAATTTGGCAAGAGCAGGACATGATTTAAAATTAGACCCAAAAATAAAAGCTGAAGAACACAAAGGTTCCGTTCCACATTTTGGAGATATGTATTTGGGAGATTTTAAAACCAACACAAAATTTGTGGGTATAGTGGCTAGAGACCATGAATACATAGATGGCGACCGGGTAAAAATTATGGTTAACGATCAAGTAATAGAATACAATTTATTGCTCTCTGGCTCTTACAAGGGTATAAACGTAGATTTGGAGGAAGGTTTTAATAAGATTGAATTTGTAGCCCTAAATCAAGGGTCTTCTGGCCCCAATACCGCCCAAGTTATTGTTACGGATGCAGAAGGTAAGGTACTGCACAATAACAGGTGGAATTTATCTACCGGATCGGTAGCCACCTTAATCGTAGTAAAAGAACCAGAAGAAAATTAATAAAAGGTTGGTTTTCTAAAGCTAGATTCCCGAATCACCAAATTGGTTGCAATTTCAATACGTTTGGGTAATTTCAATTCTTGTTCAGATTCTATTTCGGCTACCAAGCAACTAACCGCAGTTTCGCCAATACGCTTACCAGGTTGATCTATGGTACTTAAACTGGGACTTATAATCAAAGAATTTTCAGAATTACTAAAGCCTACAACGGCTATTTCATCGGGAATTTTAATTTGATGTTGGTTTAAGGCCTGTATCGCACCTATGGCAACATCGTCCGTTACGGCAAAAATCGCATCTGGCGGATGCTGTAGACTTAGCAACTCAACCGTCATCTCCCTACCTTTTTCCCTTCCAATAGCGTGGCTATCCAAAATTAATTTCTCATCTACCACAAGACCGTTACATTCGTGGGCTTTAACGTAACCTTCCAATCGCTTGTTAGAGCTATAAGAATTCTCAGATTCCTTTAAAAAAGCTATTCTTTTTTTTCCGGTATTTATAAGGTGCTCTACAGCATTAAAGGCAGAAGCTACCTCATTAATTACTATTTGGCTGCACGGAACCTTGTCAGAAACCTTGTCAAACATTACCAACGGAACTTTATCCATAATTTCTGTAATGGGTAAAATATCCCCAGCTTCGCGTACTAAAGAAAGTAAAATTCCGTCTACCCCAAATTGCGTCATACTTCGCAATAAATCTTCTTGTTTTTGTTCACTATTTTGAGACTCTGCAACAAATACTTGATAACCAAGTGCTTCCCCTTGCTCTAAAATACCCTTAACCGTAGTAGTTGTAAAATAATGGGAAATATCGGGTACAACAACACCGATAATATGGGTATGTTTTGTTCTAAAACCTTTTGCAAAAAGATTAGGACTGTACTTGTAAGACCTAGCCAATTCTTGCACTTTGATCCTTGTTTTTTTACTAATATCTGGATGATTGTTCATTGCCCTAGAAACCGTAGAAACGGATAAGCCCAAGGCTAAGGCCAAATCCTTTAGTGTTGTATTTTGCTTTTTCATATCTATATCCTCATTGTCAAAATACAATTTGCAAACGTTACCGCAAACGTTTGCATGATAAAACAGTATTATTTAACAACTTTATATATGGTTAATTCAATATCATAGTAAAAATTTTCTCAAATTCTTAAACATGGCACATTTAGCAAATGAAGCAAAAGAAGTATTGTTAAATAATTATCAACCTGGAGGGTTTACCATACCTAGTAAAGGTTTATACCCATTTCAATGGAAATGGGATGCTGGTTTTATAGCGATAGGTTTAGCACATTTTGATATAGAAAAAGCAAAAACCGAGATTTCTACCTTGCTAAATGCGCAATGGAAAAACGGAATGATACCACATATTGTCTTTCATACGGATAGTGATACCTATTTTCCTGGCCGAGATTTTCATCAATCGCACCTCAGCAAACAAGCCAATCCGGATTACCCTTCTACCGGCATGGTACAACCGCCGGTACTGGGCTTTGTCCTAGAAAAATTATTAGATATAGCTACCGATAAAAAAGACATGCTGGACTTTATAGCGGAACAATTAGATAAGGTTTATTTTAACCATGAATATTTTTACACCCATAGAGATGTTAACCAAGAAGGTTTGGCCTATATCTATCATAATTGGGAATCTGGAACGGATAATTCACCCATGTGGGATGCCATTTGGGAGACCATGAATCCTCCAAAATACAAGTTTGAACGTAGAGACACCACACATGTTGACCCTGAACAACGACCGACAAATAGGGAATATGACCATTATCTACACCTAATTGAAATTGCTAAAAAATACAATTATGAAGATGCTAAAATTGCGGCCCATTCTCCCTTTCTTGTTTTAGACCCTTTATTTAATGCCCTATTGATTAAGTCTAATGAATCTTTGCTTGCTTTATACCAAAAACTTGGTATAGATAACGAGAATACCAAAAACTTAAGACAATGGCAAAAGAAAGCGATTAACGCTTTCAACAAAAAACTATGGAGCCCTACACATGCTGCCTACGTACATTACGATTTAAGAAACCAAAAACAACTACCGTACATTAGTTCTTCGTCATTTGCACCCTTATTCGCGCCTATAGTTCCACCAGAAAAGCTAGTGGCGTTAAACCAAACTTTTAAAGATAAATTTAGTGCTGCACACCTTTATTGTTGTTCTTCTTTTGACCCCACGCATAATGGTTTTAATCCAAAACGCTACTGGCGCGGTCCTGTCTGGATAAATATGAATTGGATTATCTATCAAGGTTTTAAAAGAGCGGGAGATGTACAAACAGCCAATAGAATAAAAGAAGATTCCATAACTTTAATAGAAAAGTTTGGGTTTAAGGAATACTTTGATCCTAGAAAAAAACTTGATAATACAACAGAAGGCGGCTATGGCGGAGATAATTTTTCTTGGAGCGCCGCCCTATACCTAGATTTTATTAGAGAATAACCATAACCAACCACCATGAACTATTTAGATTATATTATAATTATCGTTTACCTAGTTGGCTTTCTTAGCTTGGGTTTTTTATTCAAGGAAAATAAAAATTCTGGAGATTATTTCTTAGGCGGTAGAAGCATGGGCTGGCTACCCTTAAGCCTGTCTACCATGGCTACCCAACTCTCTGCCATAAGTTTTATTTCTGCACCAGCCTTTGTAGGTTTAAAACAAGGTGGCGGTTTGCAATGGCTTACCTACGAGTTTGGGGTACCCTTAGCCATGGCTTTTTTGATGTTGGCCTTAATACCTACCTTATACAAATCAGGAATTGTAAGTGTGTATGAATATTTAGAAAAACGCTTTGATGCCTCTTCCCGTTTACTCATCAGTTTTGTTTTTCAAATTAGTAGGTCTGTAGCAACCGGAGTTATGGTGTATACTATGGCGCTTATATTACAAGCTACTTTAAATATAGAATTTTGGATTTCCGTGCTTTTAATTGGGGTTATTACATTGGCCTATTCTTACCAAGGTGGTATGAAAGCGGTGATTTGGGGTGATGTGATACAAATGACCATCCTATTTTTAGGTATTGTTATCTGTTTGGTATACGGTCTGAGTGAATTGGGCGGATTTGAAAATTTTTTGACCCATGTAGACAAAGACCGCATTGCCACCGTAGACTTTAGCAAATGGGGATTTAACAATTCAGATAAACAAGACGAATTTGGGTTTTGGCCTATGGTTATTGGTGGTTTCTTTTTATATGCTTCGTATTATGGCACAGACCAATCACAATCTCAACGCTTACTATCTGCCAACGGACTACCCACCATTAAAAAATTACTTTTAGCTAATGGGCTGTTTCGTTTTCCTATAACCCTAACCTATTGTATTATGGGCTTGGTGCTAGGCACATTGTTTTATCAAGATACTGGCTTTCAAGAAACCTTAGCGAATGTTTATGAGAACAACATTACCTATTTAGAAGGTAAAAAGGCAGATTTGATGGTTCCTGTATTTATCATCAATTACCTGCCCAATGGCATCATTGGTATTTTAATTGTTGCTATTATGTCTGCTGCCATGTCTTCTTTAAGCTCAACAGTAAACTCTTTGTCTGCGGTAACTATGGAAGATTTTATAAAACGTTTTAAGCCAGACATGAGCAATAAAAAATATATGGCTACCTCCAAGTTATTATCATTATTTTGGGGCGTAGTATGCTTGTTCTTTGCTTTTTTTGCGGGTAGTATTGAGGGGACGGTCATAGAGGTTATCAATAAGGTGTCCTCTATTTTTTATGGTCCAATTTTGGCCGCTTTTGTTTTGGCCATTATGACCAAGAAAACGCATGCCTTAGGGGCCAATATAGGTATCGTTGCTGGGGTAGCCCTTAACATCTATTTATGGTTGTATGTACCCCAGATATTTTGGTTTTGGTGGAATGCCATAGGATGTTTGGTAACCATGAGCATTGCATATGTTACTAGTGTATTAATTAAAAAAGAAAGCAAACCAGGGCTGGCTATCCAATACAGTAGCAGCAAGAAAGAGGTAGGCCTCTTGCTTCTTTATTTTGTAGCCATAGTGGCTGTTAGTTTGGCTTTACCTAATTTTCTAGATTAAGAGGATGAAATTTGTAATTGCCCCGGACAAATTTAAAGGCTCCATAACCAGTTTTGAATTCTGTAACCTAACAGAAATGGTCCTCTTAGACCATTTTCCTAAGGCAGCTATTTTAAAACTACCCCTGGCAGATGGTGGAGACGGCACCATAAAAATTGTAAAGCACTATTTGGGAGGCGAACGTATAACCGTACAAGTAAGCGACCCCTTGTTTAGACCCATAAGCGCCAGTTATATTTGGTCAAAAAGTTTACAAACGGCATACATAGAAATGGCAGAGGCCTCTGGGCATCATCTCTTGTCTACTGAGGAGCTAAACTGCATGGAGACCACCTCTCTTGGTACCGGAGAACTCATTTTAGACGCTTTGGAACGGGGCGCTACAACAATCTATTTGGGTATTGGGGGCAGTGCCACAAACGATGGTGGTTTGGGAATGGCGCAAGCGCTTGGTTATCAATTTTTAGATGCACAGAACAAGGCTATTGCTCCTATTGGCAAAAATCTTTCACAGGTAACTACCATAGACACCTCCTCTTGCAATCCTTTGTTAGAACAATGTACTTTTAAGGTGGCTTGTGATGTAGACAACCCCTTTTATGGTCCTAATGGTGCTGCGTTTATCTACGGGCCGCAAAAAGGAGCCACCCCAGAAAACGTAAGCTTTTTAGATATGGGATTACAACATTTTGCCAGTATTCTAAAACAAACTTTTGGGACCAATGTACAAGAATTAGCCGGTGCTGGTGCGGCGGGAGGCATAGGCGGTGGAGCTCATCTTTTTTTTAACGCTACTTTAGTCTCTGGCGTTAAGCTACTCAAAGAAATGGCACAGTTTGATGAAAACATAAAACAAGCCGATTGGATTATCACCGGAGAAGGGCAACTAGATGCGCAAACCTTATCGGGAAAAACTATTAATGGTGTGTTGGCATCGGCCTTGGCAGAAAATATACCCGTAGCCGCCTTTTGTGGTGCCGTAAATTTAACCAGAGAACAGCAAGCAGCCTTAGGCCTTACCTATGTAAACGCTATACTAACCCAGGTTGTAGATTTACCTACCGCTATGGAAACCGGCAAAGAAAACCTACAAAAAGCCTTGCACAACTTTTGCAGTGTTTTAAAACAGTATCATTCTCCCGGGTGATAGGTACGCTTTGCACGGTTTAAAACATCTTCCTTGTAAAATGCAACATTTTTCCATTCTCCATTGGCGTAACCCGCTATTTGGTCATCAAAATGGGGCGAATTGGGATTACCACTTTGGCCACCTGCTAGGATAGATTTCGCCTTTACCTTTTCTCCAAATTCCACTGCCGCCACAAAACTATTGCCGCGTGTACCGTATATTTTTTTAGTATTGTTATGGTAACGAGCACCGTAAGCTGCCAAGGCACCCCACGTACCACTGGCAAACCCAATAGGCATACTTGGTTTTGCATCGTCAAAAGCTTGCCTAATATCGCCATTTAAACGTTGATAACGATTTACCTCTCCCCAAGGCATTTTCCAGGTACCAAAATCGGCCACCAATTGGTCAATAGTTTTCTCAAAAAGTTTTAATTGTTCGCCTTCTACGCGGCCCCAATATTGCAAACGCTCCATCGCACTTAAGCCTTCTGGGTATTTTCCTTCTTTATAATACCGCATGCCATAATAATGTGCTAAAGTCATTGCCACAGATGCTTTGCTAGTTTTAAAATCCCAATTCTTTAATACCGCAATTGGTTCTGCTAATTTGGGATTTTTATCGTGCTTACTTTCGTATGCAGTAAATAAGCCTGGCAGCAGGGCTTCAAACGCAGGCAAATAGGGGTCGTGAGCCAAGCTAATTAGGCTATCCAAGGTATAGCCATTCTTATCTGTTAATAAGGAAATGGCATGTATACCTCTAAAATTTTCTTGGTCGCGAGACATGTATTTGGGGTAATCACTGCGTTTTGGGCTATACTCCAAAGCAGCAGTGTATGGGGTGGAATTGCAATTTTGTATCCAGCCGTTTGCTGGATTCTTGATTAAAATATTTTCATCTACCGTATGCAACCCTTGCCAATCGGTTTTTGGATTACTACCATCAACAGCTTTGGTGTAGTCATAAATAGTATCTCTCTTAGGGACAAAATTACCGTGAAAATAAGCGATAGTTCCGTCTGCGTCTGCATACACCGTATTGTTAGAAGAGTTGGTGCGTATATCCATCATGTCTCGAAAACCCGCATAGTCATTTTGCTTGGTTCGTATATAACTTTGTTCCAATGCCTTTACCGGTTCCCACATCATAGCAGAAGCCGTCCATTGCCCATCAACCTTATGCGTAACCGGCCCATGATGCGTTCTATACATAGGAAATTCTTTTTCATACAAAGCATCACCTTCTTTGTATTTCAATTTAACTTTTAAGGAATCTACAGGACGTAACTCTTCCCCATATTGGTACAACAACTTACCCTGATTAGAAACGATGGTTTCTTTAAACTCGTCCATGACATCCGTATAGGTACTGGTATGCATCCAACCAGTTTTTTCATTAAAACCTTGATACACAAAAAACTGCCCCCAAGTAACTGCTCCATACGCATTTAAACCCTCTTCTGACACCACATGAACTTCTCCCCTAAAATAAAAAGAGGTGTGCGGATTTATTAATAGCATGGCATTACCGCTTTGGGTTAAATCGCCAGAAATAGCAATCCCGTTAGACCCTTGTGGTTCTGCTAATTCATCTTCTTTCTGCTCTTTCAACAATTGCATAACAGGCAGCTCCATCCCCTCTTCATAAAACGCCTTTATTTTTTTGGTAGCGATGCGCTCTATATCGCCTCCAATACTACCTTCACTAAAAAACAGCGGCATCCAAGGCTCAAAACGGGTTAATAATTTTGGCTTTACATCTGGATGGGTATGTAGGTAATAGTTGACACCATCCGCAAAGGCTTGGCATAATTCTTTTAACCAACCGGGAGCGGTCTCATATTTAGCTATTGCTTCCTCCTGCGTCATAAATAAATTGGCCCGCAAATCACTATACAACGCACTTTCCCCTTCTACTTCTGCTAAACGGCCAGTTGCCCAAATGTAGTTTTGTTCTACGCGATTAAAATCGTCCTCACATTGCGCATATAACAAGCCAAAAACGGCATCGGCATCCGTTTTACCATAAATATGCGGCACACCATAGTCATCTCTAATTATGGTTACGCGTTCCGCTTGGGCTTTCCATTGGTCTACTTCTGTGGTTGTCTTAACCGTATCAGAACAAGAGATAAATAGCCATGCCAGCAGTAAAAAAGAAAGTTGTTTTTTATGATTCATACAATTGATGTGTTTCTAAAAACGAGTTTATATTTAAGTGTGTGCTATTTTCTTTTATCCGTTTCTAAAATAGCATAGAAATAATTATCTGACCAACCCGATTTTAAGGGCAATATTTGCCTTCCTATACCTTCTCTTATAAATCCCACTTTTTCTAGCACTTTAATTGAGGCTACATTTTCTACGGCGCATCCAGCTTCAATTCTGTGTAGATTTAAAGTTTGAAAGCAGTAATCAATCATCCTACCTACAACTTCTGTAGCAATCCCTTGGTTCCAATAATCTGGGTGCAGTTTATACCTTACCTCGGCACGTTTAAATTTTTCGTGACCTAGCTTTAATCCGAATAAGCCAATAAATTCAGCATCCATTTTATTTTCGATAGCAAGAACGTAATTTTTAATAGCTACCCCTTCGTTTTCTTGAATCCAAGGTGCTATTACTTTTCTAGTTTCCTCAATATTAATAGGTATTCCCAAAGTATTATATGCATCAGTTTCTGGCAAGGCGTGTAGTTTATGAACTGCATCCAAATCTGACCATTGTAACGGTCTCAATTTTGTCCTTTCTGTTATTATTTTTAAAACCATTTTTTTAAACCACTACACCCTATAAATGTAACTAGAATTTACCAACTACCACTGGCTCCACCATCTTAGTTGCCAACGTCTTCAGAATACGAACTATTTAACCAGAGGTACATCCTAGAAAATTCTAAAACCTAGTTAATACAATTGGCTTTCCTAAGAAATGGGGTAACTTGCAAATCCATTTTACGGAACAACATGGCAGAAAAAAAAGTAAGCATATTAAAAGCATTTAAAACTATTATTTGGCCCAGAAGAAAACTTGTTTTTATTGGGCTTTTCCTTATTGCCGTAAGCAAGACCGCTAGCTTTGTAGCGCCTATTTCTTTGCGGTATTTTATGGATGATGTGGTACCTAACAAAGACGTTTCCTTACTAAAACTTTTGGTTATAGCAGTAATTGCCTCGTTTTTGGTACAAGCCATCATGTCTTTTTTGCTTACCAAAGTTTTGAGCATACAAGCCCAATACATGATTTCTGAACTACGTGCGCAAGTGCAAAAACAGGTTTTATCACTGCCCATTCAGTTTTTTGACAATACTAAATCTGGTTCTTTGGTGAGTCGTATTATGAGTGATGTAGAAGGGGTGCGTAACCTTATTGGCACGGGCTTAGTGCAATTGGTCGGCGGCACCATTACCGCCGTTGTTTCGCTTATTTTGTTGCTTCGCATAAGCCCAACTATGACCTTGCTTACTTTTGTACCTTTAATTCTTTTTGCCATCATCGCCCTAAAAGCATTTAAAATTATACGTCCCGTATTTAGGGAACGCGGCAAACTAAATGCCGAAGTTAAAGGGAGACTTACGGAAACCTTAGGCGGCATACGCGTAATTAAGGGTTTTAATGCGGAAGAACAAGAATCTTTGGTTTTTGAAAAAGGTGTGCATAAACTATACCTCAACGTAAAAAAGAGTTTAACCGCCCAGGCTACCTTGACCAGTTCTTCTACCTTTTTGCTAGGCTTGGCCACTACCGGCATTATGATGGGTTATGGTGGTTATTTAATGATACAGGGCGATTTAACCACAGGAGAATATTTTGAGTTTACAACGCTATTGGCATTAATGGTGGCACCCATAGTACAAATGAGTAATATTGGCAGTCAACTAACCGAAGCTTTGGCCGGACTAGACCGTACCGAAGAATTAATGAACAAAGCCGCTGAGGCCGATGACGAAAACAGGACCATAGTTCTAGAAGATGTTGCCGGCACCATGGTTTTTGACAAGGTTTCTTTTGCGTACGAAGAAGACAAAGATGTACTACATACTATTAGTTTTAGTGCTAAAGCAGGCGAGGTAATTGCCTTAGTAGGCAGCTCAGGCTCAGGAAAATCTACCATTGCTGGCTTAGCGGCCAGTTTTTTACATCCAGATAGTGGCACTATTACCATTGATGGTTTGGATATGGCCAAAGTAGACTTAAAAAGCTTTAGACAATTTCTGGGGGTGGTTTTACAAGACGATTTTCTTTTTGAAGGTACCATCAAAGAAAACATCCTTTTTCCTAAACCAGATGCTACAGAAAGCGAATTGCAACATGCCGTAAACGCCGCTTATGTTAACGAATTTAGTGACCGATTTGAAAAAGGTTTGGAGACGGTAATTGGAGAACGCGGTGTTAAACTTTCTGGTGGACAACGCCAACGGATTGCTATTGCTAGGGCAATCTTAGCCAATCCTAAAATATTAATCTTGGACGAAGCCACTTCCAATCTAGATACAGAAAGTGAAGCTTTGATTCAGAAAAGTTTAGCAACTCTTACCGAAGGTAGAACCACCTTTGTAATAGCACACCGATTAAGTACTATACGTAAAGCAGACCAAATACTCGTGATAGAAAATGGTAAAATAGCAGAACGCGGTACGCATGATGAGTTGATAGCACAAGAAGGGCGGTATTACAACCTATTTACCTACCAAGCTAGGATTTAAAATAAGACTAAAGCGTAAGTTACAGCTCTTCCGGCGCCAATTCTACCTGCAAGCCGTCTAATTCTGGCGTAATGTGGATTTGGCAACCCAAACGGCTATTGTCTTCTACATTAAACGCTTCTGCCAGCATTGCCTCTTCATCATCTGATTTTTCTGGTAAGTCGTGCTCAGATTGCACGTAGCATTGACAAGAAGCACACATGGCCATACCACCGCAAATACCGATAGTACCCTCTGGAGCCAATTCATAAGAACGCACCACCTCCATTAGGTTCATATTCATATCGGTTGGGGCATCTACCTCATGTAATTGCCCGTCCCTATCGATAATCTTTAATTTAATATCGCTCATGTCTGTTTTGCTTGTACTTTCTAAAAAAAGTCAAAATTAACACATAGACCTTACACTAGCTTAGTAAGAATATCAATCTAAGTGAAATTTATGTTTTATTTATAAATGAGGTTGATGGTTGATGGTTGATGGTTGATGGTTGATGGTTGATGGTTGATGGTTGATGGTTGATGGTAATCAATTAAAATTATTTGAATAACTCACTTTTAACCATGTACTCTGTACTTTGTACTTTCCAAGAGATTTCTCAGTTAAAGCACAGCTTTTCCTATCGAAATGACCAAAACATGCAATAAGTTTAAAACTTGAAGTGGCTGAGATGCTGAAACAAGTTCAGCATGACGAATTAAAACGACACTTAATACTTCGTACTTTTTACTTTGAAACTGCTTTTTCTCACGAAAAGACAGAAGGGTACGCTAGATTAGTTAATAGCTTTTACCACGGCTTTGGGTGCTTCTTTTTTACTACCATCAAAACCGGTTACACCTCCTACGGTAGTATATTTCATCACGTATTTTTTATCTGGGAAAATGCGTTGGTATGCGCTCTGGCACATTAGGGTTGCTTCGTGAAAACCACAAAGTATCAGTTTTAATTTACCAGGATAGGTGTTTACGTCTCCTATAGCGTAAATGCCCGGAATATTGGTTTGGTAATCCAACGTATTATCCACCTTAATGGCATTCTTCTCTATCTCTAATCCCCAATTGGCAATAGGCCCTAATTTGGGGCTCAGTCCAAAAAGAGGAATAAAATTATCTACTACTATCTTCTGGTCTTCTTCTGGATTGTTGTTTTTACGGACAATTACTGCATCTAACATTTCATCGCCCTCTAACCCAACTACTTCTGCAGGTGTAATAAGGTTTATTTTACCCTTATCTTTTAGTTCTTGTACTTTTTCTACTGAATCCAGAGCCCCTCTAAACTCATTTCTACGATGCACAAGGGTTACTTCTTTTGCTATATCTGCTAAGAAAATAGACCAGTCTAGTGCTGAATCACCTCCACCAGCAATTAAGACCTTTTTATCCCGATATACCTCTGGATCTTTAATCATGTAAGCAACGCCCTTATCTTCAAACTTGGTTAAGTTGTCCAAAATGGGCTTTCTAGGCTCAAAACTTCCTAAACCACCCGCAATGGCCACAACAGGTGCTTGGTGTTTTGTTCCCTTATTGGTAGTTACTATAAACGTGCCGTCTTCTAATTTTTCTATGCTATCTGCGCGTTCGCCCAAAGTAAACCCAGGTTGAAAAGGCGCTATTTGCTTCATTAAATTACTTACCAAATCGCCCGCCAATACTTCTGGAAATCCAGGAATATCGTAAATGGGCTTTTTAGGGTACAATTCTGAGCATTGCCCACCCGCTTGTGGTAAAGCATCTATTATATGGCATTTTAACTTTAATAAACCGGCTTCAAAAACCGTGAATAATCCGGTAGGGCCGGCACCAATGATTAAGATATCTGTTTTGATCATGGAAAATAAAATTATGGACCAAACTAGAAATTGGTCTTCAAAAGAAAAATGACAATTGTTACATTAAGCAACATTTACCACCTCTTCAATTTGAGGCACATATTTCTTAATCGTCATTTCAACACCGCTTTTTAGGGTCATTTGATTTACGCTACAACCAATGCAGTTACCTTCTAACCTCACTTTTACAGAGGTGTCATTATCTATGGAAATCAAGGAGATGTCTCCGCCATCGCTCTGTAAGAAAGGTCTAATTTCTTCCAGGGCTTTTTCAACGTTTAAACGTACTTCTTCAGATGTCATAGCTTATTTCTTTACGGCGGAACAACCTGCCATTGTTGTTATTTTAATTGCTTCTGTAGGTGGCAAATCGGTATTTCTATTCACCACTTCTTGCACTACATTTTTTGTCAATGCTTCAAAAGAAAGCTCTGTTGGGGTTGCTGTCTGCATTGCAGCTGGCCTACCCACATCTCCTGCCTCTCTTATACTTTGTACCAATGGAATTTCTCCCAAAAACGGAATTTTTAAATCTTCTGCAAGATGTTTTGCACCATTCTGGCCAAATATATAGTATTTATTATCTGGTAATTCTGCTGGTGTAAAATAGGCCATATTTTCTACAATACCCAAAACAGGTACTTGTATAGCCTCTTGATTAAACATGGCCACCCCTTTACGAGCATCTGCAAGTGCCACCTCTTGCGGCGTACTAACTACAACAGCACCGGTTACCGGTAGGGACTGCATAATACTTAAATGAATATCTCCTGTACCCGGGGGTAAGTCTAATAATAGAAAATCCAATTCTCCCCAATGCGCATCAAAAATCATTTGATTTAATGCTTTTGCCGCCATTGGCCCTCTCCAAATAACTGCCTGGTTGGGTTGGGTAAAAAACCCAATGGATAAGATTTTTACCCCATAACTTTCTACCGGCTTCATCTTAGATTTTCCGTCTATGTTTACGGCTAGTGGCTTTTCAGAAGCCACATCGAACATTATGGGCATTGATGGTCCGTATATATCCGTATCCAAAACGCCTACTTTAAACCCCATTTTGGCCAAAGTTACCGCAAGGTTTGCAGTTACGGTAGATTTACCTACACCACCTTTACCAGAGGCTACCGCAACAATATTTTGAATACCCGGTATGGGTTCTCCTTTAATGAGATTGGCTTTTGGTTGGGCTGGTGCCTGTACCTTAATATTTACCTTTATTTTGGCCTTTTCATATACCTCTCTATGAATAACCTTTAGTATTTCTACCTCGGTTTTCTTTTTGGCCTGTAAACTTGGGTTTTTTATGGTGATATCTACCTCTACTTCATCACCGAATACTTGCACATTGGTTACCGCACCACTTTCTACCATGTTTTTTCCTTCTCCAGGAACGGTAATTAATTCCAACGCCTTTAAAATATCCTGTTTGTTCAATTTCATGCTCTCTCTTTTGCCTATTCAGTCCTTTAAACTGATTCTAAATTACAAAGATACAGCATTGGGAAATATTGTACGTTATGCTTTTAAGGGAATAGCATAACTGTTTTTTATAGCATAATTCCAAAACCTTATTTAAGGCTGTTTCAATTCGGTCATCGGGTCCCAGAAAAGGGTTTTAAAGTCTACCACTTGGTTATCCTTAATCTTTACACCTTCGTTTTCTAAAAGTTGCTGCATTAGGTTGGTGCCTTCAAAATGATGTTTTCCCGTAAGAACACCAATCCGGTTCACTACCCTATGGGCAGGCACCTCTTTTGTATGGCTATTGTTCATTGCCCAGCCTACCATTCTGGCACTACGGGCCGCACCAAGGTATTTTGCTATAGCACCGTAAGAGGTAACCCGTCCATAAGGTATTAAACGTGCCACTTCGTATACTTTATCAAAAAAGCTTTCCTCTTCCATTACTGATAAAAAATACGGATTAACGTAATCATTAATAGAACCAGCATTAAAGCACTGATTATATAATTGGAGTTTTTAGAGAACGTTTTGGTTTTCATCTCCAACTTATTAAAATAAAACACGTACAGGTATAGCACCGCAAACGTACCGGCAGATGCTGCAACTACAAAGATGGCAATGTCCGTGGCTTCAAATTTTATCCACCCGGCTTCTTTCCACATTGCATTAAGACTACTGTAATAAGGAATGGTTAAAAAATTTACGGCAGCTAATAATATACCCCTATAAAAACTACTTCTTTTTTTTACTTCTGGCTCCGCTATTTTATCCACTTTTTCTCGTTTTGCCGTTACAAAAAAGTAGATGGCAAAAAAGGCAAAAACAAATATTGCAGCCTTTAAAAGGTAATCTATAACTACGGGATTATTATAAAGAAATTTAGATATATTAACCGCAACGTAGGCTTGTACCATAACAGTAAGGGCCACACCTAAACTAAAAACCACTCCACTAAGTTTACCTTTTTCCACACTGGCTTTTGCGGCATTCATATTTAACAGCCCAGGTGGTACCGTTGCCATAAAAGCAGCAGAGAATGTGGCAAAAAATAAGATAAGCAAATGCTCCATTAGTTGGTTGGTCGAAATTGGATATAGGTTATGGCCTTTCCAACTTCAAGATACTGATTTTCATAGAATGTTTGTATGCTGGTTACTTCTTCTGGTGCCCCTTCATTGGTATACACATTATGGTTTGCGTACATAACGGGATATCCTAAACCATGTAAAAGCCCTAAAGTGTAACCATGCATAAATTCACTATCCGTCTTTAGGTGCATTATCCCGTCTGGCTTTAATATTTTGGCATAACGTTCTAAAAAAGCCTTATTTGTCATTCTATGTTTGGTACGCTTATACTTTATTTGTGGGTCTGGAAAAGTTATCCATATTTCTGAAACTTCTTGCGCGCCAAAAAGATAATCTACCAACTCTATTTGACTACGAAGAAAAGCCACATTAGGTAATTTTTCATCTATAGCAGTCTTTGCGCCACGCCAAAACCGAGCTCCTTTAATATCTATACCAATGAAATTTTTATTTGGATAGCGTTTGGCCAAGCCTACGGTGTACTCCCCTTTACCACAACCCAATTCTAAAACAATAGGATTATCGTTCTTAAAAAAATCTTTCCATTTGCCTTTATGCTCAAATTCGCCAACCACCTCTTCCCTAGTAGGCTGTATTACATTTTCAAAGGTCTCGTTCTCCTTAAAGCGCTTTAATTTATTCTTGCTACCCAAAACAAAAAATTAATGTTTTGGCAAAACTAAGGAAATCCGTCGCGATGATGGGTTTACTTTCTTTGTAAAATTATGCAACAAGAAAAACGAATTTTGGTTGCCCCATTAAATTGGGGGCTAGGGCATGCAACCAGATGCATACCAATTATCAATGCTTTGCAAGCGGCAGGCCACACCCCATTTATAGCTTCGGACGGGGTTGCCCTAAAATTGTTGCAAAAAGAGTTTCCGCAAATACCTTCATTTGAGTTGTCTTCTTATAAAATAACCTATGCGGAAAAGGGAAAAAATTTTAAATTGAAAATGGTATGGGATTCGCCTAAAGTACTAAAGGCGATGCGTAAAGAAAAGAAGGAAATTAAAACCTTGGTAAAAGAATTAAATCTGGACGGGATTATTTCTGACAACCGATTAGGAGTGTATTCAAAGAAAGTTCCTTGTGTTTTTATTACCCATCAATTAAATGTCCTATCTGGAAACACCACCTGGTTCAGTTCTAAAATGCACCAAAGTATTATTAAAAAGTTTGCAGCTTGTTGGGTGCCAGACGTGGCCGACAAACCCAATTTAACCGGAAAGTTAGGACACCTAAAAAAAAGCAAACTAAATATACATTATCTAGGCCCTTTAAGCCGATTTAAAAAGAGGGAAGTTGCTAAAAAATATGATTTAATGGTTTTGCTCTCTGGCCCTGAGCCCCAACGCACCTTTTTAGAAGAAAAACTTTTAAAAGAACTTAAGGGATTTTCCGGTAGGGTATTATTTGTAAAAGGTAAGATTCAGCAAAAACAAAAGCGAAAAGACATAACCTACAAAAATGCTACAATTGAAGTTGTAAATTTTATGCAATCCCAGGAATTGGAAACTGCTTTGTTGCAAAGCAATTTAATTTTATGCCGATCAGGATATACTACGGTAATGGATTTGGCCAAATTGGAAAAGAAAGCTTTTTTTATACCAACACCCGGGCAATATGAACAAGTTTATTTGGCCAAGCGCTTGGAAAAAATTGGATTGGTCCCCTTTTGCAAACAAGAAGACTTTAATCTTAAACAATTGGAACGTGTTACTAATTTTAGTGGCCTTACCAATTTTGAAAAACCTATAGATTATTCGGTCTTACTGGGTGCTTTTTCTAAGGTAAAAGAAAACTCAGAACCTACATCTACCTCACTCTCCACATAAATTTTCTCACCATGGGCCTCTATAATGTGTTTTACTATGGAAAGCCCTAAACCAGACCCTCCTTCTTTACGGCTACCACTTTGGTCTACACGGTAAAAACGCTCAAACAAACGTGGAATATGCTGTTTAGGAATACCTTCTCCATTATCCGTAATACGTATAATGACCTTATTCTTAATTAGATTTTCTACACTTACCTCTGTTGTTCCGTTTTCATGACCGTATTTAATAGAATTTACCAATAAATTGGTTATTACCTGTTGTATCTTTTCATCATCGCCAAGTACAAATATGGGCGCCTTGTATTCCATATCAAACGTTAAAGAGATATGTTTTTTGGCGGCCTTCATTTCTAACAGCTCAAAAACATTCTTAATTAAATCGATGATATCAAAGCTTCTTTTTTCCAAGTTTAGGTCGCCCACTTCTAACTTGGTAATCATATCCAGGTCCTTTACTATATAAATTAGACGATCTACTCCCTTGCTAGCTCGCTTAAGGTATTTTTCCATGATTTTTTTGTCCTTCATGGCACCATCTAGTAGGGTAAGTATATACCCTTGAACCGTAAATAAAGGTGTTTTTAATTCGTGAGAAACATTACCTAAAAAATCTTTTCTATATTCTTCCCTAATTTTAAGGGTATCTATCTCTACCTTTTTATCCTTGGCAAATTTTTCTATTTCTTCCGTAAGCGTGCGCATATCCGTAGTAATGGGCTTGCTAGAAAAGTTTGATGACTCTAATAAGGATACATCATCATAAATCTTTTTAACCCTACGGTAGATAAACCGTTCCACCCTAGATTGCACAATTAAAAATGAACCCAAAAAAGTGAGCGGTAAAAAAAGTACTATTAACAACCAATTAAACTGACCAAAAGCCCAAAGCAATATAGCCAACACAAGGGTTATTACTATTGATATGTAAAAAGAAGAACGTACGGCAAAACGGTACGATTTTTTTAGTTTTATTGCCATTAAAGCACAAACTTATAACCTACACCTTTAACAGTTTTAAAATGATGGTCTCCTATTTTCTCGCGCAGTTTTCTAATATGCACATCTATTGTACGGCCACCAACAACAACTTCATTACCCCATACTTTATCCAAGATAACTTCCCTTTTAAAAACTTTACTTGGTTTGGACGTTAACAAGGACAATAACTCAAATTCCTTTCTTGGTAAGATAATTTCTTCGCCCTTACTTACAATTTTATACTCTTCCCTATTGATTACTATATCTCCTACTTTAACTATGTCCTCTACTTCTTGGGCATCGTCTTTAAGTCTTCTTAATAGGGCTTTTACCTTACTAACCAGAACTTTTGGCTTAATGGGCTTGGTTATGTAATCATCTGCACCGGCATCAAAACCTGCAACTTGAGAATAATCTTCACCTCTTGCGGTTAAAAATGTAATAATGGTATTTTCCAATCCTGGGGTGTTACGCATAACCTCACAGGCCTCGATACCGTCCATTTCTGGCATCATCACATCCAATATAATAAGGTGTGGTTGTTTCTTTTTGGCTTTTGCAACGGCATCTACACCGTTTTTTGCAGTGATTACGTCATAACCCTCAGCAGAAAGATTATAACCTACAATTTCAAGAATATCCGGCTCATCGTCCGCTAAAAGTATTCTAATATCCCTTGTATTCATCAGAATGTCAAATTATGGTCGGTATTAAAAAGAATTAATTTTACTATTGGTTTTCAATCTCTTAAGTTACAAAACTCTTCTGAGACTTAATTGCCAAAGTGCCAAAAGTAAAGATAATAGCACAACCACAAACGCTCTTAACATTGATTTAATCTCATAACATTATCGTAAAACTTTTGAAATAAAGTGTTAACATGGGGGTAACATGACTTTTACAGCCTCTGGCGTTCTTTGCCGCAAATATACTTACCTATATAATGAAAAATTTATTGATGATTATGGCCATGATGGTGACCGTACTTTCTATGGCGCAAGAGCAAACAGGAAGCATTGTTGGTAAATTAACCGACAAGGAGTTGAACAATGAGCCTCTTGCTTTTGCAAACGTTCTTATTAAAGGAACTACTACAGGTACCACGTCAGATTTTGACGGTCTTTATGAAATAGCAGGGCTAGAACCGGGAACTTATGTTGTAGAATTTAGCTATTTGGGGTACGAAACAGTAGAAATACCTAATGTAGTGGTAGAAGCCGGTAAAGTTACAACAGTAAACGTACCAATGAGTGCCGGTGGAGGTTTTGAACTAAGCGAAGTGGTAGTGACCACTGTTTCTAGAAAAGATTCTGAAGTTGCTTTGTTATTGGATCAAAAGAAATCGGTGACATTGGAAACCTCTATTGGGGCCCAAGAATTAGCCCGTAAAGGTGTTAGTGATGCTGCAACCGCTGTGGCAAAAGTAACTGGAATCGCAAAAGAAGAGGGCTCTGGAAATGTATATGTTAGAGGTCTTGGTGATAGATTTAATATTACAACATTAAATGGTTTACCATTACCATCTAACAATACCTCTAAAAAGAATATTGATTTAGATGTTTTTACTTCTAGTATTATAGAATCTATTGGAATTGACAAAACCTACAATGCTGCCAATTATGGTGATTTTGGTGGAGCAAACGTTAACATTGTTTCTAGAAATTACACAGGTGATGGTTTTTTAGAAATTAGCGCATCTGTTGGAGCAAATACAGAAGCTACAGGTGTTGAGCAATACTATTTAAACGACGGACCAAATTTTACAGGTTTTTATAATTACGATATTCCAAATAATCCATTTTCTAATACGTTTGAAACCAAATGGAATAGAGAAGCTGTTAGCACACCAGTTAACTCCAGTTTATCACTAAAAGGAGGAGACTCTTTTACTTTAGGTGAAGAATCTAGAATTAATTTCTTTGGAGTAGCATCTTTCTCCAATAAGTATGGTTACAACCAGGGAGTAAACAACGGACAGCCAAACGTTGGTAATGGCCTGCCAAATTCTGCATTTGACTTTGAAAGCTTTAACTATTCCACAGCAACTACATTGATGGGTAATGTAGGCTTCAGAATAGATAATAATAATGATTTAAAATACAACGTATTAGTATTAAATAACTCTAGCCAAAAGCAAGATGAATTTTTTGGCATATTAGATAGAGAAGATGATGCTCCAGAGGGAGGTGGTTTTATACAAAGAGCAACTTTTGATAGAACAACACTTTATATACATCAACTTTTAGGAAAGCATGATTTGTCTGAAAAGTTAGAAGTAAATTGGGGAGCAGCATACAATTACGTTAAAAACGTTGTTCCAGACAGAAGGCAAAACACTGTTTTACCGGTAAGAAATAACAATCCAGAAGGCCCTAAATCTTTTGCACTTGTTTCTGCAGCTTCTGAAAACCACAGATTCTTTCAAGAACTTGACGAAGAAGAGATTGCTGCAAACATCTCTGCAACATATAAATTTAAACAAAATGAAGAGGATGCTTATGACGGTAAATTAACCGTTGGTTATAACGGTAGATTCAAAACTGTAGATTTTGATGCTACTCAATTTAACTATCAATTTTTAAGACCAAATGACCAACCACAAGTAGATATTAGACAAATAGATGAGTATTTTGAACAATATCCACTAAGTTCTGGTTTATATCAAATAAGAACTTTTAGAGGTCCTTCTTCATTTGCTAATGCTTTAGACCCACAAACCTATGGCGGCGAGCAAAATATAAATGCAGCTTTTGTAACTCTGGAATATAAATTTGCACCAAAATTCACCTTGTTTGCAGGTTTAAGAGGAGAGCAAATTATTCAGGAGATAGAGTGGAATACAACTTTTGATAATTCTGGAGAAGATTCTAACAAGTTAGATACCTTTGAGTTTTTACCTTCATTAGCGTTAAAATATGAACTGAATGACAAACAAAACCTTCGGTTTGCAGCTAGTAAAACGTATACGCTACCACAATTTAAAGAAAGGGCTCCTTTCTTATTCCAAGAAGACATTACACAAGATTCTTACGGTAATCCTGATTTGCAAAATTCCACCAATTATAATTTTGATTTAAGATGGGAACTATTCCCTACCTCTAGTGAAATATTATCATTTGGTGTTTTTGCTAAATACATAGAAAATCCTATCAATGCATTTTTAGTTGTATCAGCCGCAAATGATTTGAGTTACGCAAATACTGGAGATAGTGCCACAGCTTTTGGTGCCGAACTGGAAGCTAGAGTAAATTTAATAAACAATGAAATTGATTCAGCAGATAAAATTCTTGAGGAAAAATTAACCTTGGGAGGTAATATTTCTTACTTAAATACAAATCAAAAATTACAATCAGAAAAAGTTGGTAATGAAACTAATTTGGCCGCTGCATTTACAAATACGGAAGCTCCACTTCAGGGAGCATCTGATATCATAGTAAATGGCGATATCAGTTTCTACAGACAATTTAAAGGGAACAAAGATTTTAGAGGTACCCTTGCTGCCAATTATTTTTCAGAAAGATTATATGCCCTGGGAAGCACAGGTAGAGGACATTTAATGGACCAAGGTTTTGTAACGCTGGATTTTATTTCTAGCGCACAGATTAATGAGCACTTAAGCATAGGAATTAGTGCGAAAAACTTGCTTAATCCACTAATTGAAAGGGTAAATGAAAATGCAGAAGGTGATTTAGACATGGAAAATCCAGCAATTCCAGGTTTCTTAGAAGATGGACCAGTAACTGACCTTTCTTACAAGAGAGGAACAGACTTTTCTATCTCGTTAACTTATAGTTTTTAATCGTATAACTAACAGTAATTATTAACAAATACCCTAATTATTAAATTTTAAATGAAATGAAAAAAACAATTTTTTCTTTAATGCTTGGTCTTGCCACAATGACACTAGTTGTGTCTTGTAGTGATGACGACGATACACCAACAAACGAGCCCACTTGTAGCGATGGTATTATGAATGGCGATGAAACTGGTGTTGACTGTGGAGGCTCTTGTACCCCATGTGCCGCTACTTCTGTAGATTTAGAAGGAGACGTAACAGAAAATACAGAGTTAGATGCTGCAGTAGAGTATAATCTTACCGGTGCATACATCGTAAAATCTGGTAACACGTTGACCATTCCTGCTGGTACTACTATTAAAGCGGTAGGTGGTACTTCTGCATTTATTGGTGTAGAAAGAGGCGCCTTAATTAACATTAATGGTACTGCTGCTGCTCCTGTAGTTATGACTTCTGGTTCTGCTACTCCAGCTCAAGGTGATTGGGGTGGTTTAGTAATCGCTGGTGATGCTCCAACTAACAAAGGTGTGGATGTTACTACGGAAGTTGGAGACCTTACTTATGGTGGTACCAATGCAGAAGACAATTCTGGTAGTATTACTTATTTAAGAGTTGAGTACACTGGTGCTACTTTCTCTAACGACAAAGAGTTTAACGGCGTTTCTCTATTCGGTGTTGGCTCTGGTACTACTTTTGAATATGTACAGTCTTACATGGGTGGTGATGATGGAATCGAATTTTTTGGAGGTTCTGTAAATGGTAACAATCTTATTTCCATCGGTAGTGGAGATGATTCTATCGATTTTGCTGACGGATGGACAGGTAACGGTACTAACTGGTACATTGCTGATGGTGCTAAAGCTGGTATTGAAGGTTCTAATAACGGTGACGATGGTAATGCTATGCCTGTAACTACTACTACTTTAACTAACATCACAGTTGTTGGTCCTGTTGCAGAAGGTGCTCTTTTCTTTAAAGAAGGTGGGGGTAACTTTACTGTGAACAACTTCTTTGTTAGTGGCGCAGATTTAGGTGTCAATGTAAAAGATACAGATGTAGAAGCTAATGCTAGAATAGATGCTGGTGATTTAACTGTAACTAATATTCAGTTTGCAGACACTCCTGAAGAATTTGCTTCAAGCAATTACACTGGAACTAACACTACTTTCTTAACAGAAGGTATTGCAACTGGTGCTGGTAATGGGGCTGCTGCTCCAGATTGGGCTGCAGGATGGTCTGTAGGTTTAAGCAATAGCGCTGCTGCTACACAACAAAACTTAGCTGGAGAAGTTACTGGTGATGTTTCTTTAGATGCTAGTATTGAATATATTTTAACTAGTGGATTTGTAGTAAAAGAAGGCGGTAGTTTAACTATCCCTGCTGGCACAACTATCAAAGCAACTGGTGGTACCGCTGCATTCATAGGTGTAGAGAGAGGTGCTACAATTAATATTAATGGTACTGCTGCTGCTCCTGTAGTAATGACTTCTGGAGTAGAAAACCCTGCCCAAGGTGACTGGGGTGGTTTAGTAATCGCTGGTGATGCTCCAACAAACAAAGGTGTGGATGTTACTACAGAAGTTGGAGACCTTACTTATGGTGGTACCAATGTAGAAGACAATTCTGGAAGCATTACTTATTTAAGAGTTGAGTATACTGGGGCTACTTTCTCTAACGACAAAGAGTTTAACGGTGTTTCTTTATTCGGTGTTGGTTCTGGTACTACTTTTGAAAATGTACAGTCTTACATGGGTGGTGATGACGGAATTGAATTTTTTGGAGGTTCTGTTGATGGAATTAACCTAGTATCTATTGGTAGTGGTGATGATTCTATCGATTTTGCTGATGGATGGACAGGTAACGGTACTAACTGGTACATTAAAGATGGTGCTAAAGCTGGTATCGAAGGCTCTAACAACGGAGACGATGGTGATGCTACACCTGTAACAACTACTACTTTGACTAACATTACAGTTGTTGGCCCTGTAGCAGAGGGTGCTCTTTTCTTTAAAGAAGGTGGTGGTAACTTTACTATCAGCAACTTTTATACTGAAGGGGTTGATTTAGGAATTAATGTTAAAGATACCGATGTGGAAGCTAACGCTAGAATAACAGCCGGTGATTTAGCTATTACTACAATAGAGTTTGCTAGTCCTGCTACAGATTTTAGTGCTACTAATTATGTAGGCACTAACATGGATTTCTACACAGAGGGAGATGCTACTGGTGCAGGTAACAAAGGTGGCGAACCAGAATGGGCTGCTGGATGGACCGTAGGTATCAACTAATATTACCCAAATAACATTTTAAAGCCCCACAAATTGTGGGGCTTTTTTTGTTTATGAAATCTTTTCATCCCAAAAATTGAAACTCTTGTTTAACCAATCTACCGCTGCATACTGCATTTCATCGAAAATTGTGGGTAAATTCCTAAAATTACCTTAAATAAAATATTCCTTTATTTATATTTGTGGCATACCCTTTGTTACCAGTACTTTATGAAGCATATTTACTTACTACTCTTATTGCTCTCTTGTACTCTTGGTTTTGCGCAACAAAGCCAAGCAAATGGTGATATCCCTGGTTTTAAATTATACCCTAACCCAACTTTAAATGGTAAAGTGTACATAGAAACCGCCAATAACGCTCCAAAAGAAATACTTGTTTTTGATGTGTTGGGCACCCAAGTTTTACGTACTACCATACTTGGTAATGAGCTTAATGTTTCCGATTTGGATAAGGGAGTCTATATTTTAAGAGCTATTGAGCAAAAAAAGACGGTTACCAGAAAATTAGTAGTAAAATAATTGCTTAAAAATTACGTTTCATCGGTTAAAATTACCGTTAATCTGCCATACATCTTCTCGTTGCTGTTTCACAACAAAATCTAGTAATAACAAAGCATCCATCATATTTTTACACTGTTAAAACCCCCAAATTAACAGTTAATGAAACACATTTACTTATGCTTGTTTATGGCATGTATTTCGCTTTCCGCAAATGCATTTCATAACACTACCCCAAAACCCGAAACCGCTAAAATTAAATTGTATCCCAATCCGGCCTACGGTAATGAAATATACATTACTACCAATGCAACGGGGAACAAAAAAGTTACCGTGTACGATATTTTTGGCGGCGTTCAACTTAAAAAACAATTAACAACAAACACCTTGGATATTTCTAGATTAAGTGCTGGCACTTATATCCTAGAAGTAATTCAAAACAATACTACAATGACCCACAAACTTGTGGTTAAATAATTGTACGTTTCTATTATTTTAGCCCTGAACCAGAATTTCAGGGCTTTTTTTTGGCTAATTTTGTTTGAATGGAGGAGCAACCGTCATTGGACATATTTTCTATTAAAAACGAAAAACAATTTGTTGACCATGCCCTGTCAACCTTTAATTACCAATACCTTCATATACCCATATACCGGGAGTTTTGTGAATTACTAAAAATTAAGCCAGAAGCGGTAGGTAGCCTAAAAGACATCCCTTTTTTACCTATACAGTTTTTTAAATCGCATAAAATTATAGCTCCAAATAGGTCTACGGATATAGTTTTCACTAGCTCCGGAACAACTGGGAGCAAAACCAGCAAACATTTTGTAACTGACCTCACGATTTATGAAGATAGTTTTAGAAAAGGATTTGAACATTTCTATGGGGCTGTTTCAGATTATTGTATACTAGCATTACTGCCTTCTTATTTAGAACGAGAAGGTTCTTCTTTAATCTATATGGTAGATGATATGATAAAAGCTTCAGGCCATCCCAATAGCGGCTTTTACCTTAATGATTTAGAAGAACTGGTACAGACCTTAACCCACTTAGAAGCCACTAAAACCAAAACCTTACTAATAGGTGTATCCTTTGCCTTACTAGATTTAGCCGAAAACTTTAACCTTAACCTGGAACACACCCTTATTATGGAAACGGGCGGAATGAAAGGCAGAAGGAAAGAGATGATTAGGCAAGAGTTACATCAAGTTCTTAAGACGGGATTAGGCACCCAGCTTATACATTCTGAATACGGTATGACGGAACTGCTATCTCAAGGTTACTCTAAAGGAAATGGCCTGTTTAAGTGCCCTCCTTGGATGCGTATTTTGGCTAGAGATACTGAAGACCCTTTTTCTTATAAAGCTTACGGAAAAACTGGCGGGCTAAACGTAATAGATTTGGCTAATATAAATTCATGTGCGTTTATTGCAACGCAAGATTTAGGTAAAGTGTACGAGGATAATTCTTTTGAAGTTTTAGGAAGATTTGACCACTCAGATATTAGAGGGTGCAACCTTATGGTTTTATAACCTGAAACTTATACAAAATAGAAAACCTACCATGCATTTACAACTAACTGATGCTCTGCGTTTTATTAACTTTTACCTATTAAATTTTAAATAAAATGAACAGGAAAGAAGATGGGCAGAAAGTAAATGTAATTGGGGATCAACAAACGTTTAAACTTACCGGTGAAGATACGGCAGGTAAATTTACCTTAATAGAAGAAGTTAACCCTCCCAGCACCATGATTCCTCCTCATGTACATACCAAAGAAGATGAAATATTTAAAGTATTAAAAGGTAAATTGGAGGTTACCGTTGGTGAAACCACCACCATTTTAGAGGCCGGCGACCTGGCTTTTGCCCCAAAGAACATACCCCATTCTTGGAAAGTGGTAGGCAATACTAATTGTAAAACCATTTTAAGCGCTTTCCCGGCCGGAATAGGATTAATGTTTGCAGAATTGGGAGAACTACCACCAGGTAAACCAAATTTTCAAAAGGTAGCTGCAATTTGCAAAAATTATGGCATACGTTTTCTTAGCTAATAATAACTTAAAATCCCCCTATATTCCTAAAATTTTGGCGTCTACAAAGAAAACAGATTTTACTTCTATAGTGTGGTCTTGGTCAATTATTTCGTCCGTAACGGTTTTTAAACGCAACGTAAACGTATCTTTTTTAATGTAATCTTGTAAATCTATATCTGTAGTATTCAACTTTAAAGTGGCGCCAGCAAATGGATCAACTTCTTCTTCAAACGCAATTCTTTGTTCTTCTAAATTTTCTGCAGAAATAAATACCTCTATAGATTCCAAAAAACTAAAATCGCTATCCGTTGGGTCTTTTATTACTAGTTCTAAATCAATTAATTTAATTTCTTCTATTAAATCCTTTCTAGTGTCGTTCACCTCAAATTCGGATTCCGAATTGGTTTCCGTTTCTGGCGTAAATACATCAAACGGCAAATCTATTCCGGTTGTAGATGCAATGACTACTTCCTGGTTGTAGTCCATTTCAAATTTGGTTAACTCATCTATTTTATCACAACCAACAAGTGCAAAAACTGCCACAATAACTGCTAAAATCCTAAAGTGCTTCATAAAAAAAGTGGGTAATTAATTACTTAACGACCCACATTTTAAAATAGTGTATGTATTATTGTTTACTCCTTTACAACCAACACAAAGTAGTTCTTTTTACCACGTTGCAGCAACACAAACTTGTTATTGATAAGCTGATCTTTGGTAATTAAAAAATCCTCTTTCACCTTTTCCTTATTAACAGCAATAGAATTTTGCTTTAACTCACGTCTAGCCGCCCCGTTACTGTCTAAAAATCCGGTTTTGGCCGCAAGGGCACCAATCATATCCATGCCTGCTTCCAAATCTGCCATAGTAACTTCCGCCTGCGGAACACCATCAAAAACATCCAAAAAAGTCTTTTCGTTTAATTGTTTTAAATCTTCAGAAGTAGATTTTCCAAACAAAATGTTACTCGCTTTAATAGCATTGTCCAAATCTTCTTGGCTATGTACCATTACCGTAACTTCTTCTGCTAATTTTTTCTGAAGCTGTCTTAGATGTGGTGCCTCTTTATGGGCGGCCACTAAACTTTCTATCTCTTCTTGGGCAAGAAACGTGAAAATCTTAATGTATTTTTCTGCGTCTTCGTCTGATGTGTTTAGCCAATATTGGTAAAATTTGTATGGAGATGTCCTCTCCGAATCCAACCAAATATTACCACCTTCTGTTTTGCCAAACTTTGTACCGTCTGCCTTTGTTATTAACGGACAGGTTAAAGCGTAGCCCTTGCCTCCACCTATTCTTCTAATAAGCTCTGTACCGGTTGTAATATTTCCCCACTGATCACTGCCACCCATCTGTAAGGTACATTCATGTTGCTTGTACAAGTGTAAAAAATCATACCCCTGCACCAATTGATAAGTAAATTCCGTAAAAGACATCCCTTCTTTTGCATCTGCAGATAAACGTTTTTTCACAGAATCCTTGGCCATCATGTAATTTACGGTAATGTGCTTACCTACATCACGGATAAACTCCAAGAAAGAGAAATCCTTCATCCAATCATAGTTGTTCACTAAAATAGCAGCATTTGGTGCATCGCTTTCAAAATCTAAAAAACGAGCCAATTGTCCTTTTATGGCTTCTTGATTATGTCTCAAGGTGGGTTCGTCCAATAAATTACGTTCTGCAGATTTGCCAGATGGATCCCCAATCATACCCGTTGCACCACCTATCAACGCAAATGGTTTATGGCCAGCCAATTGAAAGTGACGCAACATCATTACACCAACTAAATGCCCAATATGTAACGAATCTGCCGTAGGGTCTATACCCACATATGCAGAGCGCATAGCTTCCATTAAATGTTCTTCCGTTCCGGGCATTACATCATGAAGCATTCCCCTCCAGGTTAATTCTGCTACAAAGTTCTTGGTCATAATTGTTATAATAATAATTAGCGCTGCAAATATAGAATGTTGTAGTTTCTTAGGTAAATAATATTGGCAAATAGCTAAATTTGAGTATGATTTTAGTTACAGGAGGAACAGGCTTGGTTGGGGCACATCTACTTTTTAGATTATGCGAGACCCAAGAAAGCGTTAAGGCAATTTACAGAACACCGGAAAGTCTAGAGAAAACTAAAATCTTATTTAAACTAAAAAACGCCTCATCTACACTTTTTGATAAAATTGAATGGGTACAAACCGATTTAAATGACATTGTAACGCTTGAAAAAGCCTTAAATGATGTAACACAAGTTTACCATTGCGCAGCACTTGTCTCTTTTGACCCAAAAGATGATAAGGCATTATTCCACACCAATGTAGAGGGTACCGCAAATTTGGTTAATCTATGCATTGCCAAAAAAGTAGCAAAATTGTGTTACGTAAGCTCTATAGCTGCCATTGGTTCTTCAATTGGTTCTGAATTAGCCACGGAAGAAACCGAATGGACCCAGAAAAAAAGTACTACCACCTACGCTTTAACCAAATTTTTAGGAGAATTAGAAATCTGGCGTGCATCACAAGAAGGTGTACCCGTAGTTGTGGTTAATCCTGGGGTTATTTTTGGCGCGGGTTTTTGGTCTAGTGGCAGTAATAAATTTATGGCTCACGCTTTAACAGCACCAAAGTATTATTTACCAGGAGGCACCGGATTTGTAACGGTAGACGACGTTGTGAATGCCATAACACTTTTAATGACCTCTACCATTACCAATGAACGGTTTATTTTGGTAAATAAAAACTGGACGTATAAAAAACTCTACGAAGTTTTAGCCGGTGCCTTGAACAAAACCGCCCCAAAAAACGAATTGAAACAATGGCACATAAACCTATTATGGCGTTTAGATTGGGTTAAGAGCCTTTTTAGCACCAAGCCAAGATTATTATCTAAGGCAATTGCTACTGGTTTAAAGAAAACCACCTATTACAATAACAGTAAGTTACAACAGCTAACTGAATTTAAATATTCTAACCTAACCACCTATTTAGAAGTACTTTGCAAGTTATATCTTAGTCGGAAATAGTTTCACTCTTAAGGACCTTGGGTACAAGCGTGTCCTTTAATTTTTTGTTAGCTTCCTTTATACTATCCGCCTTTCTTTTACGGTCTTCTTCCATTTTATCTGCCTTGGTCTCTAAACGGCTTAACACCTCTTTGTACATACGCTGGTAAATCAATGGTTTACTGGCATAGTAAACATCACTTTGTACAAATTGTAAACTATCTATCTGGTATTTATTAAAAAGATAGGGCATAGTTTCTATATGGTTGTCTTTAAGAATACCGGGGTTGGTTGCTTTGGCACCGTTAAGAACAGCCAAATCGTATAGCAATTCGGTCATCTTATTTTCAGGAATTAGGTTTTCTGGTGCCTCTATAACCTCCTCTTTACAACCTAAAAAGGTAAAAGCAACCAATAAGAGAACTACTACGTATTTCATCATTTATCGGTCAAAAGTTAATCGTTTGGCAAAACGCTCCTCCGCAAAATTTCCATTGTCAAAAGCCAGACCTCCATTTACCCAAGTACGCTTAACCTTGGCATTAAAAGAAGTTCCTTCTAGCGGAGACCAACCACATTTGTAAAGGATATTAGACTTGTTCACTTGCCATTTGGCATTGCTATCTAATTGTACTAAATCTGCATAATAACCTTCTTTTACAAAACCCCTTCTATCTAAATCAAATAATACTGCTGGGTTATGGCACATCTTCTCTACTACTTTTTCTAAAGTAATCTTACCTTCTATATACTTTTGAACCATGGCAGGTAACGCATGTTGTACCAATGGACCACCAGATGGCGCCTTGGTATATACATTGTCTTTTTCTTCTGCCGTATGTGGTGCATGGTCTGTTGCAATAACATCTATTCTACCATCTAACAAAGCATCCCATAATTGACTTCTATCGTCCGCTGTTTTTACGGCAGGGTTCCACTTAATTAATGTGCCCTTATTTTCATAATCCGCATCTGAAAACCACAAATGATGTATACAAACCTCAGCGGTTATTTTTTTGTCCTTTAAAGGAATATTGTTCTTAAAAAGATGGGTTTCTTTCCCCGTAGATAAATGAAAAACGTGCAAGCGAGCACCGGTTTTCTTTGCTAGTGCAATAGCCTTGGAGGAGGACAAATAACAAGCTTCCTCGCTGCGTATTATTGGGTGGTATTTAATTGGAATGTTATCTCCAAATTCTGCCTTGTATTTTGCTAAATTTTCTCTAATGGTAGTTTCATCTTCACAATGAGCAGAAATACGCATTTGGGTATTGCTAAATATTTGCTCAATAACCTGTTCGTTATCTACCAACATATTACCCGTACTGCTACCTAAGAATAATTTTACGCCAGAACAAGCATTTTTATCCAAACGCTTAAGCTCTTCTAAATTATCATTAGTACCACCAAATAAGAAAGAGTAGTTGGCAAAGGCTGTTCCTGCAGCCATTTGAAATTTGGCCTCTAATTTTTCTATGGTTGTGGTCTGCGGATTGGTGTTAGGTTGTTCCATAAAACTAGTAATACCTCCCGCAATGGCCGCTCTACTTTCTGTAGCGATATTTCCTTTGTGGGTTAATCCTGGCTCTCTAAAATGCACTTGATCATCTATAACACCCGGCAATAAAAAATTCCCTTCAAAATCTACTACCGTGGCCGTATCATGCGATAAATTTTTTCCAATTTTGGCAATAAACCCATCTTTGAGCAAAACATCAGTTTCAAATATTTCACCTTCGTTAACGGTTTTGGTATTCTTTAAAAGATATGATTTCATTTAAAAGGAATTTTTAAAAAATAGACTTCTTATACGCATACGTACAACACCAAAAATAGCCTCCCAGATAATACTAGAACTCATTTTTGACTTTCCATTAACACGGTCTGTAAAAATAATGGATACTTCTTCTATCTTAAACTTTTTAAGGTAAGCACGGTATTTCATTTCTATTTGAAAAGCATAACCCACAAACCTTACTTTATCCAAATCCAATGCAGCCAAAACGTTTCTCTTATAACAAACAAACCCAGCCGTTGGATCGTGAACTCTCATTCCCGTAATTAATTTAACATAGAAGGAGGCTCCGTAAGACAATAATATTCTTCCCAATGGCCAGTTAACTACATTAACCCCTTTTTTATATCTAGAACCTACTGCAACATCGGCACCGTTTAAGCAAGCCCTATGTAGTCTTGGCAAATCGCTTGGTTTATGGGAAAAATCCGCATCCATTTCAAAAATAAACTCATAACCGCGTGCTAATGCCCATTTAAAACCATGTATATAGGCCGTACCCAGACCAGATTTTTCTAACCGAACTTCTAGGTGCAGCTGTTTGGGAAATTCTTTTTGTAAATGTTTAACGTTGGCGGCGGTGCCATCTGGTGAATTATCGTCTACGATGAGAATATGATAATCTTTTTTGAGTTCAAAAACAGTCCTAATGATTGCTTCTATATTCTCAATTTCATTAAATGTAGGTATAATGACCAGTCCGTCTGACACTCCTAAAATATTTTAGTGCCAAAAATAGCGTTTTTAAAAGGTTTTAGGACTATTCTTCTAAGGTATTGAATTTAGGTGTTTAACTTTGCAGGCCAATACATAATACGGTTTATGAAAAAAGAGTTCCCAGCTCCCTTTTTATGGTTTTTACTTGGATGGTTACTTTTAAATATTTTACAAAGTGCTTTTACCGGGGTTATTTATGATGAAGCCTATTATTGGTATTACAGTCAAAACATGTCATGGGGCTATTTTGACCATCCACCCATGGTGGCGGCATTGATAAAACTAAGTTCGTTTTTCTTTAACGGCGAATTGGGCGTACGCTTTATGAGTACCCTTCTTAGTGCTGGCACAGCGATATTATTATGGAAATTAATAGAAGACAAAACCAAGAAAAACTACATTGCCCATTTCTTTTTGCTTTTATTCTCTATGGTTTTGTTCAACGCCTACGGTTTTTTGACTTTACCAGACACTCCACTTTTATTTTTCACCGCATTATTCCTATATGTTTACAAAGCATATTTAAACAAATCTAGCTGGCCTTTGGCCATAGCCCTTGGCCTACTCATGGCCGCTTTAATGTACAGTAAATACCACGCGGTACTTGTAATCGTATTTGTTATACTTTCTAATCTAAGACTTTTACTAGACCCTAAAGCTTGGGTGGCCGTACTAATTGCATTACTGGCATATTTTCCTCATTTGAATTGGCTTTATTTAAATGACTTTGTGACCATAAAATATCACATTTATGAAAGACCTAACCAACCATATACCTTTACCGGATTTACTTTAGGGTATATTTTAAACCTAATAGCCAATTTTGGACTGTTATTTCCATTTTTCTATTGGGCTTTAGTTAGAACTAAACCAAGAGATAAATTCACCAAGGCTTTAGTCTTTTTAGCATATGGTGTTATTGCATTTTTCTTTTTCTCTACTTTTCAAAAAAGGTCGCAGGCACAGTGGGTAATTGTACTTTGTATACCATTATTTATACTTACCTACAATTACCTTTTGCAAAATGCCAAAAGTAGAAAATGGATGGTACGATTAGGGATAGTAAGTATGGTTTTACTTTTCTATGCTAGGGCTTGGCTTATTTACCAGCCTTTATTTCCGCCTAAGGTTTTTGAAACACATTCCAAAGAATGGACCCAAAAACTGGAAGCAATTGTTGGCGATACCCCGGTTGTATTTGAAAATAGTTACAGGCGTGCACCTATGTATAGTTTTTATACCGGCAACCAATCCTTTTCCTTAAACAATATACACTACAGAAGAAACCAATATTCCATTGATAGTTCCGAGGCCAACATTCAACATAAAAAAATTGCATATGTAACCTACTATGCAAATTCTGGCGATTTCTCTTACAAACCCATTGGCAAGAACAGTAGAACGTTTTGGGGCAAGTATATAAATGATTTTAAATCGTCCAGAAAACTGCACTGTTTTGTTGAACCCGAAGAAGTTAACTTAAAGAAAAAGAATCAAATTCTTAAAATATACAATCCTTACAATCAAGATATTGCCTTAAGCCATATTAAATTAAATGTTGCCTACTTAAACGATTACAAGCAACTAAAAGAATCTAAACCTCTTGCGTATAAGCCAAAATTGAACGGCACCACTTTTTTAAAAGCAAAGGATACCACACAATTTATAATTAACTTTCCTGAACCTAAAGAAAAGAACCTAAGTTTTATTCGTTTTAGCATTGCCGAACATAATTTATTAACCGGAATTAATAGCGAAAGTATACCCATTGAAAAATGATACCAGAATTTAGAAATATTGCCTTTTTAGACTGGATTACGGTATTGTTCTTTTTAAGCCTGGTTCTTATTGCACTTGGCAAATACTTTTACAAACCTGCATTTTATGCTTTTCTAGCGTTACCCTTTAATAATAAATACATAGCGCTACATAAGAAAAAAGGGAAATTGGTAAATGGGTTTCACATTTTTCTAACCATTTTTCAATTAATTAATAACGCATTGTTACTGTATTTGGCCAAGAACCTTTTTATGGGGGTAGATTCTTTTGACCAACCCAGCTTTTATGCAATGCTATTACTCATATTATTTGCTTTTCTCATGTTAAAGCTATTTCTACAAATGGCCAATGGGTTTTTCTTTGAGAACTATGAGTTAATGACGGATACTATTTTTGAAAAATTATCTTATTGGAACTACGCAGGTCTCATTGCCTTCTTGGGCAACCTAATGCTCATCTTTGCCTTTAGAGGTTCTAAAACTTTGATAATTGTCACTTTAAGCCTAATGTTTTTGACAATTTCCATTGGATGGATCAATGGTTTACGAAATAGGCAAAATTTAATATTTTCCAACACTTTGTATTTTATTTTGTACCTTTGCGCACTTGAAATTGCACCCTTAGCAATTTTTATCGGTTATCTAAAAGGTTGAAACTTATGAAAGTAAAAACGATTTTGGTATCACAACCAGAACCGAAGATGGAAAACTCTCCGTATTCCAAATTAATTGAAAAGTCTAAAGTAAAAGTAGACTTTAGACCTTTTATACATGTAGAGGGAGAAAGTGCTAAAAGCGTTAGACAGCAAAAAATCGATTTAAATGATTACACGGCTATTATTCTAACCAGTAGAAACGCCGTAGACCATTTTTTTAGAATTGCTGACGAAATGCGTTTTAAAGTTCCAGACACGATGAAGTATTTTTGCCAGTCTGAAGCAGTTGCTTACTATTTGCAAAAATATGTGGTTTACAGAAAGCGTAAGATTTATGTAGGCCAAAGACAATTTCCAGATTTGGCCCCTATGTTTAAGAAATATAAGGACGAAAAATTCTTATTGCCATCTTCTGATTCTTTAAAGCAAATTATCCCAGATACACTAGACGAACTAAAGCTAAACTGGACAAGAGGTATCTTTTACAAGACCGTTATCAGTGACCTTTCTGACCTAAGAAACGTATACTATGATATTTTAGTTTTCTTTAGCCCATCTGGTATTGAGTCCTTGTTACACAATTTTCCGGATTTTGAACAAAACAGTACTAGAATTGCCGTATTTGGCAATAGTACGGTCAAGGCTGCCAACCAGGCCGGTTTACGAATAGATATACAGGCCCCAACACCCGAGACCCCATCTATGACCATGGCATTGCAGAAATACATTTTAGATGCCAATAAGTAATAGTTAAAACATTAAAATAAGAAACCCTCGGTATACCGAGGGTTTTCTATTTATAAACATGAGCTAGCATTAGAAGGCGTACCGCTGTGGTCCGCCCCTTCTAATTTCTTCATTCGCAAAAGGCTCAAACTTTTTAAAGTTTTCCCTAAACGCGTTGGTCAATTTAAATGCTGTCTTGTAATAAGCCTCGTCATTATTCCATGTAGCTCGTGGGCTCAACACTTCAGTTGGCACACCCGGACATTCCCTAGGTTGCGCTACCCCAAATACCGAATGTATATGGTAGGTATCATAACTATACAATCCTAAATCACCATTTAATACCGCATTGATCATTGCCCGGGTATATTTTAATTTCATTCGGGTACCAATACCGTAAGGTCCACCTGTCCATCCAGTGTTAATCAACCAAACATTAACCCCCTGTTCTTTCATTTTCTTGCTTAGCATTTCAGCATATTTTGTTGGGTGTAATGGCATAAAAGGAGCTCCAAAACAAGCAGAAAAAGAGGGTACAGGTTCTACCACACCTGCTTCTGTACCCGCCACTTTAGCCGTATAACCAGAAATAAAATGGTAAGCAGCTTGTGCAGGTGTAAGTTTAGATATTGGCGGCAACACTCCAAAGGCATCTGCCGTAAGAAAAAAGATATTTTTTACATTTTTACCTATCGAGGGCTGTTGTATGTTGTCTATGTGATAGATAGGATAACTTACCCTAGTATTCTGCGTTATAGAAGTATTGGTAAAATCTACGTTACCAGAAGCATCTAAGACTACATTTTCTAGAATAGCTCCTTTTTTTATGGCTCCGTATATTTCAGGCTCATTTTCTTTAGAAAGATTTATAACCTTGGCATAACACCCTCCCTCAAAATTAAAAACGGTGTTTTCCGGTGTCCAACCATGTTCATCATCACCAATTAATTTTCTGTTAGGATCGGTAGACAAAGTTGTTTTGCCCGTACCGGATAAACCAAAAAAGATTGCCGTATCACCGGCTTCACCCATATTGGCCGAGCAATGCATTGGTAATACATTCTTAAACGTTGGTAAGATAAAATTTAAGGCCGAAAAAATTCCTTTCTTAATTTCTCCCGTATAACCCGTACCTCCTATTAAAGCAATCTTTCTTGTAAAATTCAAAATGGCAAAGTTATGTTGCCTAGTACCATCTACTGATGGGTCTGCCATAAAACCAGGTGCATTTACCACCGTCCACTCTGGGGTAAACGTTTCTAGCTCAGTTACCGTAGGTCTTAAAAACATATTGTAAGCAAACATGTTAGACCAAGGATATTCATTAATCACCCTAATACTTAATTGATGTTTTGGCTCGGCACAAGCAAACGCATCTCTTACAAATAATTCCTTAGTGTTTAAATAAGTAATGACTTTGTCATATAATTTATCAAAAGCAGCTTCGGAAAAAGGAATATTAATATCCCCCCACCAAATTTTATCTTCTGTAATGGCATCTTTGACAATAAATCGGTCTTTAGGAGACCTTCCTGTAAATTCGCCAGTGTTCACGGCAATGGCACCAAGACTAGATACTTGGCCCATACCTTTCTCCAATGTAATCCTATGCAACTCCTCTGAAGACAATTGATAGTGAAAATTGGCATGTGAAATCCCGTAGGTTTCAAGCGAAATCGTTTTCGTGTTTAAAGCGGAATTATTCATAAAAAGTTAGTTTTTCAAGCTCAAAACTAAAGAATTATCAATTGTATTCCGACAAATAAGAGATGTATTTGTTTATTTTTTGGTTAAGACGGCAAAAAGTAAATACCCCCAACCCAATATTAAGAATAAACCACCCACAGGAGTAATCAATGCAATTTTCTTAAAATCGAATCCTGTTAATTTATTGGTAGCTAAACCATAGATAGAAAAAGAGAAGAAAATTACACCTACAACTATTAAAAAGAAAACGGTTCTTTTAGGTCCTGCCCCCACAAAATTAGTACTGCCTAAAATCAAAAGAAACAAAGCGTGGTACATCTGGTATTTAACCCCTGTTTCAAAAGTTTCCAATGCTTCTGGAGCTAAAACCTTTTTAAGTCCGTGGGCCCCAAACGCCCCTAGCACAATTGCCAAAATTCCAAAAACTATAGCTGTTACTAAAATTGTTTTATTCATAACTTTTATTTCTTTTATTTTTATATTTATAACATTAAATTGAATTCCTTTTATAAAGATACGCTAAGCCTATGAGCCATCAAATACTTGTTTTGGGTACCGGAAAATCAACTTCGTACTTATTAGATTACCTTTTAGATAAGGCTAAAGAAGAAGAACTTCACATAACCATTGCAGACCTACATCCAGAAAAACTACCAGATAAAATTCTAGAACATAGGCACACGACAATTGTAACTTTAGATATAAATGATACCGATAAGCGAACAAGATTAATACAGGAGAGTGAACTAGTAATCTCTATGTTGCCGGCATTTCTTCATATTTTGGTTGCCAAAGACTGTTTAGCCGCTGGCAAGCATTTAGTTACCGCTTCTTACGTGAGTGATGCGTTACAGTTACTAGATACCGAAGTAAAACAAAAAGGATTGGTATTTATGAACGAAATTGGTCTAGATCCCGGTATAGACCATATGAGTGCAATGGAAGTTATTGACCGGATTAGGGACAATGGGGGTAAAATGTTATTGTTCGAATCTTTTTGTGGTGGCCTAGTGGCACCAGAAGACGATACTAATTTGTGGAACTATAAATTTACCTGGAACCCAAGAAATGTTGTAATTGCCGGCCAAGGTGGTACGGCAAAATTTATACAGGAAGGTACCTACAAATACATTCCTTATCATAAACTATTTAGAAGAACTGAATTTTTAGATGTAGAAGGCTATGGTAAGTTTGAAGCTTACGCCAATAGAGACTCTTTAAAATATAGAGAGGCTTATGGCCTACAAGATGTTCTAACCTTATATCGTGGTACCATGCGCCGTGTTGGCTTCTCTAAAGCGTGGCAAATGTTTGTACAATTAGGAATGACGGAGGATAGCTACCAAATTGAAAACTCTAAAGGAATGACCTTTAGAGAATTTACCAACCTGTTTTTACCCTATTCGCCCACAGACAGCGTAGAACTTAAACTGCGTCATTATTTAAAAATTGACCAAGATGATATTATGTGGGAGAAGCTAATGGAACTGCACCTTTTTAGTCACACAAAAACAATTCCGCTAGCCAATGCTACGCCTGCTCAAGTATTACAATATATTTTAGAGCAAAACTGGACCCTACAAGATGGCGAAAAGGATATGATTGTAATGTACCATAAATTTGGTTATGAACTTGATGGTAAAAAATTTCAGATAGATGCCAACATGGTAGTTAAAGGGGAAGATCAAACATATACCGCAATGGCAAAAACCGTTGGGCTGCCCGTGGCAATAGCTGCATTAAAAATTATTAAAGGAGAAATAAATACTCCTGGTGTTCAAATACCAATCAGCAAAGAAGTCTATAGACCTATACTTGACGAGTTAAAAAATTACAACATACTATTTAGAGAACATCAAGTGCCGTATTTAGGGTACAATCCAGACTCTGTGGCCGGTTAGTTATACTTTAAAACTTCTACCCTATATTTGAACATCAGATTACAACAAAAGCATGAGAAAAACCAATAATCTCTTAGAACTAGATGGCATAGATAAAAAAATCTTAAGACATTTAATGGAAGATGCCCGTAAACCTATTTTAGAAATAGCACGGAAAATTGGTATTTCTGGCGCAGCCATACACCAACGTTTGCGCAAACTAGAAAGTACAGGGGTAATCTCTGGCTCTAAATTTGTAATTAACCCAAGGGTTTTAGGATATACCACCATGGCATACATTGGTATTTATTTGGACCGTGCCATGAGCAATCCAAGAGCTGTGGGCGATTTGAAAAAAATTCCAGAGGTTCTAGAATGCCACTATACTACCGGTAATTGGTCTATACTTATAAAAGTGTTGTGCATGGACAATGAACATTTAATGCAGGTGTTAAATAAGAAGATTCAAGCTATAGAGGGGGTATCAAGAACAGAGACTTTCATCTCTCTAGATCAGCAAATAGATAGGCAGATTTCCATTTAATGAACTCAGAAAGGAAATACATCAAGGTTAAAAGAAGTTTTGCTATTCTCCAATAAATAATCCACCAAAAAGTATACAATATCTGAAAAATTGTATACGCCCGCAACCTATTACTTGCCAGAACTTTGCCATAGAAATTAAAACCCAAAAAGCATGGCAATGCAAAAAAATCAATTTGGCAAAAAAGGTTGGACCCCAGAGTTAATGGCGGATCAAACCGGAAAAACATTTGTAATTACCGGCACAACTAGCGGTACAGGTTTTGAAGCTACACGTATTTTACTTTCTAAGGGTGCAAGAGTTATTATGCTCAACAGAAATCCTAAAAAGTCTGAAGTAGCTATTACTAGCTTAAAAGAACAGCTTGGAGCCCATATAGCTGTAGAAGCAATACAGATGGATTTAAGCTCACAAGCATCTGTAAAAGAAGCGGCTGCAAACGTGATAGCAATTACCAATCAGATTGATGCTTTAATATGTAATGCTGCCATAGCCCAAGTGCCCAAACGGCAGCTAATAGAAAACGACTGGGAAAGTCAAATGGGAGTTAATTATTTTGGCCATTATACCTTACAAGCACTGTTGTTCCCGTTACTAGAAAAATCTAAAGGACGCATAGTTTCTGTAGGTAGCATGGGCTACGATATGGGGTTAAAGACCATTAAATTTAACGACCTAAACTGGGAGAATGATTACACCCCAAACGACGCTTACAGCCAAAGTAAGCTAGCCCAAATAATGACAATTTACGAGCTGCAGAACAAACTAAAAAAAGCAGGAAACACCTCTGTAAAAGTTTATGCTTGCCATCCTGGAGCATCTAGAACAAGTCTTATTAGTAATAGCGGCAGTCTTATGATGAAGATTATGTTTTTCTTAATGAAACCGCTAACCCAATCTGCAGAAAAAGGCGCATACCCGGCGTTACTTTGTGCCACAGAACCTCAACTAGACCAACAAGGTTTTTATGGCCCAACAGGAAGAAGTAATTGGGTTGGTCCAGTAGGTGCACACCCTATAAAAGCACATGCAAAAGACAAAGCTGTAGCAGAAAAATTATGGACATTATCAGAAAAAGAAACAGGTGTAATTTGGAATATTTAACTTAAGGGTATGCAACACTTTAAAACACTTGCCGCTTATTTGGATTATTTAGGCTTACCAAGGTCAGAGCATCCTATGCTTAGCGTATTTAATGCTAAGGGCGATGGCAATTTACCTTGCCCAAGAGAGAGTTCGCCACCAATAACAAATGATTGTTATTCCATTAGTTTTAAAAAGTATGTAACTGGCAACTTAAATTATGGCCGCACCAAATACGATTTTACAAACGGCGCCTTAATTTTTATTGCACCTAGGCAGGTTTTGCAATGGGATAATAGTGTGGTTTTTGAACAAAAAGGCTTTTCTATCAATTTTCATGAAGATTTTTTAAAAGGCACCACGCTCGCACATCAAATTAAAAAATATGGTTTCTTTTCATATTCTATTAATGAAGCTTTACACTTATCACCCAAAGAAGAGAACCAATTAGAAACTATTGTAGACAACATAGAAATAGAATACCAAAATAACCAAGATGCTTTTAGCAAAGACATCATTATTTCGCAATTAGATACCTTGCTTAAATATGCTAATCGCTTTTACGAACGGCAATTCATCAATAGAAAGGAATTGGCGAACGATTTATTGACAGCTTTTAATCAGCATTTAGCGGATTATGTAGAATCTGGTCAGTTAAAAGAAAATGGCATTCCTAGTATTGAACAGTTGGCAGATAAACTTTCGGTATCGCAACGCTATTTGAGCGATACCCTGAAAAAAGAAACGGGAAAAACCACTACGGAACATTTGCAATTGCAGTTAATTGGCGAAGCCAAAAATAGATTATTGCAACCCCACAAAACCGTGGCAGAAGTAGCTTATGAGTTAGGTTTTGAGTACCCACCTTACTTTTCTAGGTTGTTTAAAAAGAAAGAAGGTATAAGTCCGACAGAATACCGAGAAAAATACAAATTAAATTAACTATGGAATTATTAAAATTAGCTACAGAATGGGCAAAAGCTGAAGTATTCTCTACCCGATTCTTTATTTATTTTGCACTATTGTTTTTAGTTGCCAGTGTAGGCTTCTGGCAATTGGGCAAGACCGATATTGCCAAGGCATACACCATTCCATTATTTGTGGCAGGGCTTTTATTATTAACCATTGGGTTGGGTTTGTTTTACACCAATAAAACCAGAATTACCCAATTTGAAAAAGCATATACCACGGATGCCGCAGCATTTAAGGATGCTGAAATTAGTAGAGCGCAAAGCACGCTTAAAGAATACAACACCATAGTTTTCAAGGCCATTCCCTTTCTTATAATTATAGCTGCTTTGTGTATCGTGTTTTTTGAAGGTCCTAAGTGGCGCGCATACAGTATAACTGCCATTGCTATGCTTATCGTAATTTTACTGGTAGATGGAACCGCTCATGCACGAATGACCAATTATTACCAACAACTTAAGAGCTTGGAAACAATACGGCATAAATAAAAAAACCCGCCTAGTTAGGCGGGTTCTATTTTCAACTACTAGATGTCTTAATCTCTATTACTAGCACCTGCCACACGCATAGCAAAGTACAATAACGTAGCTAATGCTGAAATAGCAGCTACAACATACGTTCTGGCCGCCCATTTTAGGGCATCCTCAGAACCTTTATACTCTTGAGGCGTAACTATATTTTTGTTTTTTAACCAAGCTAAGGCCCTGTTACTAGCATCATATTCTACAGGCAAGGTTATAAAACTAAATAACGTTCCCATACCATATAGCGCTACACCAACCCAAGCAATAGTACCACCTATAGCTGTAGTACCCATTAACGCCAAACCTCCAAATATTACCCACATGGACAAATTAGAAGTTACGCTTAAAACAGGAACTAATTTAGAACGCATGGTTAACCAAGAGTAGGCCGTTGCATGTTGCACCGCATGCCCTACTTCATGGGCTGCCACTGCAGCTGCCGCTGCATTACGCTGACTGTAGACCGCTTCACTTAAATTAACCGTTTTATTGGTAGGATTATAATGGTCTGTTAGCCTTCCGCTAGTACTAATTACTTTAACATCCCTAATACCATGATCATCCAACATTTTCTGAGCAATTTCCGCACCACTCATTCCATTTTGTAAATGTACTTTTGAGTAGTGGTTAAACTTACTTTTTAATTTATTGCCAACCAGCATGCTGATAATTCCAAATACAGCAGCGATTAAAATATATCCTATATCAAAACCAAACATATGTATAAATTTTATAACTAAATATAGCTATAAAAAGCAAAAACCCCGCCAAAATAGACGGGGATTGAATTAGCTGACAAATTGTTCTTAAATAGTTATTGGGGTCCTCCAATTAAAGGCTTCTACAATTTCCTTATAGACCACCTCACCTTCTACTATATTTAATCCTTTTTCTAAGGCCTTGTCTGCCCTACAAGCAGACTGCCAACCTTTATTGGCCAATTTTAACACATAAGGTAGGGTTACATTAGTTAAAGCTACTGTACTGGTATAGGGTACGGCACCCGGCATGTTGGCCACACAATAATGCACCACGTCATCTATAATATAGGTTGGGTTCTCGTGCGTAGTGGCCTTGGTTGTCTCCACGCAACCACCTTGGTCTACGGCTACATCTACAATTACCGTACCTGGCCTCATTTCTTTAAGCATATCTTTAGTAATAAGGTTAGGTGCTTTTTTACCTTTTAGCAACACCCCGCCTACAATTAAATCATGCGTTTTAATATGTTTTCTAATATTAAATTCGTTAGAAAATTCTGTTACCACATGGGGCGGCATTACATCATTTACATAACGCAACCTTTTCATGTTCACGTCCATTATGGTTACATGTGCACCTAGGCCAGCTGCCATTTTAGCAGCTTGTATACCAACAACTCCTGCTCCTAAAACCAATACTTTACCTGGCGTTACGCCTGGTACACCCCCTAATAACACACCTCTACCTTTGGCAGGTTTTTCCAAATATTTAGCCCCCTGTTGTATGGCCATACGCCCGGCCACCTCGCTCATAGGCGTTAATAGGGGCAAACTTCCTTCCTCATCTTCTACAGTTTCATAGGCTATACAAATAGATTTGCTGGCTATCATAGCCTTTGTTAAGCGTTCGCTAGAAGCAAAATGAAAATAGGTAAATACTATTTGTCCTTTTTGTATCAACCCATATTCTTCAGCTATGGGTTCTTTAACCTTCACAATCATATCGCTCATAGCATAAACCTGACCAATAGTATCTAAAATGGTAGCTCCAGCTTGTTGATAATCATGATTAAAGAAGCCACTGCCTTCTCCCGCTCCAGATTGCACATACACTTTGTGGTTGTTCTTAACCAATTCAAAAACACCAGCGGGGGTCATCCCCACCCTGCTTTCATTGTTTTTAATTTCTTTTGGAACACCTACAATCATTTTGATAAAGATTTTGATTTATGGGTCAAAATTGAAAATAATTTATACGAAAAACAAAACAACCCTGTTATTTTTAGGGTTTAAAACGATAAAAAACATCTTTTATCATTTTTTACCCTATTTTTTTAGGGGGTATAGTATTTTATAAAATGTTTTATTGTACATTTACCCCAGATTTAATCGACTTTTTAAATTGAAAACAAAAACCCCCTCCAATTCCATGGAGGGGGTTTTACTTTTTTAAGAGTTGAAACTTAACTATTCCTACCCAACTATATTCACTATTTTACCTGGAACAACTATTACCTTTTTAGGAGTTCTACCTTGCAAATAGTCTTGAGTTTTATCATGCGCCATTACCACCTTCTCTATTTCCTCTTTAGACATATCCAAAGGCAGTTCTAATTTAAAACGAAGCTTTCCATTGAAAGATATGGGGTACTCCTTACTACTTTCTACCAAGTACTTTTCTTCAAAAACAGGGAAAGCCGCTTCTGCAATAGAAGTCGTATTCCCTAAGACTTGCCATAACTCCTCTGCAATATGAGGGGCGTAAGGCGAAACTAGCACCGCTAAAGGTGATAAGATTTCTTTACTCTGGCATTTTTGAGCAGTTAGCTCATTAACGCAGATCATAAAAGTAGCTACCGACGTATTGAAGCTAAAGTTCTCTATATCCTCTTCTACCTTCTTTATGGTTTTGTGCAAGGTTTTTAGATTGTCTTTACTTGGAGCAACTTCTGCAACTTCGCCTTCCATAAAAGGTGTGTATAATTTCCAAAATTTCTTAAGGAAACCGTGCACGCCCGTAATACCTGCGGTGTTCCATGGCTTGGATTGCTCTAAAGGTCCTAAGAACATCTCGTACAGACGTAATGAATCTGCTCCGTATTCTTCGCAAATGGCATCTGGGTTTACTACGTTGTATTTGGATTTAGACATCTTTTCTACCTCCCTACCCACTACATACACACCTTCTTCCAATAAAAATTCAGCATCTTTGAATTCTGGCCTCCAAGCTTTAAACCCTTCAACATCTAATTCATCACTCGCATTAACCAGAGAAACATCTGCGTGGATTGGGTTAACTTTTTTATCACCTACCAAATTCTTAGAATATATGGTATTGCTCTCTGTGTCTTTATACACAAAAGCACTAGTCCCGGTAATCATTCCTTGGTTAATCAGCTTTTTAGCAAACTCATCCACAGGCACAAAACCCCTATCAAACAAGAATTTCTGCCAAAACCTAGCGTACAATAAATGGCCCGTAGCATGCTCGCTACCCCCAATATAAAGGTCTACTTCTTTCCAATAGTTCACCGCTTCTTTGCTATAAATAGCAGCGTCGTTTCTTGGGTCCATATACCTATTAAAGTATTGGCTACTCCCTGCCCAACCCGGCATAGTGTTCAATTCTAAGGCAAAAATGGTTTTGTTATCAATAGCATCATTAGCCACTACTTTTGCCTTGGCAACATCCCAAGCCCAAGTGTTAGCGTTGCCCAAAGGTGGTTCCCCGGTTTCTGTAGGTAAATACTTTTCTACTTCTGGCAAGGCTATTGGCAAATGCTCTTCGGCTATCATTTGCGGCAAACCGTCTGCATCATAATACACCGGAAACGGCTCTCCCCAATAGCGCTGACGACTAAAAACAGCATCGCGCAGGCGGTAATTTATCTTTCCTTTACCTTGCCCTATAGCCTCTAATTCTGCAATAGCTTTTTTAGTAGCTTCTTTATAGGACAATCCATTTAAAAAGTCTGAATTTGCAATTACCGTACTGGCTTTATCTGCAAACGCTTCCTCAGAAATATCTACGCCATCAAAAATATTTGGAATGGGAATATTAAAATGTTTGGCAAAATCATAATCTCTTTGATCCCCGCAAGGAACCGCCATAACTGCACCTGTACCGTAGCTGGCCAATACATAATCGCCAATCCAAATAGGGATAGGTCCTTTGGTAAATGGATGCTCTGCATAAGCTCCCGTGAAGGCACCAGAAATAGTTTTTACATCTGCCATACGGTCGCGTTCAGAGCGTTTTGCGGTTGCTTCTACGTACGCTTCAATTTCTGCCTTTTGAGCAGGGGTGGTAATTGCGGCCACCAACGGATGTTCTGGAGCCAAGGTCATAAAAGACACACCAAAAATAGTATCTGGCCTAGTAGTAAATACTTCTATATTGGCTTCGTAATCCTTTACTTTAAAAGTTACGGATGCACCTTCTGACCTACCTATCCAATTAGTTTGCGAATCTTTTAACGGCTGCGGCCAATCTATCTTATCCAAACCATCTAATAATCGCTGTGCATAAGCGGTGATTCGCATCATCCACTGGGTCATCTTCTTACGCACTACTTCATGCCCCCCACGCTCAGAAACACCATTTACTATTTCGTCATTGGCCAATACCGTTCCAAGTGCAGGGCACCAGTTTACTTCAGCATCTGCCAAATAAGTTAACCTGTATTTTAGTAAGATATGTTCTTGGGCCGCTTTATCCATCGCTACCCACTCTTTGGCTGTAAAACTTGGCACATCTTCGTCACAAACCGCTTTTACCGTTTTATTTCCATCCTTCTCAAATACGGCAACCAACTCTTCAATAGGTTTAGCCTTATCCGCAACAACATCATACCAAGAATTAAACAGTTGAATAAAAATCCACTGTGTCCATTTGTAATATTCAGGATTAGAAGTACGCACTTCACGGCTCCAATCAAAAGAAAAACCAATACGGTCTAACTGCTCACGGTATCTATTAATATTGGTTTCCGTGGTAATTGCAGGGTGTTGCCCTGTTTGTATGGCATACTGCTCTGCAGGCAACCCAAAAGAATCGTACCCCATTGGGTGTAACACGTTAAATCCTTTGTGTCTTTTGTAGCGTGCATAAATATCGCCGGCAATATAGCCTAGCGGATGCCCAACATGCAACCCAGCCCCAGAAGGGTAAGGAAACATAGAGAGCGTATAGTATTTTGGTTTTTCAGAATTGTTCTGGGCTTTAAAGGTTTCGTTTTTGGCCCAGTATTCTTGCCATTTCTTCTCAATCTTCTGAAAATCGTAATTCATGGTTAAAGTCTTCTTTTCTGATGCGCAAAAATAGGGGTAATCCCTTTAAAACCGATTTACTTTTCTATTTTTACGTTATCAATTTGATACATGAGCGAATATATTGAAAGATATCAGCGGAGACGATTGGTCTCTTCTTACTTTTCTGTAGTGTTAAGTATAGCACTAGTGCTTTTTCTTTTAGGGGTTTTGGGCCTTTTGGTATTGAATACCAAAAAAATGGCAGACCATTTTAAAGAACAGATTACTATTTCGGTCTTTCTAAAAGATAATGCCAAAACGGTAGAAATTGACCAATTGCAAAAGAGCTTGGCAATGGCAGAATACACTAAATCTGCCATTTATGTATCCAAAGAGGACGCCGCGGAGCAATACAGCGAAGATATTGGCGAAAATTTTCAAGACTTTTTAGGTTATAATCCGCTTAAAAATTCGGTAGACGTAAATTTAAACGCTGCTTTTGTTACCCCGGAACAAGTAGCTCAAATCGCAACAGAATTACAAGAACGTTCCTATGTGGAAGAAGTGAGTTATGACAAACCTTTGGTCACCCTTTTAACAGATAACGTTAAACGCTTAAGTCTTTGGATTTTAGTAGCCAGTGCTATTTTTACCATTATTGCCGTACTGCTTATAAACAGTTCTATTAGGCTATCTATTTACGCTAGACGCTTTATCATAAAAACCATGCAGATGGTTGGAGCAACAAAAAAGTTTATTAGACAGCCATTTATCCTTACTAATTTAAAACTTGGTCTTATTGGGGCACTCATAGCCATAGGTGCTTTAGCCATTAGCCTATTTTATGTTGACAAGAATTTTCCTGAACTTAATCTGTTTAGCGATGTTCCAATGTTGGCAATCTTATTTTCTAGTGTATTGTTAATGGGTTTGCTAATTTCCTTTTTAAGCACCTATTTTGCCACACAACGATTTTTAAATTTAAGGACAGACGATCTTTATTATTAAATTTGCCACATGGGTAAGAATAAAAACACACCACAAGAAGACAAAAAGCAATTTATTTTTAAAAAGAAGAACTATACCTTTTTATTTATTGGATTGGCTTTTATTACCGTAGGCTTTATTTTAATGAGTGGTGGTGGCAGTGATGACCCCAATGTATTTAATCCGGAAATCTACAATTTCCGTAGGATTAGATTGGCACCTACTCTAGTCCTTATCGGATTGGGAATTCAGGTTTATGCCATTTTGTTGAATCCAGACAAAAAGAAAGATTAATTTGGAAATAATAGACGCTATTATTCTTGGTATTATCCAAGGATTAACTGAATTTTTACCTGTTTCTTCTAGTGGTCATTTAGAACTTGGCAAAGCAATTTTAGGGGCACAAGCCATACCAGAAGAAAGTTTGCTTTTTACGGTGGTCTTACATTTTGCTACAGCTTTAAGCACCTTGGTCATATTTAGAAAAGATGTTCTTGAGATTTTAAAGGGCTTGTTTCAATTTAAATGGAACGAACAGACCGAATTTAGCCTCAAGATTATTATTTCCATGATACCTGCGGCTTTTGTAGGCTTCTTTTTAGAAGATTATATGGAGGTCTTTTTTGATGGTGCCATATTAATTGTAGGAGTTATGCTCTTAGTAACTGCCATATTGTTGTACTTGGCAGATATGTCTAAAACCACCAACAAAGACGTGTCTTACCGCAGTGCCTTTGTAATAGGATTAGCGCAAATGGTAGCCATGTTACCGGGTATATCTAGGAGTGGAGCCACCATTTCCACATCGGTTATTTTAGGCATAGACAAGACTAAATCTGCACGCTTCTCTTTCTTAATGGTAGTACCATTAATATTGGGTAAGGTAGCCAAAGATTTTTTAAGCGGTGATATTGCTTTTGAAAGTTCTCAAATGGGAGCCATGGGAGCTGGTTTTATAGCTGCTTTTGTTGCAGGTTTAGCAGCTTGTACTTGGATGATCAAACTGGTTAAACAAAGTAAGCTTACCTATTTTGCCATTTATTGTTTGGTTGTAGGTCTAATTGCCATAGGCTGGAGCATTTGGGGGTAAATTATGGTTAACTGGACTAAGGAAGATTTTTTAAACGGACAAACCCTTTTAATAGACAAACCCCTTAACTGGAGTTCTTTTCAAGCGGTTAACGCACTTAAATGGGCCATCAGAAAAAAATTTGACCTTAATAAAAAATTTAAAATTGGCCACGCAGGCACCTTAGACCCCTTAGCTACTGGACTCTTATTAATCTGTACGGGAAAACACACAAAGACCATACCTTCTTTACAAGGACAAGAAAAAGAATACACCGGCATAATTACGCTTGGAGCCACAACACCTTCTTATGACTTGGAGACGGAAATTGATCAGACGTTTTCTACGCACCATATTACCGAAACGCTAATTAAAGCAACAACCGCTAAATTTTTGGGCGAAATAGACCAACGACCGCCTATTTTTTCAGCCTTAAAAAAAGATGGAAAACGATTGTATGAGCATGCACGTAAGGGCGAAACGGTAGCTATACCAACAAGAAAAATTACCATTTCCGCGTTTGAAATAACCTTGATAGACCAATTAAACGTGCACTTTAGAGTTAGCTGTAGTAAAGGCACCTATATACGTTCTTTAGCACACGATTTTGGGCAAGCTTTACAAACAGGCGGACATTTAACAGCATTAAGAAGAACCAAAATAGGTACTTTTAACGTAGATAATGCACAGACCCCGGAAGAATTTAAACTGCATTTAGGCGAAAAACAGGCCTAACAACCAACCCTATAACATAATATTTTAATCAATTTGGGGTTATAAATACACCATGGATTTAAATAGAAAGCAATTATCCCTTTTAATCACCATTTTTACAATGGCTATTATTCTATTGCTTTTTTACAACATTAGATTGGGACAACAGCAAGAAGAGGAATACGTAGTTGAAATGGCTGTTTTGGATGATGAAGAACTAGAAGAACTTTTAGAAGAAAAACCTGAATTAAAGGAGATAGCGCAGGCAGAGTCCGTAAAGAGCCATAGAGCTTTTAACGAAACGGCCAAACCTAGCTACGGAAATCCGGAACCACTTAAAACTTTAGAGGAGTTAATGCAAGAGCGGGCTCTTACCAGCCAAAATAATGGCACAACAGATTCTGATGGTTTTGCAGAAAGGGTGAAAGAGTTAGCAAAAAAGCGAGAAGAACAAAAACAGTTACTGGGCGAACGGGAAGCAGACAAAAAAACCTTTACCAACAATTTAAAGGAAAAGAGAACCTCAATTTCATACTCTTTAGTGGATCGTAACGCTTATCATTTACCTCCTCCAATATATACCTGCATTGAAGGTGGTAAAGTTGTAATAAACATAAATGTAGATAAAAACGGATACGTTACCGATGCCAATTTTAACCAAAAAAGCTCTACTACGAACAATTATTGCTTAATAGAAAATGCAATTGCATATGCCTTGCAAGCCGAATTTAGTAATGGCTCCACAGATTCTCAAATTGGCACTATTACCTATTTATTTCAAAGCAAGTAGTAGGTCTCTTAAATCCTTAAAAACATCCTCTCCTTTGTCTTTATTGTAGAACACCTGCAAGTCTTGTTTAAATTCTGCTGTTAGCAAGCCGTAATTCTCTTTTTGGCTTTTTACCATTGCGGTAGGTTTAGTAGACCTAGGGCCCCATGTTCCCAACACCTTATTGGTGGCTTTCTCTAACATAATAAGCTTAGGTATAGATTTAGAACCATTGGTTAAAAATTGGTCCATTAATTCCGGGTTTTCATCCCTAAAAACCAATTGTAGCTCCAAATTGTCCACAGCTTCTGCCACTTTTGAAATTACAGGAATACTAGGAGCAGCATCACCACACCAACTTTCTGTAATCACTAACCAAACCAGCTGCTTTTCAACTTTAGGCAAAGATTGCAAATACCCTTCTGGAAATTTTAGAGTTTTATCCCAACGTTTCATACGCTTATTGTTCAGCTGGGTGTAATTGGCCAAAGCTTCCGTTTTTTCTAAACCTGAATTTGAATTGTAGTCTACCAAACCTTGTATCAATTTCCTGTAGGTTGTGTAGTCTATTGCTTTTTCCAGGCTTTCTGCAAGTATAAGTGCAATTTTATCTTGTAAAGTAGTCGTCTCCATAGTTTCCGTTTTTACAAAAGTAATGTCGCCCAAGCATTTAAAACCTAACAAATATCAGTTAACCGCCAATAGCTATTTCAGCAACTTCCGCAGACCTATAAATTTTCTGGATTTATGGCTAAACTCTTAAATAAGTTGGCTTTAGCTTTATAGAATTTGTTTCTAACAGATAGCCTTTTTAATTCTGCATCTATCAACTTGTTTTCTCTAGAATTTAAAATAAAAAGAGAACTTTCACCCACACCAAACTTACGTTCTTCACCCGCAAGAAGCGTATTGTAGTCTCTAACAATTTGATCTATGTACACATTTTGACGGTCAAAAGAATCTAGTTCATTATAAATTGCTAGCACTTTGTTCCTAATTTCAACTTGAGCATTATCCCTTTCAAACTCAGCATCTTTTAATTTGAATTTGGCCAAACGTAAATCGCCACGCTCTTTGCGTAAAAAGAGAGGAAAATTAAAACTTACCCCACCTTTGTAATTTTCTGGCACAAAACTGTTTATCTGATCAGGTTCTGTAGTTAAAAAATTATACTCTACATCTAGCTTTGGTAAAAGCTTATTGGTTTTAAGACGCTTATCTACTAATAGTTCCTTAATCTTAAAATCAAGGGAACGTAACTTAGGGTGGTTATCTATGGTAAAACTATCTAATGGCAACCCATTTATTTCCAATGTTTCATCTAATTCCAATACCAACTCTTTATCTGGAGCAATCCCTTCCTTTAATTCAACAGGAATATCGTTTATCCACAAAAAATTAGACAACTCTAAGCGCTTTTTCATTAAACTTACCTGTGCCTGTTCTAAGCTCAATTGCCTGTTTTCCACTACAATTTTAGCTTCTACCGTATCTATCATGGCCTTATCCCCAGCTAAGGCCGCTTGCTTTACACCCCTAAAACGTATGTCTGCATTTTCTAAAAAGTCTACGTAAACCTGTGCCTCTCCATATGCTTGCACCCAATCAAAATAAGCCACGGCAGCGTTATACAGTACTTGGTTTACCAACAGGTCTTGTTCTGCTTTAGAACGTTCTCTAAAAAATTTAGCTTTACGCAAGGTCGCCATCCGTTCATTGGCCCAAAAACCATCTAGAACGGACATAGATACCCCGGCACTGTAAAGACCATTATCTGGCACGGTCTCTGACGGATTAATGTAAGTACCTTCGTATTGTTCATAACCGCCCTTAAATTCAATTCCAAAATAAGTGGGGATTTTAAAAGTTGCGTTTAGACGTTCCCAATACTGGGTGCCCTTAAATTCTTTACGGGTATAATCTGCCTCTACCTTTGGATCAAAACCACCACGCGCTTTTAACAATTGGGCCTGCCCTATAGACATGGTAAGCTGGGCCTGTTTAGCAATAGGATGATGTTTTTTTACATACCCTAGATACTCTTTAAACCCTAACACCAAAGAATCTTGTTGCCCCCAAGTCTGCAAAGACAAAATAACAGACAAGAAAAAAAGATATTTTCTCATATTATTTTGTTTTTGGGGTTTCCGTTTGCTTCACATTCTGGTAATAATTAGGAGGGAAGCCGTTTAACTGTCTCCACAACTCAAACCAGATAGGTACATCTTGCAGCAAAGCAATTGTATTGGCACCAGAACCTACACGAAGTTGTTCTGGCCAAGCCTCTGCCTCTGGGTCTGGAGCCAACAAAACCCTATATTTACCATTATCACTTATAAAGTTTTCTATGGCAACAATTTTACCGCCGTAGGTACCCACGGAAACATTTGGCCAGCCACTAAATACTATGGACGGCCACCCATCAAACTGAATTCTAACCTCATCTCCAATTTGTAATAATGGCAAATCTATTGGAGAAACATAGGTTTCTACAGCCATATCAAAACTAGCAGGCATTATACCCAACAACTTTTGCCCCTCTTTAAAGGTTTCTCCTATACCACCTATAATAGCCTTGTTTATGTAACCACTTTGCGGCGCACGTATGTAATACAAATCATTACGGATGCTATAGTTGGTAACTGCATTTTCTAATTTGGTTACCTGAGCCTCTGAATCAAATTGACTGGATTGTGCGGTATATAAATCGCTCTGCGCTTTAGAAATCTTATCTGTATACTCTGCTTGTACGCGATTTATCTCTACCTGCGCATTGATTACATCGTTCTTACTAGCCAACAATTTATTTTCTTGCGAAACCAACTTTGCTTGGGTTTCTTGCAATTTTAACCGTTTTTGTTCTAGCTCCGTTAAAGACTTTAAACCTTCTTCTTGTAATTGCTGGTTACGGTTAAATTGTCTTTCCGCAATGGCCAAATTGGTCTTTGCGGCTTCCAAATCTATACTATCACTAACTACCTTTAATTTAGACTGTTGCAGCTTATTCTTTGCTTGCTCTAGCTTTAGAACCCGTTCTTGCGCTAATGCTCCAATTTGCACGTTCAACGCTTTTACCTTGCTTTGATAGGAGGTTACCGACATTTCTTTGGCCTTTAACTGCTTGCCGGTACGCTCTACTAAATTGGGATCAAAGTACTCGTTCTTAATTTCTGAAATATGAAGTATAGTATCTCCCTTCTCTACAAAATCTCCTTCTCTTACATACCATTTTTCTATTCTACCTGGAATAGGAGATTGAATGGTCTGTGGTCTTTGGTCTGGGGTTAACGTGGTTAAATACCCTTTACCGGTAACATTCTGTGTCCATGGCAAGAACAAGATAATGACCAAGAAAATTGAGAAAACCAGTAGAAACCTATTAAAGTGCTTAAAATGCTCTTTATAAAAAACTTTTTGGGCAGATTTAAACCTTCCTAAATCTACCGTTTTATTTAATTTATTATGAGATATGTTAAGCATGGCCGTTGTTTATTTGGTTAACAATTGTACCATTTTCCATAGTAATTATTCTGTTACAGAACTTTTCCCATTTTAGGTTCTCACTTACAATTACCAAAGCCCATCCGTTATTTGAATCTGAAAGAAAACTCATAATTTCTTCGGCTTCTTTTAGTTCCATTTGCTCTAACGGGTCTTTAAGCACCAATAGTTTAGGTTTTTTAACAATACTCCGTGCCAGCACTATTTTTTTAGCAACCGTAAACGGAATTTGCTGCCCTTCTGGATAAAGTATGGTTTTTAATCCTTTTTCCTGACTCTTTACAAATTGGGTGAGTTTGGTTTTTTCCAAAGCCCAATACACATCATCTGAGGTTATATCTGGGTCACCAAAAGTTAGGTTGTCCCATATGGTACCTTCAAAAGGGGTTTCTTCACTCAATGATTGCCCTAAATGAGAACGGTAGTAATTAAGGTTAATCCCTTTAAGTTTTACATCATTAATAAAAATGTTTCCTTGGGTTGGCTCTAAGATACCGGCTATCATTTTTAATAAGCTGCTCTTACCACTACCAATTGGTCCGTGGATTAAAATAGAACAGCTTGGCGATATTTTTAAGGAAACATTATCCACGATATTCTTTTCTTTATCCGGTACGGAAAAAGAAACCTCGCTTAACTCCACATCAAAGTTTTGATTCTCTTTAAAAGGCATTTCACCGTCTTGCGGTTCTAACTTTTTATCTACTACCTGGCCTATCTTTTCTAAAGAGGTAAGCAAGTCGTAAAAGTTTTCTAAGCCCATGATGAGTTTTTCCACGGAACCAATTACCAATAGAATAATGATTTCTGCCGCAACAAACTGTCCAATATTCATTTCTTGGTTAAGAACCAACAAACCACCAATTAGCAACAAACCGGCCGTTACCAATACTTTAAAACCAATCATCTGCATAAATTGTAGAATCAAAATTCTAAAGTGGCTCTCCCTTGCCTCCAAATAATCTACAACCAAAGTATCGTTCTTATCTACCGCATGGCTTGTTTTACCAGACAGCTTAAAACTTACTATACATCTAGCCACCTCTTGCAGCCAATGGGCAACCCGGTATTTATGCTTAGATTCTTGCAAACTAGTTTCTAAACCACGTTGCGCCGTAAACTTAAACACTACATAAATAAGCAATAAAAGGAGTATGCCGTAGGCAATAAAAAAGGGGTGGTAAAAAGAAAGCAATAACAACCCAAAAATAATTTGGAGCAAGGCCGCCGGAAAATCTATTAACACCTTGGACAAGGATTTTTGTACCGTAAGGGTATCAAAAAAACGGTTGGCCAATTCGGGCGGGTAATAATTATGCAGCTCGCTCATTTTAATTTTTGGGAATCTGTATGCAAATTCAAATGAGCTTCTAGTAAAGATTTTTTGCTGTACGTTTTCAATGATACGTATCTGCATTAACTGCAATAACCCTACAAATGCCACACCAATGGTTACCAAGATAACCAACACGATCCAAGAGGTACTAACCTGTGCGCCTTGTATTAAGTTGATAATCGCCTGTATTCCTAAAGGAAGGGATAAATTTACCAAGCCTGCAAAAATAGCGTAATAAAAAACTTGAAGAATGTCTCGCTTATCCAACTTTAGCAAACCTAACAGACGCTGCCAGGACGAGAGAATGTTTTTGGACATGTACTTACTTTTTTAATGTGTTAAAAACAACTTGTTTAATAAAATTAGTTGTTGTTAATTCTTGGCTGCAGTTTGTTAAAGACGGTAAATGTTCTTTTAAAAAGTGCTGGTGCAGCGCAGTTTCCATTATGGTGCTAGCCAAACTTGCAGGAAACTCATACGCGGGCGCAATACTTTTTATCATTTCTTCCAAGCGATTTACCATTCGCTTATAAATAACAAAATAACCGTCTTTATTCTCTTGCTTAACCTCTTTAGTTAAATAAGATTTAGACGATTCATTTATTACTATTCTATTTAATAGGACTTCATTAATATGACCAAAATTATGATCTTCAACTTTAGTCCTTGATATTATTTCTATGGCCTTCTCTAACTTTTCTTGTGCATTAGGCACACTATATGTAGCAAATACCAATTGATATTCTAACCAACCCCAATACCAAGAGGTTAAGTAGACCAATAACTTGTGTTTATTTTCAAAATATCTGTAAATAGAACTCTCGTTGCTTTTAATACGCTCCCCTAGTTTTCTAAAGGTAAAAGCTTCAAAACCCATTTCGTCAATTAAAATAATACTATACTCAATGATTCTTCTTCCCAACTCAGAAGATTCTGGATCTTTTAAGTAAATATTATCATTTATGGCAATTTTAATATTCTGCAATAATCTATCCATAGCTTAAAAATGAAAATACAAATATAATAGTATTACTATCGTATTGTAATAGCTTAACACATTTTAACAGAAGCATAGCTTTGAATTATAATTCTTTCTAAATATCTTTACTTTCAGTTCATAAATAATTAACAACAACAAAATTTTTAACAGCGATGAAAACAAAATTTTCAATTTTAGCCTTATTCGCATTTTTAGTGACTACAATTACAGTAGCACAAGAATCGTACGCAGATGTAGTTTCGGTGGGTGATGTTATGATTATTGGTTCGCCCTCTGGAAATTCCTATGAGCATGTAGAAATTCCAAGAAAGAATTTCATTATCAAAAAAGGAGGTATCGCAAATATTTCCAGTATTGCTCAAAACAAGGTTGAGGTAACCGACCTAAAGACCAAAAATGGTACAACCTTAGTAAGTCTTAAAAAAATGGACGGAAAAAAATTCTTCAATGCTTATAGAATACTTAAGGCCGATCTTAACGGAGCCATAAACAGTGGTGAACTTAAGCTTTTAAAAGGCGGAAAGTCTGAAATGAGCAAGTAATTTTGGTTAGTTACGTAGTGGAAAGGTTTCTTATTGTTTGCAATAAGGAACCTTTTTTATTTTTAATTATACCTAACTTACCCCTTAAAACTAGAAATGGAAAGAACCAGATGTGATTGGTGTAAAAATGATGATTTATACATTGCTTATCATGACCAAGAATGGGGCAAACCAGTAAAGGACGATTCCATTTTTTTTGAATTTCTGATTCTAGAGACTTTCCAAGCGGGGTTAAGCTGGATTACCATTTTAAGAAAGCGAGAAAATTTTAGGTCCGCCTTTGATGCTTTTGACTATAAAAAAATTGCCCAGTACGATACAGATAAAATAAACCAACTATTAACCAACCCTGGCATAATAAGGAATAAACTAAAAGTAAATGCTGCAAAAAGCAATGCTATTGCTTTTATGCAAGTACAAGAAGAATTTGGTAGTTTTAGCAATTATATTTGGTCTTTCTTGGACCACAAACCACTAAAAAATAATTTTGAAGATAACTCTCAAGTTCCTGCTACAACACCTCTTTCTGACAAAATAAGCAAGGACTTAAAAAAACGTGGATTCAAATTTGTGGGCAGCACAGTGGTTTACGCTTTTATGCAAGCTACCGGGTTGGTAAACGATCATTTAACTAGTTGTTTTAGACATGAACAGGTATAAGTATTTGATATTGCTTTTTATTGGAATGGTTTGTAATACCTATGGGCAGCAAAAACAAGAATGGGAGCATCGCATACCTAAGGAAGCATTTCCGCCAACGGCTCTAAAATTGCTAAAGCCTTATTTAGAAAACGCCAAGCGCATTCGGTTTTACCAAGAAAAAGATGGCCAAAAAGTTTCTTTTGAAAGTAAATTTAAATTGAAAAGAATTTTCTATAGTGTAGAATTTAGCAAAAATGGGAGTTTGGAAGATGTAGAGTTTATTATAGCTCCCTACGATATGCCCAACGAAACCTGGGAAACTATTTCTAATTTTCTGGATACAAATTATGATCGGTACCGAATTAAAAAAATACAACAACAGTATATTTTAAACGGTAATGCCAAAAACACTTTAAAGCAAGCTTTTCAAAATCTAATTTTGGATACCAACAACTTTGAAATCATCATTGCCTATAGAACACCAAAGGGTTTTAAAGAAATGGAATTATTGTTTAACGCCACTGGTAAATTACTTTCAAAAAGAGAAAGTGAACCGCAGAAGTATGATCATGTCCGGTATTAGGTTTTTTCTTTTGATCGGTCTTTGCCTACTAGTAGATTTAGGCTATGGTCAAGACTTTACAGGTTATATACAACCCACCGTTGCGCTAAACTACAAGGTAACCCCTTTTTATTCCCACAACTTTGCCATTAATAGTAGAAATTTTTGGTTTAAAGATGAAGCATCAACCCTTAAAGCCAAGCAACTAGATTTGGTACATTTTTCCAATTTAAAACTAATGGACAATCAGAGTGTTGCCTTTGGTATACAATATCGTTTTAGGTCTTTTATAGATTCAGGAGAAAATGAACTTCGATTAACCCAGCAATATAACTTTACCCAAAAACCCTTTATTGTACGTTTTGGCCAGCGGTTTAGAACGGAACAACGTATAACAAAATCAAATACCATTCATCGTTTTAGGTATCGGTTTTCCTTAGATTTTCCATTAAATGGGGAACGTGTTGATATTGGCGAAGGGTATTTAATTGGAAATCTAGAAAGTTTACTAAGTATTGGCAAACACATAAATCCAGAATATGACCAACGAGCTACCCTACAATTGGGTTGGCTACTTAGCAATTCCGTTAAATTTCAGGTTGGAACAGAATATAGATTAGAAGATTTTACAGATCGCAAAGCGCACATACTTATGTTCCTTTCTACGCTAAATTTATCCCTTTAAATAGCTCATAAAGACTGTTCTGTCTATCTCTTTTGCCCCCAAACTAGCTAGATGTTCTGTGTACACTTGGCAATCTATGAGTTTATAACCTTTATCTTCTAGTTCTTTGGCCAAATGTATAAACGCATACTTAGATGCGTTAGACACCAAACTAAACATACTTTCTCCGCAAAAAACGTTGCCTAAGTCTATACCGTAGAGACCACCTACCAATTCCCTATCCAACCAAACTTCATAGGAAACGGCAAAACCCTTTTGGTGCAGGTCTAAATAGGCTGCTTTCATTTTTGGGGTAATCCAAGTGCCCTCTTGCCCCTTTCTTTCTAGTTGGGCACAATTGTCTATAACTTGCTCAAATGCCCTGTTCTTGGTTAGTGCAAATGAAGAATTCCGCAAAACCTTACGCATACTTTTAGACACTTTAATCTCTTTAGGAAACAAAACCATTCTTGGGTCTGGAGACCACCAAAGAATCAACGCATCCTCATTAAACCATGGAAAAATTCCATTCTTATAGGCCAGCAGCAACCGTTCTGGAGACAAATCGCCACCTACGGCCAATAACCCTTCATCATTGGCATGGTCTACAGACGGAAACCACAATTGATCATCTAAATAATAAATAGGCTGCTGTTCTTCGTTAGTTTGCATACCTTAAATTATATTTTTCAGAATTAATATTCCAATTTGTTTAAAAACAAAAAGCCACTACAATGTAGTGGCTTTTAAACATGTTGCTTTCTATTTAGAACGGAAGATCATCATGATCTTCGTCGCTTATGTCATCTGCTGGTTCAAAAGCTTCCATTGGAGGTACTGGTGGCATACCACCCTCTGGCTGTGCTTGTTCCAAGTTTTCTATACGCCATCCTTGTATGGAATTAAAATACTTGGTTTCTCCTTGTGGGTTTACCCATTCCCTACCTCTTAGGTTAATGCTCACCTTAACCATTTGCCCAACCTTATAACTGTTTAGCAAATCGCATTTATCTTGCACAAACTCAACTAAAATATGTTGCGGATATTGTTCTTCTGTTGTAACTACCAATTCTCTTTTTCTAAAACCATTGTTTCCGTAGGTTTTAGTCTCGTCTATCATTTTTATTCTACCCTGAACTTCCATGAACTTGAATTTTAATGGCTTCAAAAATAGGTAAATTGTAAGGTATAATTAAAGTACGCCATGGTATGTTTTCAACAATTCGTTTTAATTAAATTATCTTAGAAAATATTTTAAACTCCAGTATGTATTTTTCTACCAGACAAAAAGCTCCCAATATAATTTTGCTTACAGCAGCTTTTGTTTTGGTTAGTTTAATTCTATGGAACACCAACAGTTTTTTTAAAAAGTTTAAAGAAGAAGAACGCCTTAAAATGGAAATTTGGGCTACTGCCCAACTAGAACTCATACAATCTCCAGTAGACCAAGAATTGGGTAATTTAACCTTAAAGGTATTGGGCAACAACACCTCTACCCCCATGATATTGGTCAATGAAGAAGGTTCTATAAAATCATTGAATATACCAGAAGAAAAACAGAACGACACCGCCTACTTACAAGAAAAAATAAGAGAATTTAAAAACGAAAACCAACCCATAGAAATTATTCAGGGTGGTGAACTTTTAGAAACATTGTACTACGGAAATTCTGAAGTGTTGAACAAGCTTAAGTACTATCCACTAGCTTTGTTATTGATTATTTTCCTGTTTGGGGCGGTTATTTTCTTCTTTTTTAGAACCAATAAGGCATCTGAACAGAACAAGCTATGGGCAGGAATGGCCAAAGAAACAGCACACCAAATAGGCACGCCTTTAACTTCTTTATTGGGTTGGAACGAACTTTTGAAAACCGAAGCTATTAATCCGGATATTACTTTAGAAATAGAAAAAGACATAGACCGCTTACAAACCATAACAGAACGTTTTTCCAAAATTGGGTCCACACCGGAATTAAAACCGCAAGATATTGTAGCGGAGACCCAAAAAGCATATGACTATCTTAAAAAGAGGAGCTCTAAACTCATCGATTTTAGTTTTAAGACCGATTTAGATCATTTATTGGTACCTTTAAATGTGCCACTATACAACTGGAGTATAGAAAACCTGGTTAAAAACGGTATAGATGCCATGAAAGGTAAAGGCAGTATTGCCTTGCAAATAGAACTTAAAGGAAACTATGTTTCTATTTTAATTTGTGATACGGGTCATGGCATACCTAAAAGCGAGCATACTAATATTTTTAATCCTGGTGTTACTACTAAAAAAAGAGGTTGGGGCTTGGGATTATCCTTGGTAAAAAGAATTATAGAAGAGTACCACAAAGGAAAAATTAAAGTACTTACTTCTAATAAAGGGGGCACGGTAATGCAAATACTTTTGAAGACTACTTAATTATGGCTACAGAAAAAAACATTACTATTAAAGAGGCAGAACTGGTGAACAATTGTCCAGAGTGTTTTAACCAAGAATTAAAGCTTTCTTTTTATCAAAAACATACCTACAACCCTTTTTTTCATAGAACCACACCAACGGTAACCCATGAGATTAAATGCAAAACCTGTTATAATATTATTTATCCGGTAAACTGGACAGCAGATATTGAGCGTGTTTTTGACTACTACAATAAATTAGTAGAACCAGACAAGCCAGCAATTAGGCTTACCTCTCTAGCATTGGTTATAATTTTACTCTTAGTGGTATTGGTTGCAGGCAGTGTTTATTTGCTACTTGCCAAGTAAGCATTAGCAATTTTTTGCGCCAAAGCTTCAAAAGTTTCTTTTTTTAAGGTCTCTTTAGATTGAAAAGTAGCATCTGCCATTTTATTTAAAGGTATTAGATGTACATGTACATGTGGCACCTCTAAGCCTATAACAGACATACCCACCCTTTTACAAGGAACAACCGTTTCAATTGCTAAGGCAACTTTCCTAGAAAACATCATTAATCCGGTATACAGGGTTTCCTCTAGATCCCAAATTTTATCTACTTCCTTTTTAGGAATACAAAGGGTATGCCCTACGGCATTTGGGTTAATATCCAAAAAAGCATAGAAATCTTCCGTTTCTGCTACTTTGTAACTTGGAATTTCGCCATTTACTATTTTAGTGAATATACTTGCCATAACTAAAAAATAAAAAAACCCGTCGTTTAGACGGGTTTAAATATACTATTCCAATTCTATTTACGCTCTGGTGATTTCAAGAATTTCGAATTTTAACGTTCCATTTGGCACCTTAATCTCAGCCACATCCCCAACAGACTTACCAAGAAGTCCTTTTCCAATTGGAGAGGTAACAGATATTTTACCCGTTTTTAAATTAGCCTCGCTTTCTGCAACCAAGGTATATTTCATTTCCATACCGTTGGCTTGATTTTTTAATTTAACGGTAGACAATACCAAAACCTTAGAGGTATCTAGTTGACTTTCGTCTATAATTCTAGCGTTAGCAACAGTTTCCTCTAGCTTGGCTATCTTCATTTCCAAAAGTCCTTGTGCTTCTTTTGCGGCATCATACTCTGCATTTTCAGATAAATCCCCTTTATCTCTTGCTTCTGCAATAGCTTGTGATGCTTTAGGGCGTTCCACATCCCTTAATTGGTCTAATTCTTCCTTCAGTTTTTTTAAACCTTCTGGAGTATAATATGATATTTTAGACATAAATATTTTAATTAAAACAATATCACGCTGAAGAAAATCAATATTTTCCCAGCGTATATGTAGTTCCTATAATTGAAAAATCCTCTACCAGAACCAAAATAACCTTGGTTTTTTAGAGAGGATTAACGCAAATATACGGAATTTTTAACCACTTTTACGGCAAATTTGTGGGATGAAACGTTATTGTTGCCTGATTTGCTTGGTTTTACTTTTTGCCTGTTCTAAAGATGCCACCAACAGAAATCCATATCTATTGGAAACTAATTTTAGGTTTGAATTAAACTTGAACCTACCCCTTTATACCAATTTAAATACCATTGGCAACCCGGTTTATGTTGGCAATAATGGTGTGGGTATTAGAGGTGCCTTTGTCATGAAAGTTTCCCCAGATAGTTTTTTGGCGTTTGAAGCTAGTTGTCCTAACCATACACCAAACGAGTGTTCTACCTTGGTTGCTAACGGGCAAAATGTTGTTTGCCCCTGTGATGACCTGGAATATAGTCTTTTTAATGGTTTTTTAACCAATACCCCTGAAGATGGGAATAGGTACTATGGCTTATTAAACTATAGAACCTCCCAAAGTGGGAGTTCTGTTTTTATATCCAATTAAAGATTACCAAGAATTGCATCCATTACCCAACTGGTATGCAACGCAGTTTCACCAGTTGATGGATGATTTTGAATTCCAAAAAGGTCTTTTTTCATATTCAAAACATGAAACTCTTGTACATGTTTGGGGTGAGGTATTACTAAACTTTCTTTTATTTTTTCAGTGCTTATAGCTATTGGGGCCTCGTCTAGTACGGCAAATCGTATTTCACCTTCTGAACCATAAATAACAACCTCATCTTGAGCAGTATTTAGCCCAAAATTCCAAACACCAGAACCCATAACACCGTTTTTATGCATCCAACTACCCACAATAGCGTCTTTAGAAGAATATAAACCTTGCTGGTTGTTGGTTATCCCGTTAGCAACCGCAATTTCTCCCAACAAAAAAGCAAATAAATCCAACCCATGACTTGCCAAATCATCAAAATAACCCCCTGGCGCTACGTTAGCCTCTGTTCGCCAATTGGGAGTTTTTGAAATATCGGTTGGGCTTGGTGTTCTAGATTTGTGCCAGGTTATTTGCCTAATAGTTCCAATAAGACCAGCATCTAGCCATTCTTTAATTTTTAAAAATCTTGGCAAAGAACGGCGGTAATAAGCTACATAAAGCGGTAGTTGTTTTTCTTTAAATGCTTGGTAAATAGACAAACTTTCCGCATAACTGGGAGCCATTGGTTTTTCTATACAACAGGGTTTACCGGCCTCTGCCACCAATAAAGCATATTTTTTATGTGTATCTGGGGGCGTAGCTATATAAACCGCATCTACCAAATTAGAATGAATTAACTCTAATGCATCTGTGGTGTAATTGGGTATTGTATGCCTTGTGGCATAATCTATAAGTTTAGCCTTGTCTCTTCGCATTACCATGTTTAGCTCAAAACCAGGCGTTATAGAATAGGGCGGACCACTTTTTACCTCGGTTACATTACCACAACCTAGTATACCCCATCTTACCGGAGTGTGTGTAAAAAAAGTAGTGCGCCCCATTTTTATAGCTTTTAGAAGGTACTAAGGTATAAAAAGAAACACCCGTTGCACGTAAAAAACAATTGGGGGACTACACCAAATAGTATAACTGTTTCTTCTGCTCGGGGTGTTGGGGTGCAAAGTTAAAAATTAACCAATGCGCCCAACAAGAAATTTATACCTGCTTGCGGATAAAAGCCAGCTCCCTCTATAGTAGTAATTGTAGTATCACTACTCCACGTATCATCATACGTATAAAAATACCCGTTAGAAACTATGTGCTGATCAAATATGTTGTTCACTAAGCCAGACAAAACAATACTTTTTACAAAACCTTTGGTTGGTATAGCATATTGAATATTAAAGTCTGTTTGGGAATAAGCATCCAATTTACTTTTTGGCGCATCTATATTACCCATGTACTGCTCCCCAACGTATTTAGACAAAACTGCTACCATTAACCTTTCATTAGGGGTAAAGGCCAATCTGTTACCGGCAACTACTCCTGGAGAAAAAGCAATTTTTGTATCGCCAAGGTTTTCTAATACACCATCTCTCTGAAAACGAAAATCTATATTTCTATTGGTACTTAGTGCGATATTTGGTTGCAAAGACCATTTGTTTCCTAGTTTTATATTGGCATCTACCTCTAGCCCTAGCCTATAACTATCCCCAACATTTGCTCTAATTGGCGCACCAACATCATTCAATTCACCGGTTAAGACCAATTGGTCTTTGTATCGCATATAGTAGACGTTGGTATTCAACTGCAATGCATTAGAAACATATCGCCATCCCAGCTCAAAATCATTAAGCTTTTCTGGCTTTGGATTTCCATTTTCGTAATCGTTCCTATTTGGCTCCCTGTTGGCTCTTGCATAAGACAGGTAGAAGTTGTTGTTTCTATTTAAATCAAAAGTGATTCCTGCTTTAGGGTTAAAAAAATGGAAAGTATCGTCTACTAGACCAGTTTCTTCCCCATTAGCGGTATACCCTACAGAACGGTATTGTAAATCACCAAACAAGCTCCAATTTTGGTTAAGCTTATAATTTGCTTTTGTGTAGATGTTGAAATCTGTTTTTCTAGATTGGTCAAAATAGTAGCGATCCCTTATCTGGCTATCCGTAGCATATCTGGCCCAAATTATTTCTCCATAATGGTCACCATCGTAGGCGTTCCAACCTCCTCCAATAATAAAATCGATAGCATCGTCTACGTAATTGGCAGAAAAAATGGCACCATAGAAATCATTGTTTAGCCATCTTCTTCTTATCAGGTCTGTGGTATTAACCTCTTCTCCGTTAACAGTAATGGGTTCAAAACTATAGGTTTCAAAATCATCGTCTTCTCTAAATTGCTCAAAATAGCCCCGGCCGTGTGTAAAATGAAAAGCTAAATTGGTGCTCCAATTTGCACTCCATGCTTCGTTCCAGTGCAATTGAAAATGATCTTGTTTGTAATTATCTTCCTCCTTATCGTAAAACTGGATGTTTCCCGCTTCATCAAAATAAACACCCGCAACATTAAACGTTGGATTCTCTTTTATATCGGGGTTTGCTCCCAAAGCCCCTACATACTCAGGTTCAAATCCGTACCAAGATTGGTAAGTTACCTCGTGCCCACCAAATAAAAGCGCTTTTACTAGAGTATTATCATCTTTATAAGCACCCTGTAAAAAGTAAGATTCCAATTTTGAAGAAGCCCTGTCAATATATCCGTCTGATGTAATCTTAGATAAACGCCCAGAAATTTCAAAATGATCGCTTAACAAGCCCGTACTAAACTTTATGTTATTACGTAAAGTATTAAAACTACCAACACTTGCTCCTACTTGAGCATAGGCTTCTTCTGAAATAGCATCTGTTAACAAGTTTAAACTGGCCCCAAATGCAGCAGCTCCGTTAGTAGAGGTACCTACCCCTCTTTGTAATTGCAAACTTTGGGTAGATGAGGCAAAGTCTGGCATGTTTACCCAAAAGGTACCTTGAGATTCCGAATCATTGTAAGGAATACCGTTTATGGTTACGTTAACCCGGGTAGCATCGCTACCTCTAACACGTATACCTGTATAACCTACACCGGCACCAGCATCTGTTGTTGTTACCACAGACGGCAAATAATTCATAAGAACGGGAATATCTTGCCCTAAATTACGCGGTGCAATTTCTTCCTTATCCAAGTTAGAAAATGTAACGGGCGATTCTTTTGTAACCCTTACCGCCTTGACCAAAACTTCGTCCAAAACTACTTCCTTACCTTGTAAGGTGTCTTGTTCTTGGTTTTGGGCCTGTGCAGTGGATACTTGTATTGCAGCGAAAGCTAGAATGGAAAAACTGGTCAAAACAGCAGTTTTGTTTGATTGTTTTGACAATAAACCTCCAACTTTTTCCCGATTAGGAGATTTAAAAATACTTGAATAGAGCGGTTTCATCCGTAAAAATAATTACGAATAAAAGGGGCTATTATTCTGGTTACACTTGATTTTTTTGTTTCCAAAGGAAACATAGCAATTCCATGAAGCACCTAAGTGCCATCCCTTAGCGGCATTACCCGCCCAGGTTCAATGGGTATAATCTCAGCCTCTAAAAATAGAAGCACCCCTTAGAGATAAGCCGCAAATGTAAAACCGAAATAAACAATAAACAAAAAAGACTGCTTTTAAGCAGTCTTTTTATGATCAATCTAACAAACCATTGATTTGGGGGATACATGGAAAAATTATCTCTGTTTGTCATTGACCTTAGATAACGCATGGTTAGTGTAATATAGCATCATCTTAATAAGCTTTTATATGTTGCTCAATTTAAAAGAAAGGACCGTAAGTGAGACCTTACGGCCCTTCAACCAAATCAACCAACCAATGATCCGCCGGTCTTACGACTAAGACGGAATATGAATTTCATTATTATTAGATTTAATCACGATTTGCTTCTCTTTGGCAGCCTCTTCATTTATTTCATAAGCCGCAACAGTAACTGCTGTTAAGAAGGCTAATCCAAAAAATAGTGATCGTAATAAATCTTTCATCTCTTATGCTTTCTATTATTAAGACACCACATTTTTAAATGGGTCACTTTTTCGGCAAAAAAAATTAATTTTTTGCGTTAACAATTAACTTTTTATTGGTGCCAAAGGTGTCTTCCCCTTAGTAAATTTGGGCTTTTACGGCTATTTTGAAAAAGAGGAAAAATTTTATATTTAAAATTGTATTTAGCTACTTGTTGTTAGCTGCACTAACACTTTGGGCAGGTTGGTTTTTTTATCTAGAACTAGATAATATACTGCCTATAAAAGAAGAAATTAGTCCAAAGGAAAGCCAGCTATTGTTAACCAATAAGCTTACCAACTCTATTTACGAGGCAGAAAGTTTGTCCAAACTAGCCTTACAAAGCAACAATACCTCACAATTTGTAAAGTATGCTGTTAAAGTAGACAGTATCCTATTGGCTATAGAAGGGTTAAAAAACCAAATGGAAAATTCAAAGCGTACCGCCATCTTAGATAGCTTAAGTGGGTTGTTAAAACAAAAAGTTTTAAACAATAACCAGTTAAGGAAACTTGCAAAAGTTAACAATACAACGCAATCAATAGATAGTCTTTTACAAAAAATAAAAACCGTAGAGGCCAATGTTGGTACCATTACACCAAGGGCACTTGTTCCCAATTTTGACCAATTGCCAAAGAAAACCCAACAATCTGTAGTTGATTATGCAGAAATATTAAATAAAAATGCCAAAAGGGAGCAAACAGCAGAACAGGAGCGAAAGTTGGTTGATAGTGTGTTAATCGCCACTCAGAATTTACTATTACAAACAAAGATTAAGCAGCAAAACCAAAACAGACAAATTGCATCTAAAGAGTTACAGATATTAAGAGTAGATCTGGAAATTTCCCAAAAACTAAGCAACTTAACCGCTACCTTAGAACAAGAAGTGCTTTTACAAGCAACACAGGACAACATGGATCAATCCATTGCCCTTAAAAATAGTACTAATAACATTAAATGGATAGGCTTTATTGCTATTATCATCATTTTGTTATCTATCTACTTCATAAGTCGGGATTTTAGAAAAGTACAACGCTTAAGCTCGCAGTTGGACCAAGCCAATACCTATACAAAACAACTTTTACAAGCTAGGGAACAGCTAATTAAAACAGTGAGTCATGATATGCGCAGCCCTTTAGGATTGATTAAAGGTTATGCAGAGTTATTACCTGAAGCCAACAACGCTACTGAAAGCCAAAAATATATTAACAATATACAATTAGCAGCCAGCCAAGTAAACCAACTAGCTAACGATTTGTTGGATTTTTCTAAACTTGAAGCGGGTAAGTTACAGCTAACCCCTACCCAATTTGTACCAGCACAACTTATAACATCTGCCGCCCAAAGTTTAAGGCCCAACAACAGCGCTATAGACTTAATAATTGACCTTGCCCCAGAATTAAACAATACTTTTAAGACCGATCCTTTTAGGTTTAGACAGGTATTGAACAACTTAATTTCTAATGCATTTAAATTTACAAAAGAAGGCCATGTTAAGATATCTGGACGATTAGAAGATAATTTTATTGTGGTGAACATAGCCGATACGGGCATTGGTATACCAAACACCTTACAGAATACTATATTTAATGAGTTTACCCAAGCAGATAGTACGGCAAAAAGCCAAGGCTATGGCCTTGGTTTAACTATAGCTAAAAAAATAACCGAGCTACTTAATGGTGCTATTTATTTTACCAGTAAAGAAAACGTAGGAACCACATTTACCGTTAAAATTCCTGTGGAAACGGTTAAAACGCTTAAAGTCCAATCAACTTTACCAACAATTAAAAAGGCAACGGTAATAGTCATAGACGATGACCCAAATCTTTTGGAATTGATAACCACCTTTTTTAAACAATTACAAATAGGGTTTTTAGCCTATAATGACTTTGAAAAGGTTCCAGATAAAGCAAATCTTGAATACGATTTAGTATTAACTGATATGCAAATGCCCAGCTATTCAGGGTTTGAAGTTTTGGATAAATTCAAGAATACCTTTAAACACTATAAAGAACAACCTATAATTGCCATGACAGGCAATATGGAATTAACAAAAGATGAATGTACCCAAGCGGGATTTACTACTCTGCTACACAAACCTTTTTCGAAAGATGCGCTAGTACAAATGCTAAAACCTTACTTAAATTTTGAAAGAGTTATAGCAAACATTGGGCAAGAAACGATACCTGAATTTGAAACGTTTAATCCGATAAACCTTATAGGATTTCTAGACCCAAACGAGGTTAACAACAAATTGAAAGAAAACCTGCTTACTTTTTACGAAGAGACCTTAAAAAATAGTAATACCATAACCTTGACATTAGAGAAAGGAAATAGTAATAACACTAAAGAGATAGCACATAGAATGCTACCAATGTTTAGGCTCTTACAAATAACTGAAGTAATACCTTTTTTGGAAGAACTTGAGAGTAATGGGCACACAAATTATAAAAACGAATTCAACTATAAATTACAAAAAACACTAAACGAAATAAAAGACTATTTACAGCTCTAATTTGTAATATGCCATTTTGTTATAAAGTGTTTTACGAGTTATTTGCAGGAGCTTTGCTGCTTTAGATTTATTGTATTTTGTTTGTTCCAGGGCCTTTTCAATGCGTCTTTTTTCTAATATTTCTTTATCTACCCAGTTTGCCGCAGCGTTTTCTAAGTTTGATTCGATATTTGCATAGGCCTTATTTTTTATTTTTTCTGGTATTAGCGCTACATCAATTTCTTCTTCTTGACATAATAACACCAAACGCTTAATTAAATTTTGAAGCTCCCTAAAATTTCCTGGCCAAGAATACTTTGCAAGAGTACTTAATGCATCATTAGAAAAACCCTTAACATCTTTGTTTAATTCTGCATTGGCTTTGTTCAAAAAATAATCAATAAACAATGGCAAATCTAAACTTCGTTCTTTTAAAGAAGGTACGTTAATGGTAAATTCATTTAAACGATGATAAAGGTCCTCCCTGAATCTTCCATCGGTCACGGCTTGTTCCAAATTCTCATTTGTTGCAGAAACCAAACGTATGTCTACCGAAGTTTCTATGGTACTACCAACTTTTTTAATGCTGCGTTCTTGTAAAGCGCGTAATAATTGTACTTGGTTTTCATATGACAAGTTACCTACCTCATCCAAAAATAGGGTGCCACCAGAACTAGCCTCAAAACAACCCACCTTGTCTTCTACGGCACCTGTAAAACTGCCTTTAACGTGACCAAAAAATTCACTTGCAGCTAACTCCTTTGGTATTGCGCCACAGTCTACGGCAATAAAACTACCAGTACAGCGCTTGCTTAGGTCATGAATAGCTTTTGCCGTAACCTCCTTACCAGTGCCACTTGCCCCATTTATAAAAACAGACATGTTGGTTGGTGCCACTAGAGCTATATGATTGTTTAATTGTACTGCCGCATCACTAATACCCATAACCCTATTGGATAAATCCGGTTCCGGTTTTATTTCAGAGACAGGCTCTTTACTTGGCGTTACCGATTGGAGTTTTTGTAACGTTTCTAATAATGCATCTGGCGAAAAGGGTTTGGCTATGTAATCTGCCGCGCCTTTTTTCATAGCGGCTACCGCACTGCTTACCTCAGCATAGCCAGTCATTACTATAACTTGGGTCTTTAGGCCATTTGCCATAATCTTATCTAACAACTCTATACCCGTACCATTAGGTAATCTTAAATCGGTCAATAAAACATCTAAAATGTTCTCATCCATAATTTGCAAAGCTTGTTGCACCCCAAAAGCATTGAAAACGGTATACTTTTGACGCTCTAAGTAGCCTTTAAGCATATTACAAAAAGCTACATCATCATCTACAACAAGAATTTTGGGCATAATCTGTTAGGGTTACCTAACAAAGATACGTTTGCATTCTATGCTTTAGTTTTTAAAGAAATCTTAAATTATATGCAAAAACAAAAAAGGACCACCCAATTAAGGGTGGCCCTTTCTATCTAGACTCAACTAGCGCAAACTTAAATTTATTACATGTCTAACCAGTTGCCTTCTGCATCGGCATAAAGAGTTTCCATGGTACCGTCTGCTGCGGTCACCTCAAGCTTATACTCTTCTTTTTCGTTTACGTATGCTTTATTTATGGTTGCTCCTGCAAAATCTGCTTCTAGAGCATCTGTAACGGCTGCTGGTAAATCTGCAACTGCAATTTCTTTAAAATCTTCTGCGATAACTTCGCTCATGATACCATCATGTAGTGTTGCTGTAGCTGCACTTACTGCTGATAAACTTCCAATTGCTAATGCTGTGGCAAATAATAACTTTTTCATGTTGTCTGTGTTTTAATGTTAAACTTTGTTCTAGGTATAGAGAAAAAATGATTCCAAAATCTAACCTTCAACCTAAAATAAAGCAACTATCTTATTTTCAGAATATTAAAAAATAAGCTATAAAATAAAGTTGTATAAACAGCTGTTTACCTTTACACATAATGTGTAATTTTTATACAATCTATACTACACATAATGGTATTTATAAAACAATAGGTAATTCCATTAATAGCCCTATTGCTATTGGAGTTAAAAGCAATTTGGATTCAAATAAAAAGGGCAACTTTGTAAGTTGCCCTTTTTATTAAAAATTGTCTTGGCTTATACCTGATGTGTAGGTTTAAGCAAATCATTTACCGTTTTAACAGGATTAAATGTTACCAAAGGCACCTCTACAAAAATAGTGTTCCAATAGGCCATGGCCCCGTTCCACAGTCCTGGCAACTCAAGGGCTTTTAACTCTTTCCCTTCTTTGGTTTTTCCAGTTATAAAACCTTGTTTGGTGTCTACAAAATCTAGCAAATTGTATTTTTCCCCCTTATAATTTATAACACCACACACCAAATCTACAGGATTAAAATGTGTGCTATTTTTAAGAATGTCCATCTGAGAACTATCTGCTGAATTTATCTGGGCAGATTCTATAATTTGTAATGATATGTTGCCATCCCCATCCTGGATAAAAAATGGACCTCCACCAGGTTCACCCTCGTTTTTAACCATGCCACATACCCGTATTGGCCTGTTAATTTTAGATTTTAACTCCGCAATTTTCTCCGTATCCGTTAGCTGCTCAAAATCTGAATCAAAACGAACGTTTAATTTTTGCTGTAAAAAGTTGGCAATCTCATTCAATTCAGTAGTACTTATTCCTGAGGCCTCTAACTTAGCCGCATAATCAAATGCTTTTTCTTGTACTTGTAACAATACCCCTGCTAGCATTTTTTTACTGTTGGCAACCGCCTTAAGATTTTTGGCAATAACAACATTGTCTATATTCTTTATAAAAATTATGTCTGCCGAAACGTCGTTTAGGTTTTCTATAAGTGCTCCATGCCCACCTGGTCTAAACAAAATAGACCCATCTTGGTTTCTAAAAGGTGTGTTATCTAAATTAACCGCTAAGGTGTCTGTTGCGGGTTTTTGATTAGAGTATCCAATATTGAATGCTACCCCGGTTTTTTGGGTAATCTTAGGGCTTGCAGTAGCTTCTTCTTCTGCAAACATCTCTTGATGTTGTGGCGAAATGGTAAAATGTAAATTGGCCTTTTTACCAGAAGCAGCGTAAAGCGCGGCTTCTTTCAAGTGTTCCTCAAACGGAGTGGCACTCCCGTCTTCGTATTGGTGAAATGGCAACAATCCTTTTGGATAAAAACCGTAGTTAAGTCCCTCATCAGACAGCATATAGGTTACAAATGCATGTGCCATACCGCCTTCTGAGTCTTTTTCACCAATTTTGGATACTATCTTTTCATAAAATGGAAAATTTTTGATTTCAGAAACAAACTTCTGCACCGCTTTATCTCCTTTGTCTTCTATATAAGCCTCTAAAGTTTTTTGTTCTGGATCGTATGCCTCTATAAAATTAAACATAGCCTTGAACATCCTAGACGCAGCACCAGAAGCTGGTACAAATTTTAATAGTTGTAAGGTTTCCTTTTTGGATTGAAATAAGGCAATCAAATCCTTTTCTTCTTCTTCGGAATACTTGTTAATACCTTTATTAAGAACAGCTGCAGCAACCAAATTAACATAAGGAATCCCGGCTTTAAACGTATCTACCTGATTCAATACTTTTTCTTTGGATATGCCTTTTTGTTTTAATTGTTCTAGGTCTTGGTCTGTAAATTGAATCATGCTTTTTTGTAAATTTTCTATAGCGTTAATGGCTGATTTTAAACGATTTTTTCGTGTACCCTTTAAAGTAACAAAATTCCTATCATATTTAATTAGGGTATTACGGAAATAGGCAAACATTTTATCTCTTTGGTCAGATTTATCCCTTAAATCGTCTTTTTCCCAAGGAATATCTATGTAGGTAAGTAAATAGAGGTGATACGTATTCTTAAGGGCATAGGTCTCTAGAACAGGATCACAACTACCAATATAATAAGCTTCAGAATATACTTTTGTCTCTAATAAATCCGTATCACAGATTAAGATTTCCTTGGTTTGTTCCGCAATTTTATTTTCCAAGGCCATTTGGCCAATAGCTATAGGTATTAAGTCTTCTGGCTCACAAGTTTTCTGCTCTGTATCCCACTTTGCTTGTAAATATTCCCTAGCATATTCTGGTACCCAATTGGTATTGTAATGCTTAGCCAAATCCTTGGCCAAAGTTGTTTTTCCTGTAGATTCTGGCCCAAACAGAACTATTTTTAGGAGATTTGTTGGTTGCTGCTCAAGCTTTTTTTCCATTGTCTATATCCTTGAATGGCCAAAACGGTAAAAATTAAATATTGTAATGCAAACATACCCCATCCCCTGTAAGCATATAACGGAACGGTAATAAAATCACCAATTATCCATAAAGTCCAATTCTCTATTTTTTTTGTTGCCATATACCACATGGCGGTAAAGAAAATACCAGAGGTAAAGATGTCTACATAATTTGTCCATTCTAATTCTTTACCAAACAATCTATATACACCATAGGTGATAAACATAGTTAGTAAAAAGAAGATAAAACCAATACCTTTTTCTCTGTTGTTGCTTCTAGAAATAACTACAACTTGCTGTTTTTCTTTGGTCCTAGACCAGTTCCACCATCCATATATACTCATTACGGAGTAGTAGAAATTCATCATCATATCGCCATACAAACTGTCTATAAAAAATAGATAAACCGTTATTGCGGTGGCAACTAGACCGGTTGGGTACACCAAAATGTTTTCTCTTTTGGCATAAACCACAGATGCTATTCCAAAAAAGAAAGCCGTTGCTTCTAAGATGATAAGAGATAGCGGCCTACCCTCATAGGCGTAGAAGAAAAAATCAAAAATTTGGCTCATAATCGCTCAAATCTGACTTAACAATTTTCATCCATAGCAACCCGTGTTCCATAAGTTCCATTGCTTCCTTAATTTCGTCTGTTAATAAAGTCATTACCTTGTCATAATCCCCATAAATTTGGGTGCTTAAGGGAGTTTCAATGATTTTTAAACCAGAAGCCCTTAATTGTTTTATAAAATTGATGATAATGGGTTCAAAATCATCATGCAATGGAGTTAGGGTTAGTTCTACAGAAATTTTCATCTATTGGGTTTAGGGTTATAAAACTACAGTTAAATGCTTCAACTACCAAGGTTGGCTTGGGCATAAACACAGGTAAAACCTTCAAACTCAAAAAAATCTATTTCGTAAGCCGATTTTTTATCGCCATAAATTATTTGTGCAGTTGTTTTTCCAGATTCCATAGCAAAATCTTGTACATCTATATGCTTTAAAAAACTTAGACCTGGTTGGGCGTATATTTTATAGAGCGATTCTTTGGCTCCCCATACAATGGTTAGCTTACGAATAATAGCCTGAGTATTGGCCAACGTGTGGTACTCTTCAATAGGCGTAAATTTATACGCTATTTTTAAAATTTTATCGCGTTGCTTTTCTATGTCTATACCTACCTCATGCGAAGTACTTAGTATTATTGCGGTAAAATTATAAGAATGGGTTATGCTAATAAGCTTACCATCTTTTAAATGGGGCTTTCCATTTTCATCGTAATACAGATCACTATCTGTATAACCTTCTAAAGCCATTAAATGTCTAATACTCAGAAAGGCCTTTCGGTGACTTTCAGATTTCATCCCATCCATGCGGTTCTGGCAATGTGGGGTTAGCAGTACATCTTTGGCTAATACTGCTTCGGGTTCTTCTACCTTCCAAAGCAACACTTTAGTGGTAGGGGATACTGTTATGGTTTTATAAACGGGCACTTGTAAAAGATAAGTAATTTGTACCTTTGCGGCTAAAATTGCTATCAAAATAAATTAAAAATAGTATGAGCACAAAAACAATTGCTTACGTTCCTTTTAAGGTGAAGGATATTGCCCTTGCCGATTGGGGTAGAAAAGAGATAGAATTAGCGGAAGCAGAGATGCCCGGTTTAATGGCTTTAAGGGAAGAATATAAAGAAGAACAACCCTTAAAAGGTGCACGTATTGCTGGTTGTTTGCACATGACCATACAAACCGCTGTACTAATTGAAACCCTAGTTGCCCTTGGTGCAGATGTTACTTGGAGTTCTTGTAACATATTTTCTACCCAAGACCATGCCGCCGCCGCTATTGCTGCTGCTGGTATTCCGGTTTATGCCTGGAAGGGAATGAGCGAAGAAGAATTTGACTGGTGTATTGAGCAAACCTTATTCTTTGGAGAGGATAGACAGCCCTTAAATATGATTTTAGATGATGGTGGCGATCTTACCAATATGGTTTTGGATAAATACCCAGAATTAGCTGCTGGTGTTAAAGGCTTATCAGAAGAAACCACTACAGGGGTACACCGTTTGTACGAGCGTGTAAAAAACGGAACGCTACCTATGCCAGCTATAAATGTAAACGATTCTGTAACTAAATCTAAGTTTGATAACAAATACGGTTGTAAAGAAAGTGCTGTAGATGCCATCCGTAGAGCTACAGATACCATGTTGGCCGGTAAACGCGTAACCGTTTGTGGTTATGGCGATGTAGGGAAGGGTACCGCTGCTTCTTTTCGTGGTGCAGGCGCTATTGTTACCGTTACAGAGATAGACCCAATTTGTGCGCTACAAGCTTGTATGGATGGTTACGAAGTAAAAAAATTAGAAACCGTTGTTGGCAATTCTGATATTGTAATCACTACTACTGGTAATAAAGACATTGTAAGAGGGGAACATTTTGAAGCCATGAAAGACAAGGCTATTGTTTGCAATATTGGCCATTTTGACAATGAAATAGACATGGCTTGGTTAAATAACAATTTTGGCAACACCAAGGACGAAATTAAGCCACAAGTAGATAAATACACCGTTAACGGTAAAGACATTATTGTATTAGCAGAAGGTAGATTGGTAAACCTTGGATGTGCCACGGGACACCCAAGTTTTGTAATGAGTAATAGTTTTACTAACCAAACTTTAGCACAAATAGAGCTTTGGAAAAATAGCGAAAACTACAATAATGAGGTTTATATGTTACCAAAACATTTAGATGAAAAGGTTGCAGAATTACACTTATCTAGATTGGGTGCAGAGTTAACTACTTTAAAAGAAGATCAAGCGGCTTACATTGGCGTTACCGTAGAAGGTCCTTTTAAACCAGAATATTACAGGTATTAATTTTTACCTTTGTTAGTATAAATTTTATAAACCCTTGCAAAAGCAGGGGTTTGTTTTTTTAAGAGAACAATAGCTTAGTATGCATATTATTTTAACTGGAGCAACAGGAACTTTAGGCTCGCAACTGCTATTTAGGTTGTTAGAAGAAAGATTTAATGAACTAAATAGTATTTGGCTATTGGTACGCAACAAAAAGTCTACCAATGCCACTGATAGAATATTAAATATGCTCACTAGCCCAATGGCTCCAAAATTTGTTGCACAGAACTTAACAGCTATTCAGGATAAGTTAAAGGTAATAGAAGCTAGTGAAGCACTACAACCAGAACACTTTTTGGATTTGAGCCAGCGTTATTATATGGTGCATTCTGCCGGGTTTGTTAACCTATCTGTAAATCCAAAGGACGAGGCCCAAATTTTTGAAGAGAACCTAAGCTTTACCAAACAGTTATTTACTGCTTTTAAACCATATTTAAAAAAGTTTGTTTACATCAGTACCGCCTTTGCTGCAGGTAAACAAGAGGGGGTTATTAGTAATGATTATCTAAATAAAACCAATACGAAATATAGAAACTACTACGAAGCTTCTAAACATGCCGCAGAAAAATATGTAGCCCGGCAATGTGGCGCCAACGGTATTCGACTTCAAATTTTAAGGCCTAGCGTGCTAGGTGGTAACGCTTTGGAGAAACCCAGCTTTTTTATCTCTAAATACATGGTGTTCTATTTGTTTGCTAAATTCTTCCAAAACAATGTAGACCAAGGTAGCGTGCGTATACAAGCTGGTAATGATAGTAACCTAAATATTGTCCCCACCGATTATGCCGCCAAAGTAATTTGTAAAGTAATAGACCAACCGGTAGAACAGCTCAATATTGTTAACCCTACAGGCACCAATATTTTCGCTGGAATATCAAAAATTTTAGATGCTGTTAATTTTAAAAATTACCAACTCACCCAAGAAATTATTGATGGTGTTGGTGGGTTTGAAACCGCTTTGGAAAAATTCTATTACGAAACCATTGGCATTCACCTAACCCCATATCTAACAGGAAAACCCCAAAATTGGGATACTCAGTTACTAGAATCTATTTTACCCTTACCTAATATCAACCCAGAAGACTATTTAAAAGCGAATATAGAATACGCCATTAGTCAAAAGTTTAGAAATCAACGGTGGTAATCTATTGCCTATGCTACTTTTTGTACCAATAGCAACAAACACGATTCGTTGTAATCTATTGATTACATACTAGTTACACACTAACAACAACTCTTTACACAATTTAAGAGCAATAGATTCTTACCTATAATTTACTTTGCAACAAATCCTCCGCTCATAGTTCCCCGCTAATAATCCCGCTTATTAACTTTAAAATATATTACTATGAGCAAACGTAGAGAAGGAGCTTCCAATGCAAGAAATCTAGCCTCCAGTACCGCTAAAAACAGAATTCACCCATACCATTATAGCAATGGTGACGAACACAAGTTTAGAAGAAAAAAGATTAAAACTGAAGACCCTCACGAAAACAAGGCCTCTTATCTAATGAATTTTACCAAAGGGTTGCCGCATTGCGAAACTACAGGGCTAGTAGATAATCCAGACCATTTTCAATTATTGATAAGGGGAATAGATAGTGGAGACTTTAGAGATTTTAGGGATACTCCGCTAGGCCACGTAAAAAACAGCTTGGGAGAACATTATTGTAATCATGATTTCAAATGGAAATCGGACAAGGCAAATAATGGAAAAAACGGCAAAGCCGTTTCCGTAAGAGCCTGGGAAAGTCAAAGTGCTGGGTTATCCTATGATTTAGAAGGTCCAGATGCCCAAGCCGTAACGATGCCTCCCCATCCAGAATTAGGTTCAGCCGAATTAGACGCTGAAATGGCCGAAGTATATGCACAAGCACTTTTAAGAGACATCCCTTTTAATGCATTTACAGTTGGGGTAATGGGGATAGGTAGTGGCAAAACAAAAGAAGATATTTCTACCAACACTACCTTAGATGCCCTAGATACTCAAAAAAGCCACGTAGAACAAATTAAGGAATATACAGATTGTCTAAATACCTTAGCTTGGTTTAACCCATCCATGGACCTTAAGCTAAACCAACAGCAAGCACAGCGCAGGAGAAATTTTATACAAACCCCTGCAACGGCATTTAGAGGTATAACCTGTGGCGATGATGTTGGCCCTTATATTTCGCAATTTCTATTAGCAGGAAACACCGGATTGCATGGGCAGAACTCGCCTTCCAAAGGACTATTACAATATGGATCTATCGAGATTGACCAACGCGTTGCCATCGCAGAACCGGGAAAAGATTTTTTAACAGATTGGGACGAGTGGCTAGATGCGCAAAATGGAGCTGATTTTAGAGGTTTTGAAGATTACCTGACCAGTCCGTTAAAAAGATTTATACACACCCCAAGGGATCTGGCAACCTATGTGCACCATGATGCCCTTTACGAAGCCTATTTAAATGCCTGCTTAATGCTCTTGTCCAAAGGTGTTCCTTTTGATCCCGGTATTCCTTTTCAAGAAGCAGACAATAGAGACCATCAACAAGGCTTTGCCCATTTTGGGGGGCCGCATATTTTATCTTTAGTTACAGAAGTTGCCACAAGAGCGTTAAAAGCGGTTCGTTTTCAAAAATACAACGTACATAGAAGGTGCAGGCCAGAGGTTTTGGCTGCAAGGTTACACAAATTGGACAACTTAAAACATACCGCTCCTGAACTGGAGAAAATGTTTAACAACCTAGAATGTATTTTAAATAAGGTTGAAACTAAAAATGGCGCAAACAACTACCTATTGCCAATGGCTTTTTGCGAGGGTTCTCCTATGCACCCTGCTTATGGAGCAGGTCATGCCACAGTTGCAGGTGCATGCGTCACCATTTTAAAGGCCTTCTTTGATCATAAACATCATTTAAGTATTGTACCCGAAGATTTAGAAGATTTACAACAAGAAACCAAGGACTTACTTAAAAAGTTAAAACCAGACGGAGATTATTGCGCTTCTAATCTAGCATATGTTTCTACTAAAAATGGACAGAAACTGGACATAGTTCCCGTTTTAGATAATGAATGTAACCTTACCCATCTAACGGTAGAAGGAGAACTTAACAAATTAGCTTCTAATATTGCAATAGGCAGAGATTGGGCAGGCGTGCACTACTTTACAGATTATTATGAATCTATTTTGATGGGTGAACAAATTGCCATTGGTATCCTTGAAGAACAAAAACTAACCTACACGGAAAATTTTTCTATGACACTTTGCAAGTTTGATGGCACAACCATTAGAATATAAGATTTTCTTTATGCTCTTATTTATATATAAAATAAAAGCCCCAAACATTAATTGTTTGGGGCTTTTATTAGTATTAAACCAACAGCTATTTTAAAAGTCTGTCCAAATCATAAAAATAAAAATCCTTAGCATCGTTCATTGCCACAAACAGACCACTTTTAAAAGTATTGTTTAGTGGTACGGTAACCACATCACAACCATCTGTTTCTGTAGTTGTTAAATTCACTGCTTTAACAAAAGTATTGTCCGTTCTAGAGAATATATTGAATTCACCTTGTTGTTGGTTAGAAACTATGATATATCCCTCCCCGTTAGGGTATGTCGCAATAGCAATACCTTCTATATCTTCTAAAAAGTGTTCGCCTCCAAAGCATGATATTTCTTTATTCCCCATATCGGGCTCTGCATAGTATTTACGTATGCATACGCCTTCGTCCGAAAAATAAACCAATCCATTTTCATCATCTACCGCAATGGCTTCTATTTCTTTTTCACCACTAAATGCCCCAAACTTACGCACCAACTCCATGGTTACCTCACTACCTGAAGATACTAATTTATATTGATACAAATAATCTGTTTTTGGACCTGACTTACGGCCTACAATTGCATAAACCGTACTATCCTTAGGAGATTTATAAATAGCAATACCCATGGGTAAATTATGTTCTACCCCAGTAGCATCTTCAAAGACTTTAAAACCACCATTATCCAAAGGTTTCATATCCGGAACACTAAACAAGCGTACCTGCTGCCTTTCCCTTTCGGTAAACATGATAATATCTGTCTGGGTAGAATCTGTTAACTTAAAACCATATTCCAAGTCTACGTTATTAGGTCTTTTTATACCTGTGATAGATTTTTCTTTGATGATTTTACCTGCTAGATCAAAGGCATAAACTCCACCGTTGGTTTTCTTATCCGTACCAAATACAATACTATTGGCCGGATTTTCTGGATTAACCCAAATTGCAGGATCATCCGTATCGTTAATTGTTTTTTCAGTAATAATATCTGGAGCAATAGCTGGTAATGAACTTTTTGTTTGGCAGCTCAATACGGTCATAATCATGACCATGCCCAATATGCTTTTTTTCATCTTTTTTACTTCTAACTTTGATAAAAACTGCCGCCCATTTACGGCACGGCAGTTTTAAAAATATACACTACCTACGTGCTTCTTTTATTTCTTGAACAAATCGTACTTAATACCAAAGGTGCATCTTAAGCTGTAGTATTCTGCTTGCATGGTACGGTTACTAACACCTTGGTAATAGCGTAATGGTTGATTTGTAATATTATTTAAATCTGCGTAAACCCTAAGATTTTGGTTTATGGCGTAACTAGCATTAAAATCTAGGAAAAACTGTTTGTCATAATACCTATCTTCAAAAGCATTACCCCCAATTTCATCTATATAAGCATCTGAAAAGTTTGCCGATAAACGAGCGCTAAATTTTTTATCTGAATATCCTAAAGATCCGTTGAACATGTTTGGCGCGGTATTAGGCAAATCCAAATCATCTCTTTCATCTCCGTCTTCATTTCTTATACCATCTGCACTAGATGTTAAATAGGTATAATTTAAATAGAGGCTCATGTTTCTTAAAAAACCTGGCAAGAAATCTAATTGACGTTGTAAGGAAACTTCTGCCCCAAAAATAGATGCATCATCTCCGTTTAAAGGTTGGTATACTTCGTATCCCTCTGTTCCTGGCCCGTAAATATCTGTAGTAGTTTCGGTTTGATACGTATAGATAAAATCATTTATTTTCTTATAGAACAATCCGCCAGATAAAATACCTACACTTTGAAAATAATGCTCTGCCATTAAATCAAAATTCATTGATTTGGTAGGATTTAAATCCGGGTTACCCAAATATATTTCATCATCCTCGTTTACGTACTCTGCACGGGGTATTAAATCTACATAGTTTGGCCTTGCCAAAGTATTGGTCCATGCAAAGCGTAGTACCGTACTACGAGAAACATCATATTTAAAATGGATGCCAGGTAAAATATTAGTGTAAGAATTATTTTCTGCTACTGCTTCTATTTCAATGGCCTCTTCTATTCCGGCATCTTCATCTTCCTCAATATAATTTACACGATTACCTTTAGATTCTAACTTGGTGTTTTCTAAACGTACACCTGCCAGAATACTAAAATTGTCGGCTAATTTTTGATTAAACATAACATAAGCGGCAAATACATCTTCGTTTACATCAAAATTACCTGGCGCATATTCTTCGGGTTTATCTTCACCATCTGTTAGATTTAAGCTACCCAACCATTCTTCTGTTGCAAACAACCCAGCAGCATATTGGCTACCCGCTAAGAAATCTGGGTCGGTAATATCTCTTGTTGGTACCACATCTAGGGTAGGAAAATCATCCTCAAAATCGTATTCAAAATAGTTGTTATCCCTGTTTTTTGATTTAAATCTACCTCTAGCCCCAAATTTTATACTACCATCACCTTTACCAAAGAAATCTGCAGGTAGTTCAAAATTGGCAAAAAAGTTTATGTCCTCTTCTTCTGTATATTGATTTTCGTTGCTTATTTCTCCATATTCAAAATTAGCCGGGGCCGTGTCTGCAGCATTTACAGGAGTAAACACTGGAAACTCAGAATCTGTACCATTATTAATTACATACTCAGATTCAAATTCTGCATAACGCTCGTCTAAACGCTCTTCTGAAGCTTTGGCGTAAGAGGCCATCCAATCCATTTTTAAGCTTCCAAATAAATGATCTCCACCCAAGCTATAATTTTGCATACGCTGGTCTTCCAATCTCCTATTTTTATTTCGGCTATTGTTTACACCCCCTTTGGATTGCCTTTTAGCCTCTACCGGAAAACGTGTAGGATAACCATTGGTTATGGTAAAATCATCTGTACCAATATCTTCACCATCCAAAATCTCGTGTTCTAAACGAAAACGGTTCTCTCTATCATCTCGCCAATTATACATAGACTTTAGGTAGATGTTATTGTTCGCGTTTATTTGATAGTCCAAATTTGCCGCAAAACTTCTGCGCACCCGTTGTACCAAATAGGTTCTATTTTCAAAAACATTAGGATAAGGATTTACATCTACTTCTTCTAAAATATCCTCTCCTTCTACATCCTGTACGCCCGTGTTGTACTCAAATTCATCTGTCCATTCTGCCTCAATATTGTCAGAACCAAAATCATTATCATTAATAGTTGCAGAAACCATCCAGCCAAACTTGCCGTCTTGGCTACGATTACCAACCAACACAGAACCGTTCCAAATGGGTTTGTCCGTAATAAAGTTTACACCGGAACCAGCTGTTGCAGACAACCTAAAACCTTGTGGAGCTGTTCTTGTAATTAAATTAACAGAACCACCCATTGCATCTGCGTCCATATCTGGCGTTACCGCTTTGTTTACTTCAATGGTCTGAATCATATCAGAAGGAATTAAATCCATCTGTACGTTACGGTTATCACCCTCTGCAGAAGGTATACGACTACCGTTTAAGGTAACTGAGTTTAATTGTGGCGATAAACCACGTACAATGATATTTCTTGCCTCGCCTTGGTCTACCTGCATGGTTATACCAGGAATACGTTTAACGGCGTCCCCAATATTTGCATCTGGGAACTTACCAATTTGGTCTGTAGAAACCACATTGGTAATGTTTAAATTGTTCTTTTGGGCATTAAGCGCTTTGGCCGTACCTCCAAGCCCGTATGCCGTTACCTGTACCTCATCTAATTCCATGTTTTTAGGATTTAGCGAAAGGCTAATTGTAGACGTTTCTTCTGCAGTAACAACAATCTCCTGAGAAGCATCATTATATCCCAAAAAGGAAACCTTTAAGGTATACGTTGCGGGCGGAACGTTTACTAAGGTAAATTTTCCGTCAAAGTCTGAAATTGCACCTTTTTGGGTACCTTCTAAAAATACCGAAGCCCCTGGTACGTAAATTCCGTTTTCATCTGTAATAACCCCTTTGATGTTACCCGTTTGCGCCATACCCCAGGCAACAAAAAAGAACATTATAAGCGTTACATAATAGTGTTTTGATAGTGTGGTCATTCTAGTTTACTTAAAGTATTTGATTTCTAGCAAAACTAGATATATAAAGGGCTTAGCATGTTAATTGAAAAATAACAATATGTAAATCACTGCCCAAAATACCGTAAACAACAAGGCAACAATTACCATTTTTTAACATTAGGCTTACAAACCAAAAACATTAAAGACTTAGTACTGCAATAAATGATGGATTAAATCTTGTTCTGGTGCTATAGGCAGTTTTTTTCTTAATCTATATCTGGCTACTCGAATACTATCTGGAGTAACTCTTAAAATGGTGGCTATTTCTTTTGAAGATAAATTTAAACGCACCAACATAGCCAACCGTAACTCTGCTGCACTTAGTTTTGAAGATGCCTTTTTAATTAATTCTGAGGTAAAACCAGGATGAATATCATTAAAATAAATCTGAAATTGATTCCACTCCTCCTCTTGTTTTAAATTAAAATCAATCTCACTTACCAACTCTTTTAATTTGGCTGAAGCATTGATATTTTTACGTTCAGAAATATGGTTTAATTTAGTAGAAACATTAGCTAAAATTTTATTTTTCTGAGAAAGGTGTAAGCTATATCTGGACAACGCCATAGCCTTAAGTTTTATTTCTTTTTGCATACTCTCTTCTTCTGCAATCTTTTTGTCCAATTCTGCCTTTAACATACGCTGCTTGTATTGTACTAATTCCGCATTTTGTCTACGTTTCTTATTCCAATAAACTACAAACCCAGCAACAATAAAAACTATTGCAATTAAAAGCACGGCAAAGACCGCTTGTTTTGCTCGCACTAGCTTATTCTCTTGTTTTAAACTAGTAATCTCGGCTTCTTTCGTATTGGCCTCGTGCAAGGATTGCAAGGCATTAATTTGTTCGGTATTTTGAGCATAGAAGATTTTTGCGTTCAAAGAATCCGAAGCATTTAAATGTTGGTATGCCTGCTTATAATTCCCCAATTCGTTATACGCTAGTGCTAAATCTTTGTGGGCGCTTTCTATCTGGTGTTTATCATTTATACGTTTTGCAAGTTCTAATGCTTTAGTGGTAAATGGCAACGCCTCTTGGATTGCGCCACTTTTTCTGTAAGCATCTGCAAGGTTGTTTAAAATATTTGCTTCTAGAGCCCAATTATTTTTAGGTATGGAGATTAATGCCTTTTTAAAATAGTTTTTAGCTTCTTTAAACAAGCCCATATCTTCATATACACTACCAATACTTTCCAATGCCTTGGCTGTTGCCAGCTTGTTGTTGTGCGCTTTAGCAAGTTCCAAAGCGGCCATTTGTTCTTTTAAAGCCAAAGATAGTTGACCCATTTTTTCATGGCACGTACCAATAAGTATTCTTACGTTAACTTCATTAGGGGTACCTTCTGTACTTTTTAATGTCTGCTTCAAAGAATTTAATGCAAAATTGTAGTTGCGTAAGGCCAAATGCGCTTCACCAATTTTAAATTTCAATAATGTGGTAGTTGTATTTTGATCAGCCTGTTCTAAGGAAAATTGCAAAGCTTTTTGATAATTGAGAATAGCTTCGTTATAAACACCAGCTTTATATAAATAGTCTCCTAACTGAAGGTAGTAGGAATAAGATGTTTTTTCTTCTTTGGATTCAAAATCCGGAAATTGGAGTTTAGTTTTAGGCGCTACTTGCGCTTGACCAACCACAGTTTGCCCAATTGCAAGAATTAAAAGAAAAGTGATGGTAATTGATTTCACTTTGAAGCAGTTTGAAAATGAATACAAACTTGTGAAACTATGCTATTGAAATAAATCTAACGTTAGTTTAAGGTTAGGTATAAATTAAAAAAGCCCTTTACGAATTACTTCGTAAGGGCTCTATATACTATAAGTTGAGTATTAATTAAGCTTCAAAAGGCTCAATAGAAACAAAAGACTTACCTCCTGCTTTTTTCTCAAACTTTACTAAACCATCTACTTTTGCGTGCAATGTATGATCTTTACCAAGATATACATTATCACCAGCATTGTGTTTTGTTCCACGTTGGCGAACAATGATGTTACCAGCTATTGCAGCTTGGCCACCAAAAATCTTTACGCCTAATCGTTTCGATTCTGATTCTCTACCGTTCTTAGAACTACCTACACCTTTTTTGTGTGCCATGTTTTCTAGGTTTTGTCTTTACTATTATTTGTAGCGGTAAGCTTATGCTTTACCACCGTCTAATTCATCTTGCCATTTCTTAAGCTCGTCCCACTTACCTTCGGCAGCAAGTTCTGCTTGTTTTGGCCAAGTATCCGTTACGTGGTTACCACGTACATCTGCAATGATTTCTGCAATCTTAGCTGCATCTGTCTTTGCTAATTCAGCAAAAGTAGTAATACCAGCCTCGTTCAATGTCTGAGCGATTTTTGGTCCAATACCTTCAACTTTTTTCAAATCGTCTCCCTTAGAAGATTTTGCTTTTGCCGGAGCAGCTTTTGGCGCTTCTTCTTTTTTAGGAGCGGCTTCCTTCTTTTTAGCGGGAGCAGCTTTTTTAGCACCACTAGTTAAAATGTTCTCAACAACAATCTCTGTAAGATATTGTCTGTGACCATTTTTCTTACGGTACCCTTTTCTTCTTTTCTTTTTAAAGACAATTACTTTATCGCCTTTTAGATGTTTTACAACTTTAGCTTCTACAGCTGCACCATCTATGACTGGGGCGCCAACAGTAACCGTACCTGCGTCGTCCAACAAAAGAACACGGTCAAAAGTAACCTTCTCACCTTCTTCTGTTTGCAAACGGTGTACGTACACTTTTTGGTCTTTCGCAACTTTAAATTGCTGCCCTGCCATCTCTACGATTGCGTACATAATCAAATATTTTATAAATAGATTAATTGGCTATTTTCTTAAATAGCGGGTGCAAATATACTGCTAATTCCTTAATCTACAACCCTTGCGGTAGATTTTTAATAGTTTATTTATGGGTATTGTTGGTGGTTTTGTACAACTGCATAAAAGCTAGGGTTAAAACCACAGTGGTAGCCATGCCCATAATGGCTACCGTGAAAAACACAATTGCCTTAAAATTACCATAGTCCTTAGCCCAAACATCTGAAAGTTTTTCTAGAAAAACCGTATTTAGTTCGGTTGAGTAAAAAGCAAAAAATAAAGTAAACAAAAGAGTGGCCACGAAACCTGTAATTAATCCAGATTTAAATCCATCTCCATAACTAAAGTTATTGCCTTCTCTAATTTTAATGTATTTGATGGTTTCATGTATTCCAAAACCAGTAATTACACCATTAAAAAGGCTGTAAAATATATTAGTGTGTTTGCCCAATAAAGACAAAATTAAAAAATAGGCGATTAAAACTGCAGCTGTAACCAAGCCAAATCTTATAGGTAACGTTCTAATGCTCATGTATTTAGTTTTCTTCTTAAGATACAGAATAAAATGATGCAACACCAACTTTTAAAAAAATCTAATAGGTAAACAGTTTATAAGTTGTAACAAATAGACCGTATATTAGACAAACCTTACGGTTAATCAATTAAACTATAGAAAATGAAGAAATTCTCACTAACGGCTTTGGCATCTATAGCCATGGCTTTAAGTGTGCAAGCTCAAGAAGTTACGTTTGAAGAGTATGATCTAGACAACGGACTACACGTAATCTTGCACCAAGACAACAGTGCCCCTGTGGTAACAACATCTGTAATGTACCATGTAGGTGGTAAAGACCGCACAGAGGGCAGAACCGGATTTGCCCATTTTTTTGAACATTTATTGTTTGAAGGCACCAAGAACATAGAAAGAGGTAAATGGTTTCAAATTGTATCTTCTAATGGAGGAAAGAATAATGCAAATACCTCTCAAGATAGAACCTACTACTACGAGGTTTTCCCTTCTAATAATTTAGAGTTAGGGTTATGGTTAGAATCGGAGCGCATGCTACACCCAGTTATAGACCAAACCGGTATAGATACCCAAAAAGAAGTTGTTAAGGAAGAAAAGCGCCTGCGTTATGACAATTCACCTTATGGATCTTTTTTAATGGTCTTAGGTAAGAATTTATTTGAAAAGCACCCGTACAAAGACCCTAATATTGGCTATATGGAAGATTTGGATGCGGGAACTTTAGAAGACGTAGTTGCTTATAATGAAAAATACTATGTACCAAATAACGCTGTTCTAGTAGTTGCTGGCGACATTGAAATAAACGAGACCAAGAAAATGATTAAAGATTATTTTGGTCCTATACCAAAAGGTGCCGCTGTTGTACGTAATTACCCTTTAGAAGACCCAATTACGGAACAAAAGGTTGCAACCGCTTATGATGCCAATATTCAAATTCCTGCCACTGGTACCGCATACCGCATACCTGGGTTTAAAGAAAGAGACGCCTATGTTTTGGACATGATTTCTACCTATTTAAGTGATGGAAAGAGTTCTAAACTTTACAAGAAACTAGTAGACGAAGAAAAAAAGGCCATTCAAGTGGGCGCTTTTAACATTCCGCAAGAAGATTATGGCATGTATTTGGTTTTTGCCTTACCAGTAGGTGAAACATCCTTAGAAAGTTTACAGTTTGGAATAGAAGAAGAAGTTTCCAAGGTTAGAAACGAATTAATCTCAGAGAACGACTACCAGAAACTTCAAAATAAATTTGAAAACAACTTTGTAAATTCCAACTCTAGTGTAGAGGGTATAGCAAGTTCACTTGCCACCAATTATTTATTATACGGAGACACTAGTCTTATCAATAAAGAGATAGACATTTATCGCTCTATAACCAGAGAAGAAATTAAAGAAGTGGCTAATAAATATTTAAAGCCAAACCAAAGTGTACTTATCAACTATTTACCTGGAGAAAAAACAGAATTCTAAGAAAAAGACATGAAAAACATTATAACACTATTGGCCTTGGTTTTCTTTACGGCAACCATGACCGCTCAAATAGACAGGAGCAAACAACCCGAAGCAGGACCCGCTCCCAAAATAAACCTATCCGAACCAAATACCTTTCAATTAAAAAACGGATTAAAGGTGATGGTGGTAGAAAACCATAAATTACCCCGTGTTCGCATTCAATTAGACATTGACAACCCTCCTATTGCAGAAGGTGATAAAGCTGGCGTATCTAGCTTATTGTCCAGCCTATTGGGTAATGGTACCAAAAATATTTCTAAAGATGCCTACAACGAGGAAGTTGACTTTTTAGGTGCACGTATCGCTTTTGGATCCCAAAGTGCCTTTGCCAGTTCTTTGTCCAAGTATTTTCCAAGGATTGTAGCGCTAATGGCAGATGCAGCCATTAATCCAAATTTTACACAGGAAGAGTTTGAAAAGGAAAAAGCTAAAATATTTACCGGGCTAAAATCTGCCGAAAAGGATGCCTCTACCATTGCTGCTAATGTACAGGCCGCGCTGGCTTATGGTAAAGGACATCCATATGGCGAAATGACCACCGAGGAGACCGTTAACAACGTTACCCTTGCAGATGTAGAAGAATTTTACCGCTCTTACTTTGTTCCTGCAAATGCATATTTAATTGTGGTTGGGGATATTGATTTCAAAGAAGCTAAAAAATTAATCACAGAAGCTTTTACACCTTGGACTAAGGCAGTACCACCCTCTTTTAGTTATTCTGAACCTAAAGACGTTCAGTACACCCAAATAAACTTTGTAGATGTACCTAACGCCGTACAATCTCAAGTAGTTGTAGAAAATTTGGTAGACCTAAAAAAGAAGGATAACGACTACCTGGCCGCATTAATTGCCAACCAAATTCTTGGTGGTGGTGGCGAAGGTAGATTATTCTTAAACCTACGTGAAGATAAAGGATACACCTACGGGTCTTATTCGTCTTTAGGAAGTAATAAAAATTCCAAATCTAGATTTATTGCAGAAGCACAAGTAAGAAACCAAGTTACGGATAGCTCTGTTGTGGAAATTCTAAAAGAAATAGAACGTATACGCAAAGAACCCATTACAAAAGAAGAGTTAGAAAACACCAAGGCAAAATATGCCGGAAGGTTTGTAATGGCATTAGAAAATCCAGAAACCGTTGCAAATTACGCTCTTAACATAGAAAAAGAAGGTTTACCCAAAGACTTTTATGAAACCTATTTAGAGCGCATTAACGCCATTACAATAGAAGAAGTGCAAGCCGCGGCAAATAAATATTTCTCTACGGATAATGCCCGTATAGTTGTGGTAGGCAAAGGAAGTGATGTTCTAGAAAATCTAGAAAAAGTTAGCTTTAATGGAAAAACTGTACCGGTTAGGTATTTTGATAAAAATGCCAATAAAGTAGAGAAACCAAATTATGAAGTTGCCATACCTGAAGGTATGGATGCCAATACAATTATAGAAAAATACATTGCCGCTATTGGTGGTAAGCAAGCTTTAGAAAACGTAGCGTCCTATGCCTTGGTAGCAGAAGCAGAAATGCAAGGCATGAAGTTGGAGTTAGAAATGAAAAAAACCGCTAACAACCAATTTATGCAAGATGTAAAAGTTATGGGCAACTCCATGAATAAACAAGTGCTAGATGGTAATAAAGGATATATGACCATGCAAGGTCAACGCAAAGACCTTACCGAAGATGAGATTAATAAAATTAAAGAAGAATCTGCGCCGTTTCCAGAATTAAATTACTTGGCAGCAGGCGGTTTAACTTTAGAAGGCGTAGAAGTAGTAAATGGTAAAAAAGCCTACAAAGTTAAAGTAACGGATAATAAAATCGTTTACTATGATCTAGAAACCGGATTAAAAATTCAAGAAGTTAATGTTCAAGAAATGCAGGGACAGCAAATAACCCAAACACTTACTTTGGATGATTACAAAGATGTTTCTGGAGTTAAATTTCCCTTTAAGATGAGCCAATCTATGGGCCCACAACAAGTCGACTTTATCGTAAAAGAAATTAAAGTGAACGAAGGAGTTACTCCAGCAGATTTTGAATAATCTGTTCTTAACAAATAAGAAGGCCGGTTTTCACCGGCCTTCTTTATTAAAATGAATATTGAACAAATACAGATAAATTTCTTCCTGGGTCATTAATAGGCACCCTACCAAAATTAGCCTGATTGGTAAAAGAAAAGTTTAAGTGGTTATTATAGGCTACATCAAATAAATTTAAGGCAGCTACGCCAACATCAAAATGTTTAAAAGGCCGGCCACCTAATCTTAAATTTATCAAACCATAACCATCGGTAACACCTTCTCCAAAAGATGGTGCTATTTTATCTTGTTCAGATACTAGCACATAACTAGCTTTTGTCCAAAATTTTTCTTTTTCAAACGCTAAATGAAGCCTTGTAGTTAAGGGCGGAGTTAACGGAAGGGATTCATTCAAGTCTTGGTTTTTAGTATATACATAGGCCATTTCAGCAGTAACATTAAGATTGGTTAAAAAATCTACTCCTGTACTCAACTCAAAACCAGTTTTATAAGCGTTATCAATATTTACAAATCGCTTAACCGCAGTTGGTTCAGCAGCTGGCATATATTTCTTAGCTAGTGATTCGTCTATTAAAGGTGCTATATAATTAGTATAATCAGCATAATACGTTGATGCACTATAACTCCATTTATCAAGAAAAGCGCCCTCGAAAACCGAATATCCTTTCAAACCCAATTCAAATTGATGATTTACCTCTGCTTTTAAATTAGGATTTCCAACATGTTCAAACGGGTCCTGCCCAACGGTAAAATGATTGATAAAACGCTCAATCATGTTAGCAGACCTTACACCTCTACCAAAAGCCAATTCAACCATAAGGTTTTCATTGGCTGCATATTTTAAAGTAGTTGTACCACTGAAATTGTGTTCAATTCTTGAATCTAAATCTGGATAATAGGCTAAAAAATCGTCAGCTGGGTCGTTGCTTTTGGCATTTACCAAATCATAACGCGCTCCAACTTTTAACAATAAAAAATTGGATAGGGAAATATCGGTTTCTGCAAAGACACCATAATCTGTTATTCTAGAATCTTGCCATATTTTATCAGTAAACTCCATAGGATTAGCCAAATTTTGACCCATCATATTTTGTTTCATTATACGATCCCTGAAACCATCTCTAGAAATATGCAATGCATCAAACCCTGTATATAGTTCATGATTGCCAAGAAAATTCCACACTAATTCAAGTTTACCGCCTAAAGTTGTTGCATCTACCGCTGATTCGGCCGCCACTCTAGAGATAGAAGGCCGTAAGGTATTTGTCATTAAATGATCTACGTAAGAATAATATGCTTTGGCATTAATTTCTTGTATTTTTTTTGAAGATACTTCATACTTATAATCTACAGACGCAATTGAGCTGTTATCCTCCTCAGTATCCATAGGTAAACCTGCATGCAATACATCTCTACCAAAAGATTGTCTAAACCCTAATTGCAATCGTTGATTATTGAAATTATAACCTAATTGTACTCCATAATCTGTACTTTTAAAAGAGGCCGGTATTTCATTACCATCGCCATCTTCATAATTTCCAAAATCTCGATATCCAAAATTTATGGCAGCATTAAAATTATCTTTAGCATAATCTATGTTAGCCATTGTAGTAATCGAATTACCGTTGCTCTCGTCACCAAAACTTAGTTTTCCATGATATCCCTGTTTTTCAGTTGTGTTTTTTTGAGTAACCAAATTCAAAATACCTCCAAAAGTTGCTCCGTATCTTACTGAGTAAGGCCCCTTTATCACCTCTATTTTTTGAACTTCTTCTGGAACCACATGAGTAGTGATGGGGTCCATACGATTAGGGCAGGCGTGCATTACTTTTGTGCCTCCATTAAATTGAATATTTAATTGCTCATATTGCGCACCTCTTAAGGAAGGGTCTATGGCATAATTACCTCTTTTAATTAGTGCAAAACCGTTAACATCTTCAAACAAGTCTGCTACATTTTTTGGCTGTACTACTCTTTTAGCATTTTGAGTATTTACAAAACTAGCAGCAGGATTTGTTTTCTTGTCAGCATTTAAAATAACTTCATTAAGATATATAGTTTTAGTTGTGGTGGTATCTTTTTTTTGTTCTTGACCTACAAAAACATTTATACCCAATAAGGTGGTAACGCAAAAAGCGCCTAATTGAAATTTCATTTCGTTACAAATTATAAGATTTAAGTATAGAATTTTGGCGAATAGCCTTGTATATAAATCTTACAGCTGTGGTGGTTGACCTAAAACTTTAATTAAATGAAATTTATAAAAGTTGTATTTAAAAATAGAAGCCTTATTGCTAGAAAAATGGAAATTAAAAATTACGTGATCAGCTAAGTATATAAAAAAGTCTATTTTTTCCCATCCAATTTGTGGTAATGGCTCTTGATTATTGTCTACATCTGCCTGCAACATTTGTGCTAAAACACATTTACCGTCACAATTTAGTTCTGGGCGATTTTTATTCTCACACAGACGCTCAATAAAATCTTCCTTTGCTATACCGTAATACAAATACATGCTCGAGAACCGAAGATTACTGAGCAGTATTATGGAAATAAAAATAGAAACAATGAAACGGATGCCCATGAAGATGCCACATTTATGTAAAAGTAATTGGCCTGTCCGTCATTTTTTGTGACTAAAGTCACCTTTCTATATTAAATGGAGGCATTTTAAGTCCAATTCAACAAAAATTAGAATACGTATTTTTGTCCTAATTAATTCGCTAAATCTTTTGACCATGAAAAAAATAGCACTCCTATTTATAAGCCTTATTTTTTTTGCCTGTAACGAAAAAAAGCAAGAAACAAAAACAGATACTACACAAATGCAAACCGTAATGGCCATCCATGATGAGGTAATGCCTAAAATGGGTAAACTTGGTAATTTGGTAGGGCAGTTAAAAGAAAAAGTGGACACTACCGAGCAAGGTTTGGTATACCAAGAAGCGATGAGCGATTTGCAAGATGCAAATATGGCCATGATGGATTGGATGAAAGGTTTTGGTGATCGCTTTGATTCTGATGAAATCTTGAACGGCAAAGAACTAAGCCCTCAAAAACAGGAATGGCTTTACGAAGAGGAGGTAAAAGTTAAGGAGCTTAAAGAGCAAATAAACTCTAGTATTGCAAGAGCAGAAGCACTTTTGGAACAAGAATAACTTATTTCCATTTTAAAGACTCCATTACCCTTCTAATATCTTGCTGTAAATAGATTGCCGCCGGATAAATAGAATCATAATTGGGTTTTGCATAAAAATATAGCGATCCTGTTAAAAAATGATTGGTGCTGTCCGTTACATAAAATTGGGATTGCGAAGCGGCGTTTCCGGTAACTTCATAAAACATACCATAAACTCCATCTTCTGGATTTAGGAAAGGTTGCTCTACTATGTTATCCGCTTTAACCACATGCTCATAAGATAAGCGTTGCGCATCTGTTAGCAACTGGTTTAAATTTCCATTTATGGGTTTGTACGTTAAGTATAAAGAGCCTTTCATCATAGGGTAATCCAAAACCAGACCGCTTTGTTTTTCTTGTTTTATCGAAGCAATATCATTTTTTAAAAACTCAAATTTTTGGGCATTAAAAGTGCTATAATTCCCCTTTGGATATTGCAAACGCAACATTGCCTTGGGTTTTGGCATTACTTCCTCTTTACAAGAAACTAAGACTACCATCACAGAAAATATGATCAGAATTCTACTTTTCATTTGGTAAGTTTACCTTTATTTGTTTTAGCCTTTTAATATCTAGACTCTCAACAGTAAATTTATATCCATTAAATTGAACGCTTTCTCCTTTTCTTGGAAAGCCCCCTGAAATCTCCAACACAAAACCAGCTATGGTTTCAGATTCCCCTTTATTCTGTTCAAACTGTTCTTCTTGCTCATCGGTAGTTTTTACTACACGGTAAAAATCCTTTAGATTGGTTTTACCCTCAAAAACAAAAGTATAATCGTCCAGTTTAGAAAAGATTAAATCCTCGTCATCAAACTCATCACTGATATCGCCAACAATTTCTTCTATAATATCCTCTAAGGTAACAATACCAGAAGTTCCTCCATATTCATCTACAACAACAGCCAAATGTTTCTTTTGTTCCTGAAACTCCAACAACAAATCGTCTAGCTTTTTATTTTCGGGAACAAAGTAAGGCTCTCGAATTAGAGACATCCAATTAAAATTCTTTCTATCTAAATAAGGTAAAAGGTCTTTTACATATAGTACCCCACAAACATTATCCATATGCTCCTCAAAAACGGGTATTCTAGAATAACCGTTCTTCATAATCTCTTCTAAAACTTCTGGAAACTTCATTTCTGCATTTAAAGCAAAAATGTCTATTCTAGGTCTCATTACTTGCTTGGTATCCGTATTCCCAAAATTTACGATGCCCTCTAAAATTTTTTGTTCCTCCTTTGTGGTGTCTCCTTCCTGTGTTAGTTCTAAGGCTTGGGATAAATGGTCTACACTAAAACTAGATTTTTGCTTGCCCAATTTGTCTTGCAAAAAAATAGTAGCCGATCTCATGGGCATACTAAATGGTGTAAACAAGGTATCTAACAGTTTTACTGGTCTTGACATAAAATGAGAAAACTGTACTTTGTTTCGATTGGCGTAAATTTTAGGAAGAATCTCTCCAAACATTAAAATTAAAAAAGTAGCTAAAACCACTTCTAGAATAAACCGTACGGATACAAAACCCAATAGTAATTGGTTCATAGCAGCAAAAAGAGTGTCGCCAATTACGCTAAATAGCAATACAATACCAATATTGATAGCATTATTAGCAATAAGTATGGTTGCCAATAATTTTTTAGGCTTGGCAAGTAGTTTAACAATTAACTTGCCTTTTGCGGTATTCTGTTCTTCTATTGCGTTTAATTCTGTGGCAGATAAACCAAAAAGCGCCACCTCTGCACCGGAAATCATTGCTGAGCATAATAACAAAACAAAAAGAACAATTACCTGAACAATGAAAACACCATTGTAGGTTGCAGCTAAAGCTATTAAACAACAGGGTTCTGGGTCCAATTATATAAATTTAGGTCTATTAAAACGGTAAATCGTCTTCTTCATTTTCTTGAAGCGGAGTTTTTTGTTCTGGCATTGCATAACCTTGATTATTACCTCCGCTAGAAGCTGTTGCTTTACTTTGGTTAGTGCCACCTTGAGACCCACTTTCATTTTTATTGGTCAAAAAAGTAAAATCTTGTACATGTACTTCCGTAGCGTACCTGGTATTACCATCTTCTCCTTGCCATTGTCTGTTTTTAAGACGCCCCTCCACATACACCTTGTCGCCCTTTTTTAGGTATTTTTCGCAAACTTCTGCCGCTTTGTTTCTTACAACAATATTGTGCCAGTCCGTATTGGTTACTCGTTCTCCGGTAGTTCTATTGGTATACGTTTCATTTGTAGCCAACGGAAACCTTCCAATACATCCGCCACCTTCAAAATAATGTACTTTAACTTCGTCTCCTAAATGCCCTATTAGCATTACTTTGTTTAATGTTCCGCTCATAATCGTCAAAAATACTAAAATTTAAAGCGCTCCATGAATTGTGCAATCAAAACTGGAACAGGAAATTTCCTTGCCTCTTCTAAAGATATCGCCGTATCTGCTAAATTGGTCTTTTCTATAATCCAAAACCGTGTAATTAGATGTTGATGGGATAATTTATGAACCACCGCATCAGGGTTGTAAAGATGAATCTTTTCTGTTTTTCCAAACTGACCCAATACATATTTTTCAACCTCTTCTAAAGTTATTTCTTTTTTGCTTTCCAATAACGGAAATTGATACAAGTTTTGCCAAATACCCCTACCTGTTCTTTGCTCCATTAATGTGTTTTTCTTTTGATCTAAAAACACCAAGTAATTAAAGTATCTAAGCTTTACTTTTCCCTTTTTGATTTTTACGGGTAGTTGAGAAATTTTATTTTCTTCCACAGCCTTACAACTATCTTTTAAAGGACATATTGAACAATCTGGGTTTCTGGGCGCACACTGTATGGCCCCAAATTCCATAATACCTTGGTTGTAATCCCTTAATTCTGTCTTAGGGAGTAAACTTATGGCCAGTTCCTTAAAATATTTCTTTCCTTCGGTCTCATTTATAGGCAACGCAATACCAAAATAGCGTGCCAGCACCCTAAAAACGTTACCATCCAAGACCGCTTCTTTTTGCCCAAAAGAGATAGATGCTATTGCACTGGCCGTATAATCACCTACACCTTTTAATTGTAATAGTTTCTTATACGTATTAGGAAATTTACCATTATAATGTTGCACAACATGTTTAGCGGTAGCATGCATGTTTCTGGCCCTAGAATAATAACCCAAACCCTGCCAAAGCTTTAAAATTTCTTCTTCATCTGCTTTTGCCATGTCAAAAACAGTAGGGTAATGCCTTATAAATTTTTCATAATAAGGTATCCCTTGAGCTACTCTTGTCTGTTGTAGCATAATTTCTGAGAGCCAAATTTTGTAAGGGTCAATGGTAGTTCGCCAAGGCAAATCCCGCTTGTTTTCTTGGTACCAGCGCAATATTTTTTGAGAAAAATTCATGTAGGAAAATACTAACTAAAGGTTGAAACAGTTTATATACTTAAATTTTAGGGCGTTATATAAAACATTTATATATTTGCAAGCCAATTTAAAAAACCTATTAATAATTATAACGGAAAATGACGAAAGCGGATATTGTTTCTAAAATCTCAGAGAAGCTGGGTATTGAGAAAGGTGATGTACAAGCGACTGTAGAGTCGTTTATGGAAGAGGTTAAAACATCCTTGGAGAATGGTGATAATGTTTACCTTAGAGGTTTTGGAAGTTTCATTATCAAAACTAGAGCCGAGAAAACCGGAAGAAATATTTCAAAAAATACGACGATTAAAATTCCTGCACACAACATACCAGCATTTAAACCTGCTAAAGTGTTTGTAGAGGGAGTTAAGAGTAATGTTCAAGTTAAGTAATAATATAAAAGCAACGCTGTATGCCGAGTGGTAAAAAAAGAAAAAGACATAAGGTGGCAACGCACAAAAGAAAAAAGCGTAGAAGAGCCAACCGACACAAGAAAAAGTAGTCGATAGACTACTTTTTTCTTTTTAAAAGAATACGTTCATTGACATTACGGGTCCAACAATAATTTGAATTTCGATTAGCTAATCGACAAACATAATTGTTTAATCATCTATACCCTTTAATAGGGCGTAGGTACAAATTTAAAAAGGTGAATAGAGAATTAATCGTAAGATCTAGTTCTGACGCCGTAGATTTTGCCTTACTTAAAGATGGAAAACTTACCGAGCTACATAAAGAAGAGGATAACAACAGTTTTTCTGTTGGCGATATATTTCTAGCCAAAATCAGAAAACCTGTAACCGGTTTAAACGCCGCCTTTGTAAATGTAGGGTACGAGAAAGACGCATTTCTGCACTACCACGATCTTGGCCCACAACTTTCTACTATGTTAAAGTTTGTGAAACAAGCCAGAAGCGGTAGGCTAAAAGATTTTTCTCTAAAGAATTTTCCGTTTGAAAAAGACATTGATAAAAACGGCACCATCAACGATGTTGTCAAGGCCAACCAATCTATCCTGGTACAAATTGTAAAAGAACCAATTTCTACCAAAGGACCAAGAATAAGCTCAGAATTATCTATTGCTGGGCGTTATTTAGTTATGGTCCCATTTTCAGAACGCGTATCTGTATCCCAAAAAATTGAAAGTAGGGAAGAAAAAGAGCGCCTAAAAAGATTGGTAACCAGTATTAAACCAAAAGGTTTCGGAGTAATTATACGCACCGTTGCCAAGGGCAAGAAAGTCGCGGAATTAGATAAAGACCTTCAAAATTTGCTGAATAAATGGACAGCAATGTGCAAAACCTTGCATAAAGCCAACCATCCATCTAAAGTACTAATAGAACTCAATAGAGCTTCTTCTATACTTAGGGATGTATTTAACGATACCTTTACCGGTATACATGTTGATGATGAAGAGCTTCATGACAATATCAAGGATTATTTGCACGAAATAGCTCCTGACAAGGAATCCATTGTAAAATTATATTCCGGTTCTGCTCCAATATTTGAAAAATTTGGAATAGAACGACAAATTAAAACTTCGTTTGGACGTACCGCATCCATGAGTCGTGGTGCTTATTTGGTAATTGAGCATACCGAAGCATTACACGTAATAGACGTAAATAGTGGCAATAGATCTAATAAAGCCAAAAATCAAGAAGACACTGCATTAGAAGTGAATTTATTGGCTGCTACAGAAATTGCAAGACAACTACGTTTAAGAGATATGGGCGGTATTATTGTCGTAGACTTTATTGATATGACCAAAGGTGAACATAGAAGAAAACTTTTTGATCACCTAAGAGATGAAATGAAAGACGACAGGGCAAAACACAAAATTTTACCTCCGAGTAAATTTGGTCTGGTACAAATTACTAGACAACGTGTGCGTCCAGAAATGAATATTAAAACTAGTGAAGCTAACCCTAGTGGCAATGGCCAAGAGGTAGAAGCTCCTATAGTTTTGATAGAAAAGATTAACGCTCACCTAGAACGCATCTTAAAAGGTGCGGCCAAGGATAAAAGTATTACCCTTAATATACATCCTTTTATTGCGGCTTACCTAACCAAAGGTTTCCCTTCTATACGTTCTAAATGGTTTTTAGAACATAAGAAATGGGTAAAAATTCAGCCCAGGGATGCATACACATACTTAGAATATCGTTTTAAGGATAAGGAAGGGAAAACTCTTAATTAAAAAAAGCGACTCCATTTGTTTGGAGTCGCTTTTTTTGTTTTTATACATTTATAGCATGCAAAACACCCCAAGTTTTACGGTAGAGGAAGCTACTAGAAAATTAGAAGCATATTGCGCTTACCAAGACCGCTGCCACAAAGAAGTGATAGAGAAATTAAAGGGTATGCGCATGATACCTGAAGCCATTGACCAAATAGTTACGCATTTAATTCAGGAGAGTTATTTGAATGAAGAACGTTTTGCTAAAAGTTTTGCAAGAGGTAAGTTTCGGTTTAAAAAATGGGGTAGAAATCGCATTACTAATGAACTGAAGCTAAGACAAATATCGCATTACAATATTAAAACTGCCTTAAAAGAAATAGAAGCAGATTACTATACTGTCTTTCATGAATTAGCAGATAAAAAGTGGGAACAAACCGAAGGTTTACCTATACAAAAACGCAAAAAAAAACTATTAGATTTTCTGCTATATCGAGGTTGGGAAAGCCATCTTATTTATGAAAAAATCAATGATTTGGCATTTTAAAACTAAGGTAGAATTGGGTATGACCCACTTTACTTGTAAAATGGATACTGCCATTGTGGGCATTCATAATATTTCTACTTAAGCTTAACCCTATTCCTGACCCATTTTTACGAGTGGTAAAAAAGGGAACAAAAACATCTCGCTTTAATTTAGAAGGTATGCCCTTACCATTGTCCGTAATTGTAAACACAACCTTTTGCTCTAATTCTTCTGCAGCAAAATCAATTCTAGGTTCGTCTACCTCATCCAAAGCATATACACAGTTGGTTAATAAATTAATGAGTACTTGTTCTATTTGTTTGGCATCTACATAAACCCGCAATTTATCGTTAGGCACGGTAACGGTAACTTTTATACCTTTTTCTTGCAATAATCCACTTAACAGAGACATACTACCCGCTAATAAATTAGTAACCGAAACCCATGCTAATTTAGGTGTAGGCAATTCTGCCAACATACGGTACGTATCTATAAAGTCTAATAAATGCTTGGAGCGCTTTTGTATGGTTTCTACACTTCGGTTTACATCTGTATAACTGTCACCTAGCTTTTCTTTATGTTCCGCTAATAGCGATTCTAAATTGTGTGCAAGAGGCTGTATGGGAGCCATGGTATTGATAATTTCATGACTCATCACCTTCATTAAATTAAACCAAGCTTCTTTCTCTTTCTTTTCTATTAAATTCTGTATAGCGTCCAAATTGACCACCAAATAAGCCTGATTGTGAATGTAAGAGACAAAGGTGCGTAGCGAAAAATCACTTTCTTGACCATTGACATTCAGAGTAATGACATCCTTTACGTTATTCCAGTTTTCTTCTTTTAAATACCCATCAAAAGCCTTTAGTTCTCGCGAAGCATTTACCCACTTATTATACCTAGGCATTTGTAAAAGTTGAAAAAAAGCTGCGTTAGCATAAAAGAGCTTATCATCGCCTTTTTTTAAAATTAAGACTCCTGTATCCATGGATTCTATGATACCCTCATACACTATTTTTTGAGCAGCTGCATTTTTTTTTGCAGATTTTAAATTGCCGTATAACTTTTGTAAGGGCAAAGCTAAAGTAGTCGGCAATTGATTTTCTGGCACCTTAAAGGCATAGTCTTCTTGCACTAATGCTTGTATTACCTGAGTGGTTCTTAAATAGCCATTTTTAATACGCCACAAAAGTAGGCCTGCTATAGCCAAACAGAGTACCAACAAAAAAAGTGGTAAAAAGAAAAAACCCTTAATACCGTAATACACTGCTGCTGCAATACCAATGGCTATTAGCAGTAAGCAAAGCCAGAAAAACGTGTTAAAGTAGCGCATGTTTTACTTACAAATTATGTTTTTCCATTCGCCTATACAAAGCGGCCCTAGTAATACCTAATTCTTTTGCGGCCTTACTTACATTACCGGTATGCTTTTTAAGTGCTAATTGTATCAATTGTTTTTCCGTAGCCTCTAAATTTAAATTCTGCACCGTTTCTTGCGGTGTAACCGCTGGGCCAAACCGTAAATCGGATTCTTGTATTTCATTGTCTTCACTTAAAATAACAGCACGCTCTACAATATGTTCTAATTCCCTAATATTTCCGGGCCAATGATACTTGTCCATGGCATTTAAGGCCTCCATAGAAAATTGCAAACGCCCTTTTTGGTATTTGCGCTTATTCTTTTCTAAAAAATGATGTGCCAAAAGGGCAACATCTCCCGTACGCTCCCGTAATGCCGGCAATACAATTTCCATAGTATTGATACGATACAGCAAATCTTGCCTAAACCGCTGCTCTGCCACCATCTGATGCAAATCCATATTGGTGGCGCAGATTATCCTAACGTTTACCGTTCTTTCTTTTGCTTCGCCCAGACGAACCACTTTTTTAGTTTGTAGCACAGTTAACAGTTTACTCTGTAAATGAAGCGGTAAGTTTCCTATTTCATCTAAAAACAGGGTTCCCTCATCTGCTAACTCAAATCGCCCTAAACTATCTTCTTTAGCGTCTGTAAATGCTCCCTTTGCATAGCCAAACAATTCACTCTCAAATAAATTTTCGTTTAACGAGCCTAAATCTACATGGACAAAAATTTTATCTTTTCTGGCTGAATTTTGATGTAGCATTTTCGCTACTACATACTTGCCGGTACCATTTTCTCCTAATAACAATACATTAGCCTGGGTATCTGCTACTTTATCTACCAAATGCAACACCTCTTTAAACGCTTGGGAGGTACCCAATACATTTTCTTGTGGCACTACTCCGTTTTTAGACAAGCTTTGTAGTTTACTTTCTTGTGTGTTAGACTTTACCATAGAAAGCCCGTTTTGTAGGGTTGCTAAAAGCTTATCATTGCCCCAAGGTTTTAAGACAAAATCAAAGGCGCCTTTCTTTAAACTTTCCACCGCTAAATCTACATTGGCATAGGCTGTCATTAACACCACCATGGTTTCTTGAGAGCGCTCTTTTATCAGCTTAAGCCAATACAAACCCTCCTTACCACTTTGGTCTCCCGCTCTAAAATTCATATCCATTACTACCAAATGCAAGACCGTTTTATTAAGCATAGTTACTAACTCTTTAGGATTGGTTGTGGTAAGTACGTTGGTAAAATGCCTTTTTAAAAACACTTCCATAGAAAAAAGAATGTCTTTATCGTCATCTAAAATAAGTACGGTTGCCTCTTGCTTTGCCATACCCAATGTTAGCAAGTTGTACGATAATGAACAAATAAGTGTCCGATAATGAACAGTTTAAAATTTATGCAAAATTATTTATGGTTGATTATCAGAACCTTATAGCTCTAAATTTTAATGGCACGGTCTAGGCTTATATCCTACCGAAAATTAATAGCATGGATCAAAAAATAGAAAAAAAGAAGAATCCTACTAAAAAGATTGCCCTTATCGCTATACCGCTTATGCTACTGGGTTTTGCTTTATGGTCCGCTTTTGACGCTAACCAAAAAGTTAGGATTAAAAGGGAACGGGTACGTATTAAAACAGTAACCAAAGGTCTATTTGAAGATATGGCACTATTTAACGCACAAGTACAACCTTTAAATACACTACAAATAAATACAATTGAAAGTGGTTCCGTAAAAAAAATCTATGCGCAAAATGGGGATGTAGTTACAGAAGGTCAATTACTTTTAGAACTATACAACCCTAATGCAGAATTGGGCTACCTTACTCAAGAAACAGCCATAATAGAACAAATAAATAACCTGAGAAATACTAGAATTGCCATAAAAAATCAGCAAATGCTATTGGATAGGGATTTAATTGAAATGACATACAATTACAACAATGCGGAACGCCAATATAGCGTGGATACTACTTTATTTAGAAAAGGTGTTATTAGTAAAAACGACTATTTAAAATCGCAAGAAACGTATAGCTTTCAATCCAAACAACAGCAAAATATTAAGGTACACGTTAAGAAGGAACAACAAGACAGGGCCAACCAGTTGCATTTGATAAATGCCTCCATTGCTAAAATGGAAGAAAGTTTGGAGCAATTACGTCAGAATAAAGAAAATTTCATTGTAAAAGCGCCAGCATCAGGGCTGCTTTCTTCTTTTAACCCTATCCTGGGAAAATCGTACAACAAAAGTGAACTCATTGGTAAATTAGACATGCAAGATGGTTATAAGTTAGTTTTGGCTGCAGATGAGTATTATTTTAATGACATTACCAGAGGGCAAGAAGCACATTTGGAATTGAACGACAGCCTTTATCCGTTAGTAATAAAGAATGTAGTGGCAGAGGTGGTTGCCGGTAAATTTCAAGTGGAATTGAATTTTAAAGAAAATGCACCCAAAAGTATTAACCAAGGAATGACGGTTCCTGTAAAAATATATCTTTCAAAGGAGGAAAAATCGGCCTTATTATTGCCAAAAGGCACTTTTTACACCTCTAGTGGTGGCCAGTTTGTTTTTGTGCTTACCAGTGAAGACAAAGCTGAAAAGCGCAGTATTACCATTGGCAAAGTTAACGCTCACTTTTATGAGGTGTTAGATGGCCTACAAGCAGGAGACAAGGTAATTACATCTTCTTATACTGATTATAAAGACAAGGACATTCTTTACCTAGAAGATTAAAACCATGATACAGTTAATAAAATTCATCATCAATCTAATATTAAACGTTTTAGCATGATTACCATACAGCAACTTTTAAAAACTTACAGTACAGAAGAAGTAGAAACCACCGCTTTAAACCAGATTTCTTTACAAGTAAACCAAGGCGATTTTATAGCGATAATGGGGCCGTCTGGTTGCGGTAAATCTACTTTGCTTAATGTTATAGGCTTGCTAGATTCTTTTAATAGCGGCAGTTATCAGTTTTTAGGACAAGAAATGCTTGGCTTAAAAGAAAAAGACAGAGCCCAAGTACGAAAAGAAAACATCGGTTTTATTTTTCAAAATTTTAATTTAATAGATGAGCTAAATGTTTATGAGAATATAGAACTACCCCTAGTTTACAACAATATTGGCAAGAAAGAACGTAAAGAACGAGTAATCGCCGTTATGGAGCGTTTAAATATTGCACACAGAAACAAACACTATCCACAGCAATTATCTGGTGGGCAACAACAACGCGTTGCCGTTGCCCGGGCATTGGTGACCGCCCCAAAAATTATCTTAGCAGATGAGCCTACCGGTAATTTGGACAGTACCAATGGCAATGAGGTTATGGAGTTGTTATCTGAGCTTAACCACCAAGGTTCTACCATTTTAATGGTAACCCACTCTAGTTACGATGCCAGTTTTAGCAACCGTATTGTAACCCTAAAAGACGGCAACATCTTAATGGAAAAAGAGAACCAAAGACAAGTTGCCATAGTTTAATCATCCATCAAAAAACGAACAATCATGATCTATTCCTGGTTAAAAATTTTTACTAGGCACCTTAAAAAAAGTCCACTATACCCTATCATCAATACATTAGGTTTAATCCTTGGGGTTACCACATTTGTACTTATTCTCCTTTTTGTTAGTAAGGAATTGAGTTACGAAAAATGGAATCCTAACCTAGACCGTATTTACCGTCCAATTCGTCTTTTTGATAATGGCGAAGTTTGGGAAAGCGCACCGCGTGTAATGGTAAAAACGGCTTTAGAACAACTGCCAGAGCTAGAAGATGCGTTACTAATGAATTATGACAGCGGCATTTTGTTTAATAAAGATGGTAAAAAAGTGATTTCCAGCGCCAAGCGCACCACCGCCAATTTCTTTAAGTTCTTTCCCTACCCCATAAAATATGGAGACACCACAAATCTTTTTAAAGATGACAGCCAATTGGTTTTAAGCGAAGCGTTCTCTAAAGAGCTATTTGGAGACGTAAACCCTGTTGGAGAAACTGTGGAAACGCTTTACCGAAACGAACCCCATAATTTTACTATTGCCGCTGTTTACAGTACCGATGGCTACCCAAGTGATGAAGAACATGCGGTTTTGCGTTTAATGGACTTAAAAGCCAATAACAATGATCACTGGGGTAATTTTAATTACGATGCCTATTTTATGTTACACAAAGGGGTAGATGTTGCTGCATTTAATAAAAAGTTTGATGAATTCTACGACCAAAACACCTACGAATCTTGGGGTGTAACCTACGAGCAATATTTGGAGCAAAAAGAAGAGGCAATGTTTGTAGAAAATCTAGGAGACAGGCACCTTTTTGGTAAAGCTTTAATGGGTAAAGGTGCTAATACACTTTACATTCTAGCTGTTTTCGCTTTGCTTATTTTGGTGATTTCCGCCATCAATTTTATCAATTTGAGCATTTCTGGCGCCACCAAACGCGCTAAAGAAGTAGCTATTAGAAAAACATTGGGAACATCCAAACTAAACGTTATATCCCAATTTATTTTTGAAGTTGCCCTGCAATGTGCTTTTGCTTTATTGGTATCCTTGGCTTTGATAGAAATTGTACTACCTCCTTTTAACACCTTAATGGGTACGGATTTGGAATTGCTAAATGCTTACAACAAATGGTGGTGGGGCTTTGGCATAATTACCGTCTTAATTTTAATTTCTGGCTTGTTTCCGGGTATTTACTTAAGTCAATTTAACCCAGTCAAGGTTTTAAAGGGAAATTTTAGTCGCTCTAAAAGTGGGCAAAAACTAAAACGAGGCATGATTGTTTTTCAGTTCTGTATTTCTGGTATTTTTCTTATTTCTGCTTTTTTAATCAAATCTCAATTGCATTACATGAACAATCGTGATTTGGGGTTCACCAAAGAACAAATGCTAATTATAAACATTAGAAATGCAGGGGAGACCCACAATAAGTTGGCTACTTTTAAACAAGAACTTAAAAAGATAGATGGGGTTGCAGCCGTGGCTACTACCACCAGACCGCCTGGCACGTATGCCGGTTTTGGCTCCAATTCTAACGTAGATTATCAAGAATTAAGTTTCCAAGCAGATATGCATTTTATTGATGCTGATTTTATACCCACTATGGATATAAAACTGAATAAAGGCAAAAACTTTACCAAAGATTGGATGGATGTAGACACCTCTCAAGTATTCTTGGATAATGACGGAGATACCATTTACGCCAATGAAGTAATTGTTAATCAAAAATTGGTGTCTAACTTTCAATTTAAAAATCCGATAGGAAAACAAGTAGAATATTGGGGTTATAAAGGCACTATAATTGGCGTTATAGACAATTATATTGCTAAGGGTTTTGATCAAGGAGCGTACCCTGCCCTTTACATGCCCTATCTTAAAGGGGAAACCGGAGATTGGGGAAAACCTACCCATTTAATGGTAAAATTAAATGGCACCGCAATTACCGAAACCGTAGCAAGTATAGAGGATTTCTGGACCCAAAATATTGAACCCAGGTTTCCATTTAAATACGAATTTTTGGACCAAAATTTTGCCAAGACTTTTGCAAAACAAAAGCGGTTAGAAACATTGGTGACCATTTTATCTTTCTTAATGATATTTATTTCGCTTTTAGGACTATTTGCCATAGCCTCTCATAGCGTGCAACAACGCTACAAAGAAGTTGCTATACGTAAAACCTTGGGAGCATCAGAAAAAACTTTGATTTTAAGCTTGATAAAAGAATTTATTGTGATAGCCCTAATAGCGTTGTGCATTGCTCTGCCTGTTTCTTATTTGTTAGCAGATAGGTGGCTAGAAGATTTTGCATACCGAATTAATGTGCCTTTAGCACCTTTTGCCATTACCATGGTACTTATGTTAACCCTAACATTAGCCATAATTTTAATACAAGCACTAAAGGCATTAAAGATAGATTTAGTAACCCATTTAAAATACGAGTAACCACAGACCAACCCAGAACTAACGGGCACTGGTTCTCTCCACTGCCTGTTGGTTTTTATAGTCTATCCAAGCTTGACCCTTCCATTTACGCATGGCATTATCATAATGGCGCATCACAAAAATATTGTATAGTGCTTTTGCAAAGTTTTTTGGTTTTCTGGCAATAGCTCTTAAACTCATGCTAAAACCTGGCGTAATATACCGCATGTAGTGCCAGTAGCCTTCTGGTATGTAAAGCACATTACCATGCTCTAATTGGGTAATAAACCCTTTTGCGTTTTTTAATGCTGGCCATTGGCCAACATCTGGATTGGCAAAATCTATATCTTCCCTAGTAATTAAAGAGTGGGGCACCTTGTATAAATGTTTGGTTTCGGATTGTGGAAAAAGAATACATTCTTTCTTACCTTCAAAATGAAAATGAAAGATATTGGCCAAGTCAATATCATAATGCATAAAGGTGTAGGAGTCTTTTCCTCCAAAAAATAGCATTGGCAGGCCTTTCATCAATCTAATTCCAAAATCTGGAAAACTAAAATCCTTTTGTAGTTGTGGTACTTCTTTAAGAATATTCCACAGAAAAATTCGGTATTTGGTAGGTTCTTTTTTTAGTAAATCCACATAATCGGCCATTTTCATTTTGGCATGCGGCTCATTAAAACCTTCATCATGTTTTACGGGTCTATCATCGTATAAAGGAACCTCTATATCCCCTGCCACCTGTTTCATGTAGTCCAAATTCCATTTATTGTAGGCAGGCCAATCTGCAATCATTTCCTCTATAACCACAGGTTTTTGCGGCTTAAAATAATCGCGTATAAAAGCCTCCTTACTTAAGGTTTTTATTCTTGGAATTTGTTGTAGATTTAATTTCAATCTTAAATCAATTTAATCTACAAAAATAGTAAAATGATGGGCTAGGTAACCTTATCTTAACGTTTAGTAAGGACTTTAAAAGCACCAAAACTTTAAAAAATCAATATTAAAATATCTTCATAAAAAGATTTTTATACTAATTCCCAACTATATTCAAGATAGTTATAAGTGTTGGCGCTTGTTTCTCTTTAATTCCTAACCGTTTATTAAAAACTATAACGTAAACCAAATAATACGTTGCTAGGCGGCATAGGTACAAAACCTGACTCAATATAATCTGCATCAAATATGTTACCTGCGGTAACCGTGAACTCTGCCTGTTTTAATTTGATGGCTAAAGATGCATCCCAAACATTATACGTTTGCCCCGTAGTACGTTCTGCATACTTGTAAACAATATTTTGACGTACATTTTTAAACAATTGCGTACTTAAACGTGTAGTATATTGATGTTTTAAGGTGTTTAGCGAATAACGTGACAAGGCTTCATTTTGGTCCAAAATGTTATCATCTAAAAAGGCGTAACCAACACTTAGTGTCTGCACAAAATCTTTGTACATAAAATTAAAGGCCGCATCTAGCTCCACACCTTTTGTGTTTACTTCAGTAATATTTGTGGCCGTAAATACATCTTCAGAAACATTGTTTCTAATGTAATCTATAAGGTTATCTGAGTCTCTATTAAAAACAGCAATACTAGCATTAAACTTAGCAGAGGTATACTTTAAACCTAATTCTTGAGCAAAGGCTTCTTCTGGTTCTAAATCTGCATTACCACTGGTAACAGGGTCATTATAGAACAAATCGGTATAGGTTGGTATACGGTAGGTATACCCAATGTTACCGTAAACCTTAAAATTATTTGTTAGGCTATAACCTATGTCCAAGCCTGGAAAAGCTTTAAACTTAAAATCTGAAAAGTAGGTTAACGCCACCCCTGGGGTAATATCTAACTTATTATCTGCAATACTAAAACGGTGCTCTAAGAACACATTAGACATAAAACGATTTCTATTACCTAAATTGTTACTTCTTAAGTAAATTTTAGAAAACTCCACACCAAAGCCTGTAATCCCCAATTTAGAAGCATAAGATGCATTGGTTTCCACACCAATTTTATTGGAAATGTGCATGTTTCTGTAAAAACCTGGTTCTTTTCTTCTTAATAAAAACAAATCTTGGTTGCGTTTCCAGTATACTCTTGGTTGTATTTTTAGCTTATTTTTTTGAAAGGTGGTAGCGAATGCCAACAAGCTATTTTGTGTTTCTTCATACTCATTAAAAGTAGGATTGGTGGTATAAAAATTCTCAGCTCCAAAGTTACGTTCCAAGAAAGTAGCGGTCATTTCTATAGGCTGAGCGTTTTTATTAAAAATGCTTTTCAAGTAGTAATTTCCATTATCATAATCAGAATTATTCCGATAACCTGCAGAAGTAACCCTGCCTACGTGTATTATATGAGAAGAATTCTCCTTTTCTACACCAGCAGTTACACTACCGTTCAGTTGCCCAAAGGAACCAGCCTCTACATTTAGAGATACCGAGTTATTCAAATTCTTTTTTGTAATAATGTTGATGGCCCCTGCAAATGCATTCTGCCCAAAAACACGAGCCGCAGGTCCTTTTATTATTTCAATTCTTTCAATTACTTCTAAAGGTAATGCTGCATTCATGGTATGATGACCCGTTTGCGCATCGTCCATTTTTACCCCGTCTATCAACAATAAAGTTTGGTCAAAACCCCCACCTCTTATGTACAAATCTGCCTGGCTACCACCGGTACCACGTCTTCTAATATCTACACCCGCAACTTGCTGTAGCAAATCTGCCACATTTACCGCCACACTATTTTTAATATCATTAGTTGTAATGATATTAATTGTCCTAGAGTTTTCTTTAAATGGCAGGTTAATTCGGTTTGCCGTAACTACAACTTCGCTCAGCGAATCTACCTTTGCCACAGCATCATCTTGTTGTGCTTTAATATGATAAGCACCTGTAAGTAAAATCGCAGAAAATAAAATTGATTTTTTCATTTTTTAAGCTTGTAACGTAAGTTTTTAAGTCATTTAATTTAATCCTACAAAAGTCCTAACTTTCCGGACGATTAAACTAGTCCAGTTCTAAAACAATGAATAGTCCGGTTTCAGATTTATTGGCTCAACTCGTATCTATAGACAAGTCTATAGTACAACCGGTCTATGTGCAAGTGGCACAGCAAATTATGAACGCCATACAACGTGGTTATCTAGAAAAAGGGAGTAAGTTACCTGGAACACGGGGTTTATGCCAGCTATTGAACGTGCATCGTAATACTGCTGTTGCTATTTATGAAGAATTAGCTTCACAGGGTTGGGTTAATATTATTCCCAATAAAGGCACTTTTGTTGTATTTCCAGAAGATTCTTCTTATAAAATAAAAGCAACCGCACAGCACATAAATGATGTTTACCAATATCCAAAAGCACCAGGATTTCCTTTTCAGCAATCTTTCAATTTAGCTTCTACCAAAGAGGAGAGTACTGCAAAATATAGCCTTAGTGATGGTAAACCCGATTTAAGGTTGCATCCAATACACCAATTTTCTAGATGGTATAGTGCAGCTATGAAGCGCAAACCACTCATCAATAAATGGAATAGAACCAGCGCATTAATCCCTTCCGTCTTTAGCACGCAATTGTGCAATTATTTAAACGCCACTAGGGGGTTTCATATAAAACCAGCCAACTTATTAAATACCCGTAGCACAGAGATGAGCCTTTATATCGTATCTAGGGTATTGATTAATCCAGGCGACTTAGTACTAGTAGGCCATCTAAGTAATTACGTAGCCAATATGATTTTTCAACAAGCGGGGGCAAAAATAAAAACTGTTCCTTTAGATGAAGAGGGGTTGGATACAAACTATATTTTAGAACATTATGCGAATAAAGGCATACGTTGCATTTATGTTTGTTCTAATAGGGATTACCCAACAACTACTACGTTGAGTACCAAAAGAAGGTTGCAATTATTGGCACTAGCAAAAAGCTATGGTTTTGCGGTAATCGAAGACGATTTTGACCATGACTTTCAGTTTGAAGGTTCGCCCATGCTACCCATGGCAAGTGCAGATGCCAACGGAAATATCATTTATCTAGGAAAACTAGGGCAATCGTTATTTCCAAGTTTTCATACTGGATTTGTTGTGGCCCCAGAACAGGTGATAACGGAAGCAAGAAATTATTTACAGCTTTTGGATACCCAAGGCGACCTTATTCAAGAGCAAATGCTTTCAGAACTGATAGCTGAAGGCGAAATATACCGTCTAAAGAAAAAAAATATTGTTACCTACAAGCAACGGAGAAATTTGCTAAGTAGCCTGTTAAAAGAATATTTTGACGGAATACTTGATTGGGAACTACCTTCTGGTGGTCTAGCCATATGGCTTAGGTTTAAAAAACCTATTTCTTTAATTAAATTTGCGGAAGAAGCGGAAAAGCATGAATTGTTTTTACCAAAAACTATTCTTTATCAAGATAGAACAAACTGTGCCATACGCTTTGGATATGGCCATTTAAATGAGAAAGAGCTCTTGGTAGTAGTTAAGGCCCTAAAACAGGCATACCTAAAGCTGGCAACTGCTTAAAATAAAAAGAGACCATTTTTTCATGGTCTCTTTTAAATTATTAAACTATTCTTCTATGGATTTTTGTTCTTCCGATTGGCCCTCTGTTGCTTTACCAGCGACTTTATCTTTGCCTTTTAAGTATTCTGGCAACTCCATACCTGCCATGTTAAACATTTCTTGCAACGGCGGAACGGATTTATACATGCCCGAAATAAAGTTGGCTGTAGAATTTTTACCGTCTTCACTATTTCCAGAATCCCATACGGTAACCTTATCTATTTTGATGTTTTTGATAGCTTCGGCTTGTTTTTCTACCAATTCCGGTAGTTTATCGGCAATTAGTAATAATACCGCATCTTTAGGATTATTGCCTGCCGCTTTTACAATTTCGTCTAAACCTTGTGCCTGTTTGGTCAATACTTCAAACATACCTTTTGCTTCGGCTTGGGCCTTAAATAAAATTGCATCCGCTTCACCTTTGGCTTTTCTTCTAATACGTTCTGCCTCTGCTTCTGCTTCTATCTCTACCTTTTGCTTATCAATTTGTGCCGGTACAACTATATCTGCCATTTGAGAGCTTCTTTCGCGCTCTGCCCTGGCTATTTCTGCATCCTTCTCCGCTGCATAAGACTCTTCTAAAGCTTTTGCTGCTTGTACTTTTTCAGAAGCAATAGCCGTGCGTTCAGCTTCTGCCTCTCGCTGACGTCTTAAAGAATCCGAATTGGCAACATCAATCTTAGCAACGTTTTCACCTTCTACTGCCTTGGCATTGGCCGCGGCTACTTGGGTACGCTCGTCTTGCTTGGCATTAGCCTCACCAATAGAACCATCCCTGTTCTTTTCTGCTACGGATTTTCTTGCGGCATTTATAGCATGTGCAGCGGCTTCTTTACCCAAAGCCTCTATATATCCAGACTCGTCTACGATATCCGTAATATTTACGTTTATCAATTTTAAACCAACTTTTTTAAGTTCAGATTCTACACTTTGCGAAATATTGGTTAAAAATTTATCCCTATCAGAATTAATTTCTTCAATATCCATGGAGGCAACTACCAAACGCAGTTGTCCAAAAATAATTTCTTTAGCCAAATCTTGTACTTCTGGCAAACCAAGACCTAGTAAACGTTCTGCTGCATTTTGCATAACCCCCGGTTCCGTAGAAATACCAATAGTAAACCTAGATGGTACATTAACCCTAATGTTCTGCTTACTTAAAGCATTTTTTAAATCTACCTCTATGGATATTGGTGTTAAATCTAAATATTCATAATCTTGGATTACGGGCCAAACAAAGGCCGCACCACCATGAATACATTTTGCCGAATTACCAGAACCCACCTTACCATAAACCACGAGTATACGGTCTGATGGACATCTTTTATACCGCCGTATAAACGATATAATGATAATGAACATAAAAAGAATGGCAAAGCCAATGGCCAATAGGGTTGCCCCTCCGCCTAATTGTAATGGTAGTGTAATCATTTTATTGGTTTAAAAGGTTAACTATTAATATTCCAGTATCTGTTACGTCTTTTACTTTTACAACGTTACCCTGTACTAAATCATGGTCTTCATCGGTTAAGGCCTGTAATTCCCTTAACGTGCCTTGTACATTTACGCTTACCTTGCCAATTCTACTTCTTTTTGCTCCTATGGTAAGGTAAACTTCGCCTATTTGGTCTACAGCATTTTTAAGTTGTAGCGTTCCACTACTTTGCATCTTTCCTAAATAGTAAAATAGGCTCGCCATGGCTAACATCATTAATAGACCACATATAACGGATATGACTATGGTAATACCTGTAGCCAAACCATTATCTAAACATGCGATACCAGACCACCCGAAAATAGTAAAGAAACCTACCAGGTTTTTAAAGGATAGAAATTGAAACCCAATGCCCGTATCTGCATCAATGTCTGCATCTACATCACCAGCATCTTCTACATCGCCACCCAAGAGCGTAGTAAATACCAAGAACAAGAGGAAAATAGAACCAATAACGGCTACTATCCAATACACTTTTTCGAACACGGTAAGTGCAGTAAACCATTCTTCCATAACAGTTAGTTTAGTTGGTTAATTCAAGATAAGAATATTAACGCTTATCCAAACATTTTATTTAAGTCGATAATTTTATTAACAGTTAAGTTACAGCATAACGCTGTAGTTTGTAAAGCATCTCTGATAGCTATTGGTATTAAAAAAAGTCATTTTGTTACAAAATTCAATTAATTAAGCCCTTCTAATGAACTTACAATGTAAACAACGATACTTTTTAGGTTCTAAAAAAGGAAAGAGTTTGTGCATTAAAGTGTTTCTAGAATAATAAACTTCAGATTTTTGTCGCTTACAATTGGGGCAAGTTATTAAGTTACCTTCTTGATCCTGTGCGTAAGAACGTACTTCATCATAAATTTCCCTTGCCCGTTCCTCATCTACAGAATGTACTTGAAGTTTTATTCCACCAATAGCATTAGAGGCAAACGGTTCTATACCTACTGTGTTAGCGTCTTTTAGAAACACTGAAATACCTTCAGACTCTAATTTACCTTTAATTACCTGCACGTCTGATAAAAACTCAAAACTACCAAGTGTAACCAACTCTTTAGCCATCCCAATTGAATAAATATTAAACTACATTCAACACAATGGCTGAATTTATCTTAGATAAATACAATAATACGATGTTTAAGAACTAATTGACAATCAAAATTTTGAAACCAATTTTCCTAGTTTAAATTGCAATATTATCAATGCGTTTTTCTTTACACCTTCCTGTTGTTTATTTTGGATTTAAGAACGTAATTTAAATTATGATACACTATACCCAAGTTAGCAAAGAGGAAGAAATATTTCAGATTCTAGCGTTACAGCAAAAAAATCTCCCCAAGAGTTTAACCCAAGAAGAAATAAAAGCACAAGGTTTTTTAACCGTTGAGCATGATTTTGAGCTACTACAAGCCATGAATAAAGCCTACCCACATACCATTGCTGTAGAAAACGGAAAAGTGGTGGGCTACGCACTTTCAATGCACCCAATATTTAGGAACCAAATTGAGGTGTTAAAATCAATGTTTGTTGAACTTGAAAAAGTGTATCAAGCCCAAGATTACATGATAATGGGACAAGTTTGCGTTGCCAAAACGCATCGAGGGCAAGGGGTTTTTAGGGGATTGTACCAAAACATGAAACGTTTTATACAACCAAGCTTTAAGGCTATCATTACCGAAGTTGATACCAAAAACATCCGCTCTATGCAGGCTCATAAAGTTATTGGATTTAAGGAGTTATCAAGGCATTTTTCTAATGGAAAAGAGTGGTCATTGATTGTTTTAAAATAATTTATTATCGTTTTTCAATAATTTTATATATTTGTTATTGTTAAACAATAATTTTTATGAAAAGACTATTTTACTACTTAAGTTTCGTTGTATCTTTTTTATTGATTGTAGTAATTGCAAGCCTTCTGGATGAAGTAGCTTCTTTCTCAAAAGATTTACTTGTTTATTATGATTTAATTGAAGAGGCAGAATCTCAAAACGAAGCTTCAACAATATCAATACTCTTAAGTTTCATAAAATTTTTACTACTGATATACATGCTTCGCATATTAAACCCATTTAGAAAACATCTTAAGCAGTTAGATATACATAATCTTTTTGATATTTCATCTGCCAAGGTTTTTTCTAAAGTTGGTAAAGGATTTATTATATACAGTATAATTAAGTTCTTCATTACTTGGTTTGAAAAGGGATATGAAGGATATTTTTTGTTGTTAGCGGAAAAGAATCAAGATGACACACTAATAAAAGTTTTTTTTGAAGGATTAATAATTGCAATGGATAATCGAATTCCATTATTGATAATGGGGCTATTTCTCCTCATAATATCAGGAATAATAGAGCGTGGTTATGTATTAAAACAAGAAAACGACTTAACCATCTAAATCATGCCAATAGTTATAAATTTAGATGTGATGCTTGCTAAGCGGAAAATGAAAAGCAATGAACTTGCAGAAAAAATAGGTATTACTACTGCTAACCTCTCCATTTTAAAGACCGGTAAAGCTAAAGCCATACGGTTCTCAACTCTTGAAGCGATTTGTAAAATACTAGAATGTCAACCAGGGGATATTTTAGAGTTTAAAGATTAAAAAACCGCTGCCACTTTAATCTTCATAAGCGAACAGCGGTTTACCCTAATTAATACTATAAACTATTACTGCGCCTGCTTTGGAATATTGCAGCCCATACCCTCCCATGGGTATAAGCCTGCAGGTAGGGCTTCTTCAATGGTTATCAATGGAAGAAAAACTTCTGCATCCATTTTAACCGCTGAACCCTGTTGGTTTAATCCGAATATGCTTCTTAATTGATTGGCTCCAGTGTTGGGCACAGTTACTGCAGCATCAACTTGTTCTCTTGTAACAATATCTCTACCTGCATATATCTCTGCCCATCGTTCTGCAACCGGTATCTTGATTAACATACCTTTATTACCATCACTCATTGGATCTAAATGCATTGATTCATCCAATATATCAGCAACAGCCATCTTAGCATTTATTTCTTTATAATCGTATTTGCCATTACCTGTAAATAAATTATTCACCATTTTAAGCTTTGCTCCTTTGTTATAGATACCCCCCATGTGGCCATAACCTAGAGTATTGTTTTCTACAGTTGCAACAAGGTTCTGATCAAAAGCCATTGCATCTCCACCATATGAGGCAATTGCGTCGTGCTTCCAAGTAAACAAAGATGTATTGTGTTTTACCAAGAATTTTGGAATCACATTCTCATCACTGCCTACATAACCCGTTCTAGCATGAATTCCGTAACCCGTATTGTTTATGCAGAAGTTGTTTTGAATGATTCCTTTTCCACCTTTCATCACACGAACCGATATCGCCCCCTCTGAAGGTGCTGTGTTCATTACCACACAATTTTGAACTGCTACATTGGTATAATGGCTACCAACAATTACGATGCCGCCAGATTCAGGAGATGGATTTTGTTGTGTTTTTGGGCTCGCCTTTCTTCTAATGGCTAAATTTTCATTCTTATGGTATCGGTTTCTAGGTCCGTTGTCAATGATTATTCCATCAACAATAATTTCACCTCCAGTTGATTTTTGCCCATTACTTTCTCGTTGTTGATCCGTTCTAATGTATATTCTTGGAGTAGTTAACTTCATATATTCGTTAGTCCCCGTAAAAATGGTTTTATGGGCATCCCAAGGGTCGCGTGTTGAAAAGGAGGTGTCATAACCTCCATATATCTTTACGGGTACATTGATTTCATCTGAGCCCCTTGAACCTTTACTTGTGTATATGCCTTCAGCAATATGAATTCGATCGTTTGGTTTTAGATGATGAATAATGTTACCCATATCTTTTGCTGGGCGTTCTTTGGTACCCATTTGACCAGAACCCGTATTTTTACTGATATACCAATCTCTACCCTCATTGGCAAAATTTGGCGAACTGTTCTGCGGACTTGCGTAAGTAAGCAAAACAAAAATTGATAGTTGAACTACTTTTTTCATTTTGTTTGTATTGGATTATTTACTTTTAGGTTGATATAATTGAATGATCTTAACATTTTCTTGATTTCTTCCTCATTTTGATTCCTCTTATTAGCCGTAGTCCATGAGATTAACATGAATAGATTGTTTTCTGTTTCAACAAAAAGAATGGCATAGTAAATAGGAAAAAGTATTCCTTCCACCTTGGCTTGGAAATCAACTAATAGAGCGTTATGATTATCACTACTTTGCAAGCCTTCATTTTTGTGAGATACCTGCATTCCTTCGGTAAAGGATTGCAATTGAATTTTCTTGTAATTCTCTAGTAACGAAATGGTCTCATCATAGGTTTCATATTCTCGATGTACCGCTTTAAATTCTTCTGAAGTTTCATCAATACCAATGATATAAATGTCTTTTTCTTCATCTTGAAACTGCAATCTTGCCTCATCATTCAACTCAAAGGTTGTTACCATTAACTCGGGCAACTCTATTGAATACAAATCACCCACTTGAACTTTGTTATATTCACCAATAGATTCTGCCAACCTATTTTTCGGCTTTACATTCACTGGTTTTTTACGTGCCTTATATTCTTGATAAGCTTTATAAAACCTATGTATAACAATCACTACACCAAATGCAATGCCTATAATTTTAAGCGTATCCATTTCTTGAGATTTGAACCCTCTGCAAATTACATCTAGGGAATCTAGTAGCTATCAAAGAAAACCCTAACCAAGAAAAATCTATGAAATCATGTAATAATCAACTATGCTAATTGCACAGCTCATATTCTAAAGCAACACGAACCAGTCCTGCAGTGTTTCGGGTACCAGTTTTAATGAGCATATTACGTCGGTGGGTCTCAACGGTTCCGAAACTGATAAATAATTTACCCGCTATCTCTTGAGTTGTATGTTCATTCAGAATCAAACGCAACACATCTTTTTCCCTACGGGAAAGCTTAGGGAATAATGAACTACTTTCCTTCTTTTTGTTGGAACCGTTCATCGTACTGATAACTATCTCATTAGAAACATCATCTAAATACATTTTACCCTTATGAACGGCTTCAACAGCTTCGACCAATTCATCTTTACCTGCATTTTTAAGCACATACCCTTTTGCGCCATTACCCAACATCATTTTGATAAGGCTAATCTCTTTATGCATGGTTATAGAGATGATTTTAACGTTAGGGAGTAATTTCATCAACTCTTTACAGGCATCAATACCGTTCATCCCTGGCATATTTATATCCAACAATATGACATCAGGTTTTATATCTGGAATAACATCAATTGCTTCTTTAGCGTTTAGGGCTTGACCTACTACTTGAATGTGTTCTTCGTTTTGTAATAACAATCGAATACCTTCAATGACCATTTGATGGTCATCAACAATAAAAACTTTAATTGGAGACATGGTTTGGTTCTGAGATTCCCTTAAAACTAGGTGCTTTTATTGCATAAGCCCCATAAAAATGTATAAATGGGCAAAATGAGTTTATATTTAGTAAAAGCTATCTACCAATCAAAAAAATGTGTAATCGGACAAATTAATGTTTTGAAAAAAAATCTTACAAAAAATGTATGGTAATCTGATATATTTTATAAAATTTCAGGAATAGTAATGGTAATGGTGGTACCGGCTCCGACACTACTATCCCAATCAATCTCTCCATTTAAAAACTCTACTCGGCTATTAATACTTTTTAGGCCGACTCCGCCAGATGCTACAGCTACTGTGTAATTAAAGCCTTTGCCATCATCTTCTACAATTAAACTAAGGCTGCCATTAGTTTTAAATAATTGAATTAAAATGCTTTTGGCTTGTGCGTGTTTACGAATATTTGCTATAATTTCTTGCAATAAACGATACAACATGGCTTGCTTGGTTTTTGCCATTTGTTTTGGAAAATCAAGTATACTTAGGTCTACTTCATAGCCTTCCCTTCTCAAATTGGCTGCCATGTCTTCTAGAGCAACTGGTAGTCCAGAAATCGTTAAAGCATGCGGAATCATGTTATGCGAAATTCTTCTAACCTCAACACAGGCCTCATCAATCAAAGTATTTGTTTTTGTGGTAATGCTCGATTTTTCTTGCTCATCATTTTCGTTCTGTATTGCTGTGAAATGAGCTTTTACCGTACTCAATAACCCCCCTAGACTATCATGAAGGTCTTTTGCTATTCGCATACGCTCAGCCTCTTGTCCTTCAATCATACTGTTCAAGGCCAAGAGTTTATTCTGTTGCTCTAACTCTGTTATTTCTTGTGCGTGTATTAGCTCTGTTTGAATAGCTATTTTATTGTTAGCCCTTATACGGTGACGAAGAAATAAAAATATCATACCCGCAAAAAGGAAGAACCCAGTGGCGGCTACCAAAAATATATTACGTTGCTTGGTTCGTTGATCTAGTTTTAGATTACTAATTTCAAGTTCACTCTCTTTTTGCCGGACATCAAACTTTGCCTGCATTTCTTCCATCGATTTTAATCGAGATTCCTGATTTAGGGTGTCTTTTAATGCCAAAACACTCTCAATTAAATCATAAGCTTCACTTTCTTTGCCTAAACCGTATTTGGCTCTACTAAGCCCAAGAAGGATATCTGCTTTTTCTTGTTTCCGTTCTAATTTAATAGCAGCTCTTCTGGCCTCGGTTAAGTATTCTTCAGCATCAATTAGCTTATTTTCAACTAGGGCAACTTCACCCAATAAACTTAAAGTATGGCAGTAGTAATCAGAAATGGGTTGATCTTTAAAATAGCTCCATGCATTATTCAATTCTTCTTTTGCTTGGGTAATGTCTCCAAGTCCTGAATAAACCCTTCCCAAAGCAGTGTGGCAAGTGGCTACCTCATCCTCTCGCCCTAGATTTTGATAAAACAACTTGCTTTTGTTAAGCGTTTCAATAGCAAGCGATTCTTTGCCTTTCATAAGGTAATAGACCAAACCAAGATTCATGAGGCTGGTAGCCATACCTAGGCTATCATTGACTTCTTTTTTAATCTCATATGAACTCAAATAAATCTCTTCGGCCCTTTCATATCGTTCCTTAATTCTATATATCGCCCCAATATTATTTAACAAAGCAGCCAAATGTGGTTTTTGCAAACTTTGTTTTAAAGCATAGGCATTCAGATAACTCTCCAAGGCTAAATCTAAATCACCTTTTTTTTGATAACAAGAACCCGTATTGATATGGATTTTCGCCTCTAGCTCCTTCTCTTCTATCTCCTTGGCAATTTTTAAAGCTTGGTCATAAAGCTCAATAGCTTCATCGCATTTACCCGTTGCATAAAAAACAACTCCTTTGGTCAATTTCATTTGAGCTTCGCCCCTGGAATAGTTAAGTTTTTCTGACAACGCGATTCCCTCATCAGCAATAGTCAGCATTTCTTGAGCTTTACCTTGCCTTAAAAGTAGCTTTGCCAAATCTTGATATGCGATGACCTTTAAAGTGTCGTTGGGTGCTTTCTCTATAAAAGTTTGGAGACTATCAACTTTACTTGCAATTGTATTCTGAGCAGAAAGACCATTAATACATAATATGGCCATACAACAGACCACGTAATTTATAAAACCCTTTTTGCTCATTACTTCAATTATGTATTTGGCATTTATGGTTCATTAATAGACTCCCATATAATTACCATGTTAAGTTGGTAAAAAATAAATGAATTCAATTAGATTTTCAATTAAATATCCAATTGATAGCCTGAAATGTATTCATTTTCAACATTCGGTGAGGTAGTAATAAAATATGGCCGTTTGTAGCCATCCTTAAATATAAGCACCCCTTCATATTTATAAAGGTCTTGCTTGGTCTTGGTTGTAACAATACTAAATTGAGTTCTTTTATAACTTTCAATTTTGCCATGTTCCTGAATTAACGGCTTAACAAAATTGCCCAACTCTTCTCCCAAAGTTGGCGTTCTGTACTTTGGAATAACTTTTTTTGCAATAGCATTGTACTTTTCTTCTAATAAGTTTTCCGAAAACTCAGTATAAATGCCACTTTGATGCGCGCAAGGTTCTATGGACGCAGAATTATAATAATAAACCGTTGGGTCTGCATCTGAATTTTTTATCTCTACATATAGCTGTTTAAACTCTTCTTTCTGCTCAGGTGTAAAGTTTTCATAGGCCATAATGGCGATACTGGCACAAGCATAGTTTTGTTTTAACGTATCCAACATTTTACTGCCTTTAACTTGTACCATATATGTGTTGAGCGATTCAGATTGATCATCTTTTTTAAGCATATTTTGAGAGTAATTTACTTTACCCCCAAAATTTTCAGCTATTGAATCCCCTGTTTTTGAACCACACGATTGCATGATTAATGCAATCGCTATTAATACACTAAATTGATTTTTCATTTTTATTTGGTTGAATTATTACTTAATTTGTTGATAGTTTACACTCAAAAAACTATTTACTTCTTCTTCTAATTCGATTATCTCGTCTTTCTTTCTTTGGTGAATTATAAAGTAGAAAATTAACCCTCCCACAAGCGTAAAGGCCATTAACAAAACAAATACTATAAAAGCCCATGGATGCATTATGTTTAATGCCCTAGTTGCCTTAAGCTGCCCATGGTTTTGGACCACTATTGCCATGCGCAGCCCATCTACTACATGAATCATTTTTTTGTTAAAAAAAGGGGGCTTTACTTTATAATTTGGAAATGCTTTGGCCAAAGCCTCTTTTACTTGTAATATGTCTGGTGTTGATACTGTAGTTGTTTCCATTTTGGTTGGTTGTTATTAATGCTCTTATTACTAATTCTGATATACCGCAAACTATTACATTACTTATAAGGAAATATCTGCTAATTCCAGTACCGATAAAAAATCTATGAATTCACATAAGACGACCCCAGCTTAAAACGCCGGGGCATCTTATATATACTTTTACATTTGGAATGGGAACTCTGCTTTTCTGCCTTCGCAATCGGTACCATCAGGATTAGCCATTACGCTACTTTCTACTTTGTTTTTTCCTTTGCTCTTAGCGTCATCAATTTTTTTACCTATAGCCTTACCAAGTAGACCTCCAAGTGTAGCTCCAAGTGCTGCTCCTCCAGGACCGCCAACCCCTCCTCCAAAAATGGCGCCGCCAATTGCTAAGCCTGCTGTCCAATCGTCTTCATGACTATATGAACTGACTTCGGATACTATTTGCTTTACATCAATCCCATTTTTCTTTGCACAAGCTTCACATATATTTAGAACACTTTTCTGGTCTTCTTTAGATAGTGAGTAGAAAATGGCAAATTTCTCTAGGATATCTTTTTGCGCTTCCTTTGGCACTTTTTTTAGAGCAGATTGAACTTCTTTATTAGAGCTTATTAATTCATATATTTCCTTCTTCAGTTCAGCATCGTAGATCATTTTCTTTTGTGCCATTGACATTGTACTCATTGCCATAAACATGACTACTAAAATGGTTCTCATAATTTTATTTGATTTCATCGTTTTTTTAGATTAAATAACGCGCCCAGCCTTTGTTTCAGGGTCGCTGGGCACTTGCAATTTGCCACTGTTGCCCTGCTCGAATTTAAACCAATAGAAAGTTTCAGTTTTTAATTAATTTAACTGCCTAAGGGGCATCCATCACCGAATTTTTCCCGCTCAAATCAAAAAAAAATATTACTGTTTATCTAGCACTAATCTTGTATTTGAATTTGTTGCCTACCGATCTATTTTTAATCGATACAACGATAATTTTATCCTTGGCATTGTTTACTGTAAATCTTTTAGTACTCGTACCATTACCATTGGAAAAAGTATGCACAGGCAAGCTTCTTGATGACCCATTTTTATTGATTACACAGACCATTACGGACGTTTTCGCCTTACCTCCTGTTTTTTCCAATACTATGGTCGCTTTGTTGTTTGTTGCCGGGTGGGTCACAAAAGTCCTTGAGGTCTGCCCCATAACGGTGCCTGTCTCTGTTGGGCGGTTAGATCCAATACCCAAATATCTGGAACCAATCTGCCATTTGCTGTTTCTACCGGCCACATGGTTATAAATGTCCCGGTAAATCGCAAATACATTTGAAGGCATTCCATTTTGTCCATTATGCATTTTTATGGCTATTTTTCGTCCGGTATCACAAGATTGTGCTTTTATGGTAGCACTTCCAGAAAATAATACGATTACCAATAAGATTTTTACAAATTTTTTCATGTTTTCAAGTTTTCAAGTTTTTATTCTCAACCTAATGTCATTTTTATAAACTTCCCCGATTGCTTCAAGGCCTTTATACCCTTGTTAAGGTTGAGCGCTGCCTTTAACTGCTGGGATACCGAATGACTGTCTATTTCTTCCAAAATATCAGGTACGGTTTTCATAAGAAGGGCAATATTATCTTCCATAATCTTGAATTCATCTTTCTCAACTTCTTGCTCAGCAACTTCATAATCCGCTTCATCAGAAAGATTTTCTTCCGTCCCTTCTTCCCCACTTTCATCCAAGACATCATATGTGTCAGTTTCATTGGCAATCCCGTAATGAAAATCAAAAACAGAATTGTATATATTGAATGCGGCATCAACAAAACTGTCCACACTCTCAATGTTGGTTTTAGATTTTGGTGGTTTTATTCTTTTTTGGGCGGTCATAACCCCCATTATCATTGTGCAGCAAATGATGGTAAACAACGTTCTCAATTCTTTTATTGATTACATAAAGAAAAACGAATGCCACTTTCAAAATCAATTTAAAAGTGGCCAAACATTTACTTAGCGTTGATACGGTACTTAAATTTGTTGCCAACCGATTTGTTACGCATAGCTATACTGACTACTTTTCCTTTTACACCACTAATTGTAAATTTCTTGGTTGCTCCATTTTTATCATTGGGAAAAGTATAGGACTTCAATGTTTTAGTAATACCGTCCCTTCCGTGAGAACAAATAATTACACCGGTTTCTGCCCTACCATCATACTTATTAATGGTGATGGTCATATTATTGTTAAAAGATGGCGGTGTGACGAAAGTCCTCTTTGTCTGACCGGTAATACTACCTGTTTCGTTACCTCCATCAACTTCCAAGTAGCGAGGCCCAATATTTGCCCCACTGTTTGAGGAAATATAATTCCATGCCCTTTTTACTTTTGCGACCTGATTTTTAAAGGGAACTATACTGAAATTAGGTTTCCATGGACCAAATTTCTCCCAAGTCTTCTCTGCTAACTTTTTCCCTTGGTTACAGTTTTGAGCCTCAGCATTCAATGAAAATATTGTAAAGGCCAAAACAAATACGATAATTGATTTTTTCATCTAAAGATTATTTTATTGATTGATTGCAATTTAGAAAGGGATAACAATTGAGGCATCTATCATTTCCAATAGCACGAAAAAATCTATGATTTCATGTAAACCAAAAAAGCCCGACTCATGTGAGCCGGGCTTTTTATATCGTTTGCATCAACCTTAATCTGCCAATACAATAACTTTGTTATCCTTCATTTCTATGGTTCCACTTTTTATGGGTAAAACCACATCTCCGTTACTTGCCTTTAAAAACTTATCCTTAAATTCTTTGGCAACCTCAATGTTACCTTTAATTTTCACATCTCCTTCTTGTAACAGCGATACAATAGGTGCGTGGTTTGCTAACATTTGAAACTCACCGTTAATACCAGGAACAGTTACCGAGGTAACATCACCCGAGAACAAAGTGGCTTCTGGAGAAACTATTTCTAAATACATCTATTATCTATTTAAAGTTAGAAGTTAGCTTTGGCTGGTTACCCATAAATTAAATAATCCTGCCCTTTAAAGCCAAATCTCAAATATTAAGCCTCAGCCAACATTTTCTCACCAGCCTCTATGGCTTCTTCAATGGTACCTTTAAGGTTAAAAGCTGATTCTGGTAAATGGTCTAACTCACCATCCATAATCATGTTAAAACCTTTTATGGTATCCTTAATATCTACCAATACGCCAGGAATACCTGTAAATTGCTCCGCTACATGGAAAGGCTGCGATAAGAAACGCTGCACACGTCTTGCCCTACCTACTGCCAACTTATCCTCTTCTGAAAGTTCTTCCATACCAAGGATAGCAATAATATCTTGTAATTCTTTATAACGCTGTAACAACTCTTTTACCCGTTGTGCACAACCATAATGGTCTTTTCCTAAGATTTCTGGAGTAAGAATCCTTGAAGTAGAATCTAATGGATCTACCGCTGGATAGATACCCAACTCAGCAATTTTTCTAGAAAGTACCGTAGTTGCATCTAAGTGCGCAAACGTAGTTGCAGGCGCGGGATCCGTTAAATCATCCGCAGGTACGTATACTGCCTGTACAGAGGTAATAGAACCTCTTTTAGTTGATGTAATACGCTCTTGCATAGCTCCCATCTCTGTTGCCAAAGTTGGTTGGTAACCTACTGCAGAAGGCATCCTTCCTAAAAGTGCAGATACTTCTGAACCAGCTTGTGTAAAACGGAATATATTATCTACGAAGAAAAGTACGTCTTTACCTTGACCATCACCAGCTCCATCACGGAAATACTCCGCAATAGTAAGACCAGACAGTGCAACACGCGCACGCGCACCTGGTGGTTCGTTCATCTGACCAAATACGAAAGTAGCTTTAGATTCTTTCATAGCTTCCTTATCCACTTTGGTCAAATCCCATCCACCTTCTTCCATGGAATGCAAGAAATCGTCTCCGTACTTAATAATCCCGGACTCTAACATCTCTCTTAAAAGGTCATTACCTTCTCTTGTACGCTCACCTACTCCAGCGAATACAGAAAGACCACCATGCCCTTTTGCGATGTTATTGATTAACTCTTGAATCAATACCGTTTTACCTACACCAGCACCACCAAACAATCCAATTTTACCACCTTTTGCATAAGGCTCAATCAAATCGATTACTTTGATACCTGTAAACAAAACCTCAGTAGAAGTAGATAAATCTTCAAATTTTGGAGCCTCACGGTGAATTGGAAGACCATTATCACCACTTTTTGGCAAATCTTGAAGACCATCAATTGGCTCTCCAATTACATTAAATAGTCGACCATAAACATCCTCACCAATTGGCATTTGGATGGCACTACCAGTAGCAACCACTTCTACACCACGGCTCAAACCATCTGTAGAATCCATAGAGATGGTTCTTACTGTATTTTCACCAATGTGAGATTGTACTTCCAAAACCAATACGGAACCATTAGAACGTTTTACTTCTAAAGAATCGTAGATTTTTGGAATTTCTGTTCCCGATTCGAACTCCACATCGATAACCGGGCCAATAATTTGGGCAACTTTTCCTGTAACTTTTGACATTACTTCAGTATTTCAATTAATTCAATTCCTAACGGAACGAGAACGCTATTTTTTCGGGCGCAAAGATAGGTTATTACATTCTTATATAGAAACTTCCTATTCTTTTTTTACAAAACTAAAAAGGGCATTCAACAGAATGCCCTTAATTTATTTATAATGAGTTAATAATCTTATGGGTTAATTGTCCAAGAAACGAAGAATATAGACCCAATATTACCACTACCAAAAGCGGTATAATACTCTTCTCCTAAAATATTGCTTCCACCTACCTTAAAAATAGATTTAATAGATGGCACCGTGTAGTTAATCTGCGCATCTAAAACGGAATAAGCTGGTACATCCCCATCTGCAAATGTAGCTTCCCAGAAGAAAGAATCACTCCACCTATAATTTATTCCGAATCCGAAATTTTTAAATAATTCCGTGTTTCCAAAAGAAGCTTTCACCTTATGTTTTGGTGTATTAAAATTGGTTCTAAAATCTGGATTTGACGCTTTATCAAAATCTAAATCTGCGTAGGTATAATTTACACCTAAATCAAAATTTCCAAAGATTTTTGTATCAACGCCCGCAGTTGCGCCCCAAGAATTAATGTTTACGTCTGAGTTAGTATATGTTTGATAAGCTTGGAAATCTCCATTTTGCAATGCTGCTAAAGAAAGTCCATTATCCCCCGCTTCTCCATAAAATGGCACAACCGTAGTAACGTTAGCAATAAAGTTCTCATAACTATTATAATAGCCACTTAAATCTATGGTGAACTTGCCTAGTTGCGTTCTATAACCCAATTCAACAGCAGTAATCTCTTCTGGCTGAATTACACCGGTATTTACGGCTTCAGGAGCGCCATTTTGAACAGAACTCAAAGAAAATGCATTTTCATATGCAGCCCTACCTACAATACTTACCGTTGCTGGTTGTCCAAAATTATTTTGACCTGCCTCACTTACACTAAACGTTCTTACGTCCCTATCTAAGTTGTCTGGAGCAGAACCTACTAAAATAGCCCTTCCCGCGTCTAAACCAATAAATAAATCTTGTGTAGTTGGGTTACGGAAACCTTGCTGAATAGAAGCTCTAATATTATGATTTCTATTTTCACCTAAAGTAGCAGAAATACCAGCTCTAGGAGACAAGAACCCATCAAAAAATTCATTTTTATCATATCTTCCTGATAACGTTAGTTTTAAGCGATCATCCGCAAACTTCTTTTGCAATTGCGCATAGGCACCAAACTCATTATAGGTTATTGGACCATCATAATCTGTGAAAATGGTTCCGTTGGAACTTAATTCATACTCTCTAAAAGACCCGCCAACTTGAATATCTGCCCAATCATTGATTAAATGAGCTAAATTATAATTACCATTTACATGACGAAATTTGGTGTTATCTATAAATTTGGCACCCGTTGTTAAATCACCATCATTAATAACAGCATTAAAGGCACTTTGAAATTCTGGAGTTCCAGGAATTAATCTTCCTGTATCTGCCACTGCCCTAGCTGCTGCATGTGCTTGCTCATCTGACAATTGTACTCCGGTACCAACCCCCAATTTTGCACCTATAAAAGTTTGTGCGTACTGAGTGAACCAATCTTCATCAGACTTCCATCTTCTGTTTACATTAATAGCAGCAAACCTTGTATCATAAGCATCCCCAGAATTTTCTGAAACGATATATCCTCTAAGGAAGAAGTTGTCGTTCTTTAATTCAATTTTATGTTGTTGCATTTTAAATCCAGCAACAGAATATCTGTTAGCTCCCTGGTAGATAGTTGTACCCCTACCAATTCTACTGTTTAAAATAATTTCAAAATCATTACCCCATGGACGGTAATGCAGCGCAAAATCAGATTTTACGCTCTGCGCATTATAATTGGCCAAATCACGCTCCTCATAACCAGTTCTTGTAATAAAAGCAGAACCAACGGTTCCAGAAGGCAAGCCAGCTGCTGCATCAAAATTAATTAATGTCCCTACTTCATCACCATAAATATTTAAACCATCATATGCCGGATTTGAACGGTCTGCACCAGGGTTGTTTAAATCTGTGTAATTGTTTGCGTGCCAATCTTCACCTTGTAAAAAAGAAAAATTAGCTTTAACTGCAACTTTATCACTAAAAGCATGAGCCGCACGAATACCTACATCGTAATATTGGTTATCGCCAGCAGCCTCTTGAGAAGTAATTCCTGTTTTAGCATAAGCACTTATACCTTGAAAATCGAATGGGTTCTTACTTCTCATAAATAAGATACCATTAAACGCACCCGCACCGTAAAGCGCAGATGAAGCACCAGGTAAAATCTCCACACTCTGCACATCTAATTCTGACATACCCACCAAGTTACCTAAAACAAAGTTTAGACCAGGTGCCGTATTATCCATACCATCTACCAATTGCAAAAAACGGTTATTAGCAAATGTGGCAAAACCTCTTGTGTTAACCGATTGAAAGGTTAAACTGTTTGTATTTATGTCTACGCCTTTTAAATTTTGCAGCCCCCCGTAGAAAGATTCCGCAGTAGTATTCTTTATTTCCCGTAAGCCAAAACGTTCTACTGAAACAGGAGATTCAAACAATCTTTCTGGCGTTCTGGATGCAGAAATTACTATCTCGTCCAACAATGTAGAACTCTCATTTATGGTTACGTTCACAACCTGATTATTCTTTGTAATCTGTACGGTAGCCTCATCAAAACCTACACTTGAAACTTTAATTTGAAATGGTGGATTTAACGTACTTGTCAGCGTAAAATTACCATCAAAATCGGCAACGGCTCCTTCTGCTACACCTACAACCACGACATTGGCTCCGGGAACTGGCTCATTATTTTGGTCTACCACTGTACCAGAAATGGTTGTCTGGGCCAATACAGAACCACTAATAAGCAAAACTAATGCGAATAGAATTCTTCTCATCCGTTAAGTATTTGTATTAAGTTAGTTTAAAAAAAAGTTAATTTATCAGGCTGGAAGATACATTTTTTTGAAATTCCCACAATGCAAATTCTAAAAAATTATGCATGCATAATACTTTTTTTTCAATTATTACCCTTTATTAATGGATAATTCATAAAAAACCGTCCATTTGGACGGTTTTCAAGGTGCTTACTTTGAAGTAACTTATTCTACTGTAACGGACTTTGCCAAGTTTCTAGGTTGATCCACATTACAGCCTCTCATTAGAGCAATATGATAAGACAATAATTGCAATGGAATGGTTGTTAATAGCGGAGATAAGGATTCTATTGTTTCCGGAACCTCTATTACATGGTCTGCAATCTCCTTTACAACCGTATCGCCTTCAAATACTATGGCAATTATTTTTCCTTTCCTTGATTTTATTTCTTGTATGTTACTTACTACTTTTTCATAATGGCCTCTTTTGGTTGCGATAACCACAACAGGCATTTGCTCATCTATTAAAGCTATTGGTCCGTGCTTCATCTCTGCTGCCGGATAACCTTCTGCATGTATGTAACTTATCTCTTTTAGTTTTAACGCACCCTCAAGAGCCACTGGAAAATTATACCCCCTACCCAAATAAAGACAATTTGGAGAATCCTTATACACTGCGGCAATTTCCTCAATAATTGCGTTAGACTCTAGCGCCTTTTCTACCTTAGCCGGTACACCTTCTAACTGAGTTAAGTATTCATGAAATTTAGACTCCGACAACGCACCGTTTGCTTTTCCTAGTTTTAAGGCAATTAAGGTTAATACAGTTATTTGTGTAGTAAAGGCCTTTGTAGAAGCCACACCAATTTCAGGGCCTGCGTGTGTATACGCACCTGCATGGGTTTCTCTAGCAATTGAAGAACCAACCACATTGCACACCCCAAACACAAAAGCACCTCTTTCTTTGGCCATTTTTATTGCAGCCAAGGTATCTGCGGTTTCACCAGATTGAGAAATTGCTATTAAAACATCTTTCTCTGTTATTACCGGATTTCTATATCTAAATTCGGATGCATACTCAACCTCTACAGGTATTCTTGCTAAATCTTCAAAAATATATTCTGCCACCAAACCAGCATGCCAAGATGTACCACAAGCAACAATTATAATTCTGTTTGCATTGGTAAATTTTTCCAAGTTTTGATCAATACCGGCCATTCTAATAATTCCTTGATCCGCAAGCAACCTACCCCTATACGTATCTAAGATTGCCCTTGGCTGCTCGTAAATCTCCTTGAGCATAAAATGGTCGTAACCCCCTTTTTCTATCTCTTCTAAATTTAACTGAAGCTCAAGAATATTAGGATACGCAATAGCATCATCCTTTATTTTTCTAAGTTTAATTTCTTTACCCAATCTAATAATCGCCATTTCCTCATCTTCCAGATAAACAGCATTATTGGTATGCTCTATAAAAGGAGATGCGTCTGATGCTATGAAGTATTCGTTATCACCAATACCAATAGCCAACGGGCTACCTAATTTTGCAACAACAATCTCATCTGGTTTATTAATATCAAAAACCGCTATAGCATAGGCGCCTACCACTTGGTTCAATGCAATCTGAACGGCTTTTCCTAACTTAACACCTTCTTGCTTTTTAACTTCTTCTATTAAGTTAATGAGTACTTCAGTGTCAGTATCGGATTTAAAGGTATAGCCCCTTTTGGTAAGAGCCGTTTTTATGGATTCGTAATTTTCTATAATCCCGTTGTGAATTATGCATAACTCTCCAGAATTGGAATAATGCGGGTGAGAGTTTACATCATTGGGAACACCGTGGGTTGCCCATCTAGTGTGTCCTAACCCTAATTTACCCTCCAAACTAATTGACTCTTCGGACCTTTTAATAAGATCCTCAACTTTTCCCTTGGTTTTGGCCAATTTAGTGCCTTTGCCATCAAACAAAACAATACCGGCACTATCGTAACCCCTATATTCTAATCGCTGTAAGCCTTTGATAATTATAGGATATGCATCCCTATGACCTATATAGCCAACAATTCCACACATATTTATAGTTCAAATTAATGTTAATAGTAAGTAGTTCAACACAAAAGTAACGGAAATACGGAAGTATTCTTATACTTTTGGTTGACATGACAATAAATGACTACAAGTTGCTAATTGCTATGTAGAATTAGTTTGCCGTGGTGTAGAAAATTTCTAATCGTAATTTTTTATCACTTAACTCCAAAGGTAAATTTGGCCCATATAATACGGTGCCCAAAGGGTTTATAGTGGACATAACCGGTAAATCGTCCATTCCCTCTTCCGTTTGCGCCTCTAAAACTGCGGTGATACCTAAGTTTGAAGTAAGGGTTAAATTTAAATCTGCATTTACCGAATCCCTAACTATAATGTTGTTCAAATGCTCTGTAATCTTCACCGAATACTTTTGGCCCACCCCTCCACTGGATTGCAATACACCATCATATTTAGGATAGGTTTCCAAACTGGATTGAGCCGAAGCAACATCCGTTATATCATGTATAGGGTTATTGGTCTCTGCATTATAAAGGAACAATCTTGGTGGCTCTATGGTTCCACCAACGCTTGTAATTTTTGAATCATCAACGTAATAAACCAAGTTTGCTTCGTTAATTATCCAATTGTTCTGTTTAATATCATTAATTAGGGAGGCGCCGCCATCTTCTCCAAATAACCTCACTGTAGCGTAAGCTCCAGAACCACCTTTTAGATAAATGCGCTCCGCATTTTCGTCACTAGAGAGCTGGCTTGTTATCTCCGCACTGTATGGTTCATCTATAAAAGTGTTTACCGCATTACCAATTGTAGCGGTGCTTGTATTTTGGATAAAATTTAAGGTGTAAGAAGATTCTATTTGCTCTACACTACCCGTATCTGTTTCTGAATCAATTACATAATCATCGTATTCATAATTGATTGTAATATTCGCCTGGGACATATCAAACAACAACAATACATCTTGTAACTCACTTCCGGGTGCTACACTTAAATGTAATCCTCTTAAGAATTGGGTAAAGTTAGCTTGACTTAACAATTCCGACTCCCCCTCTTTATTTAGGATATTTTCTTGAAAAAACTCAATATCCAATGGAACCCTAATACCTGGATTTAATCTTGTGTTAATAGTTTCGGTCTCATTTTGATCGGTATCTGGATCATCCTCCTCACCATACTCCACAATTTCCATGTTGTCAATTGTCACTTCGCCCTCAAACAAAGGGGCACCATCTACAAATGATGTAATATCCGTATTACTGTAATATTCTTGAGCCTCTAGAAAACCAGCGTTTGGATCTAAATCTCTTAAAAAATAAGAAGAGCGCTCCACTTTTAAATTAATCGTTTTACCAACGTAAAAATCCTGAGCTTCTAAAGTTCTTTTGGCACTAGAGAAAATACTATCTATTGCAAAAGTTCTTGGAAAATTATTAGCCAAAGTAACTTCATCCTCACCATCATTAATACCATCACCGTCTGTATCTACATTAAAAGGATCCGTTCCATTGCTGCTCTCTTGAATGTCTGTTACACCATCACCGTCATAGTCACTCGTTGCGCTATTTGGGTCTACATCCAATTCATCTGGAACCCCGTCCCCATCAGCGTCATTACTTGCTGCTGGCACCTGTAAAAAAGGGAGGTATAAATAAACACTGGTCACCGTTTCATTCTCTGCAATGGTATCCCTATTGCCACTTTGATCTTCTAATAGCTCAATATTGGGTCTTAAATTGCCAAAGGTTGGATTGCCTGAACTTAACGTTAACTGAGAAGTTATTATAGATTCTCTCCTACCAAATATTGGATCATTATAAACCCCCGCTTGATAGACCGGCATTTTATTGGTTTGGACAGACACTATTTTTTTATTCTGAACAAATACATCATAGTACGCCCTACCTGTGGTAAACGGCTCACCCCCCACAACTCCTTCTCCTAAAGTTTCTAGTTCTTCTTCACAAGAAACTGCCAAAATTGCAAAGCAAAACACCGCAGCGATAACCGCGACACCCCTTTTTACTAAAACCATACGGTTTACTTTAAAACTTGATTGTTATAAAACTCCGTGTACGCTTCTTCGGTTTCCTGAAAGGAAACGTATGGCAAAACGGGTTTTTCTAATTTAGAAATGTGGTCTTTTAATTCGTCCGACACACCTTCTGAAGCTAAAATTACAGCATCGGAATAATCTACTGCCACCTTTAACAAATTATTATAGTCAGGCTCTGCAATAGCACCTATTTTGTCTTTCTCAATACCATCAAATGCAACCTTGTTTATCATTTCTGCATCCAAAGCACCTTCAAAACCATTTTCGTACACAGAAGTAACAATTTTGCTATCGGCAAAAATGGGCTCATCGGCGTAGTACTCTTTTAGGTATAAAGGCAACAAAGAGGCCATCCACCCATGAACATGGATAATATCGGGCGTCCAATTCAATTTTTTAACGGTCTCTACAACTCCTTTTGCAAAGAAGATAGCGCGTTCATCATTATCAGGAAAGAGGTTTCCTTCTTTATCTTTAAATGTAGCCTTTCTTTTAAAGTATTCATCATTATCAATAAAATAAACCTGAATACGTTCTTTAGGTATTGAAGCTACCTTAATGATCAATGGCATATCCATGTCATTGATTACTAAATTCATTCCAGATAATCTTATTACTTCATGTAACTGATGTCTCCTTTCATTAATATTGCCATATCTTGGCATAAATATTCTTATTTGGCCGCCGTTACTGTTAACCATTCTAGGCGTCTCATAAGACATTTTGGAAACTTGGTTCTCTGGGAGATAGGGAATTAATTCTGAAGATACGAACAATATCTTTTTACCAGTCATAGATCTTATTTTGGTTCTTCTGTCAAAACGTAGCTGCAAAAGTACAAAATTTATGCAACTTACTAGTATTTATAGTATTTTTGGCCGGTTTTAAAGCAAAAAATGCAAGTAATTCAAGATAAAGAAGAACTTAAAAGTGTTCTTAAAAAACACCAAACAGACCATTTGACTATTGGCTTTGTCCCTACTATGGGAGCACTTCATAAAGGGCACTTAACTTTGGTAGAACAAGCCGCAACTGAAAATGGTACCGTTGTAGTTAGCATCTTTGTTAACCCTACACAATTTGACAACAAAGAAGACTTAGCAAAGTATCCAAATACATTAAAAGAAGACATTGAATTATTACAGACCGTATCTGACAATATTATTCTATTTACCCCTACCAAAGAAGGTATTTACGACGGGCAAATTACCTCAAAAACGTATGAGTTCAATGGCTTGGAAAAGGTTATGGAAGGCGCTTTTAGGCCAGGACACTTTAATGGCGTAGCTACCATAGTTGAATTACTATTAACCACAGTAAAACCTAACAAGGCTTATTTTGGTGAAAAAGATTTTCAGCAACTTCAAATTATCACAAAGCTAGTTGAAAATAAAAAATTACCGGTAACCATTGTTCCTTGCCCTATTTCACGAGAAGAAAACGGTTTAGCAAGAAGTAGCCGTAATGAAAGACTTAGTAAAACGACTAGAAAAGCTGCTGGTTTCATTTTCAACACCTTGCAAACTGCCAAGCGTAAATTTGGCACGGAAAATGTACAAGATATAAAGGACTGGGTGCAACAAGCTTTTGCTCAGAATGCTATTTTTGAAATGGAATATTTTGAAATTACGGACGAAAGCACCTTAACCCCAGCCAAAAAAGTTCAATCAGATTTAAAATATAGGGCATTCATAGCCGTTTATGCAGATGGCGTTAGATTAATAGATAATATGCCTTTAAATTAAGAAAAGTAATAATGCAGGTAGAAGTAGTAAAGTCTAAAATACATAGGGTTAAAGTTACAGGCGCAGACCTTAATTATATAGGCAGCATTACCATAGATGAAGATTTAATGGACGCCGCTAACATTGTACGTGGAGAAAAAGTCCAAATAGTAAACAACAACAACGGCGAACGCCTTGAAACCTATGCCATACCTGGACCAAGGGGGTCAGGGGAGATAACCCTAAACGGGGCAGCTGCCAGAAAAGTTGCCAAAGGAGACATCCTTATTCTAATAACGTACTCCTGGATGCCAATAGAGGAAGCTAAAGAATTTAATCCCTCATTAGTGTTTCCTAACGAAGCGAACAATCTTTTACTATAATTGAGTTCTAAAACAGAAAAAATAATAAAGTTCATAGTCCCAATTTTGTTGGGACTATTTTTAATTTGGTACTCGTATAATGCCACAACGGCTGCAGATCGTAAATTAATTGTAGAGAGCGTTGCCAATGCAAATCTTACTTGGGTCTTTATTTCTATAACATTGGGCGTTATAAGTCATATTTCTAGGGCAATCCGATGGAATTATCTGTTGCATCCTTTGGGTTACAGGCCTAGTTTAATAAATAATATCTTAATTGTTTTCATATCTTATTTTGCTAATTTAGGTATACCCAGATCAGGGGAAATATTGCGGGCTACGGCACTTTCAACCTATGAGAATGTTCCTTTTGAGAAAGGTTTTGGTACTATTGTAACCGAACGCATTGTTGATTTAATAATGCTTTTGCTCATTATTTTTACGGCGCTAATGCTACAGACCGATATTATCTGGGGCTATTTAGAAGAAAAAGGTATTGGGTTGGTTGTTGGTGGTACTGCCCTTATTATTGGCGTACTGGGCCTATTACTAGGAAAACGAATTTTAAAAAAATCAAAGTCCAACTTTATCCTTAAGATTAAGGGATTCTTAGACGGTCTTTTAAATGGCGTTTCTAGCATACTTAAAATGAAAAATAAGTTCGGTTTTATTTTTCATACCATCCTAATTTGGGGGTGCTACGTAGCTATGTTTTTGGCTATTAAATATACCATTCCAGAAACAGCTGAATTGGGTCTTTCACAATTATTGGTTGCTTTTGTTGCCGGTGCTTTTGCCATGTCTGCAACAAATGGCGGGCTTGGCCTATACCCTATTGCCGTAAGTAGTGCACTAAGCCTTTTTGGCATAGTTGAAACGGCTGGAGATACGTTTGGTTGGATTATGTGGATTGCCCAAACCATTATGGTTGTGGTTTTAGGCGCAATATCTTTTATGGTATTACCGTTATGGAACAAAAGTAAATAGTCTAGCTAGACTATCCATAACCGTATACCATGTCCAAATCTTTATTTACCTTTTTCTTACTGTGCACCTTAGCCCTGAACGCTCAGGTGAAAAAAGAAATATTTGAATCCTTTAAACTTCAAGAAAGAAGAGATGTGTCTTATTACTTTCCAGAAGACTATTCTGAGGATAAAAAATATCCCCTAATTGTTGTTTTAGATGCTGACCACTTATTTGATTTGGCAGTTGCATACACCAAATTCTACAGCAAATTCCACAGAATGCCACAAAGTATTGTGGTTGGTGTTCATCAATTAGAAAATGATATACGCTGGGAAGATTGTGATTTTGAACAAAGTACCGGATTGCCCACCGAAAAAGGAAAGTTGTTCTACGAATTTTTAGGAACAGAATTGATACCTTATCTAGAAACCCAATACAACGTTGCTCCATTTAAAATGTTCATGGGGTATGATATTACGGCGAATTTTGGTAACTACTTCTTATTTAAAGATCGCTCACTATTTAATGCATACATTTTAATATCGCCTGTTTTGGCTCCAGAAATGGAAAGTAGAATTCCGGCAAGGTTATCAGACTTAGACCAAGAGCTTTTCTATAGCCTTATCATAGAAAAAGATAAAACAGAAGATAGAAACCGTGTATTACAACTTAAAAATGCGGTAAGCAGCATTGAAAAAGAAAGCTTACATTTTTCTTTTGATGAATACGAAGAACCAGACCATACTTCCATAGCTGCGTATGGCCTTAGCAAGGTGTTTGATAATACCTTTAAAATGTTTCGTCCTATAACCCCAAAAGAATACAAAGAACAAATTTTAAAATCCGAAGATTCTCCAATGCAGTATTTAACCAACAAATACGAAATGATAGAGAAGTTCTTGGGTTACAAAAGCGATATTGAATTAAATGACATTATGGCCATTTACGCCGCATCATTAAAAAAAGAAGATTTTGAATCACTAGACGCCCTTTCAAAAATATGCAAGGCACAATATCCAGAAACTATGCTTGGTTTTTATTTAGAGGGCGAAGCGTTGGAATTAGAAGGCGAACCCAAAAAAGCCATGAAAGCCTTCGAGAAATCTTTCTTAATGAACGAAATTGATTTTCTTACCAAAGATATGGCCTTAGAAAAAATAGATGCACTTAAGGCAGACTTTGGTTTTTAATTAGCTATACCTGTATCTTAGCCTTCTAGATTATATGTAGATGGCTAAGACCAAAACAGCTTATTTTTGTCAAAATTGTGGTGCCCAATTTGCTAAATGGGTAGGACAATGTTCTTCTTGCAAACAATGGAACACGGTAGTTGAAGAAGTGGTACAGAAAGAGACCAAACCTTCTTGGAAACAAACCGATAGTGCCGTAAAAAGAACTACAAAACCACTCCGTATTTCAGAAATCAGTAATGATAAAGAAATACGCCTTAACACCAAAGATGGCGAATTTAACCGAGTTTTAGGTGGCGGTCTGGTACCCGGTTCACTTACTTTATTGGGTGGCGAACCCGGCATAGGAAAAAGTACATTGTTACTACAAATGGCACTTAAATTAGACCTAAAAGTGCTGTATGTTTCTGGAGAGGAAAGCCAGAAGCAAATAAAAATGCGAGCAGAGCGCATAGAAAAGTATACGGACAATTGCTATATCCTTACCGAAACTAAGACACAGCATATTTTTAAACAGGTTGCTGCGGTAACCCCAGAATTGGTTATCATAGATTCTATACAGACCTTACATACCGATTATATAGAATCTGCTGCTGGTAGCATTTCTCAAATTAGAGAGTGCACGGCAGAACTTATTAAGTTTGCCAAAGAGAGCAATACCCCTGTACTTTTGGTTGGTCATATTACAAAAGATGGGAACATTGCGGGGCCAAAAATATTGGAGCATATGGTAGATACCGTGCTCCAGTTTGAGGGAGACCGAAATTATGTTTATCGTATTTTACGCTCCCTAAAGAACAGATTTGGATCCACTGCAGAACTAGGCATCTATGAAATGTTCGGTAATGGTTTGCGAGAGGTTACCAACCCCTCTGAAGTTTTAATTTCCAATGCAGCTGGAGAACTAAGCGGAACTGCAATATCTGCAACCGTAGAAGGGATGCGCCCTTTACTTATAGAAATACAAGCATTGGTAAGCAGTGCTGTTTATGGCACACCGCAACGTTCTGCAACTGGCTTTAACGTTAAAAGACTAAATATGCTTTTAGCGGTTCTAGAAAAAAGAGCTGGCTTTAAATTGGCGGCTAAAGATGTTTTCTTAAATATAACTGGAGGCATTAGTGTAGATGACCCCGCTATTGACTTAGCGGTAATTGCTGCTATTTTATCCAGCAATGCAGATATCCCAATAGAAAAAGGCACCTGTTTTGCTGCAGAAGTAGGCCTTGCCGGCGAAATAAGACCAGTACAACGGGTAGACCAGCGAATACTAGAGGCAGAAAAACTAGGTTTTTCTACCATTTATGTTTCTAAAGCGAATAAAATTGGACTTAAACACACCAATTTAGAACTAAAACTAGTTTCTAAGATTGAAGATGTGGTAAGCGAACTATTTGGTTGATATTTATGGAGATGGATTAGGAATACTGCTATGTATCTCTTCTATTCCTTTAATAACAGGTTCTGGTAAGTCTATGGCAATAGAAGCTATATTTTCCTTTAATTGCTCCATTCTGGTTGCACCAATGATATTACTGGTCAAAAATGGTCTGCTATTTACAAATGCCAATGCCATTTGTGCCAAGCTTAACCCATTTTGCGTAGCCAACTCTTGGTATCTTCTGGTTGCTTGCACCGCGTTTTCGTTGCTATACCTATTGTATTGCGGAAACAAGGTAATTCTACCTTTTCTTGGTGGCACTTCTCCGAGGTATTTACCACTTAACGTACCAAATCCTAGGGGTGAATAAGCCAATAATCCTATTCGTTCTCGCATACATATTTCAGAAAGCCCTACTTCAAAAGTCCTATTTAATAAATTATATGGATTTTGGATGGTAAGCATCCTTGGTAAATCTTGATGCACTTTAGCTTCTTCTAAATACCTCATGGTTCCCCATGGGGTTTCGTTAGATATACCTACATGCCTAATTTTACCCTCTTGAACCAAGTCTCTTAAGGTTTCCAAAACTTGGTGAAAATTGTCTTCCCAAAAATCGTGTTGCTCGGCATTATAACCTCTTTGACCAAAATAATTAGTATTCCTTTCTGGCCAATGCAATTGATAGAGGTCTATATAATCTGTTTGTAGGCGTTTTAAACTTCCTTCAACAGAGGTTTTCAACGCATCTTTTGCAAATCCTGTAGTACGTATAAATTTAGTATAATCCCCATTTCCGGCAATTTTACTGGCCAATACCACTTTGTCCCTATTACCGGTTTTAGTAAACCAATTACCTATAATTTCTTCGGTTACGGCATATAGCTCTTTCTTGGCAGGTACAGGATATAATTCTGCCGTATCAAAGAAATTTACCCCTTGGTCTAGGGCATAGTTCATTTGCTCGTGACCTTCTTCCTCAGAATTTTGTCTACCCCATGTCATGGTTCCTAGACAAATTTTACTAATTCTTATGTTGGTATTGGGTAATCTGGTGTACTTCATCATTTTGCTATAGCCGTCAAAATTAAGGTTTTTAAGACTGCTATTGTTTTAATGCAATGTTATTATTCTACCTCTAAAAGAATAGGACAATGATCACTATGTTTTGCATCTGACAAAATTACGGAGCGTTTTAAACGGTCCTTTAAGCTATCGTTAACCATTCCATAATCTAAACGCCATCCTTTATTATTGGCCCTAGCATTGGCACGGTAACTCCACCATGTATAATTATCCGGTTCAGGATTAAATTCCCTAAAACTATCTATAAAACCACTAGCTATAAAATTAGACAACCATTCCCTTTCTGCAGGCAAAAAACCAGATACATTTTTGTTTCTAACCGGATCATGTATATCTATAGGTTTATGACAAATGTTATAATCCCCACAAACTATTAAATTAGGATGTGTTTTTCTAAGTTCATCTGCATATTTTTGAAAGTCTGCCATATACATTAATTTGTGGTCTAACCTCGCAATGTTGGTACCAGAAGGCAAGTACATGCTCATTACAGAAATATCGCCAAAATCTGCACGTAAATTTCTTCCTTCAAAGTCCATATAATCTATACCGGTACCATAAGCAACATTATCTGGTTTTTGTTTACACAACAAGGCCACACCACTGTATCCTTTTTTCTGTGCGCTATACCAATAGTTGTATTCGTAACCAGCGGCTGCAAAGACCTCCAAATCTAATTGTTCCTTCATCGCCTTGGTTTCTTGTAGGCAAACTACATCTGGATCTGCGGTAGCCAACCAATCCATAAATCCTTTTTTCAGTGCCGCCCTAATACCGTTAACGTTATAAGAAACTATCTTCATGCTATAATTTTGCCTTAAAAATAGCCATTTTTGTAGCTATGAAAAGGAAAACACCATGGATATTGCCAATAGTTTTATTGGTATTCTTTCAGCAGCCGGTAAAGGCACAGACGGACACAATTACTTATTTAGACGAAATTATCCTAGCCAAATCCCTTATTCAAAAAAATGCTTACGGCACAACACCTTCTAACAGCATAAAACAAAACAAAATAAAAGCGTTTGGTCCCATAGATGCTCCCTTAGTTTTAAATCAAATACCTGGCGTACATATTTTATCCGGTGCGCTAAATACAAATCGTATAACTATTAGAGGCATAGGGGCCAGAACACCTTATGGTACAGATAAACTACGACTGTACTATAACAATATTCCCATAACCAATGGTAGCGGCTTTTCTTCTATTGAAGCTTTTGACCTAGCCAATATTGGCCATATGGAGGTGATAAAAGGTCCTAATGGCACTACTTATGGCGCTAATTTGGGAGGTGCCATTATATTAAACAGCAATGCGCCTATTGTTGGCCGCTCAGAAGTGGTGAGTAGTACCGTTATAGGGTCCTATAACTTATTCAAAGAAAACTTACGATTGACCCACCAAACCAAAAAAATACATTTAAACTTGAGTTATAATTCCATTTTTACTAATGGTTTTAGAGAAAATAATGCATTTGATCGTAACGGTATTTTACTCAATTTAGGCGTAATTCTTAATGCAAAGAGCAAATTATCAGTTTTGTTAAATCATATAGATTATACGGCACAAATTCCCAGTTCAATCAATAAGACCGATTTTGATAACAATCCAAGACTTGCAGCCGCCAATTGGTACGAAGCCAAAGGATTTGAAGCAAATAAATATACACTTGCAGGGCTTACCTATACCCACGTATTAAATGAAACGCTTAGCAATAACACCAGTATATTTTACAGCTACTTAGACCACTTTGAACCTAGGCCTTTCAATATTTTGGATGAGTTTACCAACGGTTTTGGTTTTAGAAGTGTTTTTAAAGGAAAAATTCTTGATGGTACTTTCAATGTTGGCACCGAACTTTATAAGGATGAATACTTTTGGGAGACCTTTGAAAACCTATACAGAGAGAACGAAGGCAACGGCAGCTTAGCTGGAGAAAAACTTAACGAAAACAAGGAATTTAGAACCCAATTTTATCTCTTTGGTGCCTATAACCATCCTATTTCTAAAAAACTGAATGCTCAGTTTGGATTAAGTTTAAACAAAACCAATTATGCGTTTAAAGACCGCTTTTTAAGTGATGGCAATAATTCTGCTACACGTGATTTCGATGTAATCGTAAATCCCAGTTTTAGCCTTACCTATAACCTGAAAAACGGAACCCTATTTACTGCTGTAAACAAAGGGTTTTCTAATCCTAATTTAGAAGAAACTTTAACACCAGAAGGAATAATAAACCCAGACATTGCCCAAGAAAAAGGATGGAACTATGAGTTAGGATACAATACCTCTTTTTTTAATAAGAAGCTTCAACTAAAGGCGAATACATATGTAATGAAGGTTAAAGACCTGCTGGTAGCAGAACGGGTAGGAGAAGACCAATACATTGGGAGAAATGCGGGTAAAACTACACATAAAGGATTGGAGCTAGACGCTAGTGCTTATTTTAAAATCAATCCTAATTGGAGTATAGACCCATATCTAAATTACAGCCTTAGTTTACACAAATTTGATGAATTTATTGATGATGGCATAAACTATGCAGGAAACGAGTTAACGGGTGTGCCCAAGCATGTATTGAACACCGGTATTGCTGTTCATCACAAAGAAAAGATTAGCTGGTTTGTAAACCATAATACGGTTTCTAACATTCCGCTGGACGATGCAAATAGTTTGTATAGTGATGCATATTCTGTTTTCCATACCAAAATTATATTTAAGCCAGTACTCACCAACGCTATAGAAACACAATTTCAAGCAGGGATTAACAACGTGTTCAACACCAATTATGCCCAATCTATTTTAATAAATGCGGTTGGTTTTGGTGGTGCAGAGCCACGCTATTATTACCCAGGTAATGGCAGAAATTTTTATGTTGGGGTTCAACTAAAATATTTCTTATAAACTAGTTGTAAGGTAACAAATATCACTTTTAGGTTAAAAAGTAATTCATACTTTTAGCCCAACCAAAACTTAAAGTATGACCAAAAAAATCACCACAACTCTATTGATTGCCTTGCTTATTATTGCTTGTAAGCAAAAAAATACAGACACACCAAGCGCACCAGAACCTAAGGGAATAGAGAATATAGCCTATAAATGGGGCGAAATGGCTCTTGAAGCCACCGCATTAGACACAGAGCGTTTTAAACCTAGACCAACCATTACTTCTAGATACTTAGGGTTAATTTTTACGGCTGTGTTTGATGCATGGAGCAGGTACGACAGCTTGGCCAAACCAGTATATTTAAAGAATGTAGACCGAGTTTCTTTAGAGGAACAGACGTTAAGAAATAAAGAAATTGCCATTAGCTACGCTGCGTATTACGCAATGACAGAATATTTTTATGCAGATAAAGAGTTGTTCGCAAACTTTATGAAAGAAGAACTTGGTTTGGACCCCACCCTAAAAAGTACTGATAAAAATACACCAGAAGGAATAGGCTATTTGGCAGCCAAAGCTGTTATAGAGGCCAGAAAAAACGACGGCGCTAACCAATATGGTGAAGAAGAGGGTTCTAACGGCACCCCGTATTTTAATTATGTTGGCTATAAACCCATAAATTCCGTAGAGAAAAATGTAGATCCAAATAGATGGCAACCCAAATACTTTTCTGATGGCAAGGGCGGGCAGTTTGCCCCAGAATGCCTTACACCTTATTGGGACAAGGTAACTCCAATTTCATTAAAATCTGGAGACCAATTTAGACCTGGACCGCCACCAAAAATAGGATCTGAACAATTAAAGGCTGAAGTTGCAGAGGTTATTGAGCTACAAGCTAATTTAACAGATGAAGAAAAAGCACTTGTAGAATTCATGAGAGACGGCCCACAATCTGTACAGCAAGCAGGGCATTGGTTAAAATTTGCCCAAGATGTTTCAGAAAGAGATAACCACACCTTGGACCAAGATGTAAAAATGTACTTTTACAACCAAGTTGTGGCCATGGACGCCTTTATTGCCTCATGGGATTCTAAAATGTTTTACGATTATGCCAGACCATTTGCCTTGGTACATGAATATTATGGCGGAAAAACCATCAAGGGATGGGGCGGACCAGGAGTAGGCATAATAGAAATGGATGGGAATCAATGGAGACCATATTCTCCTGACACCTTCTTATGTCCTCCTTTTCCAAGTTACACCTCTGGCCATAGCACCATTAGTGGGGCCTGTGCAGAAGCATTAAAACTTTGGACGGGTAGCGATGAGTTTGGAGAGGAAGTAGAATTGGTTCCCGGTGCCTTAACAGAACCGGACAATTTAGGCGAAAAAGTAATTATTAAGTTCCCAACTTTTACCGAAACGGCAGAGATGGCAGGTATTTCTAGGGTAATGGGAGGTTACCACATACAGGCAGACAATGTTGCCGGTCTAAAACTTGGACGAGACGTTGCACATGAGGCTTGGAAATTTTACCAAGAACATGTAGGTGAACAGTAAGAAAGTAAAAGGCCGCAAAAGCGGCCTTTTTAAATTACAAACTCCATTTATTACCTACGTCTTCAAGTGGTATACAACCAAGATAAGCCCCCGGAATAGGGTCATAACTAAGTACATTTTTGCCAATTTCTTCAGATGAAAAATAGGCCCACAACACAGTAGATTTAAGAGACCTATAAAAGCTAACCGGTTCTTGCTCACCAACCGCTGTTCCCCATACGCCACTATTGAATTTGCCTCCTTCTTTTTCTTTGATCGATAAAAATGCGTTTTTATCTTCCTGAGATAATTCCGAAAAAATCTTACCATAGGTTGACTTTGCATCAGCATTAAACTCAGAAATGTTTGCTTTAAAGTCTTCTTGACCTTTTTTATCATAAACATTGGCTACAACCTTATCTATAAATACGTCTGCATTTACATCTAAAGCTCCAGGGGTAGTTGTTTTAGGCAAAATTGTATCCACAAAGGCCGCTAAAAAGCTAGCTTCCCCTACTGTAAAAAATTCTGGGGTATAATCTATTCGGTTTACTTCTTTACAAGATTGTAACATGGATAATATGGATGGCATTATTACCGTTGCTCCTGCAAATAATGATGTTTTTCTTAGTGCACTTCTTCTATCCATCGTTTAAATATTTTGTTTGTTAAGCTGTTCTACCGCATAATTAGCTGCTCTTGCCGTTAACGCCATATAGGTTAAAGAAGGGTTTACACAAGAAGAAGAAGTCATACAGGCGCCATCTGTTACAAAAACATTCTTGGCGGCATGTACTTGATTGTGTGCGTTTAAAACTGATGTCTTGGGGTCTTTACCCATACGGGCGGTTCCCATTTCATGAATACCATAACCAGGTTCATGTTTTTTATCAAACCCTATAACATCTTTTAGACCTGCCTTTTCTAACATTTCTACCGCATCTTCTTGGATTTGCTTGTTCAGCGCCAATTCGTTCTCTTTCCATTCGCAATCAATAGAAAGTGTAGGTTGTCCCCACTTATCCAAAACCTCATTATTTAAAGAAACCTTGTTCTCATGGTAAGGCAAACATTCGGCAAAACCTGTAATAAACATTTCCCAAGGTCCTGGTTTCATAATTTTATCTTTATAGTCTGCACCAAATTCTTCTAAATTGGCTGCATAGCCATTACCCAGTCTATATGCACCTCCCTGATAACCAAATCCACGAACAAACTTATCGGATTTCGTATTTTCATCAACGTTCCAATATCTTGGAATATAAATTCCATTAGGTCTTCTTCCTTTGTAATATTTATCTAAAAAGCCTTCTACTTTACCCAATGCGCCAACCCTGTAGGTGTGGTCCATTAAATTATGTCCCAACTCACCACTATCATTTCCAAATCCTTCTGGAAAGCGGTCAGATTTTGAATTCATTAATATCTGGGTAGTGCTTAAAGTTGAAGCGTTGCAAAAGATAATTTTACTCTTAAATACTATTTCTTCATTTGTCTCGGCATCTATGATCCGTACACCAGTAGCTTTACCTTTTTTATCGTCATAAACCAAAGATTGTACAATAGAATAAGGTCTAATGGTTAAATTCCCTGTTGCATTAGCGGCCGGTAGGGTAACCGCATTGCTGCTAAAGTAAGCTCCGTAAGGACAACCCCTACTACATCTATTTCTATATTGGCATTGCCCCCTTCCATTATGAGGTTGCGTTAGATGTGCAACACGACCTATAATCATATGCCGTCCTGGAAAATCTTTTTCTAATCTTGCTTTAACATCTTTCTCTACACAATTAAGCTCCATGGGAGGTAAAAAGTGGCTATCCGGTAGTTGTGGTAAACCCAATGGTTCTCCACTAATACCGGCAAATTTTTCAACGTAGGTGTACCAAGGCTCAATATCTTTATATCTTATAGGCCAGTCTACACCATACCCATCTTTTGCATTGGCTTCGAAATCCAAATCTGACCACCTATAGGTTTGTTTACCCCATAATAAAGATCGGCCACCCATTTGATGTGCCCTTATCCATAAAAATGGTTTTTCTTCCGTATACGGATTTTCTTTATCGTTGGCATAAAAATGTTCGGTATCCTGACCTATAAATCCAGAACGGATACCCTTATAATGTTTTTCCCGCTCTTCTGGTGTTAATCCGCCCCTGTAATCCATATCCCAAGGGTCCAAGTTCATTGTTGTGTAATCTTTTACATGTTCAACAATTCTACCCCTTTCCAAGACCAGAGTTTTTAAGCCTTTTTCGCAGAGTTCTTTAGCAGCCCAACCACCACTTATACCTGAGCCAATAACAATAGCATCATAAGTGGTTTGTTTTTCTGCCTTAATATTGTAATTAGGCATATTTTCAGTTTGTTTAGATTTAGTTAAAAATGCTGAATTATTATTAGGTTTTCGGCTTACGCACGAAAGTTAATTTCGTTTTTTTACGAAAATTTATAGTAACCCATAAATTAAGATACAAAAAAAGCGACCACATTAGGTCGCTTTTTATAACAGATAAGTTCTGTTATTATAAATCGAAACGATCTGCCATCATAACCTTGTTCCAAGCCGCCACAAAATCATGGACAAATTTTTCTTGTGCATCATCACAGGCATAAACTTCTGCGAATGCCCTTAGCTCAGAATTGGAACCAAATATTAAATCTGCACGGGTTCCGGTCCATTTCTTTTCACCAGTTCTTCTGTCTGTAGCCTCAAACAATTCTTCTTTATCGTCTACGGCTTTCCATGTAATACCAAAGTCTAATAGATTCACGAAGAAATCATTGGTTAATTTACCTGGACTGTTTGTAAAGACACCGTGTTTAGAACCATCAAAGTTGGTATTTAAAACACGCATACCACCTACCAACGCAGTCATTTCCGGAGCGGTAAGGGTAAGCAATTGTGCCTTATCTACCAATAATGCTTCCGTCTTAGCATCAAATTTAGAATTCTTATAATTTCTAAAACCATCTGCCATTGGTTCCAAGGCCTCAAATGATTCTGCATCTGTTTGCTCTTCCAACGCGTCCATTCTACCAGGAGCAAAAGGAACGGTTACCTCAAAACCAGCATCTTTAGCCGCTTTCTCAATACCTGCATTACCTGCCAGGACAATTACGTCTGCCAAGGAAACTTTTTTATTTCCAGATTGACCGTTATTAAATTCTTCTTTAATTCTTTCTAAAGTATCTAAAACATTTTTAAGTTGACCCGGGTTATTAACTTTCCAATTTCTTTGTGGTTCAAATCTAATTCTAGCACCGTTTGCCCCACCTCTTTTATCACTTCCTCGGAACGTACTTGCAGAAGCCCAAGCAGTAGAAACCAATTCTGAAACGGATAGCCCAGATGCTAAAATATTCTTCTTTAACTCTGTGGCATCTGCGTCACTGATTAACTCGTGGTCTACTTTTGGAATTGGATCTTGCCAAATTAACGTTTCTGTAGGCACCTCATCACCTAAATAGCGGTCTACCGGCCCCATATCCCTATGGGTTAATTTATACCAAGCCTTTGCGTAAGCGTCTGCGAACTCGTCTGGATTTTCTAAAAAGTGCCTAGAAATTTTTTCGTAATCTGGATCCATACGTAACGAAATGTCCGTTACCAACATAAATGGGGCATGTTTCTTACTTGGGTCATGCGCATCTGGAACAGTTCCCGCACCAGCATTGTCTTTTGGTCTATACTGCCAAGCACCTGCAGGGCTTTTTGTTAGCTCCCACTCATAACCAAAAAGGTTTTCTAGGTATTTATGACTCCATTTTGTAGGGGTATCTGTCCAAGCACCTTCTAAACCACTGGTAATGGTATCCTCACTATGTCCTTTTCCTAAGTTGTTCTTCCACCCCATGCCTTGCATTTCTATTCCTGCGCCGGCTGGTTCTGCTTCTAGATAATCGGTATCTGCCGCGGCACCGTGGGTTTTACCAAACGTATGTCCGCCCGCTATTAACGCTACGGTCTCATAATCATTCATCGCCATACGACCAAAAGTCTCACGTATATAATGTGCTGCTTCCACAGGGTCTGGATTCCCATTATGGCCTTCTGGATTTACATATATAAGTCCCATATGGGCCGCACCCAATGAACGTTCCAGAGTGCCACCTTCGTAACGTTTATCGCTACCTAACCATTCTGTTTCCGAGCCCCAATAAATATCTTCTTCTGGTTGCCAAATATCTTCTCTACCTCCAGCAAAACCATACATTTTTAAACCCATTGACTCATGCGCAACATTACCTGCAAGTATCATTAAATCTGCCCAAGATAATTTCTTGCCATATTTCTTTTTAATTGGCCAAAGCAATAATCTGGCTTTATCTAGGTTGGCATTATCTGGCCAACTATTTAAAGGTGCAAAACGTTGAGAACCTGACCCTCCCCCTCCGCGGCCATCATGGATTCTGTATGTTCCTGCAGAGTGCCATGCCATACGGATAAAGAAAGGCCCATAATGCCCATAATCTGCAGGCCACCAATCTTGGCTATCCGTCATTAAGTCCGTGAGGTCTTTTTTAACTGCTGCCAAGTCTAATTTTTTAAACTCTTCGGCATAGTTAAAGTCTTTTTCCATAGGATCTACCAAATTGGAATTCTGCCTAAGGATATTTAAGTTTAATTGGTTGGGCCACCAGTCAGTATTAGATGTTCCACCGCCTGCAACTTGGCTCATTTCTCCGTTTAAGAAAGGGCATTTGGAAGATTCGTTTACATCCCAAGCCTCATTTGTGTGTTGATTATTATTATCCATTGTTAAAGGTATTTTTTAAGTAATAATGTGAATTTAAGCCTGTTCCCTTTAAAATTAATGGATAAGTAATTCGAATGCGTTATTTAAGTATTAAGTTTTCTTATTGTTTTGTATTTGTCGATAGCAAAATCAAATACTATTGCACAAAAAAAGGGGAAAGCAAAACTTTCCCCTTATACAAATAGTCTATAATAGCTATATTTTTTGAAGCCAGTAACGTATATCTACCGCTTTAGAAATTATACCTTTTACTTGATCCATAGGTACACGTTCTTGCTCCATAGAATCTCTATGTCTAATAGTTACAGTATTATCTTCTAAAGATTGGTGGTCTACGGTAATACAGAAAGGTGTGCCGTTAGCATCTTGCCTTCTATACCTTCTACCTACCGCATCTTTTTCATCATAAGCTACTTTAAAATCCCACTTTAGCTCATCTACAAGTTTTTGGGCCAATTCTGGCAAACCATCTCTTTTTAATAACGGTAATACAGCTGCTTTTGTAGGAGCTAATACAGCCGGTAATTTAAGAACCGTTCGGGTAGAACCATTGTCCAATTCTTCTTCTTGTAGAGAATTAGAGAAAACGGCCAAAAACATTCTATCCAAACCAATAGAGGTTTCTAACACATAGGGCACATAACTTTTATTTTCCTCTGGATCAAAATACTGTAGTTTTTTGCCAGAGTATTTTTCGTGACTGCTTAAATCAAAGTCCGTTCTAGAATGAATACCCTCCAATTCTTTAAACCCAAATGGAAATTTAAATTCTATATCGCAAGCGGCATCTGCATAATGTGCCAATTTCTCATGATCATGAAAACGGTAATTATCTGGTCCCATACCCAAAGAAAGATGCCAATTTAATCGCTTTTCCTTCCATGCATCATACCATTCTTTTTGGGTGCCTGGTTTTATAAAATATTGCATCTCCATCTGCTCAAACTCTCGCATACGGAAAATAAACTGTCTTGCGACTATTTCGTTCCTAAAGGCCTTTCCCGTCTGGGCAATACCAAACGGCAATTTCATTCTACCGGTCTTTTGAACATTCAAAAAGTTTACAAATATACCTTGTGCCGTTTCTGGTCTTAAGTAAAGGTCCATTGCACTGTCTGCGGAGGCACCCAGTTTGGTACCAAACATAAGGTTGAATTGCTTAACATCTGTCCAGTTTTTTGACCCGGATAACGGACATGCTATTTCCAGCTCCTCAATCAAAGCCTTTACATCTGCCAAATCTTCATTTTCCAAAGATTTACCTAAACGCTTTAGAATGGTGTCTATTTTTTCTTGATAACCTAGTACGCGCCCATTGGTTGCAACAAATTGTTCCTTGTCAAAATCTGCTCCAAAGCGTTTTGCGGCCTTTGAAACTTCCTTATCTATTTTTGCTTCAATCTTGGCAACGTAATCTTCTACCAAAACATCTGCGCGATACCTCTTTTTAGAATCTTTATTATCGATAAGGGGATCATTAAATGCATCTACGTGACCAGATGCCTTCCAAGTAGTTGGATGCATAAAGATTGCAGCGTCTATCCCCACAATATTGTCGTGCAATTGGGTCATGGCCTGCCACCAATATTCCCTAATGTTCTTTTTTAACTCCGCACCGTTCTGACCGTAGTCATAAACCGCACTTAAACCATCATATATTTCACTGGACTGGAACACATAACCATATTCTTTGGCATGTGATATAACCTTCTTAAAAACGTCTTCTTGATTTGCCATTTGGCAAATGTAAAACATAGGTCTTAAAGAGAAAACCCTATTTTAATTGAAATTCTGTAGAAGATAGCAAACGTTCGTCTTCAAATACATTTAGGGTGTATATTCCGGGCGCTAATGATCCTTCTGGTATGGTAATGGCATCACAAACACTAAGTTCTTTGCCCATATAAACCACTTCTACCCGTTTGCTATAGGTATTACCGCCAACATTAATTAGGTTGGCATTATCTTCTATAACGGCCATGTCTGGATCCAAAAATTGGAAATAAATTATCTTAACTTCTCCCCGTTCATTTGGATTGCCTAAAATGGTAACACAACCACGAAGTTTTTCTATTACATCTGCCTTGTTGGTTTTTAAAGGTCTGCCGGCCCTTAACCTAAACCCTGCCCCCTCGGAATTCTGCATTTTAAGGTAGCTCTTAAACTTTAGTTCCTTGCTCAACTCTACATTGCGTTTTCTAGCAACTTCCTCCGCTTTGGCCAAAGAACTGGTTCTACCCCGTAAATCTTCTATTTGCTCTACCGTTCTCTGGTACTTATCCGTAAGCAACCTATTATTGTATCGTAAAAAGTTATTCTTGATTTTTAAGCTATCGAACTTGGCCTCTAATTTTCTTAGTGCCTTTCTATCGTCTTTCAACTTTAAAATATTAAAATTTAGACGACCTACGGAGTCCATCAACTCATCTATTCTATATTGTGATGAACGTAGTTCTATATCACTTACCTCATTTAATCCTGCCAAACGATCTACCTCTGCTTTCATTATAGAAAGGTCTTTTACAAGCAGCTTTTTTTCGTCTTCTAAATACGTAAGTTGATTTTGACTTTGCGCATAACTATAGTAGAACGCAATTAGAATAGCGATGATAACCGCAACAAGTGCCGCAAGTATAATCTTGTAATTGAAATTGGTATCTTGGGATTCCATTGGTTAAGTCGCTGATATGCAGGTCAAAGATTTGTTTTCAAATTGGTTGTCAAATATAATAAACGATATTAACTCTATCCTATTGCCAAAGGTATGTTTTGGATGTAATGGCAAATTATATAGGGGAGAGCACTTTTTGTGTACCGTTTGTCGGCATGATTTACCTTTCACCGAATTCAATTTTACCCAAGAGAATGCCGTTGACCGTATATTTTACGGGCGCTGCCAAATAAAAAAGGCATCTTCATTCTTATATTTTTATAATCCCGGAAAGGTGAAACAACTGTTGCATTATTTAAAATATTCTAGACAGAAAAAAATTGGAAATTTTTTAGGTCAATGGTTTGGACAACAAATTTTAGCAGAAAATACCTTGCCCACCATAGATTTTATAGTTCCAGTTCCATTACATCCTAAAAAACAAAAAAAACGAGGTTACAATCAGTTAGAAGGTTTTGGAAAAGAGTTAGCAAGCCTTTTAAATACCCAGTACAAAGAGAATGCTTTAATTAAAACGGCCAATACAAAAACCCAAACCAAAAAAAACCGATTGAATAGATGGCTGAACACTAAAAATCTTTACGAACCAAACCCTAGCGTAGACCTAAGTAATAGTACTATTTTATTAATAGATGATGTAATAACCACCGGTGCTACCATAGAATCTTGCGCCAATGCCCTGTACAAACACGAAAACATTAGCATTTATGTGGCCACTATAGCTTTTGTGCCTTAACACTCCTTAACTTTGGCTTTTGGTAATTAGTTGTTTCTTTGCCTAAGAATAGTATCAAATAAATGAAATTAGTACAACGGTTTTTTAGTTTTCTATTTTTAATGCTTGTTTGTGTTTCATTATGGCAATGTGCCAGAAGGGGTAGCCCCTCTGGTGGACCCAAAGATGTTACACCACCTAAACTAGTTAAAACAGAACCGGAGAACCTTACCAAGAATTTTAAAGGCGACAGAATAAAACTAACCTTTGATGAGTATATAAAACTTAAGGATGTACAGGAGCAATTAATAATTTCCCCTCCATTAAAATACCAACCGGAAATTAAACCACAAGGTAGTGCAAGTAAAACTATAGAGTTGGTTTTTAAAGACACACTTAGGGAAAACACAACATATACCATAAATTTTGGACAGAGCGTAGTAGACCATAACGAGGGTAACCCTTACAACTTATTAACTTTTGTTTTTTCTACCGGAGATGTTATCGACTCTTTAACCTTAACTGGAGCTGTTAGAGACGCCTTTAACCACAAAGCAGACGAATTTATAAGTGTTATGTTGTACGAAATGGATAGTGCTTATAACGACTCTACCGTTTATAAATATCCTCCCAATTATATGACCAATACGTTGGATAGCTTGCCCGTTTTCACCTTGCGGTATTTAAAAGCCGGGCAATACAAACTATTTGCTTTAAAAGACAAGGCAAAAAATAATGTGTTTGACCAAAGAGCGGATAAAATAGGTTTTCTAGAAGACACTATTACTCTACCAACAGACTCTATTTATTTATTAAAATTATTTCAAGAAGTTCCAGACTACAAGGCATCCGTGCCTAGTTATGTTGCTAAGAACAGAATTATTTTTGGTTATCAGGGCAATGGCGATAGTTTGCAAATAACCCCGTTAACCACTTTACCAGATTCTGTAAAAACTTTAGTAAGAAAAGAGGTAGAAAAAGATACCTTGAATTATTGGTTAACCCCTACAGACCTAGATTCCATACTTTTTACGGTAATCAATGAGCAGAAAAAACTGATAGATACCTTTACGGTAAAAACGCGTAAACTCCCTTTAGATAGTTTAAAAATAGCGCCAAGCCATAGCAGTAAGATTAATTTTGAAGAGTCTTTTTATTTTTCTGCCAATACCCCGTTAACCGCAATAGACACCGCATATATTTCTATTTTAGACAAAGATTCTACCAACGTGAATTTTTATTCCAAGCTAGATACCATAAAGAACAAAGTAAACTTGAATTTTGAACTTTTGGATAACCAAAATTATTATGTAAGTGCACTGCCAGGTGCCATTACCGATTTTTTTGGCACACAAAACGACACCTTACAAATAAAACTTACAACTGCCAGCTATGCAGATTATGGTGATTTAAGGTTTAATATTAAAGGCGACATAACTTATCCACTAATCGTGCAATTAACCAATAAAAAGGATGAGTTGGTAAGAGAAGTTTATCTTGAGGAAGATAAGCCTATTGATTTTCCAAAAATTCTACCCAATGAATATCAAATACGCGTAATTTTTGACGCAAACGGAAATGGGAAATGGGACAGTGGAAATTACCTCGAAAAAATACAACCGGAAAAAGTAGTTTATTATCCAGATATTATAGAAGTAAGAGCCTTTTCGGAATATGAAAACACCTTTACTATAAAAGAGTAAATTGGTCTCTATCTTCTAAAAAGCGAAGTTTATTTCTATGCAACTTAATGTGTTCCTTGCTTAAGGTCGCATAAAGAACTTCTTCCTTTTGAGAAAATACCTTTTGTTGTCCCAAAACGTCATAGACCGCAGAATGACCCGGATATTCATAACCTATACCATCTATACCAATTCGGTTTACGCCAATGCAATACGCCATGTTTTCTATGGCCCTAGCTTTTAGCAACGCATCCCAAGCATTAATTCTTGGTTTTGGCCAATTTGCCACGTACAATAGAACATCATAATCTACCGTATTTCTGGCCCATACCGGAAAACGTAAATCGTAACAGATTAACGGACATATTTTAAACCCCTTGTAAGTAATAATTAAATGTTCCCCTCCAGCTTTATAAACCTTATCCTCGCCGGCAAGGGTAAAGGTGTGCTTTTTATCATAACTATGTACGTTACCAGAAGGTGTTACAAAAAACAACCTGTTGTAATAATTGGCTTGTTCTTGCCATATGGTACTTCCTACCAAAGCAAATCCATACGTGCTTGCAAGTTTTTTTAACCATTCCAATGTGCTATCACCCTCTTCTTGAGTAACATTTTCGGGCTTCATGGTAAAGCCCGTGGTAAACATTTCTGGAAGTACTACTATAGCTACTTCTTTATTAATGTGCTGTAGCTTAGCTTCAATATTTTTTCTGTTCGCAATAGGGTTCTCCCAAATCAAATGGGTTTGTATTAACGCTATTTCCAAATTTGAATCCATTTAATCAAAATAAACCGAAAGGTCATTATTTCTAACTTTTGTACACAGACTTAAAATCTGTTCTTTTAAAATACGATTGGTAGATAATTCTGGTAAACCAATTAAAGAAAACCAATGGGCACCTAACATATCAAAACCAGGTTTGAGATTACCTGCTACATACGTACATAAAAAGACCATTTTGTACACGTAGAAAGGTTCTGGCGGATGGGGGTGCCTCTGCTTATCATATACTGCAAGTAAGCGTTTGGCTTTTACCTTAATTCCGGTTTCTTCCCTTACCTCGTTCTCTGCTATTTCTTTTGGACTGTAACCCACATCTGCCCAGCCACCTGGTAAAGTCCATTTTTTATCTGAACTTTCTTGGGCAAGCAATACTTGATCCTCATTATTTAGTACCAAAGCCCTAACATCTACCTTAACCGTGGGGTAATTTTTTACAGGTAAGAAGAAGTTTGATAATTTATCTAAAGGTTGATCAGTGACCTCTACTAGCAGGTCTAATGCTATCTTCTTTATAGCTGTATAACGCTCCCTATCATAATGGTCTTTGGCATATAGCAATCCAACATCCGCTATACCAATCATCTGTTTAATGGCGTTTAACGAACTTTTGTTATCCATTATTTATTGCAATAGGTTAACCAATTCTGTTGCTCCTTGCATTCTAGCATGGTCTAAAGCGGTATGGCCCCTTGCGTCTTTTGCATTTTTATTGGCACCATTGACCAGTAAGAGCTTTACAATATTGGTATGGTTAAAAGTAGCCGCGTAGATTAAACAGGTTCCACCCATAGAATTGGTTTGGTTTACATCTGCACCTTTATCAATTAATACCTTTGCTACTTCTGTATACCCCTTAAAACAAACACCCATAAGCGCGGTGTTACCCGTTCCATCCTTAACATCTATTAGTATATTTTTTTCTAATAGCACCTCTACCACGGACAAATGCCCATAATAAGCTGCTAAAATCAAGGGTGTAGACCCACGCTCGTCCTTGGCGTTGATTAGACTTGGCGTTGCTTTTAATTTTTGGGCAACCGTGGTTGCATCCCCATTTCGTATGTCGTTAAAAAACTCTTTTTTCTCTTCCATAATTGCAATTTGAAGATAACCATAAATTTACTTAAACCTCTTTAAAGTTTGTTAATCTCTAACCCCTGGATTAAAATCTTCTGGTGCATTTTGAGGTTGATTTATGGTGCCGCTGTCACCGGTATCATTGTAAAGCATCCATTCCGTGAAATCATAATTAGAATTAGCCGTCTCTATTCCTGAATTTCTTACGGCTTTTCCATCCTCAAACTCATGATTGGTGCCTGTGCCATCCTCACCTACAATACCAAAAGCATCTATCACCGTTCCAAAAGGGTCTATTAGAAAAAGATTGTCGTCTCCATTAGAATCCGCAGGGCTATTACTACCAGCTTCCAAATTTGGAGCAAAACCAAAAGTAGCTTCAAATTCTTGGGCATTTTTGGCCATGACCAAAAAACTGTTGGGTGTAAGGGTAATTTCAGACAAGTCTAGGGTAGAGCCAATTTCCGTATTGGCGTTGGTATACCGAACAATAGACCAACCCATTAGAGGCAATGTTTCTTCCCCAGCGTAATACAATTCTATAAAACGTGCATCTGCGTTGTTGTTGGGATCTGCCAGCTCTGTAAAAAATAGCTTATCCGTGGTAAATTCCGTAATCAAATCAGGGCATTGTTCTTGGGTAAAATTTAAGTCGGTTGTATCCCTAATCGCCAAAAAAGTGTTATTCCTATCCCTAACCAATATGCCGCTTGCCGTACCACTACCGCTGGGCAATTGCTGCGCTTGAAAATTGGAATAGCCGCTGTTTAACAACGTAACTGTTGCATCATTACAATCTATAAGCGTTCGGGTGGTTTCCATTTCTGCTACAGCATAGGTACTATCTTGTTCCGCAGCTATTACTTCTACCCTTGAAAATTGAACCAAGGTACTGGTCAAGGTAGTATCAACATCAGCTAGATCAATTGTTTTTGGTACAAGACCCACTGGGTTATTGCATGCAACCAGTACATGTTCTGGAATCTTTAATGCAGGTAATCTACCAACGCTTGTGGTACCAAACGCCGCAAATGTTCCACCCAACACAAATGCACCTTTTTGTTTACCTAAATACAGCCCTTTTAGCTTTAGCAATACTTTGGTGCCTATGGGATATTGCAAATAACTTGACCTTAAATCTAATAATAGTTGTATCCCCTCTGTTGGATTTTCAGCTGTATCTTGCAAATGTATGGTACCAAAAAAATTACCTGCCTGATCAGAAGAAATTACAAAACCTTCTATAATCAAGTCTTCTGTAATTAATAGTAAGTCACCCTTATACAAGTCTTTTACCGCTTTAAATGTGGTATTGGGCAATAAGATTTCTGAACAGTTTTTATTGGGTGTATCAAAATCTTCACTTTTTATACAGCCAAATAAAAGTAATAGGGTAATCGCTATTGCAATTTTCCTTAGTGGCATAAAAATAAATGGTTACGTGATGCTTAAAAGTAACTCAATACCAGCAAAATACAAAACTATTTATTTAGAACACTGGCAAAGAAAGCCACACAACGGTTTTCCGTATAACTAATATTGTTTTTACCCCAAAAACCAACATGTCCTCCAAAATAAGGTACTTCCAAACTTAAATAATCATTGGCTTCGGCTTCTTGGTAGGGATAACACTCCGGACCTAAAAAAGAATCATTGGCGGCATTAATTATCAAAGTAGGTACGGTAATGGCATGTAAAAATTGTTTAGAACTTGCTTTTTTATAATAATCCAGCGCATCCTTAAACCCATGCGCTGGTCCGGTGTAGACGTCATCAAAGTCCTTCAGGGTTTGTATGCCGTCAATTGCTGTATTGCTTAACTTATCTGGGAATTTTTGTTGTTTCTCCTTCAGTTTTTCCAGTAAGGTTTTCTTAAATCGATGGGAATACAGCGCATTTTTCCTTGCTAAAAGTTGGTTACAGGCACTTTTTAGGTCACACGGTACAGAAACGGCTACTGCCGCAGTAACCGGAGCTTGCGATCCTTTTTCTCCCAAAAATTTCAAAATTACGTTGGCACCCAAACTAAATCCTTTCAAAAAAATAGTATTGTATTTATTCTGGTTCAAAACGTGATTGATCACAAACTCTAAATCTTGCGTATGCCCAGAGTGGTAGCTGCTATATAGTCTATTAGGCTCTCCACTGCAACCCCTAAAATTTATCGCACAGGTATCTATTCCTCTTTGGTTTAAAATTTTTGCACTACCCGTTATATAATGTCTTTGTGCGCTCCCTTCTAAACCATGTAATAAAATACATATTTGATTGGTGGTCGCATTCGCTTCAGACCAATCTAAGTCTAAAAAATCGCCATCTGGTAATTCTAAACGTTCTCTGCGTTGTAATACGCCATTAATCTTACGTACCAAGCCTGCATAAATAGTAGAAAAATGTCCATTTTTAAATAAAAACGGGGGCTTATAGTCTGAAGGAATCAAGGGCATACGCAAAAATTAAAGCACCAAACTACGATTTTACAAAAAGCTAGCAATAGTAGAAAAGTTATATTATTTTTAAAGTAAATGGCGCTAAAAATTATACTGGCACCCCAGTTAAACCGATAATTTTAAATTACCAACATGAAAGATGCACGATTTCCAGAGTTAACAGCCAGACAAATTGGGGTTTTAAAGAATTACGGGGAGATAGAAAGCTTTGCAGAAACCACTATCCTTTTTAAGATTGGAGATCAGCAATATGATTTTTTTGTGGTAATGGCCGGAAGTATAACTATTGAGAATCCTGCAGATCAACATAAGCCCATAACCATTCATAAAAAGAATGAATTTACCGGAGATAGCGGCATGTTATCCCATAGAAGTTCTCAATTCAATGGTGTAGCACAACCCAAAACATGTGTTCTTAGAATTTCTCCCAAACAACTTAAAAAAGCAATTTCTGCACATAGCGATATTAGCGATATCCTATTGAACGCCTTTCTGTTACGCCAAGAAACCGTGCTCTCGCAATACGAAGGTGGCCTAAAACTAATTGGCACGTCTAACTCAAAAGAGACCTACGCCATACGGGATTTTATGGATAAAAATCACCTGTGGTATAATTTTCTGGACGTAAATATTTCAGAAAACGCGGAAGATTTACTCACTCATTTTGGGCTAACCCAAGAAGACTTGCCTATTTTAATTAATAGCGAGGCAAAAATGTGCCAAAACCCCACACTAGAAGAATTGGCTAGATACACCGGCGTTTTAATGGAGTTTGATGACACCATTTTTGATGTTCTAGTAATTGGCGCAGGACCGGCCGGATTGGCCGCTAGCGTTTATGCGGCATCTGAGGGGTTAAACGTTGTTACCATAGATGGAAAGGCTCCTGGCGGACAAGCGGGAAAAAGTTCTAAAATTGAAAATTATTTGGGATTTCCAACGGGGATATCTGGTAGGGATTTGGCCAACAATGCCTACATACAGGCACAGAAATTCGGCTGTAACATATCCATACCACATAAGGCAGAAAGCATTAGCTATGAACAAGGGGTTTTTACGGTTAGCGCCACCAATAATAAGGTAATCAAAACCAAAGCTATAGTTGCGGCTACCGGAGCCGATTACAGACAATTGCCCATTTCCAACATCGAAAAATATGAAGGAAGCGGTGTTTTCTATTCCGCAACCGGCATGAATGCTTCTGCCTGTAAAAATGAAATAGTTGGCGTAGTAGGCGGTGGTAATTCTGCAGGCCAGGCCGCTATGTTTTTGGCAGACCACGCCAAAACCGTTTATGTAATTATAAGGGGCGATGATTTAGGAGCCAAAATGAGCGACTATCTGGTACAACGCATCAACGCTACGGATAACATAACCGTTTTAAAATCTACCCAGGTAACAGAACTGCATGGCCAATACCATTTAGAAGCTGTTGTTCTGCAGCATAAAACCCAGGGCAATGCTAAAAAACCAATTACCAATTTGTTTACGTTTATAGGGGCCAAACCCTGTACCGAATGGGTTGCGGACTTGGTTGAAACAGACGAAAAAGGCTTTATCTGTACAGGTCCGGGAATTAAAAAAGAAAAACTTTTACAGTGCAAAATCTTTAAAGAACGCAAACCACAGTCTTTAGAAACCAGTATACCCGGCTTCTTTGCCGTGGGTGATGTTAGAAAAGGCTCCGTAAAACGCGTAGCTTCTGCCGTGGGCGAAGGTTCAATGGCCGTTAGCCAAGTACACCAATATTTGGCAGACCTTAAAAAAGTTTCCTATTAAAATTTGTTTTAATCCCTAGGAAAAGTTTCCAGTAATTTGGCTTGTTCTTGTATAGCTGCTTTAAATTCCGCTTTAAGCTTGCCCACCAGTTCGTTAACGGGTAAGGTCTCATGTATACTGGCAGAACCTTGACCAGCACTCCAGATGGTTTTCCAAGCTTTGTGTTCCGTGTCCATTTCTTTACCAAAATCTATTTTTTGGTCCTTTTCCAAGTCTTCTTTGGTTAAACCGGCAGCATCTAGGCTTGCGGTTAAAAAATTAGCATGTACACCAGAAATTGCAGCGGTATAGGTAACATCACTAGCCCCAGCATCTTCTATCATTTTTTGATAATCTTCTGGAGCGTAGCTTTCTTCGGTATTGATAAAACGCGTACCCATGTATGCAAAATCTGCTCCCATTTGCATGGCCGAAGCAATATCCCTACCCGTGCTGATACAACCGGACAGAATAATGGTTTTATCAAAGAACGTCTTTGTTTCTGCCACCAAAGTCATAGGATTAATGGTTCCTGCGTGCCCGCCGGCACCGGCAGCTACTAATATTAGACCATCTACTCCTGCACCGGCAGCCTTTTTGGCGTGGCGCTTTTTTATAACATCATGAAAAACCAAACCACCATAACTATGTATGGCATCTACAACCATTTGTACGGCTCCTAAAGAGGTTATTACCAAAGGCACTTTGTGTTTTACGCACAATTTAACATCGGCTTCTACTCGTGGGTTGGTTGGATGCACAACAATATTTACACCAAACGGTGCCGCTTTTTTACCGGTTTCTTCTTCCCACCTGCTCAATTCTGTCTTTATCTGAATTAACCATTCCTCAAAACCTTCACTTGTACGTTGGTTCAAAGCTGGGAACGTACCTACTATCCCATTTTTACAACATGCTATTACCAACTCTGGTCCAGAGATTAAAAACATAGGCGCAGCAATGGCTGGCAAGGAAAGTCTGTCTAAAAATGGTGTATTCGGATTCATAATAATTCAGTTTTAAATACAGTTTGTCTTCAAATCTATGCTATTTTTATCAATCCTATGCATGCATAATAAAAATCAATCTATGTTTTTAAAAGAATTTGAAGTTAGATGGAGTGATGTAGATGCCAATAGACACTTGGCAAATTCTGCTTACATTAATTTTATGAGCCATACCCGTATGGCCTACTTATCTAAGATTGGCTTTGGCCATAAGGAGTTTGAAGCCTTTGGAATTGGGCCCGTGGTCTTTTACGAGCATATGTATTATTTTAAAGAAGTTTTTCCGGGCAAGCCCATTCGTGTTTCTTTAGAATGGAAAGGTCTTAGCAAGGACGGGATGTTTTTTGAGTTTCACCATAACTTTTACGATGCAGCTGGTAAAAATGTTGGCCATTGCGAAATGATGGGTGCTTTTATTGATATGAGAAAACGAAGTCTTACCGGTTTACCAGATGAAATTCTGCAAACTTTTATGGCAGAAGAAAAAGCGGCTGATTTTAAATTCTTGACCAAAGAAGACACCCGTAAACACGTTCGTTTGCCTAAGGATTTGGTTTAGGTTTTTTACTGGCCAAATAGACTCCTACAAGTACACAGCAGCCTGCCAGCACTTTTACCAAGGTTAGTTGGTCTTTGCCTACGGCTATGGCAAATAAGATACCTAGTACCGGTTGCAAGTAGATAAATGCCCCAATTGTACTGGCGCGTAGTTGGGTCATGGCATAGATATTAAAAAGATAGGTGCAAAATGTGGTGCCTAAAATCACAAAAAGGATTACGCCATAAGCCCATAAGGGCATGGTGGCCCATTGTATTTCCATAAATTCCCCAATGGTTATAGGAAAATTAATTACCACCGCAATAGTAAACAACCATTTCATAAAGGTAAATGGGTGGTATTTGGTCACCAATTTTTTTGCCACTACCAAGTAAGAACCGTAGGCGGTAGCATTTACGATCATTAAAAAATTACCCAAAGGGATATTGGGGGCATCTTGTCTTAATTCGGCACCAAAAAGTATGGAACCCAATGCACCTACCAAACCCAAAAAAATACCTAGACCCTTATTAAAGGTTACTTTTTCACTTAAAAATAGAGCGGATAAAATAACAATGACAATAGGACTTATGGTTACCAATACCGCGCTGTTAATGGGGGTAGACAATTGCAACCCCTTAAAAAAGGCCAACATGTTTATTACCATACCCAATAGCGCGGCAAAAAACATGCGTAAGTAATCAGACTTTTCTATTTTTTCTTTAGGTCCAAAAAAGGAAATAAGCCAGAATAAGATGGCCGCCCCGGTTACCCTTAAAAAAATAAACGCAAAGGGTTTAACATGCGTTGGCATAACCCCTTTTGCAATGGTGTGGTTTAGGGCATAGATCAAGGTGGCACCAAAAGCCGCTAATATGGCTAGCGTACGTTTGCTCATCCGTGGAGCGCTTCTTTGGCCGCTTCTACTTGTTTTTTAGCGTTACCTATAAATATAGCATCGTCTACCATTACTACCGGGCGTTTTAAAAAGGTATAATGCTCTAAAATAAGATTCTTATAATCGGTCTCTTCTAGTTTTTGCTCCTTTAAATTACGCTGGCGAAAAAGCATGGCCCTTCTACTAAACAAAGACTCGTAGCTATCTGTAAGGGAACGCATGTGTTCCAACTCTTCTTCGGTTACCCCTTTTTCTTTAATTTCCCTAAGTTCTACCCCATCTAATGGTTTTAATGCTTCTAAAATTTTCTGACAGGTTTTGCAAGTAGCTAGGTAAAATATAGTCTTCATTTTTAAACGAACTTTAGACGTACAAAGTAACCCAATTAAATGCGATTACCCTATTTTTGGACACAGATATACATACCATGGAACAACTATTTACAATCTGCCAACAAAATAGAAGTAAACTAAAGGATTTTTTAACAACCTTAGATAAAGACGTCTTATTCCACATACCGGAAGGGTTTAACAATAATATTTGGTGGAATGTTGCCCATACCGTGGTTACCGAGCAATTGTTAATCTACAAACTAAGTGGGTTGGAAATGAATATTTCTGACGACCTGGTAGCAAAATACAGAAAGGGTACGTTCCCAGAAGAAAATCCGTCTGATGCTGAATTTGAACAGGTACTAGAACTGTTGACACAGTTGCCTGCCCAAACCTTAAAAGATTACAAGGCCGGTAAATTCAAGGACTTTAAAACTTACCCAACTAGCTTTGGCGTTACCTTAAATTCCGTGGAAGATGCCATAAACTTCAATTTATTTCATGAAGGGATGCATTTTGGGAATATCCTAGCACTTAAAAGAGCTGTAAAATAGCCTTAGTTCGTTACTATCTTTCCTTTTACCACTAGGTACGGATTTACCTTTTCATATGGCAAGGTAAGGGTAATTGACCCGTCTGCATACGAAGCAATTTCATATTGATTGTACCACAACAGCAGGCCTTCTGGCCCGTAACCTATATTGGTAGGTAATTGAAAAACATCGTCCTCAAACATAAGACCAGTATGGTTAATGGGTTTGTCCGCCGGTATATTTTCTTGCTTTCTAAATTCCTGTTCTGCCATAGCTTTAAATTCGTCTAGGGCTACAAACAAATCTTCGGGCGCCAACAATAGGGCGGCTTGTTTAGAAAAGTTCAAAAAATTTACAGCACTATAGCCGTGCGCGCCACCTGTAAACATATAGGTTTGCATTTGTAGGGTTACCAAAGAATCCGTTTCATAAAATACCTTACCTTCAATATTGGCTTCCCAAGGAATCATATCGTCCCCGTATTGGGTTTTTAATTCTGTAAAACTAGCCTCAAAAGCCTTTAAGGCCTCATCAACCGAATTTAGGCTTACCTCATCGTTAAAATTCAACAAAGAAATTACTTCGGCATCAAGGGTACTGTTAATGGTTTTGGCCAAGTCCGTTTCATCTGTAAAACGGGGTAAATTTAGCTGCGCATCCAAACAAGCATCACAAGCCGTTGTTTTAAATTCTTGCGTTTCTACGGCTAATTTTTGTTCGCCAGCACAAGAAAAAATCAGTAAAACCAATACGTATAAAGGGAATTTTATTTTCATAATCATATTTAGGTAGTTCCAAAAGTAACCATACTTTTATAACCTAAGAACATGCGCAATGAATAAAAAAACCTACCGTTTTGAAACAGCTGCCATCCATGGCGGGCAACAGCCAGACAAGGCCTACGGCGCCGTAATGCCGCCCATATACCAAACCTCTACCTATGCGCAAACCGCCCCGGGTAAAAATTTAGGTTATGGCTATTCTAGGGGCGCCAACCCAACACGGACGGCATTGGAAAACAGCCTAAAAAGTTTGGAACAGGGCAGCCATGCTTTTGCCTATGCCAGTGGTATGGCAGCGGTAGATGCTGTGGTTAAACTGTTAAAACCTGGCGATGAAGTAATCTGCACACAAGACATCTATGGAGGTAGTTTTAGACTGTTTAAAGGAATTTTTGAACAGTATGGTCTCGTTTTTAAGTTTATAGACTTGGGCCATGCCCAAGACCTATCTAAACATTTGAACACGGATACCAAAATGGTTTGGCTAGAAAGCCCCACCAACCCTATGCTACAACTAGTAGATATAGCGGCCATTGCCACACAACTAAAAGGTACAGATATTTTGTTGGCGGTAGACAATACGTTTGCATCGCCCTATTTGCAGCAACCCCTAAATCTGGGTGCGGATATTGTTATGCATTCTGCCACAAAATATTTGGGCGGGCATAGTGATGTTATTGCGGGGGCTTTGGTAGTAAAAGATGAGGCCCTGGCAGAAAGGTTAAGGTTCATTACCAATAGTACGGGAGCAATCTGTGGCCCCATGGATAGCTTTTTAGTGCTTAGGGGCATTAAAACATTGGCCATACGTATGCAGCGCCATTGTGAGAATACGGCTAAAATTGCGGTGTTTCTTAAAAATCACCCTAAAATTGAAAGCGTTTTTTGGCCAGGTTTTCCAGAGCATCCCAATCATGATATTGCCAAAAAACAAATGCGGGATTTTGGCGGAATGTTGGCTTTTAAATTAAAAGATAGCGACCAAAATGCCACGATTGCATGTATTCAGCGATTAAACTTATTTACCCTAGCAGAATCTTTGGGCGGGGTAGAAAGCCTAATTGGGCACCCGGCCACCATGAGCCATGGCAGTATGCCCAAAAACGAACAACTAAAGAATGGAATAACCCCAAATTTAATACGTTTAAGTGTTGGTATAGAAGCCGTAGAAGACCTAATTGACGACTTAAAAAGCGTACTCAACGAAAACGATTGAAAAATTATCATAAAAAGGCTTGCAAATTACATAAATAGCATAATTTTGCGCCTAAATTTCTAATTCTACAAAAACACAGCTGTAAAATTAGGTTTTGATAACAATTTATTAATCCAACTATGGAAGAACAAAAAATAAAAGCATTTATGGATGAGGTGATTGCGCGTAACGGGCATGAACCAGAATTTATCCAAGCGGTACAGGAAGTAGCCGAAACCGTAATACCTTATATAGTACAACATGATATTTACCATGGTAAAAACATCTTGTTACGCATGGTAGAACCAGAAAGACTTATCTCTTTCCGTGTGGCATGGGTAGATGACGATGGTGAGATACACGTAAACAGAGGGTATAGAATTCAAATGAATTCTGCAATTGGGCCTTACAAGGGCGGGTTGCGTTTTCACCCTACGGTAAATGCCAGTGTTTTAAAATTCTTGGCTTTTGAGCAAGTATTCAAAAATAGTTTAACCACACTACCTATGGGTGGTGGTAAAGGAGGTTCAGATTTTGACCCAAAAGGAAAATCTGACGACGAAATTATGCGTTTTTGCCACGCCTTTATGACGGAATTGTGTAGACATATTGGACCCAACACAGATGTACCTGCCGGGGATATTGGCGTAGGTGCCCGTGAAATTGGTTTCCTATTTGGTATGTACAAGAAAATTAGAAACGAGTTTACCGGGGTACTTACCGGTAAGGGGCTTTCTTGGGGTGGTTCTTTAATTAGACCAGAAGCTACCGGTTATGGTACGGTGTACTTTGCAGATAGCATGCTTAAGACCAAAGGCGAAACTTTTGAAGGTAAAGAAGTGGTTATCTCTGGTTCTGGTAACGTTGCCCAATATGCCGCAGAAAAGGTATTGCAATTGGGCGGTAAGGTATTAACCTTGTCCGATTCTGGCGGTTACATACATGACAAGGACGGTATAGATACCGAAAAACTAGCCTTTGTTATGGACCTAAAGAACAACAAGAGGGGTAGAATCTCTGAATATGTAGAACAGTACCCCAATGCAAGCTACCACGCCGGCAAAACGCCATGGGAAGTTGCTTGCCACGTAGCATTGCCTTGTGCTACGCAAAACGAATTAAACGGGGACGATGCCCAGTTGCTTCTTAAAAACGGTTGTATTGCCGTGGCCGAAGGCGCAAACATGCCGTCTACGCCAGAAGCCATACACGCTTTTCATGAGGCAAAAATACTTTTTGCCCCTGGTAAGGCCTCAAATGCCGGTGGTGTAGCCACTTCTGGTCTAGAAATGTCTCAGAACTCTTTACGTATTTCTTGGACAAGAGAAGAGGTAGACGAGCGCTTAAAAGGCATTATGAACGACATTCACAACTCTTGTATTGCCTATGGTAAAGATGAAGATGGGTATTGTAACTATGTAAAAGGCGCAAACATTGCAGGCTTTGTTAAAGTAGCAGACGCTATGTTGGCCCAAGGGGTTATCTAAACCGCTAAAGCATAAAAAAAGCCCTTGCAAGATTAGTTTGCAAGGGCTTTTTTGTTTTAACTGGGTTGAGATTATATCAATACAGTAACCGTTTTTTAATTCAGTTCTTTGTTGTGCTCAGTAATTTATATTTTAAGGAAAATCCTTAATTCCTCTGCCCTGAACTTGGTTTTTAACTCCATTAGTTTAAGAAATTCTATAAATCCTGTGGAGTGCTGTAAAATTATTATTTTTTCCAGTTTCGTATAGAGTTTTAAATATCCTGATTTTGTATTGAATTTAATGTTTTCAATATCACTCCATTCAATTATCCGTTTTTTTCTCATCCAGTTCGTTGAAATTATTCTCCTATCGTCGAAAACCAATTGATAATTATAGTACCATACCAAAATAACAATTCCCATTACGAAGAATATTAATACAGCAAGCGGAGCGAAAAATGCAATTTCCTCATTCCAATGACTAATTGCGGCATTCAATAGAAATGAACCGATAATGCAACAAACAATCCCAATCCATTTATAACTCTTGTTCAGCCTAAGATGAAACTGACCATGAACATTTTTCTTTAATTTTTTCCCTGATTGGAAATTGGCATAGAAAAGAAGTAGGCCAGTAATAAGTGGAAAAATTATTCCCATTTTGTTCAGTTAGATTTTATTGAGCACAATGGTCTTGTATATGAAAAGTAGCAGATTTTATGCACTAACTTTTCAGATTATAACAGACCTTTAGTTTATTCATTTTGTATCATTTAAGCACCCAAACCCCTATTACTTATACACAATGTTACCACACGTTTTTTATTTTCGGTTTGCAATAAATTCATCTGCTATTATATATGGCTGACCTAAACTAAAATCGTTTGGACTAACATCTTCGTTTCCAAAAATCAAGAGTTTTGCATTTGGTCGATTAGCATAACCTTTGTCATATCCGTCAATTTCTTTCTTTATTTTAAATTCCACTTTGTGGTTTTTACATACCTTTTCAATCGATTCTTTTAAAGATTTTGGTATTGATATATGTCTTTTTCCGTTTTTCTTGTAATATTGGTTTAACGACCAAAAATGTTTGTGAAGCGAAATCCAATTCCCAGTAACTTTTTCATATTCAAAGAATAAATCGCCAATAAATTCGCTGGGATTTTCAGGAAACTTTGTCAACTCACATTCTAATTCCGCTTTATTGTAAGTCCAAAGTAATGGATGGTCAGTTAAAATTTTCAACTTTATGTATGGAAGGTATAAGTCGGCATAAATTCCATTAAAATCTATTGTTTTATGTGCGATTAATCTCCAATGTTCCACATTATGCATTTTTCCGAAATCGTCTGATTCTTCCACAACAAAATTGAATTCCATTGTTTTAAATTGACCAATTTGACCATTCAGGTTAGTCAAATGTAAATGTCCATTTTGATAGAACTCTGTTGTATTTGTTCTTTGAATTAATTGTTCAATCATTGGTTTTCTCAAATGTGTGGTAACGTTTGGGCTATGATTTCGTTGTGGAATTTCAAGCAGTGAACATTCCGCCCGAAATCTAACCTTAACTTAAAAGTAAGGATTTCCGTTTTAGGAAATCCGCCACAATGAATTATAGCCGGTGTTACAAACAGTTTTATTCGTAAAAAAATTGCTCTTGAATAATTAATTCAGGTTGTTCTTGATTGTCGTCGGCTATACTTATGGAACGACTAGTGGGCAAATCATCCTCAAATCTAAAATCGTAAGTTAATATGTCTTCTCTTATTTCTTTGATTAGATAATTTTTATCGTATACATCTGTTCGGTCTTCAAAATTTCCTGTCCAAATAATGAAATTGTTAATACTACCATTTATACTATACCTGCTTCTGTAGGCAGGCGCAACTTCCAGCTCCGTGTTATGCTCATAGTTCGTTGTACTTGAATTAAAAAATGTAGCTGAACTCACGTTTCCATTTTCAAAAGTCACTTCGACAATTCCATTGGAAATTATTTGTCCTAATTCGTTTATCATATAGTCGATTTGAAATTCCTCGCCTTGGTCATCAGTCCTAGTGGCAGTTATCCCTGAGTCGCTATATACAATAGAGTTGGTATTTAGATTTCCTTGGTCGTCAGTTACTTTAAAATTGATCAGACGTCCCTGGTTGTCAAATTCAAAATCAGTGCTTTGTATAATATTCCCATCAAAGTCCACAATTGTGTAGTTCTCCAATAGTCCGTTGGAATAACTCCATGTGCCAACTCCAAAATTCAAAGAGTCCAAATGACGCCGCCCATTTTCAAAAAGAATCCTATTCTCAGTTCCAGATTCTATACTTCTTGAGACAATCCGGGTTAATAATAAGTCGTTTTCTTCCTGTTCTTCTGAATCTGTTTCTTGTGTATTTGAATTGTCATCAGACGTACAAGAGAAAAATAGTTGACCAATTAAAATTCCAAGTAATAAATACAGTTTCTTCATTTCGCAAAATTTGAATTAAATTGTTTGTAACGATTCGATATCAGTCATAAGACGCATATCTGTTTCGTATAAAACTACAAATTCTAATGCTATAAATTCTTTTTTTCAACCTTTGGTGAGCATATCCAGTAGACTTCTAGCCAAACCATAAAACAAAACCCTGCCTAAGCCCCGTTTTTTAACCGCTTCTACTATCTTTACTTTTTTAGAAGTTTCTTGTAATGCTAACCCATACCAAAGCCATTGTGTTGTCTGCCCTAAAATACGGAGACACCAGCCTTATTGTTAAGGCGTACACCCAAACAGATGGTTTAAAAGCCTATTTGTTAAAAGGGGTCTTGGCTAGTAAAAAAGGGAAATTAAAGGCAGCGCTTTTTCAACCGCTAACTCAACTAGAATTGGTGGCCAACCATAAAAACAAAGGCACCTTAGAATCCATTCGCGAAGCAAAAGTCTATTTTCCGTATAAAACCATACATGCAGAAATTTTAAAAAACAGTCTAGTGCTGTTCTTGGCAGAACTGCTTACCAATGTATTGCAAGAAAGTGATGCGGATCCCAGCCTTTTTAAATACCTAGAACAATCCCTGCAATTATTGGATAAAACCGATAAATTGGGCCATTACCATCTGTTGTTTATGCTACAGCTTTCTAAATACTTGGGGTTTTACCCAGAAGATACCGAGCAAGCCCTGGATTATTTTGATTTGCTTGAAGGCCAATTCATTGCATCGCCCTCTTTAAACCCACTTATAGAAAAACCTATTATTTATGATTTTAAAAGGCTGTTAGGCATAAATTTTGATGCATTACCGCAGATAACTATTACAAAAACCAACCGACAAGAATTGCTTAAAAAACTGCTTTTGTATTATGAATTGCATGTGCACGGCTTTAGGCAACCAAAATCACTAGCGGTATTAAACGCAGTTTTTAATTAAGAATGCAAAACAACCTAACACTATTAATTCTCTTATTTGGCCTATTGGTTAGCAATGCACAAGAGGTAACCGTTCTAGATGCAGAAAATGGGCAACCGGTTATGAACGTGGCCATTTACAACCAAGATAAATCTACCACTACCATAACAGATTTATCGGGTAAGGCCAGTTTAAAGGCGTTTACCAGAAATGAACTCATTTATTTTAAACACCTGTCTTTTCAACCCTACACGAGTTTAAAAAAGAATTTGGCCAAAAAAGGGTACCGCATTTATTTGGAACCCAACCCAGAGCAATTAGAAGAAATTGTGGTATCCGTATCTAAATGGGAACAGCAAAAAAAAGACGTGCCACAGAAAATTGCAACTATAAACGCCAAGGACATTGCTTTTACCAACCCTCAAACCGCCGCAGACCTGCTACAACAAAGTGGTAAGGTGTTTGTACAGAAAAGTCAGTTGGGCGGGGGCAGCCCCATGATCCGTGGTTTTGCCACCAACCGCGTGCTAATCTCCGTAGATGGCGTACGTATGAACAACGCCATATTTAGAGGCGGCAACCTCCAAAATGTAATTAGCATAGACCCCTTTAGCATTAAAAACACCGAGGTAATTTTTGGTCCCGGTTCTGTAATCTATGGTAGCGATGCTATTGGTGGGGTCATGAATTTTTATACCAAAAACCCAAAACTAAGCTATACGGATAGCACAACGGTTACGGGCAAAGCCACCTACAGATTTAGTACGGCCAGCAATGAAAATACCGCACATGCTGCGGTAAACTTAGGTTTTAAAAAGTGGGCCAGCTACACTAGCCTTAGCTATAATAATTTTGGTGATTTAACCATGGGTAGCCACGGCCCGGACAGTTACTTAAGAAACACATTTGTAACCACGGTTAATGGTACGGATGTTTTAACCACTAATGAAAACCCTAAAAAGCAAGTAACCAGCGGATACAACCAAATTAATGCCCTGCAAAAATTTAAATACAAACCCAACTCCAATTGGGAGTACGATCTTGGTTTATATTATTCCGAAACAACGAATTTTTCGCGTTATGACCGGCTCATAAGACCCAACGGTTCTGGAGATGGGCTTAGGTCCGCAGAATGGTATTACGGTCCACAAAAGTGGTTTATGGCCAATTCGCAAATCACCAAAAAAGGAAAAAACAAATTTTACGACGGTGTAAAACTTACCACGGCCTATCAATTTTTTGAAGAAAGCCGTAACGATAGGGGTTTTGGCGATGCTATTAGGTATACCACCCAAGAAAAGGTAGATGCACTATCCATAAACCTGGATTTTGAAAACAAAAAAATAGGGGATTTAAGACTGTATTACGGGCTGGGCTATGTTTTTAACAAAGTTAATTCTACTGGAAGTCAGTTAAATTTAAGCAGCGGAGAAACGGAGCCAACGGCATCTAGATATCCAGACGGGGCTACTTGGCAAACCTTTGCCGGCTATGTAAGTGGAGCGTACCAATTAAAACCCAATTTAACCCTATTGTCCGGTTTACGCTACAGTCAGGTTTGGGTAGATGCTACCTTTGATACTACGTATTACCCGTTCCCCTTTGAAGAAGCAGACCTTATAACAGGTGCACTTACCGGAAGTTTGGGCTTAAGCTATTTTCCAACGGCCAACCTACAAGTAACGCTTAATGGTTCTACCGGTTTTAGGGCGCCTAATATTGATGATGTAGGAAAGATTTTTGATTCTGAACCCGGCTCCGTGGTGGTACCAAACCCAGATTTAAAGCCAGAATACGCTTATAATGTTGACTTTGGTATTAGCAGAAATTTTAATGATAAATTAATGCTTAAAGCAACCACGTACTACACCTATTTAGTGGATGCATTGGTAAGGCGTGATTTTACCTTCAATGGCCAAACAACAATAATTTATAATGGCGAACAGAGTAACGTACAAGCCATACAAAATGCGGCGAAAGCTTACGTTTATGGTTTTGAATTTGGAGCAGAGGCCTTTTTAAACGACCACTGGCAGCTAGAAGGCAATTTAACGTTTACGGAAGGTGTAGAAGAAGACGATGATGGCACCGACTCACCTGCCAGACACGTGGCCCCAACCTTTGCAGATGCTCATTTAAAATGGAAGAAAGATAAGTTTGCTACAGACTTGTTTTTAAATTACAATGCAGAAATAGCTTATGATGACCTCGCCATCTCTGAACGAAGCAAAACTTATATTTATGCACAAGACCAAAATGGCAAACCTTATGCCCCATCTTGGTACACGCTAAATTTTAGGGGAAGTTATCAATTCAATGGTCAGTTTAAAGGCAATATGGCCTTAGAAAATATTACTGACCAAAGGTATAGGTCTTATTCTTCTGGTATTGCCGCAGCGGGCACCAATTTAATTTTAGGGCTTACCTACACTTTCTAACAAAAAAACCCTTGGCCGTAGCCAAGGGTTATCCGTTTAAACCAGTAATGTAGTACTTAGTTTTTAACTGCGTCTTTTACGTCTTTAGCTGTTTTATCGGCAGCTTCTTTTAAATCTTCGCCGGCAGCTTTTGCCTTATCCATAGCATCGTTACCCATCTCTTTAGCGCTATCCATGGCTTTTTCGCCAGCAGCTTTAATACTGTCTACAGCTTTTTCGCCCTCTTTCATCATACCTTCACCAGCTTCTTTTGCCTCGTTCATAGCATTTTCACCAGCCTCTTTTACACTCTCACCGGCTTCTTTTAAATCTTCGCCAGCTTCTTTCATGGCTCCTTCAGTAGCTTCTTTTGCCTCTTCAGCCTTTTTTGCTGCTTCCTTACAAGATACCAATGTTCCAGTGGTTAATGTTAATGCCAATAAGGCCAATACAAATTTTTTCATGTTAAATAGTTTTAGTGTTAAGAAACAAAAATAGGGTAAAGGTCACGTATAAATATTCTTTTTCCCCTAAAAACGATAAAATACAGCATTTTTAATCTGCTGGCTCTCTGATTACTAAACTCTGATTACTAAAAAGAAACCTTTAATGCAGAAACCGAAACACAAGGTTCTAGTAGCAGCAACGTAACCTTTGCCAATGCCGTTACTATTGTAGAGGTTAGTGGGCTTACCAATGCCTATAGTTTAAATTTTGTAGAAGAAGGTGAGTACGAATTGGTCTTTGTAGGTTACAATAAAAACCAGAACAGTGGCAATGTAGAACTTACAGCCATACTAGAGGCTGAGTCTTCTACCGGGCTAAATTTAGGAGCATTATCCCTTACGTCTGCTTTGCAACATAACGTTAATGTTACCATTACCGGTAGTAAATAATCCTATCTTACTAAAAATCTGAATAAAAGCCCCTTTTAGTAGGGGCTTTTTATCTTTTTACAAACCTGTAAATACTTTAAAATTCTTAATTTCGCAGACTTATTTTATTAGGCCCATGGAGAAGAAGTTTAGAGAATATAAAGGTTTAGACCTACCAAAGACCGCAACGGAAGTTTTAAAGTTTTGGAAGGACGAGAAAATCTTTGAAAAGAGTATAACTTCCAGAGAAGGAAAAGAGAGTTACGTGTTTTTTGAAGGACCGCCATCTGCTAACGGTATGCCGGGAATCCACCACGTAATGGCCAGGACTATTAAAGATATTTTTCCGCGTTATAAAACCATGAAGGGCTTTCAGGTTAAACGTAAGGCAGGATGGGATACCCACGGCCTACCGGTAGAACTTGGAGTAGAAAAAGAGCTGGGCATCACCAAAGAAGATATTGGTAAAAAAATCACCATAGAAGAATATAACGAAGCTTGTAAAAAAGCGGTAATGCGTTATACCGATGTCTGGAACGAAATGACAGAAATGGTAGGGTATTGGGTAGACATGGACGACCCGTACATTACCTACAAATCTAAATACATGGAATCTGTTTGGTGGTTGCTAAAACAGATTTATGATAAAGGCTTAATCTATAAAGGGTACACCATACAACCGTACTCACCAAAGGCAGGTACCGGTCTTAGTTCTCATGAGCTAAACCAACCAGGAACCTACCAAGACGTTACGGATACTACGGTAACAGCACAGTTTAAAGCGGTAAAAGAAAGTTTGCCACAGGCCTTGCAAGCTTTTGACGGAGCCATTTATTTCTTAGCCTGGACCACTACTCCATGGACACTGCCTTCTAACACGGCATTGACCGTTGGGCCAAAAATAGATTATGTCTTGGTTCAATCCTTTAACCAATATACCTATGAACCTATCAAAGTTGTTGTAGCAAAAGCATTGGTAAACAAGCAATTTTCTGGTAAATTCTTTGCAGCAGAATCCAATGAGGATTTTACCAACTTTAAGCCAGAAAACAAAAAAATCCCTTATCAGGTACTGGCAGAAGTAAAAGGAACCGATTTAATTGAATCTAAATACGAGCAGCTTATAGATTATGTACTTCCGTACGAGAATGCAGAAAATGCCTTCAGGGTTATTGGGGGCGATTTTGTAACCACGGAAGATGGTACCGGTATTGTACATACTGCGCCTACTTTTGGTGCGGATGATGCCTTTGTGGCCAAACAAGCCAATCCGCCCATACCTCCCATGTTGGTTTTAGATCAAAACAACAATCCCGTTCCGTTGGTAGACCTGCAAGGTAAGTTTAGGCCAGAGCTAAAAGAGTTTGGCGGTAAATATGTTAAAAACGAATATTACACAGATGGTGAGGCACCAGACAAGTCTATAGATGTAGAAATTGCCATAAAACTTAAGACCGAAAACAAAGCCTTTAAGGTAGAGAAATACGTACACAGTTACCCTAACTGCTGGCGTACCGATAAGCCTATTTTATATTACCCATTAGATTCTTGGTTTATAAAAGTTACGGATGTAAAAGACCGTATGTTTGAGTTAAACCAAACCATAAACTGGAAACCAAAAGCTACAGGAGAAGGTAGGTTTGGTAACTGGTTGGCCAACGCTAACGATTGGAACTTGTCCAGGTCTAGATACTGGGGTATTCCCTTACCTATCTGGAGAACGGAAGATGGCCAAGAAGAACTAATAATTGGTTCGGTTGCAGAGCTTAAAGAAGAAATGGCAAAAGCGGTAGCTGCCGGTGTGTTGGCAGAAGACGTATTTAAAGATTTTGTGGTTGGCGATATGTCTGATGCCAACTACGAGCAAGTAGACCTACACAAGAACGTGGTGGACCAAATTACTTTGGTTTCGCCAAGTGGCAAACCCATGCGTAGAGAGAGCGATTTAATTGATGTTTGGTTTGATAGTGGTTCCATGCCCTATGCCCAATGGCACTACCCGTTCGAGAACAAAGAACTGGTAGACAATGGTGTTAGCTACCCCGCAGATTTTATTGCTGAAGGGGTAGACCAAACTAGAGGTTGGTTCTATACCTTGCACGCCATTGCCACTATGGTTTTTGATTCCGTAGCCTATAAGAATGTAGTCTCTAACGGACTTGTTTTAGACAAAGAAGGTAAAAAAATGTCTAAACGCCTGGGCAATGCGGTAGACCCATTTAAGGCCTTGCCAGAACATGGTGCAGATGCCACCCGTTGGTACATGATTGCCAACGCAAACCCATGGGATAACCTTAAGTTTGATATAGAAGGGGTAACCGAGGTAAAACGTAAGTTTTTTGGTACGTTGTATAACACCTATTCCTTTTTTGCCTTGTACGCCAACATAGACGGTTTTGATTATTCCGAGGCAGAAATACCTGTTTTGGAACGTACAGAATTAGATCAGTGGATTTTGTCCGAACTCAATACCGTAATTAAAAAGGTAGATGAGGCCTATGCGGATTATGAACCCACAAAAGCCGCCAGGGCAATTTCAGATTTTGTTCAAGAAAACCTAAGTAACTGGTATGTACGTCTAGGTAGAAGAAGGTTCTGGAAAGGAGACTATCAGCAAGATAAAATTGCTGCATACCAAACCCTATACACCTGTTTACTTACCGTTGCCAAGCTGGGCGCACCCATTGCTCCATTTTTTATGGATAGGTTGTATAAAGACCTAGATGCCGCAACCAACAAAGAAGGCTTGGAAAGTGTGCATTTGGCCAATTTTCCAGAGTACGATGAAAGTTTGGTAAACAAAGAGCTAGAAAGCAAAATGCATACGGCTCAAAAGATTTCTTCTTTGGTGCTTTCTATAAGACAAAAAGAAAAAATTAAGGTAAGACAACCGTTGCAGAAGGTAATGGTGCCTGTACTTAACCAAGAACAAAAGGAAGAAGTTTTGGCAGTTTCAGAACTCGTAAAATCCGAAGTTAACGTTAAGGAGGTAGAAATTATGGACGATGCTTCTGGCATTTTGGTAAAACAAATAAAACCTAATTTCAAGGTCTTAGGCCCAAAATACGGCAAGGAAATGAAGCAGATTGCGGCAGCCGTTTCCAAGCTAGAACAAAAAGATATCCAAAAAATTGAACAAGAAGGCGAAATATCACTTTCATTAGAAAATAAAAGTATTAATTTACAGTTCTCAGATGTTGAGATAACCTCTCAAGATATTGAAGGGTGGTTGGTTGCCAGTTCAGGAGTTATTACGGTGGCTTTGGATGTAACCATAAACGATGCCCTTAGACAAGAAGGGGTTGCAAGAGAATTGGTGAATAGAATTCAAAATCTTAGAAAAGACGCAGGATTTGAAGTTACCGATAAGATAGATTTAAAAATATTGAAAGACGGAATTGTAGAACAAGCGGTTACCCAGAACGAAGCTTATCTAAAAAGCGAAACATTGACGGAAAGTCTAATGTTGGCAGATAATTTGGAAGAAGGCACAACGGTAACTTTTGACGATGTGAATACAAAACTGTTTATTAAAAAACACTAAAAATGGCAGAAGATTTAAAAGTTAGATACTCAGATAAAGATTTGGCCGAATTCAAGGAATTGATAGAGGCTAAAATTGAAAAGGCCAAGCAACACTTGGAACTTTTAAAAAGTTCTTATATGAACGATGGTAATAACGGTACCGATGATACCTCACCAACCTTTAAGGCTTTTGAAGAGGGCTCTGAGACCATGAGCAAAGAGGCAAACACCCAGTTGGCTATTAGACAAGAAAAGTTTATACGCGACTTAAAAAATGCCATCCTACGTATAGAAAACAAAACGTACGGAATTTGCCGTGTTACCGGTAAACTAATTAACAAAGAGCGGTTAAAATTAGTACCTCATGCAACTTTAAGTATAGAGGCTAAAAACATGCAAAAATAAAAAACGCCTTAGGGCGTTTTTTTTGTTTCTACCGTTGAGAAGTTTACTCCTATTTCTAGTTTGCTGCATTGGCCATTGCTATGCGCAAAAAGTGGTACACAAGTCCTTTGCATCTACAGATACCAAATACTTTCATGTAGATGCCGCAGACTGCTATGCAATTACCGTAAAAACCATAGAAGGTAACCAAGCCATAGTTGAGGGTAAAATTGAAGGAGAATATGCCAAAGACCTTGCTATTAAATTAGAAGAAGATGGGCAGAACATTTTTATCAGCGCCGGTTTTTTACCCACCTTTACCGCACCTAATGATAAGCTAAGCGCCCACAAAGTAATATCTATTTCCTTACAAATAAGCTTACCAAAAGCCCAACAAATAGAAATTCACGGCACCAATTCCAATGTTACTATAACCGGAATTTTTGAAAAATTAAACGTGGTTTTGGCAGATGGTGATTGTAACTTAAATAAGGTTGTTGGCCAAGTAAAGGTTAAGACCCAGAAAGGTTCCATTAATGTAAATAACAGCAATGGAACTATTGCAGCCAGTTCTAAATATGGTAAGGTTTACAAAGAAAAAGATGTGCAAGGTTACAGCACTTTTAACCTTAGTAGTATAGAAGGCGATATTTGGATTAATAGAGTCGATTAATATAGCTACTTTTGCGTTTGATTTTACGTTCACAGATGAGTTTAAAGAAATCCTTAATCCTAATTATCATAGTATTACTGATAGACCAAATCAGTAAAATATATATTAAAACCAATTTTATACTTGGAGAATCGGTAACGGTTTTTAGTTGGTTTAAAATCCTATTTATAGAAAACGAAGGCGCCGCTTGGGGTACAAAGCTGAGTGATATCTTGCCTATATCCGATAGTGCCGGAAAACTATTCTTAACTATTTTTAGGTTATTTGCTATTGTAGGTATAGGCTATTGGCTTTTTGACATTATTAAGAAGAAAGCCCCAAAGGTTTTAATCCTAGCCGTATCTTTAATTTTTGCAGGTGCGCTAGGCAATATTATAGATTCTGTATTTTACGGTTTAATTTTTGACCACAGCAACCATCAAGTAGCTACGCTATTTTCTAGCGAACCTTATGGAAAGCTTTTTCATGGAAAAGTGGTAGATATGCTTTACTTTCCAATGATAGATACCACATGGCCAGAATGGGTTCCAAAATATGGCGGTAAAAGTTTCCGGTTTTTTGAACCAATCTTTAATATAGCGGATAGCGCAATAAGTGTTGGTGTTGCCGTATTAATTCTTTTCAACAAAAAAGCATTTGCTTCCCCGTCTAAAAACGAGGCCTAGAATTTATAAATCGCTTCTGGAGTTATACAATAATCTAAAGGTATATCCGTAGCTCCTACATCATCAATAAATTGTTCCGGTTCATAAAAAGACAGGCCTACTTTTAATACCTCTGGTTTACATTTAGCTAAAAAGCGGTCATAAAAGCCTTTACCGTAACCCACCCTATTACCCTTTACATCATAGGCCAATAACGGTATAAAGACAACATCTAATTTTTCTTCGTCAACAGAAATTCCATCTTGGGGCTCTGGAATACCCCACTTATTGGTTTTAAAAGTGGTATTATCCAATAGTAGATAATGGATTAAATCTTGGTTATTTTCCATCTTTGGCACCACTACATGCTTATCCTTTCCTTGCAAGAGGGACAACAAAGGGGAGGTATCTATTTCTTTTTGCTTTTGAATGGGCAGGAATATATGAAAAAAAGAAAATTGCCAAATAGGTAGCAGTAATACCTTATTGGCAATTTGAATACTTTTTTCTTCAATTATAGTAGAGTTAAGTAGGTCTCTCCTCTTCTTATAATCTACTCTAAGTTCATTTTTAGTCAACTATAAAATCTTTATAGCAAAACAGCTTTTGGGGGTTACTTGATTTTTTCGGGTTTTATTCTCTCAATACTACTCTCTTGTAGAGACAGCAAAATATATTTTGAAAAATAACATCAAAATCAAATACATGCCCAAAACAATTAAATAATTTTCCATGTATTAATCTTTTGTTTCCCTAAATATAACAATAAACCGAATTAAAATCCTATGAAAGACACAATTTTATCGATGAAATACATGTTTTTTACAAAATTTTTAACATCAAACATGGTGTTGTTACTATTTTTTAGGCATACGTGTAAACAAAACATTTAAAAGTTAAACAATCTTAACACTTTTTAGGCTTCCACAATTTCTACTGATTTTTGTAAAAAAGAACGTAACTTAAAATCAAAAATCAACGCTTGATTTAGCAATATGTCAAAAACCGTCCCTATAGATATTCAGCTAAGTACGTTACCCAATAGCCCCGGGGTATATCAGTTTTATGACAAATTAGATAAAATACTATATGTAGGTAAGGCAAAAAACCTTAAAAAAAGAGTTTCGTCCTATTTTACCAAGCAACATGATTCTGGAAAAACCCGGGTTCTAGTTTCCAAAATAGTAGCTATAAAACATATTGTAGTAGCTACTGAGTCCGATGCACTTTTATTGGAGAATAACTTAATTAAAAAATACAGGCCTCGCTACAACGTACTTTTAAGAGACGATAAGACCTATCCTTGGATTTGTATTAAAAACGAACGTTTTCCAAGAGTATTCCCCACAAGAAAACTCATAAAAGATGGTTCTGAATATTTTGGTCCCTATACGAGTATGAAAACAGTACGAACACTTTTAGACCTTATTAAAAGTGTTTATCCTTTAAGAACCTGCAATTACGATTTATCCAAAGAGAAAATTGAAGCCGATAAGTACAAAAAGTGTTTAGAGTACCACCTTGGCAATTGTCTAGCTCCTTGTGAAGACCTTCAATCTTCCGAATCCTATAACAGACAAATTGCAGATATTAGAGAAATTATAAAAGGTAATTTTAAAAGTAGCCTTACCTTCTTTAAACAAGAAATGAAGCGCCTAGCCCAGGAAATGGAATTTGAAAAGGCCCAACAAATAAAAGATAAGATAGATGTTCTAGAAAATTACCAAGTAAAATCTACCATTGTAAATCCAAAAATCAACAATGTAGATGTATTTACCATCTTTTCTGATGAAAGCGCTGGATATATTAATTTTTTACAAATTATGAACGGGGCAATAATACGGTCTCACACCCTAGAAATAAAAAAGAAGCTAGAAGAAACAGACCAAGAATTGCTGCGTTTGGCCATCATAGAAATACGGCAACGTTTTAAATCCAATTCTAGAGAACTATACCTCCCTTTTCCTATAAAATTAGAACTGCCGGTAAGGGTAACCGTTCCCAAATTAGGCGACAAAAAACGATTGATAGACCTATCCTTACACAACGCAAAAGCTTTTAGGCAAGAACAATTTAAACAAATGAAAATTGTTGATCCAGATAGGCATACCAAGCGCTTAATGGCTCAGATGAAAGCAGACCTTAGACTCTCTACAGAACCAACACATATAGAATGTTTTGACAACTCCAACATCCAAGGCACCAATCCGGTTGCCGCCTGCGTGGTGTTTAAGAATGGTAAACCGTCTAAGAAAGATTACAGGCATTTTAATATAAAAACCGTAGACGGCCCCGATGATTTCGCCTCTATGGAAGAAGTGGTTTTTAGAAGGTATAAAAGACTTTTGAACGAAGATGAACCTTTACCGCAACTTATTGTTATTGATGGTGGAAAAGGGCAATTATCTTCTGCGCTAAAAAGCTTGGATTTGTTAGGATTACGAGGCAAAATAGCGATAATTGGCATTGCAAAACGTTTGGAAGAGATTTACTTTCCAGAAGACCCAATTCCGTTATACCTGGATAAAAAATCCGAAACTTTAAAAATTATACAGCAGTTACGTAACGAAGCCCACCGATTTGGAATTACCTTCCATAGGCAAAAAAGAAGTAAGGCCGCTATAAATACAGAGCTGGAAAGCATAGATGGTATAGGTAGCAAAACAGCAGAACAGCTGCTAAAAAAGTTTAAGTCCGTTAAAAGGATTAAAGAAGCTTCTATAGAAAGCCTAACCCAAACCATTGGCATAGATAAAGCAAAGAAAGTATATCAGAATTTTAACTAATATGGGTAAGCACTATTGTACAATTCTTTTACTGCTAATTTCAAGTTTGGCTTGGTCTCAAAAAAAACCAAAAGTTGGCCTTGTTTTAAGTGGTGGTGGCGCTAAAGGCATGGCACACATAGGTGCCTTAAAAGTTATAGAGGAAGCAGGAATTAAAATAGACTATGTAGGTGGCACAAGTATGGGAGCCATTATTGGCGGGCTATATGCCGCAGGATACACTGCAAATGAGTTAGATTCTATATTCAAAACTACTAACCTATCGCAATTAATAACCGATAATTTACCCAGAAACGCTAAGACATTTTACGAAAAGGACGATGCGGAACGGTACGCCCTTACACTACCTTTCGATAATTTTAAAGTGAGCTTTCCAGAGGCTATTTCTGGCGGACAGAACATTTACAACGAGTTTATAAGATTACTATACCACGTAAAAGACGTTGAAGATTTTGATGAGCTACCCATACCCTTTATTTGTATTGCCACCAATATAGAAACCGGCAAGCCCGTGTTAATGAATAAGGGGTATTTGCCAGAAGCCATCATGGCAAGTGGCACATTGCCTTCCCTTTTTGAACCATCTGAGATTGATGGACAAATTTTAATAGATGGAGGCGTAGTAAATAACTACCCTATAAATGAGGTGAGAAAAAAAGGGGCGGATATTATAATTGGTATAGATGTACAAGATGATTTGGCAAAAAGAGAATCTCTTTCTTCTGCAACCGAAATTTTATTTCAGATAAACAACTACCGTACGGTGAACGAAATGAACACCAAAAGGGAAGAAACAGATATTTACATAAAACCTAATATTGCTAAATACACCGTAATTGATTTTGAAGAGACAGAAAGCATTATAGCAGAAGGGGTAAAAGCTGCTAAATTAAAACAACAAGACCTTAAAGATGTAGCACGTTTGCAAGGGGCAAGTAAATCTAAGCCTATAGAAAAAGCTAAGGATAGCTTAACCATTAATCGTTTAATAATAAAGGGTAACGAACGCTACACAAGGGGTTACATAAAAGGTAAATTACGTTTTACATTAGGCAATACCATCACCTTTAAAAGATTACAACAAGGATTGGGGAACATGGCCGCTACAGGCAATTTTAAAGCCATACGCTATAAATTGGTTTCTAACGGTTTGGGTACGGATTTAATATTAAACTTAAAGGAAAACCCCACAAAGATGTTTATTAAAATGGGCGCACATTATGATGACCTGTATAAAAGTGCCGCGCTTATAAACTTAACACGCAAAAATTTAATTTTTAAGGACGATGTAGGTTCGTTTGATTTTATCTTAGGAGACCACATTCGGTATAATTTTCAATATTATATTGATAAAGGCTTTTACTGGAGTTTTGGAATTAATTCAAAATTCAACAGTTTTGATGAAGCTGTAGATTTCAATATTATACAAGAAAACTTCAATATTAGCGGAGGTGAAAATCTTAGCGAAATCAATTTAGACTTTTCAGACCTTACAAACCAAATCTATCTACAAACAGTAGTTCGCGAAGAATTTGCATTTAGAACAGGATTAGAACATAGGTTCATTAGATTTAGTACAACTACGTTTAACAACCTTCCTTTAGTAGATGAAAATGAATCCTTAGAAAATAAAGATGGTCGCATCTTTTTTGAAAACAGCAATTATTTTAGTGGTTTTGCCAATCTAAGACTAGACACCTATGACGATAAATATTTTCCAACAAGAGGATTGTATTTCAATGGAAATCTAAACTACTACCTTTATAATCCTGATTTAAAAGGCGATTTTCAAGACTTTGCTATTGCAAAAGCCCAAATGGGCATGGCCGTACCAATTACACACAACCTTTCTGTAAATCTAGATACTGAAGGTGGTTTTAAGCTAGGAACCTCTAGAATTGCAACTTTTGATTTTATCATGGGTGGTTTTGGCAACCATAGGGTTCACAACCTAATTCCGTTTATGGGGTACGATTTTTTAAGTTTAACCGGCAATAGCTTTGTTAAGGCCAAAGCTAATTTGGACTATGAATTTGCCAGAAAAAACCATTTATTGCTACAAGCTAATATGGCTAACATAGATGACGACTTGTTTAGGACAGGTGAATGGTTTACCGCTCCAGATTACACTGGATTTGGCATTGGTTATGGCCTAGAATCTTTTCTAGGACCTGTACAGGTTTATTACACTTGGACACCACAACGCAACGATAGCCATTTGTTCTTTAGCGTTGGCTTTTGGTTCTAATTTTGCAGTATTTCTTTTAAAGAATTCTAAAAAAAACAACACTTTGGTTAAAGTTGGTTAAATACTATATGGCAACCCAACCAACGCCGTATCTTTGTTGGCATAAGGGGTGGTTCCCTTATAACTTTAAGTATTGGTTTTTCATAATTTAAAGTTTGGTTGGTTATTTAGGAAAAGCTCTGATGAACACATCAGGGCTTTTTTTATACAATACTTTGGTATAAGATTTGTTTAAGTAATTGTAAATACCATTGCAAAACCATTGGTTTTAATACCTTTAATATAGAATTTGCCGCTATGAAAAATCTTTTTCTCTTAATTCTACTGTCTACAACTCTATGCATTAATGCACAAGATACACCCGCATTTAAATCTGGGGAATGGTTAAAGTTCAGGATTCATTACGGATTTTTGAACGCCAGCTATGCCACGCTTCATTTAAAATCAGAGACCCTTAACAATAAACCGGTTTACCATGTTGTGGGCAAAGGCAAAACCACTGGCTTTGCCAGTATATTTTTTAAGGTAGACGATACTTATGAAAGTTATTTTAGCAAGAACAACGGCAAGCCCTACAAATTTATTAGAAAAATAGATGAAGGTGGTTACACCAAAGACATTGAAATAGATTTTGATTACGAAAAGCAATCTGCCCTACTTACCGATAACAAGAACAAGAAAGAAATGGAGTTTCCTGTTCATGACAATATACAAGACTTAATCTCTGCCGCATACTATTTAAGAAGTAAGTACAATTTTGAATCTTTTGAAGATGGCCAAACCCTAAATATGGACATGTTATTTGATGATGATGGTGTATTTCAATTCAAATTAAAATATTTAGGTAAGGAAATCTTAAAAACAAAGTTCGGCAAAGTAGAATGTCTTAAATTTAGACCCTATGTGCAGTCTGGTAGGGTTTTTAAGGAACAAGAAAGCCTTTCGCTTTGGGTAACCAATGATTTAAACAAAATACCGGTCCGCATAAAGGCTGATTTGGCCGTTGGATCTCTTAAAGCAGATTTAGATGGTTATAACGGGTTAAGAAATCAGTTCAAGATTATTATGGATTGATTTAAATTTAAAAATGGAGAACCAAGAGAAGATCCAATCCCAAATAAACAAACTAGAAGAAAAATTTAAAGACTCCGGTCAAGATTTAAGCTCATATTTAGACGGTTTACTTTACCAACGTTACTTAACGTATTGGGACTATATACATTTAGATACCTTATTGAGCCTTCAGGTACCTAGAACTCATTTTCCAGATGAGGAAATATTTATCATGTACCACCAAATTACGGAGCTCTATTTTAAGCTTATCTTACATGAAGAAAAGCAATTGGTAGAAGACCGTTCCAATCAAGTTGAATTCTTTATTGAACGGGTAGAAAGAATTAACAATTACTACAAAGCTTTAATTTCTTCTTTTAGCATAATGATCAATGGTATGCAACGCGAACAATTTTTGCGTTACCGTATGGCATTATTGCCAGCAAGTGGGTTTCAATCTGCACAATATAGAATGATTGAACTTTATGCTACGCCATTAGAAAATTTAATTCATCACACAGAAAGAAACACCTATACTAGTAACAGTAGTATTGAAACCCTTTTTGAACATATTTATTGGAAAAAAGGCGCTACAGATATTAAAACAGGAGAAAAGACCTTAACTCTAAAACAGTTTGAGTTTAGGTATACACCACGGTTTTTGCGTATTGCCAACCAAGTAAAAGGCAAAACAATTTATCATAAGTACCAGAATTTACCAGAACAGGACAAGCAAAACACGGCACTTATAAAGGCCTTGAAAAAACTAGATATCAATGCCAATGTAAATTGGCCCTTAATGCATATGGGGTCTGCTTATAGATATTTATCTAAAGACAAAGAAACCATAGATGCTACCGGAGGCACCAATTGGAAAGCCTATTTGCCACCTAGTTTCCAGAAAATAATATTTTTCCCAAATTTGTATTCGCAAAAAGAAGTAGAAGATTGGGGCAAAGAATGGGTAGAACATCAATTTAACCCACAAAAACACAAGTAAGGTTTATGTATAAATATTGGGCAACAGTTCTGGTAATAGTGCTTTTAATAGCTTGTAAAGCAGACAAAAAAGAAGTTGAAACCACTGCTTTTGAAGAACCAGTGGAAAAACCTATAAAAAAACCTTACGGATTTAACTTTGACGAGTTCAATGTGGTTGAAGACACCATTAGAAGTGGAGACAGTTTTGGAGAACTCATGTTAAAAAACCATGTTGACTATCCTAAAATTTATACCGTAACCGAAAAATACAAGGACACTTTTGATGTTAGGCGTATAATGGTTGGCAAACCGTATCTCATTTTAAAATCTAAGGACACCTTAGAAAAAGCCGAAGTATTTATTTATCAAAACGATCGTATTAATTATACGGTGGTAGACTTAAGAGATTCGGTAAAAGCCTACACAGGAAAAAAACCGGTTCGTTTTGTAGAAAGAGAAGTAGCCGGAACCATTAATAGCAGCCTTAGCCAAACCCTAGATAGTTTAGGAGTAGATTACGTAATGACCATTAAACTATCTGAGGTATATGCTTGGACCATTGATTTTTTTAGGTTAGATGCTGGTGATAAGTTTAAGATTATCTATGACGAAAGATATATTAATGATACGCTATATGCTGGGAGTGGCCCTATTAAGGCGGCCTATTTTGAACATAAGGGTAGACCTATTTACGCCTTCCCATACATAACGGATTCTATTAAAAACATAGAAGATTACTTTGATCAAGACGCCAATAATCTAAGAAGCACATTTTTAAAAGCTCCAATTAAATTTGGATATCGTTTAAGTTCTAGATACAATTTAAAACGAAGAATTGCTTATTATGGTTATAAGGTTAGGCCGCACAGAGGCACAGACTACGCCGCACCAATAGGCACGCCAATTGTTGCCACCGCAGACGGAACGGTTACAGAATCTACCCGTAGAGGCGGTAACGGAAAGTATGTTAAAATAAAACATAACAGTATATATAGTACCCAGTACCTACACATGAAATCGCAAAAAGTTAAAAAAGGCGAATTTGTAAGACAGGGAGATGTTATTGGTTGGGTAGGTATGACCGGTAATACTGGTGGACCACACGTTTGTTACCGATTTTGGAAAAACGGCAAACAAGTAGACCCACTTAGAGAAAAATTGCCTACGGCAGAACCTATTAAAGATTCGTTACAGCCAAAGTACTTTGAGCATGTTAAACCATTAAGAGCACAATTAGATGCACTAGATGCGTCTGCAAAATCAGAAAAGGAAGATTTAATCACATACAACGAAAACACTAATGGCCTTACCCAAAATTAATCCAGAAAACACAAATGCCTGGAACGCATTAAAAGCCCATTTTAATACCCTAAAAAACACCCATTTAAAAGATTTATTCGTAACTAACCCAGATAGGGCCAAAGAACTAAGTCTTACTTGGAACGATTTTTTTGTGGATTATTCTAAAAACAGAATTAACACGGAAACCAAAAAGTTACTTTTAGATTTAGCCAATGAAGTAAATTTAAAAGATGCCATAAATGCTTATTTCTCTGGTGACATCATCAATGAAACAGAAGGTAGAGCTGTGCTACACACCGCCCTAAGGTCTAAAAAATCTTCAATTGCAAAGGTTGATGGTGAAAACGTAATTCCTGAAGTTTACCAAGTAAGGGAACAAATAAAAGCATTTACCCATGCCGTTGTTTCTGGAGAAAAGAAAGGGTATTCCGGAAAGGCGTTCACAGATGTTGTAAACATAGGAATTGGCGGTTCAGATTTAGGTCCAGTAATGGTAACCGAAGCTTTACAGTATTACAAAAATCATTTAAAAACGCATTTTGTAAGCAATGTAGACGGTGATCATGTACAAGAGGTCATAAAAGAACTTAACCCAGAAACCACTTTATTTGTAATTGTTTCCAAATCTTTTACCACCCAAGAAACGTTAAGCAACGCAGAAACAATTAAAGAATGGTTTTTACAAACTGCAACGCAAAAAGATGTGGCGCTACACTTTGCCGCCGTATCTACCAATACCAAAATGATAGAGCAATTTGGTATTGCAGATGAAAATGTTTTTCCTATGTGGGATTGGGTTGGTGGCAGATTCTCTTTATGGAGCGCCGTTGGTTTGTCTATTTCATTAGCAATAGGATACACCAATTTTGAAGCTTTATTAGATGGTGCCCAAGAAATGGATAGCCATTTTAAAGAAACCCCGTTAGAAGATAACCTTCCTGTAATTTTAGGGCTAATTACCGTTTGGTACAATAACTTTTTTGGTGCAGATACAGAAGCAGTAATACCCTATACGCAATACTTACATAGATTACCTGCCTATTTACAACAAGGCATAATGGAAAGCAATGGTAAAAGTGTAGATCGTTCTGGGAATGCAACCGCTTATCAAACCGGAAATATTGTATGGGGAGAGCCAGGTACCAATTCTCAACATGCCTTTTTTCAACTCATACACCAAGGTACGAAGTTAATACCTGCAGATTTTATAGGTTTTAAAAAATCCCTTCATGGTAAAACAGATCATCATAATAAATTAATGGCCAACTTTTTTGCACAAACAGAAGCCTTAATGAATGGTAAAACACTGACCGAGGTAACCACGGAGCTAAAAGAACAGGGCTTAGCAGAAAACGAAATAAACAAACTTGCTCCTTTTAAGGTATTTGAAGGCAATAAACCTACCACTACCATTTTAATAGACCAATTAACGCCTAAATCTTTGGGTGCTCTGGTTGCACTATATGAGCATAGAATCTTTGTGCAAGGGGTAATTTGGAACATTTTTAGTTATGATCAATGGGGCGTAGAGTTGGGCAAGCAACTTGCCAAAACCATATTAAAAGACATTGAAAATTCAGAGATTACCAAACATGACACCTCTACAATGCAACTTTTACAAAAATTTAAGAATTAGATGATTTTTTAAAAAATAACAGTTAACTATAAGCCCTTGAAAATCAAGGGCTTTTCTTTTGCTTTAACATTGCATAACTTAACGATTAGTTAACAATGGTAAAAGGATAATGCAGCACTTTTGCAGTGCTAATTGAACAATTAAACATTTTTAAAAATGAAAAAATTCTACATGGCATTAGTGGCTGTTTTTATGACCACTATTGCATTTGCGCAACAAACAGTTACTGGTACAGTTGTAGATGGAGACCTAGGAGATCCACTACCAGGAGCTAGCGTTGTGATTAAAGGAACAAGTAATGGAACCACAACTGATTTCGATGGAAAATTTACTATTGAAACCAGTAAGAGCTCCGGTACTTTAGAGATTTCTTATATTGGATACGTGCCTAAATCAGTTGCATTCAGCACTGCTGGCAACGTGGGAACCATTTCGCTAAAGCCCGATGCACAACAACTTAACGAAGTAGTTGTTGTTGGAACAGGAGTGATTGACTTAGCTACTGACAGAGAAACACCTGTTGCTGTTAGCACAATAACTGCATCAGAAATCGTTTCAAAGGTTGGTAACATGGAATTTCCTGAGGTTCTTAACACCACTCCTTCTGTATATGCTACTAAACAAGGAGGAGGTTATGGAGATTCCAGAATTTCCGTTAGAGGTTTTGACCAAAGAAATACGGCATTCATAATCAATGGACAGCCTGTTAACGATATGGAAAATGGTTGGGTTTATTGGTCTAACTGGCAAGGTCTTTCAGATATAGCTTCTGGAATGCAAGTACAAAGAGGACTTGGAGCTTCTAAATTAGCCGTTCCGTCTGTTGGGGGTACAGTTACTATTGTAACTAAGAGTACCGATAAAGAAGAAGGCGGATTTGTAGGAGCAACTACAGGTAATGATTCTTATGTAAAAACTGTCGCTGCATACAACACCGGTGTAAACGATAAAGGTTGGGCAACAAGTGTTTTACTTGGTAGATGGTCAGGTGATGGATACGTTGATGGTACAAAAGGAGAAGGTTATACGTATTTATTCTCTTTGGGATATAAACCGTCAGATAAACATGCGTTTAATTTTACTTTTACGGGAGCTGGTCAGTGGCACCACCAAAGATCTTCATGGTTATCAATTAGAGACTATCAAAATTTTGGAGGTAACGATGAGGTAAATAGAAAATTCAATTTAGATTGGGGTACAAAAGACGGTGAAGAATACAACATAAGGAGAAATTTCTATAACAAACCCATTGGAACTTTAAATTGGGATTATCAAATAAGTGATAATATTTCTTTATCCTCTTCTTTTTACGGTTCTTGGGGACGTGGAGGAGGAACTGGCCCAAGAGGTAATAATTTCCGAAATGGTGATATAAATTTATTTCCGTTTAGAATTGATTTGACAGAGCATCTATTAAATCAAGGAAATGGTGCCGCTTCAAGAAATGCTGACGGATCCATTAATTTTGATAATGTTGTTAATGTTAACCGAGCAACAACTAATCCATATATTGGCGCTAATGATTTTTATTCTGGCTTAAGAATTGGTTCTAATGGATTTAATGAAGACGAGGTAAATAGAGCTGTTCTTATTAGAAGAGCCTCCATGAACTCCCATGATTGGTATGGTGCAATTTCTAATCTTAAGATAGAAAAAAACAATTGGACATTTGGTTTAGGTGTCGACCTAAGACAATATAAAGGATACCACTATAGAGTTTTGAATGATTTATTAGGGCTAGACGCTTATTACAGCACTGGCAATGAAAATCTAGTTAACGGTACCATTCTAACTGAGACAATAGATGCTTCTCCCTTCAATGATACTGGTTTAAAAAGCGATAAAATCGATTACTACAACGTAGGAGATGTTAGATGGGCTGGTTTTAATGGCATTGTTGAATATAAAAATCAAAAGAATCTATCAGCTGTTTTACAAGCTGGAATTTCTAATCAAGGATATAAAAGAATAGACTATTTTGACCAAACCAATAATGTAGAGAGCGAAAGAGAAAATATTACTGGTGGATACGTTAAAGGTGGAGCTAACTTTAATATAGACACAAAGAATAATGTGTTTTTTAACACAGGTTATATAGCACGTCAACCACTTTTTGACGCAGTTTTCCCCGGTTTTGCTAATGATATAAATGAGGAAGTGGGTGTTGAAAAAATTACTTCTTTTGAAATTGGATATGGATATAGATCAAACGCATTAAGAGTAGACTTCAATCTTTATAGCACTTCTTGGAAAGATAGATTCATTTCTAGAGGTGTAACTTTAGATGGTGGTATTGAAGGAACCGCTCAATTTGACGGAGTTAATCAATTACATCAAGGTTTGGAACTTGAAGTTACTGCAAGACCTATTGACCGCCTTAAACTTCAAGGAATGCTATCCCTTGGTAACTGGAGATATAAAGAGGATATTACTGCAAATGTATTTAATGATAGTAACCAACAAGTAGGATCATCAACATTATTTATTAAAGATGTAAAAGTCGGAGACGCAGCACAAAGCACTACATATGTTTCTGCACAATATGAATTATTTGATAGATTTAATGTTGATTTTAGCTGGAGAAATGCAGCAGATTTGTACGCAGATTTTGATGTTTCTCAAGATGATACATTCCTAACTCAAGATAATCCTGGAGCACTTAAATTGCCAACATATAATTTATTTGACTTAGGCTTAGATTATACATTTGATTTTGGAGGTTCTAATCTTTTTGCGAGATTAAATATTAACAATCTATTTGATGAAGTTTATATTGCTGAGTCTAACACAAATGTACACGCAACATCTGATTCTACCCTTTATAATGGCGTAGATAACACTAATTATGTATGGTTTGGTTTCGGTACAACTTGGAACTTCAGTTTACGTTATAACTTCTAAACACAAAAGAATTATAACCTTTAAAACCCCTGCAAATGCAGGGGTTTTTTTATGGTTTAAAATGTTTATTTTTACGCTTTAAACCAACAACATGGAAATAGTAAAAAACCTTCATTCTTATTTAGCTTACCTTGTTTTAATTATCCTAATTATAGCGGTTGTTAATGCGCTAATTGGGTGGTTTGGCAAAAAAGAATTCCGTTTTGAAAAAGACTTACGCATTAGTCTTTTTGCTTTAATTATGTCCCATATTCAATTGTTGGTAGGTTTAATCTTATACTTTGTTTCTGCCAATGGCTTTAAAGCTATACAAACGCTAGGTATGGGCGGGTTAAATTCTGCCGCTCGTTTACTAGCGGTAGAACATCCATTTATCAACATAATTGCAATTGTTTTGATTACCATAGGTTGGTCTAGGCACAAAAAAACAGTAGACGCTACTTTAAAGTTTAGACGCATAGCCATATTTTATGGTTTGGGCTTATTGGCCATACTAAGCAGAATACCTTGGGGCCAATGGCTATAATCACTTTAATCCACAACCTTTTTAAGTAAATACAGATAAACAGGAAAGTGATCTGAATAGCCTCCTTGGTAAGTGGTACCCACATAGGTTCTATAAGGGTAACCCTTGTACCTCCCTTCTTGAACCATTAAATAATCTGGTGAAAATATATGGGCCTGCCAATAATGTAGGCCTTTTTTATGGGAGGTGACTAAACTTTGGGTTAAGATAAACTGGTCAAACAAATTCCATCTGTCCCTATATGCCAACGTTCCTAAGCCCCGCTTGTAAAGTTTTTCCATGGGATTAAAAAGACTAAGGCTATCCAAGGCTTTAATCTTACCCTTGGTACGCAAAATTGTTTTTAAACTAGCATCTCTAGGATCATCGTTTAAATCGCCCATAGAAATTATTTTGGCCAAGGAATCTTCCTTTCTTATGGAATCTATTATTCTTTTATTAAGTAGTGCCGCTTTTATACGGTTGGGTCTACTCCGTTTTTCACCACCGCTTCTAGATGGCCAATGATTTACAATAAAACTTAGCCTTTCGTTATCCATTATACCAGATACAACCAATTGATCTCTGGTATAGTCCCTAAAACCTTCCTCATTAAATAATAATAATCGATGACTATTAAAGGCTATTGGTAAAAAACTATCTTCCTTATAAAGTAATGCTACATCTATTCCCCTTTCATCCGGGCTATTAAAATGAATTATCTGGTAACCATGACTTTTTAAAGATGTTGTAGAAATTAAATCTTGCAGTACTTTTTTAGTCTCCACTTCGCAAACCCCAATAATATCTGGAGCTGTTCCTGCCTTGTCCCTACCAATTTCAGACAAGACTTTTGCTATTGCATTTAATTTTGCCTTGTATTTTTCTTGCGTCCAATTGTATTTTCCGGTAGGTGTCCTATCATCGTCATGAACTAAAGAGTCGTTCTCAATATCGAATAAATTCTCCAAATTATAAAAAGCAACTGTTCTAATGCGATAAGCCTCCTGAGCATTGGCGCTAAATACATTAATAACTGTTATAGATAAGATTATAATTCTAAAGCACTGACGATTAGTAGCATTATTTTTCAAGTCCATACCACTATAATACTATTATTTTTTGTAATCTTATAGCACACACTAACTTGATTATGAAATACTTTTGGATATTTCTACACATCTTACTATGTTCAAACATATTGATATCACAAGAATTAATAGTAACCGGTAAGGTATATGATTATGTAACCAAAAAACCTTTAGAAAGTGTTGAAGTTGCTGTTAAAAGCAACCTACATCTAGTCCATACAAGTGATAATGGCGAATTTATTCTACAACATAAAATTTCAGAAACCAGTATTCTAATCCATTTTATACGTAATGGTTACCAAACTAAAAGGATAGAAGTTTTTTTAGAAGAAGAAAAAATTAGCCTAGGCAATATTTTTCTTATGCCTGATGTAACACAAGAACAAAACCTCAACTTAATAAGCCTTACAGATTTGGAGCTTTCCGATGAAAACAATAGCCTAAACGCATCTCAAGGCTTATTGCAGGCAACAAGAGATATTTTTTTACAGCGTGCCGCCTTTGACTTTGGGCAGGCATTTTTCAAAGTTAGAGGTTACGATTCTCAAGAGGGAACTGTTTTGTTTAATGGTATTGCCATGAATAAACTGCTAAATGGTAGACCTGATTGGAATAATTGGGGTGGTTTAAATGACGTAACAAGAAACCAAACCTTTTCCAATGGGTTAGATTTTAATTCAAGAGCATTTGGAAACGTGCTCGGTACAACCAATATAGATACAAGACCTTCCGGTTTTAGACCGGGAATGCGCCTTACCTCTTCCTATTCTAACCGAACATATACCGGAAGGTTAATGGCTACATACACCCATCAAAATAATGAAACGGGATTTGCTTATAGTGTCTCTGCATCTAAAAGATGGGCAAAAGAAGGCTATGTGGATGGCACCTTGTATAATGCTTATGCCGCATTCGGCGCACTTGAATATCAATTTAATAAAAAACATTCCCTTTTAGGAACCTTTATCCTGGCTAAAAATACCAGAGGTAGAAGTTCCGCCATAACACAAGAGGTTTACAATTTAAAGGGAAAGCAATATAATCCTTATTGGGGATTTCAAAATGGAAAAATTAGAAACAGCCGTACAAGAAAAATAATGGAGCCAATAGCTATGCTAAATTATTTTTATAAGGGAAATACTCTAAAATTCACCTCTGGTATTTCTTTACAAACAGGATTTAACAAAAGAAGTAGGCTAGCCTATTATAATGCACCAAACCCAGACCCTACTTACTATAGGTTTTTACCCAGCTATTATATTAATAATGCTATTGGGGCAGATTTTACCAATGCTAGTTTGGCGAGAGAAGGTTTTCTAGAAAACTCCCAATTAAATTGGACCCATTTATATACCGCCAATACAAATCCGAGTTTAATCGGTAAAGCTGCATATGTGTTGTTAGATGATGTTAACCAAACCAACACCCTAAACCTTAATGGCACAGTCAATATAAAGTTGAACACTGCTATGAAATTAGATGCCGGCATAACCTACAAGAATGAGGCCAACACTTTCTATTCGGAGGCAACAGACCTTCTAGGCGCAACCTTTCATGAAGATATAGACCCTTTTTCTAACACCCTAAACAACACCAATGGTCCTTTACAAATTACAAAAGGAGATAAATTCAACTACCATTACAAATTACAATCCAATGTTATAAACGCTTTTACACAACTACAAGGGCAATGGAAATCTTTTGATTATGGCTTGGGCCTAGCTATTAATCAATTAAAAACACAAAGAACAGGTTATTTTCAAAATCAACGATATTTAGATAATTCTGAAGGCGACAGTGAACCTATTACCCTTTTAGGTTTGAGCGGCAAATTACAATTGACTTATAAACTCAATGGCAGAAATTGGATACACCTAAATGCAGCACGTTTAAATAGGGCTCCTAGTTTACAACGGCTATTTGTTAACCCACGGGAAAATAACCAAATTATAGCCCAACCAAAGGTAGAACGTATAACCGCAACAGACATCAGTTACACTTTTAAATATCCAGATTTTGATGGTAGAATAACCGCGTTCTATACGCGATTTCAAGACCTATCTAGAGTAAATTATTTTTATGTCGATGCTGGTGTGGGTTCAGATTTTGTACAAGAGGTGGTAACCAATATGGACCATCTGCACAAAGGCTTGGAAATAGGTGTTTCTTACCATGCTTCCCCACAAGTTAAGCTAAGTGCCGTGGCAAATTTAGGCGTGTATAGGTATGCCAACAACCCAGATGTTACTATAAATTTTGATACGGCCAATGCAGACGAAGAGCCCTTGGATGTAAATGGTTTTATCGATTTAGGCAAAGCCAATCTTAAAGACTTACGTTTAAGTCAAGGACCACAAAAAACATATTCCCTTGGCATTGAATATAGAGATCCAAAGTACTGGTGGCTAGGAGCAACAACTAATTATTTAGACCAAAATTACGTTGGCCTGAGTAGTATTATTAGAACTGCCAGCTTTACCCTTAACCCAGAAACCAATAGGCCCTTTCCTACTGCCACCCAGGAAGCTATAACAAAACTTCTAAAACAGCATAAAGAAAATCCGTTTTACTTATTAAATCTTGTTGGTGGTAAATCTTGGCTAAAAAACGGAAAATACATTAGCCTCTTTATTAGCATCAATAACCTTTTTGATACAGACTATATTTCAGGCGGTTACCAGCAAAGTAGAAATGGAAATTTTGAACAACTACAAACAGATAACTTAAGAGACAACCCTTCCTTTGCTCCTAAATATTGGTATGGCTTTGGCCGTAGTTATTTTATTAACCTATCCTTTAGCTATTAAGAAGTATTCTCTTTTGTTTTTTCATTATATTTAGTGCTTGTAAAAACTGAAGAACAAACATAAATACCCATGAAAAAAGTAGTACTTTTTTTGGCACTTGGCGCTTTAATAGCTAGTTGTGGTGAAAAGAAAGAGAAAAAAGAAGGTTTTGAAGTAAATAGGACTAAAACCGAAACCACTAAGGCAGATGCTGAAAGCAGTGGCGTACCCGTAGATTTAGATAACAAAGGTGTTGGCCCTATTAAAAATGTAGACTTTGCAGATGAAATTGATACGGAATTAGCTGCAAAAGGTGAAGCTACTTTTAATTCTGTTTGTGTTGCGTGCCATATGGTAGACAAAAGAATGATTGGCCCCGCAATGAAAGGGGTATATGAGCGCAGAAGTCCAGAATGGGTTATGAACATGATTTTAAATCCAGATGGGATGCTTAAGGAAGACCCAATTGCAAAAGCGCTTTTAAAAGAGTACAACAACGCAATCATGTTAAACCAAAATTTAACAGAAGATCAAGCTAGAGAATTGGCAGAGTATCTTAGAACACTATAAAAATTACTAATAACCAATTCTTAGAAAAGCTGTTATAAATCTGTAAATGGATTTGATAACAGCTTTTTTTTTAAAATATCATAGATGAACTGTAATCGTACATTTCTTTTTTTATATGTTATTTGTTTTCTTATTTCTTGTAACGAAAAATCCAATCACCTAAGAATTGAGGAAGACATATCATGGCACCTAAAGGATTTGGAAAAAGATTCTGTTCCGGGAATTTCCCTAGAACGCCTTTATAGTGAATATGACCTAGAGAATAGGGGACAAGATGTTATTGTTGCCTTGATAGATAGTCAGATTGACCTATTCCATGAGGACATCAAGAACCAAATCCACATTAATTCAGGAGAAATACCAAATAACGGTATAGACGATGATGCCAATGGATATGTAGACGATATAAATGGTTGGAATTTTTTAGGGATTGATAGGTACAACTCTGTTAAATACACCAACTATTCCGATACTCGATTTATAAATGCTTATCAAAGCCGTTTTAAAGGAGTCGATTCAACTGAAATAAGACCTGAGGACAAAGAACTTTATGAAATGTATCAATTTGCTGTTAAACAGCATGAGGATAGAAAAGAACAAGAAGAAATTTCCCATGCTACGCGCGATGATTTTTATCAAATATACAGAAACCAGTTAGCACTGTTATCCGATAGGATTCCCTTAATCGATGGGTATACCAAAGAGGAACTAGACACCGTAACCTTCAATAATCGCAAAGAAGAAGTGGTTCTCCTTAACTTAAAGATGTTTTTACAAAATGGAGTATCCTACAAAGAGTTACAAAGGAATGAAAGGTTATATTGGATTAAGAAATCCACTATCAATACCATTGGTTACAACGACCGGTTAAAACTTAAAGAAAAAGCGAACGATTTAAGTGATCTAAACTATGGTAGTAATTTAATTGATTCAAACAATGAGGAAGACCATGCCACACAATTGGCTGGTGTAATCGCAGCCCAGAGGGGTAATGGACTTGGTATAAGGGGAATATCAAATAAAATAAAAATCATGCCATTGGCCATCTGGGCGGAAGAAGGAGGGGAAACCGAAAAGGACTTTTATGCGGCCGTTAAATATGCCGTAGACAATGGGGCCAAAATTATTAATTATAGTAGTGGGTCCAGACTTCCAGTTCATCCAGAGTATTATTACAAAGCTCTTGAATACGCCGAACAACACGATGTATTAGTGGTAATAGCCTCTGGGAACAGTGGTGATGATGTTGATGCAAAATCCATATTAAAATATTACCCTATAGATTATAATGAAAAAGGTGATAGTCTTAATAATGTATTACACGTTTCCGCTTCCAACGAAAACCCAAAACAAGTATTCGCCGAATGGGCAAATATTGGTGCTGAAAGCGTGGACTTATTGGCACCTGGTGAAAATATAACCACTACTTCCAAGAAAGACTCCAAATATTTTCCAGGTAACGGCGGAACATCTGTATCAGCAGCCATAACATCAGGAGTTGCTGCTATGCTAAAATCGCACTTTCCAAAATTATCCGCAAAAGAATTAAAACGTATTCTAATGGAGAGTGGAACATCTTATGATATGATGGTTAATACCTATGCAAAGGATAGCATCCCATTTTCCAATATCACAAAGTCAGGAAAAGTTCTCAATGCATATAAAGCCTATAAAATGGCAGAAAAATTCAGCAAATCTAGTTTATGAATCTAGAAAACAACAAGAACAACGCTATTGCCTTTTATAAAATGGCATACTTAGGCAACCCTAAAGAAGCGGTTAAGTTATATGTAGGAGCAACTTACATACAACATAACCCAGATGTAGAAGACGGTAAAGAGGGCTTTATTGCCTATTTTGAAAGAATGCAACAAGAGTACCCTAAAAAGTCTATTGAATTTGTAAGATGTATAGCAGAAGGCGATTTAGTGGCGTTGCATACGCACCAGACTTGGCCCGGAAATGACCAATATATTACTATGGATTTTTTTAGGTTTGATGCTGAAGGTAAAATTGTTGAGCATTGGGATGCTATACAACAAATTCCTAAAACTTCTGCCAATACCAACACCATGTATTAATGCACCAAAAAGTTAAAGTAACCGTCTTTATTTCATTCTATTTGTTAACGTTATTTACAGCTATGGCGCAAGAATCCCTACCATTTGCGACCCTTCCAGAACCAGAAAAAAACTATACCACTGGAGCAATAGTGTCTAGAACCATAGACGGATTAGGATTTAGATATTATTGGGCAACCGAAGGTTTAACACAAAAAGAGTTGACTTTTGCAGCTGCCAAAGACAGCCGAGATATTAAAACTACTTTAGAACACATTTTACAACTTTCTAAAGCTGTGCGCAACGCTGTAGAACAACAACCTAATGTACGGCAAGAGACAAAAATAGAATATACCCTTGAACAACTTAGGCTAGAAACACTTGGTAATTTAAAAAAAGCAAGTGATGCCTATAAGCTTGCCACAGCGACCGAATTTGAAAAATTAAACGTGACTTTTCAGCGGGGAGAAAATCGCGTTTCATTTCCATTTTGGAACCTTCTAAACGGGCAACTTTCCGATGCTATTTACCACACCGGACAAGTAGTTCTCTTACGCAGGATCGCCGGAAATCCTATAAACCCTAAAGTGAATGTCTTTTTAGGTAAGTTAAACGACTAAACCGCTAAAACTTGTCTGAAACCACTTTATAGGTTGGGTCTTCCAATACATTAACTTCTATAATACTGTCTGCGTTTTGTAACAACCTTCTACAATCGTTGCTCAGATGCTTTAAATGTACTTTTTTACCTGCCTTAGCGTAACGCTCGGTAATTTTGTGCAATGCCTCTATCCCAGACATATCTGCTACCCTACTTTCTTTAAAATCAATAATTACTTCTTCTGGGTCATCTTGTACATCAAATTTTTCTGCAAACAAGGTGGTAGAACCAAAGAATAAAGGACCGTATATTTCGTAATGCTTAACACCATTCCCATCTGTATGTTTACGTGCACGGATACGCTTTGCATTCTCCCAAGAATAAGCAAGTGCAGAAATTATCACTCCTAATAAAACGGCCACAGCCAAATTGTGTGTTATAGCAGTAATTAGTGTTACCAAAACCATGACGATCACATCTGACTTAGGCATTTTACCAAAGGTTTTAAAGCTGGCCCATTCAAACGTACCAATGGCAACCATAAACATTAAACCCACCAACGCCGCCATAGGTAAGCGTTCTATTAAACTACTACCAAACATTATAAACACCAACAACATAACTGCCGCGGTAATACCGGATAATCTTGCTCTTGCTCCAGAAGAGGTATTAATTAAACTCTGGCCAATCATAGCGCAACCACCCATTCCAGATAAAAAGCCAGAAAAAATATTACCAACGCCTTGTGCTACACATTCTTTATTACCCCTACCTCTGGTTTGGGTAATCTCATCTACAATATTTAACGTTAATAAGCTTTCTATTAACCCAACCCCAGCAACTATGGCTGCGTAAGGAATAATTATCTTAAAAGTGGCCCAAGTAAATGGAATTTGCGGAATAGATAAAGGAGGAAAACCACCTTTTATGGTCTCGCCTTCTCTCATAATATCGGCAACCGTTAAAGTGTTAACCCCAAAACCAATAACTATAGCCGAAACAACTATTATAGCCACCAAAGATGAAGGCACCACCTTGGTTAATTTTGGTAACCCCCAGATAATAAGCATGGTAAGCAAGGTTAGGCCCAACATTATGTACATAGAGCTGCCCGTCATTAATTCTCCAGTTTCTTTATTGTAAAAATTAGGAAACTGCGCCATAAAAATTATTATGGCCAAACCATTTACAAAACCAAACATTACGGGTTGTGGTACTAAGCGGATAAATTTACCCAAACGCAATACACCTGCTAAAATTTGCAATACACCTGCAAGAATTACGGTAGCAAACGTATAATTAAGAATGGTTACGGGTTCTATACCCGGAAACGTATTTTTCAATTCTAAAATAAGCCCAACAAATATTACCGCCACGGCACCGGTTGCGCCAGAAATCATTCCCGGTCTACCGCCCAAAATAGATGTTATCAATGCCATTACAAAAGCTGCATACAGACCAGTTAATGGAGAGAAACCTGGAATTAATGCAAAGGCAATAGCTTCTGGCACCAAGGCCAATGCCACTGTTAAACCAGACAATATCTCTGTTTTGTAATCTACTTTCTGACTAAAATCGAAAAGGTTTAGGTACTTTTTCATGTTTCCTAATTAAGCCGGCAAAATTAACACTAAATGCGGGTTTAGCTAGTAAAGGAATCATTTTTAAGAATTTATCAATCTAAAAACATCATATTTAAACATTTACAAAGCCCTACGAGCAATTAGAAAATTAAATCGTAATTAAAATTGGCCAAAAAAAACCGCCCCGTGTAATCCAAAGGATACAGCGAGGCGATTTCTAACTAAATAACCAACCAAAAAACGTTTATATAGTCGTTTAGGAAACAGTTTCCTTACAGACTTCTAGCACGGGATACGTCCATTTTTTTATTATTGGATTTTGAACGTTTTTTACCCGTTTTATCATCAGATTTTAAATATTGTATGTAGCCTCTACCACTAAACTCATAAAGCGTACCGCTGGCTACATGGTACAATTCTATTGTACTATCATCTATAACGTACAACTCAAAGTATTCATTGCCTAGATAGTCATAATCCAGTGTTAAAGTTTTTAAAGTGGGCTCATTGGTATCATATATTTGGTAAGCCCCTTCATAGTCCCAAAGCAAATTACCTAATGCGGTACCATTGGCATCTTGGGAAGATTGAAAGACGCCTCCAACATCATCAAAAAACCGCATATAATTTTCTGCATCAAAATCGTTTATGGCTCCTTCCTCACTAGTAAACGTTTTTTCCCAAGCCGTATATTCCTGTAAAAAGTAGGTAAGGTTCTCATAAAACATCCGGTCGTAATCAAAATTTCTTCTTTGATATCCATTTAAAAAATAACTGGTGTTAGAACGCGGATCATGCATTTCCAAGGTGTTGTTGTTTACTACATATAAATCTAACAACCAAAGGCCGTCTACATCATGATCTATCTCTATTTGGCCCGTAAAAGTACCATAGCTACCAACGTCTATACCAAGGCCGTTCCCTGTTTTTCCTAATCCTACAATATTGTTATTGGCATATACAACCCCATCTTTAAAACTTACAGTGAACGCATTTTGAAGAAAAGGTACCTCTCCATTACCGTCCGTGGCATTAATATCTACGTACCATAAATCAAAAGATTGTAAAACATCATCCGTATGTACGGGAGATGCTACCAAATAATCGTCTTCTATGATAACTTCGGTATAACAAGAGCTCAAAAAAACTAAACTTAAAATTCCTAATAGTATACTTTTTGTTTTCATAATCATTCGTTTTTCGATTCGTTATTATAAAACCAAGTATTGTGCCAAAATGGATAACCCACTAATAACAAGGGTTTAACCTAATATCAAAATCTATATTTAACTTTGGCGCAGACAAAGAAGAATGAAAGCAAAAACAAAATACGCTGTTTTAGGTGGTGGTAGTTGGGCAACTGCCTTGGTTAAAATTTTAACTGAAAACAATAACACCATACATTGGTACATGCGTAGCGTGTACGCCGTAGAACATCTAAAGCGAGAGCACCACAACCCAAATTACCTTAGTTCGGTAGAATTACAACTAGATAAATTACAATTAACTACAGATATTAACGAAGCGGTAACGGGTGCAGATGTCCTAATCTTCGTTATACCCTCGGCGTTTTTAGCCTCAGAATTAACGCAACTAAAAAATTTACCGGAAGAAAAAATAATTTTTTCGGCCATTAAAGGTATTGTTCCGGAGACTGGCAGAATCGTAGGGGAACATTTTCATTTTGAGTACGGCATACCTTATGACCAAATTGGTGTAATTACCGGTCCTTGCCATGCGGAAGAAGTGGCTTTAGAACGACTATCTTACTTAACTATTGCTTGTTCCGATGATTCCAAAGCAAAGACATTGGCCAAAGATTTACGCAACGAGTATATTAATACCAAAACTTCTGACGACATTATAGGTACGGAGTATGCCGCCGTACTCAAGAATATTTATGCCATTGCTGCCGGAATTGCCCATGGCCTTGGTTATGGCGATAATTTTCAAAGCGTGTTAATGAGTAATGCTATCCGAGAAATGAAACGCTTTATTGGTAAAGTCCATAAAATGAAACGTAACATTAACGATAGTGCCTATTTGGGTGATTTATTGGTTACAGGCTATTCTGTATTCAGTAGAAATAGAATGTTTGGAAACATGATTGGCAAGGGGTACACGGTAAAAAGTGCAATGATGGAAATGAATATGGTAGCAGAAGGCTATTATGCGGCCAAAAGCGCCCATATATTGATGGACAAACTAGAAAAAAAATCCAAAACGCCCATTATCAACACGGTGTACAGTATCCTATACGAAAATAAAGACCCCAAAAAAGCATTTAAGAAACTTACGGAAAAGCTAGATTAAGAAATATAGGCTTTTTCCAAAAAATAATTGACCAAAGCTTCTTTCATTAAAATAGCTTGTTCACCGGCCTTTAGGTTGGGTAATTGTTCTTTTACCTTGTAATGTGGCCAGCCGTCTGGGTCGTAAAAATCAAATTCGTAAAAACCATACGGTTCTAGCAACCTGCAAATAGCTATATGCATAAGGTTCACTTTTTCATCCTTTTTAAAAGTGCGCCCTAATTGCCCTAATTCTTGTACACCCACTAAATAGATAATACCGTCCAGATCCAAAGTATCTCCATCCGCAAATTTATCCGATAGCTTTTTTACCAATAGCTCCCACTGCTCCTTTAACTTACTATTTCCTGTCATACCTTTAAAACTACAAAGGTAAAACGCAATATCCTATATTTGCCTAAACACGTACCATGACTTTTATAGATATTGTTTTAGGGCTATTACTTATATGGGGTTTGTATAAGGGTTTAAAAAATGGTCTTTTTGTAGAACTAGCCTCATTAGTGGCCCTTATAGCTGGTATTTATGGCACTATACATTTCTCCTACATAGCCGGTGCCTACATAGAAAACAATACAGAGTGGAATCCTAGTTACGTTAAAATAGCATCTTTTTTAATAACCTTTATAATAATAGTACTTGTAGTACATTTTGCAGGTAAACTACTTACCAAGATTGCAGATTTTGCCATGTTAGGCTTGTTAAACAAAATAGCAGGTGGCATTTTTGGAGCACTTAAGGTAGCTATTATTGTTGGTGCACTTTTAGTTTTTTTTGAAAAAGCAACCGCTTCTTTCAACTTTATAGACAAAGAAGATCAGACCGATTCTATTCTTTATGGTCCGGTTAGGGACATTGGAGCGCTGGTCTTTAGTAAGGTGTTCTCTGAAAACGAACAGTTAGACCACGAAGACAAGGAAGAAAAAGAAACCTACATTTCGCTTTAATAACTTATAACTAACGGTTTAAAAGAAACCTACCGCAGCCCCAATAAAAATAGGTATTTTCCTACATATTACATTTTTCATCGATAAAATGCAAGTGTATTTCGTCGATAAACCCCTGTTTCACTTAATCTTACGGCTTATCGAAAAAAATGGGTAGTTAAGGATAATTTCATGTTTCGGTAACATTCTAAAATACATTCGCAGTGAGAACAAACAATGAAAACCGATTTGAAAATGAAACGTTTATTCCCCCTTGTACTTATTCTTGTAATTAGTATTACATCTTGCAGCACAATCCCAACGGAAGAGGAAACTGCTTTGTATGAAGAGAACACCACTGAGGCAGTAAGTTTGGTTCTTTCTGATAATGAGCAGGCCTTATTAGATATAATAAATAATCATAGAGAAGATTTAGGATTAGCCCGTTTGGAGTTCAACGCAGTAATTTACGAAGTGGCAGAAGAACACAATATGTATATGATCACCAATGATGCTTTAAGTCATAATAACTTTAACGAAAGAGCTTCTAAAGTTGCCAAGAAAACAAAAGCAAAAAAGGTAGGGGAAAATGTTGCTAGAAATTATAATGATGTAGTTTCGGCTTTTGATGGGTGGATGTCAAGCAATTCGCACAAGAAGACCATAGAGGGAGATTATACACATACCACTTTAAGTATAACTGAAAGCAATACAGGAGATTTGTATTATACACAAATCTTTTATAAAGAATAGATTATAGAAATTAAGTTAAGTGTTTTTAAAAAGGGTTGCCAATGGCAGCCCTTTTTACTTTTAAAGCACAAAGCTTTTTTTGTACCTTTCTTAAAAAAATAATGGCCATTAAAGCTCCTTTTAATCTAAATAAGTGGATAGAAGAAAATAGAGAACTCTTAAAACCTCCTGTTGGTAATAAAAACCTGTACAAAGATGCTGGTGATTACATTGTAATGATAGTTGCAGGGCCTAATGCAAGAAAAGATTACCATTACAACGAAACCGAAGAGCTTTTTTATCAATTAGAGGGCAACATAGAGGTACATATACAAGAAGAAGGAGAAAAAAGAACTATGGTATTAGGCCCAGGAGATATGTATTTACATCCGGCCAAAATACCCCATTCTCCTGTTAGACATGAAGGTTCTATAGGTCTAGTAATAGAGCGTAAACGTAACGATTTAGAAGGAAAAGATGGCCTTTTATGGTTCTGCGACAATTGCAATAACAAATTGTACGAAGCCTATTTTACTTTAAATGATATTGAAAAAGACTTTCTAAAGCATTTTAAACAATTTTATAGTAGTAAAGAACTCCGTACCTGTAATTCTTGTGGAACGGTAATGCCTACAGACCCACGGTTTGTAGCAGAAAATGAATAATATGGGCTTTCTTTATAAAATCTTGGCTATACTAGTTGCGCTACAACACGTATACTTTCTGTACTTAGAGATGTTTGCATGGACCACAAAAGCAAAAAAAGTGTTTAAATCCATGCCAGAACATTTATTTGAGCCCACTAAAACATTGGCGGCAAATCAAGGATTATACAATGGTTTTTTAGCGGCAGGTTTAATTTGGAGTGTTTTTATAATAGATTCACTTTGGTCTATATACGTAGCGTTTTTCTTTTTTAGTTGTGTATGTATTGCAGGGATATATGGTGGCTATACAGCATCAAAAACCATCTTTTACGTACAGGGTATTCCTGCTTTGTTAGGTATACTTGCCTGTATAGGAAATCTATTTGGTTAAGCCACAAAAAATTAAAATACCTACAACTCTACAATATTTGTATTTTTGTAACAATCAATGCTAAAAATGTTATAAATGTCAGAAACAGCTCAAAGTTTTCAAATACAAGAAGCTCTTGAACAACTAGGAATACAACAAGAAAACAATGGAACATCTACTGGTAACCTTTGGTTTGGTTCTGGTTCTATGTTAAGTTCTACCTCTCCTGTAGACGGTGCTTTTATAGCTAAAGTTAGTACCACCACTAAGGAAGATTATGAACAAGTAGTGGAAAAAGCACAAGAAGCTTTTAAGACTTGGCGTAGCCTTCCCGCTCCACAAAGGGGAGAAATAGTTAGACAGTTTGGTGATAAGTTACGTGAGTTAAAGGAGCCCTTGGGCAAGCTTGTTTCTTACGAAATGGGAAAATCTTACCAAGAAGGTTTGGGCGAGGTACAAGAGATGATAGACATTTGTGACTTTGCCGTTGGTTTGTCTAGACAGCTTCATGGTTTAACCATGCATTCTGAAAGACCTGGCCACCGTATGTATGAACAATACCACCCAATGGGTTTAGTGGGTATCATTTCTGCTTTTAACTTTCCTGTTGCGGTATGGTCATGGAATACCGCCCTTGCATGGGTTTGCGGTGATGTATGTATTTGGAAACCATCTGAAAAAACACCTTTATGCGGTATTGCTTGCCAAAACATAATTGCAACCGTATTAAAGAACAACAATTTGCCAGAAGGTATTTCTTGTATTATAAATGGTGATTATAAGGTTGGCGAATTTTTGTCACAGGATAATCGTGTACCCTTGGTATCCGCAACAGGTTCTACTAGAATGGGTAAAATAGTTGCGCAAACCGTTGCCGGCCGTCTAGGTAAATCGCTATTAGAACTGGGTGGAAATAATGCCATTATCGTTACCCCGGATGCGGATATAAAAATGACGATAATTGGGGCTGTGTTTGGGGCAGTTGGTACTGCAGGCCAACGTTGTACATCAACTAGAAGGCTTATAGTTCATGAAAGCATGTACAAAAAGGTAAAAGAGGCATTGATAAATGCCTATGGCCAGTTAAAGATTGGTAATCCATTGGACCAGAACAACCATGTTGGGCCACTTATTGATACGGATGCGGTAGCCAATTATCAAAATGCATTGGACCAAGCTGTTAAGGAAGGGGCAAATATTCTAGTGCCAGGTGGTGTTTTAGAAGGAAATGGTTACACTAGTGGTTGTTATGTAAAACCAGCAATTGTAGAAGCTAAGAATGATTATAAAATTGTTCAGCAAGAAACATTTGCGCCAATTCTATATTTATTAAAGTATAGCGGCGATGTAACCAATGCCATTGACCAGCAAAACAATGTGGCACAGGGGCTATCTTCTGCAATAATGACCAATAATCTTAGGGAAGCAGAACGCTTTTTATCTGTTGCGGGTAGTGATTGTGGCATTGCCAATGTAAATATAGGAACGTCTGGGGCCGAAATTGGCGGTGCCTTTGGTGGCGAAAAAGAAACCGGCGGTGGTAGAGAAAGTGGTTCTGATGCTTGGAAGGTGTATATGCGTAGACAAACCAATACAATCAACTACACTACTGACCTTCCCCTTGCACAAGGAATCAAGTTTAATTTATAAAATAAAAAGCCGTTGCTTTTAATAAGCACCGGCTTTAACCAACTTAACTAACTCAAACTTAAATAAGGTAACCCTATTTCAATGCCGGATCTTTGTCGGGAGAAATAGGGTTTTATATTTAAAACGCTATACAAGTAAGCAATAATCATAGTTTTTATGTGCTAAAATTGCATAATTGGTACGCTTTTCTGTACAACCTGCCAATATGCGCTATTCTCGTGCATAATAAGGGATAGGGCATTAAACACCTGCTAATCAATATTTTCTTATATTTTTTAACTTTTTCTTTGGTTTTTTTATAATTTGTGGGCTATAACACTAATTATTAACAAGATGACCAGAAATTTGACCTATTTAATAGGTATTATTTTCACCATTGTTCTGGGTACGTTTCTTTATTTTACACTTTGCAGTGATTGCAGGTTAGTCACTAGCAGCTCCGATGAAGTTTTATCCGAATCGGAAAAAATTGAAACTCCAAAAACACCAGAACCAACTGCATTTCCGTTTACCGTTAATGGAGATGACTTTAGCTTAACCGCTCAAGAGAACTTTAATTTTTCTTTTTCTGATGCAGATTACCTAACCCCATTGTCTACCATGCTTACTATGGCAACGGATAGTTTAGGGTCCTATTTAAAAGATAATTCAGATAAAGGGGTTACCATAACCGGATTGTATACCTCAGAAGAAACCAACAATTCTGCATGGCCTAATTTAGGTATAGCCCGTGCCAATAGCGTAAAAAATCATTTGGTACAATTAGGCGTACCCTCTAGCCAGACCCAAATTACCGGTAAGCTTATGGACAATCTTATCCCCAAGGATAGTATATTCTTAGGGCCAATCTCTTTTGATTTAGACGACAAAAAGGTAGAATCTAAAGAACAACTGGCAGACTTATATAAAAAAATTACGGATGATCCATTGATTTTGCATTTTAAGACCGGAGAAGCCTCTATTGACCTGAGTACGGAACAGCGCCAAAAAATTGCAGACATAGCCCATTATCTAGATCAGGTACCAGAAGCACAGTGTGTTGTTACTGGCCATACGGATAATACCGGCAACCGCATCAACAACATAACGCTTGGACAAGAAAGAGCAGATTTTGCAATGGCCTATTTTATTAGAAATGGCATTCCAAGTACTAAAATTGTATCTAACTCAAAGGGACCTGATGCTCCGATAGCTTCTAATGCTACCGAAGAAGGCAGGTCTCAAAATAGAAGAACTGTTGTAACACTTAAATAATCTCTATAACCCTTAAACTTTAAAAAATGAACTTTGATAATATCTGGTGCTGGTTAATTCCATTATTGGTAGGCGCAATTTGCGCAATTTTAGGCTACCTCTGGGGCAAAGGCAATAGCAAGACAGAAGTAATAGACAATTCTGCGGAGCTTAAAAGCTTAAATGATAAGAATACAAAATTACAAGCGGAACTAAATGCCGCCCAAAGTAAACTTGGCGCTGCAACTGTTACGGATCATACTACACAATTAAAAACTTTACAGGATGAAAATGCACAATTAAAGGTAGATTTAGACGCTTGTAAGGGCAAACTTAAAAGTGCCTCCGCCACAAATGTGGTCTCTTCCTTAGCAGCAAGTGGGGCAACGGCCTTAGCCTTTAATGCCGATGCTGCCAAGAGTGCTTACGGTAAAAAAATTAAACAAGACGATTTAAAAATAGTTGAAGGCATTGGCCCAAAAATTGAAAGCCTTTTCCACAATTTTGATATTAAAACATGGAAAGCCCTTTCTGAGACTTCTGTAGAAAAATGTCAAGAAGTGCTTAATTCTGGTGGTGAACGCTACAGAATACACAATCCTGGTTCTTGGCCACTACAAGCCAAAATGGCTTATGAAGGCAAATGGCTAGAATTGGTAAAATGGCAAGATGAACATAAAGGCGGTAAGCTTTAAAACTAAAAAGCCGGTCTACTATTAGACCGGCTTTTTTTATAACATTCCGTTTGCTTCTACCCATTTAAACCTGTAAGGGTCCATGGAGAATCGCATCCTATCTTGTATACGTTGTAAACGCCCTGGTAATTTCAACAAATACTCTCTAGCCTTATCCGCTTGTTCAGAAAGTTCTCTTACATTTTCTAAATCCCAAGCAGCATTTAATTTCTTTAAAATATCTATATAATCTTGAGCGGTATAAACCCCTAAACGTTGAGCACAATTTGAAAACTGCTCAAATGCTTCGCCCATACTGCCACCGCTTTCCCTTAAAAAATGCGCGGGCATTACAATTTTTTTCTTCATCATATCCGCAAAAGCTAAAACCATTCCGCTTGGATCATATTCCATAATGGTCTTTACAAACTCACGATAGGCCAAATGATGGCGCATTTCGTCTCCGGCAATGATGTTACACATTTTAGCCAAAAGGGCATTACCCTTTTGCTTGGCCAATTTACCTACACGTTTATGCGAAATATTGGTTGCCAACTCCTGAAAAGTGGTGTAAACAAAGTTTTTATAAGGATCTCTATCCGTACCAATATCAAAACCATCTGCAATTAAATGCTGGGTGGTAATTTCAATTTCGCGCATGTTTACCCTACCAGATAAGTATAAGTACTTATTCAACACATCTCCATGCCTATTTTCTTCTGCAGTCCAAGCACGCACCCATTTAGACCAACTATTTTCCTTTCCATCATGTTGGTCTACGCCTTCTACGTCCATTAACCAACTTTCATAAGTTGGCAATGCTTCTTCGGTAATGGTATCTGCAACAAGGGTTACCCAAAAATCATATCCTAATTCTTTGGCTTCTTCTCTTAACTGCTCAACCTCATCAAAAAAAGTTTCACTTTGTGAATCTGGCAAGAAATCCGTGGGTTGCCATATTTTTTCTATCGGCATTAAAAATTGATCCATAAACCCTTGTACTTTAGGCTCTATGGTTTGCATCACTTCTAACCGAATATTTTTAAGGGACATAAATAGCTATTTTAAGTAAAGTTCCTTATAAAATTCTTAAAACACCTTAAAAAAAACCTAATTTCTACCATTTTCTGATGGATACAACGTGTGCACGGGATCACTTTGCCAAAATTCTTTGGTGGCAATGTCCATAATAGTTAATGGTCCTTTAAAGGCCGCTCCCGTATCTACATTCCAAACATTGGCGCCATTTTTAGGGGTAGCTACACCTGTTTTGGAGATAGGCGTGTGCCCAATAAATATTTCGTTATAACTGGCTAACCTTTTAGGATACTTTTTATCTGAAACATCCAAATTACCATCTACTACCTGGGCTAGTTCCCAAAGCGTCCTGTCCCAATAAAAAGACTGTTCAAAATATTCATGTTCTATTCCCTTTAAATTGGTGAAGCCAGCATGTAAGAACAAATTGTTCTTAGTGTCCAAATAGTAATTTTTTAGACTTGCAAAAAAGTTTAAATGAGCTTCCCAAGCAGACCTGTTTGCGTTTAAATAAGAGGCCTTTGTTGCGGCCCCTCCATGAATTAACCATGTTGGATTGTCCTTATCTGTAAGCATCCAATCCCGGCACAATTCGTCATGATTACCCCGTAAAAAGGTGCAATTATGGGTTTTATCCAACTCAATTAAATATTGAACCGTTTCAAAAGCGGTGCTCCAAGCGTCTACGTAATCTCCCAGAAAAACTAAGTGATCATTTGTAGTAGAAACCATTGCTCTTTCCAAAACCTGCTCCAGTGCCCTAACACCAGAATGTATATCTCCAATAACTAATGTTCTCATAGTACAATTTGATACAATATTATTGGTTTAATTACCAAAGAACGAAAAGTTAAGGTAAAGTTTTGGTGCACTATTGGAGTAAATAAATTTCTGTGTACCTTGCCAACCTTAGTAAATGTTAAGCATGACACGTATTTTTTGCATAGGAGAGTTATTGATAGATTTTGTGGCAGAAAATCAAGGCAGTGATTTGTCTTTGGCCAATGAGTTTACTAAAAAAGCCGGTGGTGCACCTGCCAATGTAGCCTGTGCAATTGCCAAGTTAGGTGGTAAAAGTAACTTTATAGGTTGCGTGGGCAAAGATCCGTTCGGTACTTTTCTGTTAAACGTACTTAACCAAGAAAACGTAGATATAAGTCTTGCCCAAAGAAGTAAAAAATTTACAACCTTGGCGTTTGTATCTATTGCAGAAGATGGTGAACGTGATTTTGTATTTAGCCGTGGGGCCGACAAGGAATTAAAATATGATTCTACCATAAGAAACAAATTTCAAGGCCACATGGTGCATTTTGGTGCCGCTACCGCCTTGTTAGGTGGCGGTTTAGAAGAGGCTTATGGTCATTATTTATTTGATGCTATAACTAAAGATTGTTTTATAAGTTTTGACCCCAACTACCGTGTAGATTTATGGAAAGACAAAGAAGAAACCTTCATTAAAAAAAGTCTTGCATACGTAGAAAAATCGCATCTGTGTAAATTTAGTTTAGAAGAAGCCTTATTGCTATCTGGTAAAGAAACGGTAGAGGAGGCCTGTATTAAACTACATGAGGTGGGCACAGAAATAATCACGGTTACCCTAGGTAAAGACGGCACCTATGTGAGCACGCCACAAAACCAAAAAACCATTGCCAGTATTGCTGTTAATCCTGTAGACACAACCGGAGCTGGTGATGCTTTTATAGGCTGTTTACTATACCAAATAGCCAAATTGGACGACCCTAGCAGCTTAGCTACTAATTTTGATTTGTTGTGTGACATGGTGGGCATGGCAAATAAGGCTGGTGCCATTACTACAACCCAATATGGAGCTATTATTGCATTACCTAGCTTAGAACAATTACAAGCTTAATTATATTTTACTTTACGTATAACACGTAAAGCCTCTTTTAATTCTTGATATACCGCTTTGTTGTGCCTCTTTAAATAAGGTCTTAATTCTTCCATTTGCTCTTTAGACTCCTCAAAACCATTTAAATAGCAAATAAGATAGGTGTCTGGCAAGCTTAAAAGGTCTTTTTCCTCCAAAGCATTTAGTGGCGTTCCTTTTATCAATTTAGTGGTAATGTTATTATTGCTGTTGTAAAGGTGGTACAAGGTTTTTTTATCATATTGAGGCGGCTCAAACAAAAGCTCACTTTCTATTTTATACTTACCGTTTTCAAAAAAGCGTATGGTTACTTTTTCTAGTTGATAATATTTCTGGCGTTTACCTAGACCCAAGTGGACGTATTCTAAAATAGAGAACGAATTTTCATCATAATGGATAGAAATTTCATCTAAAGCCGAATAAAAAAGTTTTACTTGTTCGTTAATCAATTCTATATCTACCCTAGAAAAATAAATTTGGTCTTTTACCCGCTTGGTATGACCCGCCCAACAAACCACAAATTGTTCTTTAAAGACTTTGTAATGGCTGGTTAAATCGGCATGTTTAAAATGAATAAAATCTACCACACCATCTAAAGTTAGTTCTATGTTATTACGGGCGTGTTGTTCTATAGTGGCTACCTTTTCTGAGTTGATATCTTTTAGTTCTATATCAAATACCTTGGGCAAGCTTATGCTACCTTCCCTAAAAAAAACCGACCCACCGTAGTACTTCCAAATATTCTTGCGCAAAGCACACACCTTACCGTTGGATGTTATGGTTACCAAACCAACTACTTTACCTTCTGGCAAATGCGGAAAAGGAATATTCTCATAGGCAATTAAGGGAGGGTTATCTAAATACGCATTAACTAAGTTTTGAATTTTACTGTCGTCAAAAAAATCTACTCCAACAATTTTATTGTCCTCATCTTCTACCCCAATTACTATAAAAGAATTGTTTTTAGGATTGCTATTGGCCAGCGCGCAAACGTGCTTTAAAAACTTGGCCTTGCCCTCTTTTTCTCCAATAGATATATAGCGTTTTTTATCATAGAAACTGTTCTCGTCATTATGTGCCAAGAGGTTTTTAATGAGGAGACGTTTGTTAATCATACGCTTTTATTAATTAGTGTAGACGAAGCTTGTGCTGTTGGCATCACCGTTAAATCTGCAATATTTACATGGTATGGTCTGGTAACCACAAAATGAATAATCTCTGCAATATCTTCTGGCTTCAAGGGCTGGTAACCCTTATATACATTATCTGCCCTATCCGTATCCCCTTTAAACCTAACTTCGCTAAAGGCCGTGGCCACTAACCCTGGGTTTACGGCACCTACCCTAATGCCATATTCATTTAAATCTATTCGCATTCCTTGGTTTATGGCGTCTACTGCATGTTTACTGGCACAATAAACATTACCATTTGGGTATACTTCTTTACCTGCGGTAGAACCAATATGTATAATATGCCCCGCTTGGCGTGCTACCATTTGCGGAATTACAGCTTTACTCACATACAATAAACCCTTTACGTTTATATCCATCATTGCATCCCAATCTTCTATACTACCTTTATCTATGGGATCTAAACCGTGGGCGTTACCTGCATTGTTTATTAGAATATCTATTTGGGAAAAAGGAGCTTCTAAACTTTCAATCAACTTAAAAACTTTGTCTTTGTCACGCACATCAAAACAAAGTGTAGTTACTTCGGTGGTTTTACCCAACTCTTCTTGTAGTCTTACTAGTTCCTTTTGGTTTCTGCCACATAAAATTAACCTAAACCCATTGGCCGCTGCAAAATATATTGCGGTTGCTTTACCTATGCCACTAGTGGCGCCTGTAATTAAAATAGTCTTCTTCATATTAGGGTGCTTCGTTACCATTAGATGCTTCTAACAACAAAAACCAATCTTGTAAATCCAATTGAATTTGGGCGGCTTTTAAACTAGCTGTAATACGTTCTTTTGTGGCCGTGCCCACAACCGGCATAACCTGTGCCGGATGCTTCATAATAAAAGCCAATAGCAGCATGCTTTCATTTACATTGTACTTTTGGACTAACTTTTCTAAAACTACCTTTAATCGTTTGTTTTGCTCATTATCTTCCCTAAAATAGCTTCCTAATGGGCTCCATGCCATGGCGATTCTATCATTGATGATACAATCATCAAAAGTTCCGTCATAAATAGGGTTTAAATGTGTAATGGAAAACTCTACTTGATTGGCCTCAATCTTAACTTCTTTTTCTAATAAAGCAATTTGAGAAGGCGTAAAGTTAGAAACCCCAAACTGCTTTACCTTACCACTAGATTTTAAACTTGTAAATGCCGCTGCTACTTCTGCAGGTTGCATTAACGGGCTTGGTCTATGTAATAGAAATAAATCTAAATAGTCCGCATTTAATTGTTTTATAGAACGCTCTGCAGAATATACAATGTAATCGGCATCATACTGATAATGTTTTACCTTGTTTTCCCTTCCACTGGTCATTTGTATACCACACTTGGAAATTAGCTGTATAGATTCCCTTGCTATTTCACTTTCTTTTAAAGCTTTACCAAAAAGTCCTTCGTTACCATAATCGCCATAAATATCTGCATGATCAAATGTGGTTACACCATTAGCAACACAATGTTGCATTAAATCTACCATTTGGCTTGTATTTAAACCTTTGCCCCAACTACCCCAGGTCATGGTGCCCGCCGCAATTTTAGAATATCTCAGTTTATTTGTCATAGGGTTAGAAAATTAAAGATAATTACCTTAAAACCTTCACAAAACTAAGGCTTGCCAACTTATTTTAACCATTAATTAACAGACCGATTTACAATTAATTTTCATTTTGCAGAATGTTAAATTTCTAGATTATTTTTTAGTTAATATAGACTAACGTATGGAAGAAAATACTACGATTGATATTGCTGCCGTTAATGAAAAAATTGCCAAGGAAAGCGCATTCATAGATTTGCTTAGGCAGGAAATGAATAAGGTTATCGTAGGCCAAAAACACATGGTAGAGCGTTTGCTCATCGGTTTGTTGGGGCAAGGCCATATTTTGCTAGAAGGTGTGCCAGGTTTGGCTAAAACATTAGCAATTAATACGCTTAGTAAAGCGGTAAAAGGTTCTTTTAGTAGAATACAGTTTACACCAGATTTACTACCGGCAGATGTGGTGGGTACCCTTATTTATAATATGAAAGAGAATGATTTCTCTATTAAAAAAGGACCTATTTTTGCCAATTTTGTATTAGCAGATGAGATCAATAGGGCTCCTGCCAAAGTACAATCTGCACTTTTAGAGGCCATGCAAGAAAAACAGGTTACCATTGGGGACGAAACCTTTAAGTTAGATGCGCCCTTTTTAGTAATGGCAACCCAAAACCCGGTAGAACAAGAAGGTACCTACCCCCTACCAGAAGCGCAGGTAGACCGGTTTATGCTAAAAACGGTAATAGATTATCCTAAACTTACAGAAGAACAGTTAATCATAAGACAAAATCTATCTGGGGCAAAGACCGTGGTAAACCCTGTGGTAACAACAGAACAAATTCTTAGTGCGCAAAAAGCGGTTAAGGAGGTTTATATGGATGAAAAAATTGAAAAATATATCCTAGATTTAATATTTGCCACACGTTATCCAGAAAAGTACAACTTAGAAAACCTTAAGCCCTTAATAAGCTTTGGCGCATCTCCAAGGGGAAGTATAAACTTAGCAACCGCTTCTAAATGTTATGCATTTATAAAACAAAGGGGCTATGTGGTACCAGAAGATGTTAGAGCCGTAGTACACGATATTCTTAGACATAGAATTGGTATAACCTATGAGGCCGAAGCAGAAAATATTACCTCTGAAGAGATTATAAATAAAATTGTAAACCAAGTAGAAGTGCCTTAGTAGGTAAACACTAGGTTTATGTACCTATAACGTTAACCAACTAAAAACCAAATTAGGCCCAAACTGTTTACAACTTAAATGAATACAAAAGAGCTTCTAAAAAAAGTACGTAAAATAGAAATTAAGACACGTAGGTTGTCTGATCATATTTTTGGAGGAGAATACCACTCTACCTTTAAGGGGCGTGGTATGACTTTTAGTGAAGTAAGACAGTACCAATTTGGAGACGATGTGCGTAACATAGACTGGAACGTTACCGCACGCTACAATGAACCGTATGTTAAGGTTTTTGAAGAGGAACGTGAGCTAACCATGATGCTTATGGTAGATGTTAGTGGCTCGGAACTTTTTGGAACCACTAATCAATTTAAAAAAGAAATTCTGGTAGAAATATCTGCCACCTTGGCTTTTTCTGCTTTACAGAATAATGATAAAGTGGGATTGATTCTTTTTTCTGACGAAGTAGAATTGTTTATTCCACCTAAAAAAGGCAAAAGCCATGCCCTACGTATAATCCGTGAGCTACTAGAGTTTGAACCCAAAAGCAACAAAACCAACATCTCAGAGGCCTTAAAATTTTTAATAAACGTTATGAAAAAGAAAGCAATCGTTTTTGTGCTTTCTGATTTTATAACAGATAATTATTCCGATACGTTAAAAATAGTGGGCAATAAACACGATGTTACCGGTATTCGTGTTTTTGATGAGAAAGAAGAGTACATTCCAAATTTAGGGATGATTCAAGTTGAGGATGCAGAAACTGGCCAATTGCAATTGGTAAACACCAGTTCTAAAAAAATTAGAAACGAGTATTGGAAATACCACTTGGAGCGTGTAGATTATTTTAAAGATGCTTTTACAAAATCTGGTAGTGGCACCATTAGTTGCCGTGTAGATGAAAGCTATGTAAAGAAACTGTTGGGCTATTTTAAAAGAAGAGGGTAAGCATGAAGAGGGTCTTTTTACATATAATAAATAAGCTGTTCCACGCTTCGCTTTTGTTGTTCGTTTTGCTTTTGAGCTTTTTTGCCAATAGCCAAGAAAACACTACGGTAAAAGCAGAAATAGATACAACACAAATAAAAATTGGAGAACAAATAAAGTATACCATTACGGTAGAAACCGATTCTTTAAACCTTGTGTATTTTCCAGAAGACCAAACCTTTTCGCCTTTAGAAATGGTTGAAGCCCTAAAAATAGATACCACCAAAAACAAAGACCGCATAACCTTACAACGCATATATGCGTTAACCCAGTTTGACAGTGGCTCATATACAATTCCACCACAACGTATCGCCATAGATGAGCAACCCTTTATGACCGATTCTTTTTCCATTAAGGTTGGAGACGTAGCCGTAGATACTACCAAGCAAAAAATGTATGATATAAAAGCCTTGGTGTCTGTAGAAAAGCAAAGAGGCAAATTGTTCAAAATAATTCTCTTGGCATTTTTGGCGCTTCTTATAATTGCTGGTTTACTCTACTATTTTGTGGTACGCAACAAACCCCTGACAGAAGAAGAAAAAATTGCATTACTACCTCCATATGAAAGGGCCATTAAACAATTGCACGAACTGGAGAACTCTAGATATTTAATTCAAGACGAATACAAAAAATACTATTCTGAACTAACGGACATCGTTAGGTCTTATTTGGAAGAAGATGTGCATATTTCCGCCTTGGAAAGCACAACGGACCAGTTGTTGGAGCGCTTGGAGTTATTAAAAGACGCTGGAGAACTTAGTCTGGACGACGAAACCTTAGAACAGTTCAAAAAAGTTTTTAAGACAGCAGATTTGGTAAAATTTGCCAAGTCCAAACCTCCTATTTCCGTAGCAGAAGACGATAGAAAAGCAGTAGAAAAAATAGTAATAAAAACCAAAGAAGCACTACCAGAACCTACGGAAGAAGAGCTACTTTCCAATGAAGATTATTTAGAAGAATTACAAGCTAAAAAACAGAAAAAACGTTTACTCATCGCTGGCGGAATATTAGCGGGTATCTTGGTTTTAGGCACCAGTGTTTCCATAGCCTATTTTGGTTTTAAAACGGTAAAAGACACGGTTTTTGGTTACCCAACCAAAACGCTCTTAGAAGGAGAGTGGGTTAAAAGCGAATATGGCTTTCCAATCTTGGTTTTAGAAACACCAGAGGTATTGGTTAGAAAAGAAACCGCTACAACAGGTGAGCAAGCAGCACAAATTGAAAACGTTCAAACTTTTGACTACGGCAGTATAACGGACAAACTTTATATAAGGGCAAACGTTACTACATTTAAAGAGAAAAAGGAAGTAGATGCAGAGGCTGCCGTTACGGGCATCTTAAAAGATTTAGAAAGTAAAGGCGTAAAAAACATCATCCCGAAACAGGATGAATTTTATACCAACTCCGGTAAGCCTGGCGCCAAAATTTACGGGTCTGGTTTATATACAAAAGAAGGGGAGACAGACGGTAAACGAATTAAATACACCGTAATCCTTTTTGCGGGTAACGGTTTTATACAACAATTATTTGTTACCTGGGAAGAAGGTGATGAATACGCAGAACAAATTGTACAACGTATATTGGCCACGGTCGATACTAATACGCAAGGTTAATGTTACAGAATATAGAATTTGCCAATCCTGAGTTTTTCTGGTTGCTTTTAGTGCTCCCAGTAGCCTTATTATGGTTTGTTCTAACCCGTAAAAAACAAACTGCGTCTTTAAAATTATCCAGTACAAATGCCTTTAAAACTAAAAGTATTTGGTCTAAACTAAGACCTTCACTTTGGGCATTACGCTTATTAGCCCTTGCAAGTATTATTACCGCATTGGCCAGACCACAAACCGAAGATATTTCTACACGGACCAAAACAACAAAAGGAATAGACATTGTTATGGCAATAGACGTTTCTTCTAGTATGTTGGCCCGTGATCTTACTCCTAATAGACTTTCTGCACTTAAAGAAGTTGCGGCAGAGTTTATTAAAAAAAGACCCAATGATCGTATTGGCTTAGTTGCATATGCCGGTGAGAGTTACACCAAAACACCCATTACCAGCGATAAATCTATTGTACTTTCTGCGCTTAAAGACATACGCTACGGACAGTTAGAAGATGGTACTGCAATTGGTATGGGCCTAGCCACCTCCGTTAACAGATTAAAAGAGAGCAAAGCCATTAGTAAAGTCATAATTCTTCTAACAGATGGGGTAAATAATAGCGGCTTTATAGAACCGCAAACTGCGGCAGATTTAGCGGTAGAATATGAAATTAAAACCTATACCATTGGTTTGGGCACCAACGGTAACGCACTAACACCTGTTTCTTACAAAAGAGACGGCTCCTTTCAATATGGTATGAGGCCTGTAGAATTGGATGAAGCATTATTGCAAAATATAGCAGAGGTTACCGGCGGCAAATATTTTAGGGCCACGGACAATGAAGAGCTAGAAGAAATTTATAACGAAATCAATAAACTAGAAAAAACCGAAATAGAGGAGTTCAAATATTATAAATACGAGGAAAAATTTAGGCCTTTGGTGCTTTTGGCAGGTGCTTTGCTATTAATAGAATGGCTTTTGCGTGCAACAATATTTAAAAGCTTTATTTAAGGATGGTGCAGTTTGACGAAAAATTATATTTCTATTTGCTGGGTATAATCCCGGTTCTTGTGCTTTTGTATCTATTGGTCTTGGTATGGAAAAAAAGCAAACAAAAAGAGTTTGCGGACAAAAGGCTTTTAAAAAGGCTAGCACCAGACCGTTCTGTCTTTAAATCTACCCTAAAATTGGTCTTTCTGTTGCTTGGCATTTCGTTCTTGGTAATTGCTCTTGCAAATCCTAAGATAGGAACCAAACTAGAGACCGTTAAAAGAGAAGGGGTAGATATTGTTTTTGCCATAGACGTATCAAAAAGTATGTTGGCAGAAGACATTGCCCCTAATCGTTTAGAAAAAGGGAAAAGATTGGTTTCTGAAATCATTAACCAGTTGGCAAGTGATCGTATTGGTATTATAGCATATGCCGGTCAGGCGTATCCGCAATTGCCGATTACAACAGACTACGGGGCCGCAAAAATGTTTTTGCAAAGCATGAATACAGATATGCTTTCTTCTCAAGGAACGGCTATCAATTCTGCAATAGATTTAGCAAGTACATTTTATAATGATAGTGAACAAACCAACCGTGTTTTATTTATTATTTCTGACGGTGAAGACCACTCTGAAGGCAATACTATAGATGCCCTTGAAAAAGCCGTAGAAAACGGTATTAAAATCTATACCATAGGTGTGGGTAAAAGCAAGGGGGCGCCAATACCCATAAAACGTAACGGAGTTGTAGAGAGTTTAAAGAAAAATAACGAAGGTGAGGTAGTAATTACCAAGCTAAACGAACCCGTTTTAACCGAAATAGCCAATGTTGGTAACGGTGTATATATTAATGGGGCCAACACGGAAGATGCTGTTACCTTTATAAAAGAAGAATTGGCAAAAATGGACAAAAAGGAATTTGAGGCCAAGCAATTTGCAGAATATAAAGACCAGTTTCAATGGTTCTTGGCTTTAGGACTACTATTTCTATTTTTAGATATTTTTCTATTGGATAGAAAAACACAATGGCTTAAAAAGTTGAATCTTTTTAATGAAAAAGAACATGAATAAGATAAAAGTATTACTCCTTTTAAGTGTTCTTGGGCAAACTGTTTTGTTAACTGCCCAACAGGACAAGGAAACAACAGAACTAACTAAAGAAAACCTAGATGCTTCCATAAATTTAACTTTTGAAGCAAATAAGGCTCTCGTAGAGAACAATTTTATTGCCTCTGAGGCCGATTATAGAAAAGCTATTTCTAAAAGCGATAAAAACGCGACCGCACCTTATAATTTAGGTAGGGCCTATTACAATAGGGAAGGTATGACAGAAGCATTTACCCGCTTTAAGGAAGCAGGTGAAAAAGCAATAGACAAAGAAACTAAGCACAAATCTTATCACAATTTAGGTAACGTTTTTATGCGTCAAAAAGATTATAAAAATGCGGTAGAAGCCTATAAAGAGGCCTTACGCAATAATCCTACAGACGATGAAACACGGTATAATCTGGCTTTAGCCAAAGAAATGCTTAAAAAAGAACAAGAGCAAAACAAAGACCAAAACAAGGACAACCAAGACCAGAACAAAGATCAAAATAAGGACCAAAACAAGGACAACCAAGACCAGAACAAAGACCAAGGCGATCAAAATAAAGATCAAGAAGGTGACCAAAAGGACGACCAAAATAAAGACCAAGGCGATCAGGGAGATCAAGGCGACCAAAAACCCGAAGAAAATAAAGAAGGAGAAGGCGATAAAAAAGAAGAACAGAAAAAACAACCTAACCAAGGAGAGGAACCCAAAAAACAAGAACGCCCTAGACCCAACCAACTTTCTAAACAACAGATTCAAAATCTGTTAGAAGCCATGCAAAACGAAGAAAAGAAAGTGCAGGAAAAAATAGATGCCAAAAAAGTAAAAGGAGCAAAAGTTAGGAACGAGAAAGATTGGTAATGGCACTAGTTACACACACATATAGGTTTATTCTTTTACTATGCTGTATAGCTTTTAGTGGTTTTAGCTATGCGCAGGATGAAGTTACTTTTACCGTAAACTTAAGCAAAGAAAAATTAGGGCTTAATGAGAGACTACGCGTTGAGTTTACCATGAATAAAGACGGAGACAATTTTAACCCTCCTAGCTTTGAAGATTTTCAGGTAGTGATGGGGCCGTCCCAATCTATAAAATCGTCCTGGATCAATGGCAAAAGAAGCTATAGTAAAACTTATAGTTATGTTTTAAAACCCACGGCCCAAGGTAAATTTAACATAGGCCAAGCCACGATTCAAATAGATGGTGAAACCTATAAAACATTACAAAAAACCATAACGGTTACCGAAGCGGTAGACAACCCTAACGCACCTAAAACAGCAGATGACGTTGCCGATGAGAGCTTACATTTGGTTGCCGAAGTTTCACAAAACAACCCGTACCTTAACGAAGCGGTTACGGTTGTCTATAAATTATACATTAGCCCAGATATTTCCGTAACCAATTTTAGGCCCTTGGATAGCCCCAAATACAATAACTTTTGGAGCCAAGATATTCCGGTAACCAAGTACAATACCGTTAATAGCACTTACAATGGTAAACCGTACCGCAGTGTGGTACTAAAACGTGTGGTTCTTTATCCACAGAAAACAGGAAAATTAGACATAGAACCTTTAGCCTTAGAGGTCTATGTAGATGTACCAACCAATAGACGAGATTTTTTTGGCGGAAGGGTCTATGCCCAAGCTAGCAAAACCGTCTCTGCCGGCAAACGAATTCTAAACGTAAAGCCCTTGCCAGAAACTGGAAAGCCAGAAAATTTTGGTGGTGCCGTTGGCCAGTTCGACTTTAATGTAAAAACCAGTAAAACTTCCTTAAATGCTTCAGAATCCTTACAAGCTACCGTTGAAGTAAGTGGAAAAGGAAATTTAAAGTTGTTTCAATTACCAGAGCCAGAACTTCCAAGTGCTTTAGAGGTTTATGAACCAGAATACGACGAGAACGTTCGTACCACATCTAGCGGAATGAGCGGTACCGTAAAAAACAACTATACCATTGTACCTGCTTACCGAGGTAAATACCCTATTCCTGGAATTCAATTCAGTTATTTTGATCCAGAAACCAAAAGTTATAAGACCATTACCTCCAATGAAATAATGATCAATGTGGTAGAAGGTCCTACAGCTAATGATTCCAATACAACAACCAGCAACGGAGCTCAAAAAATTGCGATAAACACCAATACCAATCAATTTCATTTTATTAAAGTAAACCCCAATCTAGTCGCTATTGGCCAGAAACCATTCTTTGGCTCAAAGCTTTTCTTAGGTCTATTGTTGGGGCCATTAGCGCTTATACCCCTATTTATTCTCTTTAGGAAAAAGAGAAAGGAAAAATCCCTAGATGTAGAAGGCAATAGGTTACGCACAGCCAATAGGTTGGCCCGTAAATATTTGGGCAAGGCTAAAAAACAGTTGGGCAATAAAGAAGCTTTTTATGATGCTTTGGAAAGGGCTTTACACAACTATTTAAAAGCCAAGCTTAAAATAGAAACGTCAGATTTTAGTAAAGACAAAATACATGAACTACTTGCGTCAAAAACTGTAGAAGAACAAACAATTCTAGAATTTAATGCGCTACTTACAAGTTGTGAGTTGGCTAGATATAGCCCAAGTTCTAACGTACAGATGCAAGAAGATTACAAAAAAGCTAGTATGGTTATCTCAAAACTAGATAAGCAACTATGAAAAAACTAATCGTTATACTATTGTTTTTGTTTGCGGTTGGCCATGGAGCTAACGCGCAAAACGAGGTTCTTTTTAGCAAAGCTACAGAAGCTTACAACAAGGCTAAATATAGTGATGCCATTGAACTCTATACCAAAATATTAAATAACGGCAAGCACTCTTCTGAGCTCTATTTTAACCTAGGTAACTGTTATTATAAATTGGACGAAATAGGCTTAAGTATCTATTATTATGAAAAAGCCTTGTTACTGAACCCAACGGACCAAGAAATTAAGAATAACTTGGCCTATGCGGAAAACATGAGATTAGATGCAATTTCTACGGTGCCTAAAACTTTTATGGCACGTGTTCACGATCAAGTTGTAGGACTATTTAATTATAATCAGTGGGGCTATTTCGCAATTGTATTTGTAATTCTTTTTGTCTTGTGTTATATCGTTTACTATTTACTTTCTGCCTCTATGCCAAAGCGTATAGCCTTTGTAACTAGTATTATTGCCTTAATTTTATGTGTTTCTAGTTTATTTTTGGGTTATTTAAATCTTCAAGACTACAAAAAGGATAACCCGGCCATTATTTTAAAAAGAGAAATTACCGTTAAAGCAGAGCCCAATAAAAGAAGTGAGTCCTTATTTGCTTTACATGAGGGTACTAAAGTTAATATTGAAGCCACATTGGATAGTTGGAAAAAGATTAAAATTTCTGACGGCCAAACAGGTTGGGTAGAGCAGAACGTTTTGAAATCTCTAAAAGATTTTTAAATTCGTTAAGTACATATCAATTCAATCCTATTAAATTTGGGATATTAACGGTTTTATGCATTATAAATTAGCGCTCTTCTTTTGCCTTACCCTTCTCTCTTCATCTTTTTTACCGGTGATCAGAGCAAGTTTGGATTGCCCAATTGTACAAAACCTATCTGAAGAAGAACAACAAGAAAACCAAACCGAAGATTCAATTAAACCGTTTGTACTTAAGGATAGTACTTTACCAATTATGGCTAGGGTATTTCATCGCAAACTGGATTTTAATAATATTTTATCGGTAATTAATCTAAACATTGCCATAGAGGTATTATCACCTCCACCCGAAAACTTGTTTTAAGTTTTAACCAAAATACAATGGTGTTAACTACCTGTAAACTAATACACCATTACCTATACCAATAATAAAAATTTAAAACAATGTTTAAGTATATTAAAAACGATTTACCGGCAAGTATTGTCGTATTTTTTGTAGCCCTGCCTTTATGTTTGGGTATTGCGCTAGCCAGTGGCGCCCCATTATTTGCTGGCTTAATAGCGGGTATTGTAGGAGGTATTGTCGTAGGTGCCTTAAGTGGCTCGCAAATTGGCGTAAGCGGCCCTGCTGCAGGTTTAGCCGCAATTGTACTCGCAGCAATTAGCACCCTAGGGGGATACCAAAACTTTTTGGTGGCCGTAGTTATTGGAGGTGTTATCCAAATTCTATTTGGCATCCTAAAGGCGGGAGTTATTGGATACTACTTTCCTTCTTCCGTAATTAAAGGAATGCTCACCGGTATTGGAATCATTATAATATTAAAGCAAATTCCACACTTTTTTGGATTTGATAACGACCCCGAGGGCGACTTCTCCTATTTTCAAATAGATGGTGAAAATACCTTTACAGAAATATTCAATACCATAAGTGGTATTGTAGCAGGAAATTTAAGTGTGGGCGCCACCTTAATAGCTATTGTTAGTTTGGCTATTCTTATTCTATGGGATAAGGTTCTGAGTAAAAAAGGAAAAATATTTCAATTAGTTCAAGGCCCATTAGTGGCTGTTGCACTTGGTATTATCTTTTACATGTTAACTAAGGATGATGCTACTTTGGGCATTTCCAAAGATCATTTGGTAAGTGTTCCCGTACCGGATTCTTTTGATTCTTTTTTAGGGCAGTTTAGCTTCCCAAATTTTAGTGCCATTGGTGACCCACAGATTTGGATTACCGGTTTTACTATTGCCTTGGTAGCAAGTTTAGAAACCTTACTTTGCGTAGAAGCCACAGATAAAATAGACCCCATGAAACGTGTTACCCCTACCAACAGGGAGTTAATGGCTCAGGGTACCGGTAATATTATTTCTGGAATGATTGGTGGTTTGCCAATTACGCAGGTTATTGTACGTAGTTCTGCTAACATACAATCTGGCGGTAAAACCAAGCTTTCTGCTATTGTACACGGTTTCTTTTTGTTAATTTCCGTAATCTTAATCCCTACTTTACTAAATAACATTCCGCTTTCTGTATTGGCGGCAGTGTTATTCATTGTAGGGTTTAAATTAGCAAAGCCGTCGCTTTTCAAAAAAATGTACAACTTAGGTTGGAAACAGTTTATTCCATTTATAGTCACTGTATTAGGAATCATTTTTACGGATTTATTGGTAGGTATTGGCTTAGGTTTGGCTGTAGGCATTGTAGTTATCCTTATCAAAAGTTATCAAAACTCGCACTTCTTACATATAGAAGAATCTGAAAACCACAAAAAGGTTAAAATGACCTTGGCAGAAGAAGTAACCTTCTTTAACAAAGGAGCCATCCTAAAAGAACTAGATAGTTTAGAAGAAAACTCTTATCTAGAACTAGATGTTACCAAAACCAGGTATCTAGACAATGATATTATCGAAATTTTGGAAGATTTTTCAGAAAAAGCCAAGAACAGAAATATCAATATTAAAATTATATCAGAACGTGGCGAGGTAGAAAATCCGCCTAGTTATATCGAATTTTTCAATTTAAAAAAGAAACAATCAGCATAGATATGAAAGCACATACTGCAGAAACACAGGCCACCATGACGCCTGATAAGGCTATACAATTTTTAAAAGAAGGTAACCAGCGTTTTCAAGCTAACCTTAAGGCCAATAGAAATTTATTAGAACAAGTTAATGATACTAAAGACGGGCAATTCCCATTTGCCACTATACTAAGTTGTATAGATTCTAGAGTCTCTGCCGAGTTGGTTTTTGACCAAGGTCTTGGCGATATCTTTAGTGTACGTATTGCAGGTAATTTTGTAAACCAAGACATTCTTGGTAGTATGGAATTTGCTTGTAAATTGGCCGGTACTAAAACTATTGTAGTTTTAGGCCATACCTCTTGTGGTGCGGTTAAAGGTGCTTGCGACCATGCAAGAATGGGTAACCTAACAGCACTAATAAATAAAATAGAACCTGCCGTTTTTGCGGTTAAGGAGCCAAAAGAAGAAGAGAAACGCAACTCTAAAAACCTAGAATTTGTAGATGCCGTTTCTAAAAAGAACGTGGAGCTTACCTTGGAGAATATCCGTAGCCAAAGCGTTATTTTAAAAGAAATGGAAGAAAAAGGCGAAATAAAAATTGTTGGCGCCATGTATGACATTGCCAGTGGCGAAGTAGAATTCTACTAAGAGTAACTTCCTAAATAAACAAAAGGTCAACTTTAATAGGTTGGCCTTTTTTATGTAAAATATTAGCTATCTTTCTTTTTTTACAACCAACATATTATGTTTAAACATCTAAAGGGCGACCTATTTGGTGGGTTAACCGCAGGTATTGTTGCATTACCATTAGCATTGGCATTTGGAGTTAGTAGTGGCCTAGGCCCAACGGCTGGTCTATACGGTGCTATTTTTATTAGTTTTTTTGCTGCATTATTTGGTGGTACCAACACCCAAATTTCTGGCCCAACTGCACCTATGACAGCAGTGAGCATGGTGGTAATTGCGGGAATAATGGCTACAAACGATGGTAATTTAGACAAAGCCTTACCCATAATCTTAGCCGTATTTCTATTGGCTGGCTTGCTACAAATAGCGCTTGGTTTTTTAAAGTTGGGTGTTTATATTAAATACATACCTTACCCCGTGGTCTCCGGATTTATGACCGCTATTGGCGTCATTATCTTAATCACACAAATATTGCCGGCCATTGGTTATTATCCAAAACAAGATGATGCTTACGTGGAGGGCTTTACCCAACAAGCAGAGGCGGAGTTATTAGCCAAAACGCTTAAAGATAATCAAGGCGAAGGCGTTTTAGAGCTCAATCATTTTAAGCAAACCATAGAAGAAGCATCTTCCATTAAGACCACGGACATTGCTAAAGAAGCGCAGAATTTGGCAGGTAAAAAAGCATCTGGGGTTATTGGTACCTTAAAAATTTTACCAAAAGCCCTACAACATATTAATTGGTTAGAATTTGGATTAGCCTTGGCTACCATTGCTATCATTTACGGGTTTAAAAAAATTACAACTGCTGTACCCAGCACTTTGGTAGCATTGATTTTAGTTTCTGGTGTAGCCGTGGGCTTTAAATTACCTTACATTCCCATTCAAGAAATTCCCGCTGGGCTACCCACTCCGCATTTCGAGATATTTTCTCAATTTAGTTTTAGTGCGATAAGTCCGTACATTTTTACAGCACTCACCTTAGCTTTATTGGGCGCTATAGATTCCTTATTAACTTCTGTTGTAGCGGACAACATGACCAATACCAAACATAAACCTAATAAGGAATTAATGGGACAAGGTATTGGTAATACCATTGGCGCCCTTTTTGGAGGTATTCCTGGGGCTGGCGCCACCATAAGAACCGTAATTAATATAAAATCTGGTGGAAAAACGCGTTTAAGTGGAATGATTGCCGGCGTTTTATTGCTCATAATTTTACTTGCCCTAGGGCCTATTGCCTCTAAAATCCCAGCTGCCGTATTAGCTGGTATTTTGGTCACCGTAGGTATTGGAGTTATTGATTACAAAGGTTTAAAAGCTATTCCCTACTTGCCTAAAGACATAAAACTGGGACCCATAAAAATGAGTTCAGAAATGGTGATTATGCTTGTGGTCATGGTGCTTTCTTCGGTTTGGAATTTGGTTTACGCCGTGGGCATTGGTCTAGTTATGGCTTCTTTAATTTTTATGAAGAAAATAGGGGACCTTACCGCTAAAAATTCTGCCGTACGGCAATTACCGTTAGAAGAAACGTGGGAAGATGAGCAACAAATACCTACAGAGATAGACCAGAAAATTTTCATTAAACATATTAATGGTCCGTTGTTCTTTGGCTCTACCAATGAAATACAGCAATTATCTGCACAGATACCAGAAACCGCAAATATTGTAGTGTTTAGAATGGACCGCATGCCTTACTTAGACAAATCTGGATTAAACGTTTTGGAAGATGTGATGCTCAATCTATGTACCAATGGGGTAAAATTGGCCGTTGTAGGCCTACGAGAGCAACCAAAGTTAATGATGGAAAAGATTAATATTTTTCCAGAATTGGTGCCAGAAACACAGGTTTTTCCAAATTTTGAAGCTTGCTTAAGTTGGTTAAAAACCGAATTGTAAATAAAAAGTTGCATTAATAGTATACTTAGAACAACTGTTCATTGGCCAATTGCCCATATATTCTAGGACAATTTGCTAAATTTGCGCTCTCTAAAAGCCATCTAACAATGATAGATACCCTAAAGGAACATTTGGTAGCCGTTGAAAACTTTAGTTCTCAATCTCCAGAAGAAATAGAAAACTTCAGGATTAAATACCTTGGTAAAAAGGGGTTGATGAATGAATTCTTTGCCGCTTTTAAAACCATTCCTAATGACCAAAAGAAAGAGTTTGGCCAAGTTATCAATCAATTAAAACAGGCAGCTACAGAAAAGGTTAATGCCTTAAAAGAGGCTTTAGAAGACCAACAAGATACCGCTGGTGTTTATGGCGATTTAACCCGACCAGGACAACCCTTGGAATTAGGCGCTAGACATCCTATTTCTATTGTTAAAAATCAAATTATAGATATTTTTTCTAGAATTGGCTTTAATGTGTCCGAAGGGCCAGAGGTGGAAGATGATTGGCACAACTTTACAGCACTAAATTTACCAGAATACCACCCTGCAAGAGATATGCAGGATACTTTTTTTATACAAACCAATCCAGATATTTTGTTGCGTACACATACCTCATCCGTACAGGTGCGCTACATGGAGAACAATAAACCACCTATTAGAACCATTTCTCCAGGACGTGTGTATAGAAATGAAGCAATTTCGGCACGCTCGCATTGCTTTTTTCACCAAGTAGAAGGTTTGTATGTGGACAAGGATGTTTCTTTTGCCGACTTAAAACAGACCTTACAATATTTTACTACAGAGATGTTTGGTAAAAGTAAAATTCGTTTACGCCCTTCTTACTTTCCATTTACGGAACCAAGTGCAGAGGTAGATGTATACTGGGGCTTAGAGACAGAAGCAGATTACCGTATGACTAAAGGTACGGGATGGTTAGAAATTATGGGTTGCGGTATGGTAGACCCAAACGTTCTTAAAAATTGCGGTATAGACCCAGAGGTATATTCTGGTTTCGCTTTTGGTATGGGTATAGACCGTATTGCCATGCTGCTGCATCAAATTACAGATATTAGGTTGTTGAGTGAAAACGATATTCGTTTCTTAAAACAATTTAAGAGCGCCCTTTAAATTATCATGAAAAAAGACATAGAAATTCCCATAGCTAAAGATGTGCATGTGGTTATTGCACAAGAATGGAACAAAGAGTTTTTAGCTAAGGATTGGAATGCCTACATCATCAATAACAGAAAAGATGCCATAGAAATGGTACTCGTTGTTTCTAAAGGCTATTTAGAGGATAAAAAAACATCTACTATGCGGCACGGAATAGGCACCCTAGCAGCAAAGTCTTTTGCCAAAATAGAATTAGTACAAGAAGATGTATTGGCCCTGAAAAACGAATTTTTTGTCACCTTCTTCGCAGAAAACAAGCTTTTTGAAAAACGTTTTGTTTTCCCAGAGCATACTGTAGCAGAAAAAAACCTTAAACCAATTCCAGTCTTAAATCTAGATGGCGTTATACCAGAATAAACATCTTTAAATCCAGCGCACCTCATAAATATGGGTGTTAAAATTCAAAAACTAGATGTTTTTTATCAAATACCCCATAAAAAACTATGGTTAAAGTAATTGAAAGGTGTTTTTGGCAAAAACTTGCTGTAAATGTGTTTGCGCAATAAGAATAATAAAAAATAGTAGTGTCTAAATTTTGATATTCATAATCTGAGATACTTATTTTTGTTGTATTGACATTGGAAGTAAAGTGAAATCACAGTACTTTTAAAAGGCTGACAATCACAAAAATAACTTCCAATGAACACTCCTATTTTAAACCGACGCAATTGGCTTAAAAAATCTGCTATCACCGCTAGTGGATTAATAGCTGCTCCGTATTTGGGCTTCGCTAAAACTAGTACCAATATTCCGTTAACTTTAGACCAAGAAGGGAATATTTTATACAGTCCTTTTTTTAAAGAATACCTTATAGCTACACACACGGAGTTTAAACCACTAAAAGCTAAATTAAATGCCAATGAAAATCCGTATGGTCCTTCCCCCATGGCCGTACAGGCAATGACAGACGCAGTGAGTGGTGCCAACAGGTATGCATGGCGAGAATTATTTCAGCTAATGGATAAAATTGCAACCTTTGAAGGAGTTGAAGCTAAAAATATAATCATGGGTCCCGGGTCTTCGGATTTATTAGAAAAGGCCGCCATGGTTTACTTTCAAAATGGTGGCAACGTGGTTTCTGCAGACCCCGCTTACATGTCTTTAATAAAGGTGGCAGAAGCCTGCGGTGCTACTTGGAAACCGGTTCCGTTGAAAGAAGATTGGTCGCATGATTTAGATGCCATGGAAAAAGCCATTGATGCTGAAACTAAACTAGTCTATATCTGCAATCCCAACAATCCAACCGGCACTATTACCGATAGCAAAAAGTTATTGGATTTCTGCTCTAGAGTTGCCGATAAGGTAACCGTATTTGTAGACGAGGCCTATTTATGGTATTTAGATGATGGTGCCAAACATAGCATGGTTAATCTTGTAGCACAAGGAAAAGACATTATAGTTGCCCGTACTTTCTCTAAAATACATGGTATGGCAGGTATACGAGTGGGTTATGGGGTTGCACCAGAAGCTACTTTAGATAAAATACAAAACATAACCAGAGGCGGTATGGGTATTAGCTTTCCATCCGTACATGCTGCAATTGCCGCAATGGACGATGAAGAATTCATTACTTCTTCAAGAGCCAACAATGCTGAAGCCAGAACATTTGTTTGTGACAATCTTAAAGCTATGGATATAGACTACGTGCCTTCCCATACCTCTTTTGTCATTTTTCCTATCGCGTTAGAAGGGAAAGAATTTTTAAGTAAAATGGCCGCACAAGAAGTTGGTGTAAGGGCATTTAACTTTATGGGTAAAAATTGGTGCCGTGTAAGTATGGGTACAATGCCAGAGATGCAACTATTTATAGATGCTTTACAGAAAGTAATCGTCTAATTAAAATTTGTAGGAGGTGGGGTTACAGAAAATTTTAGTTTTTTTAATTTTTATAGGGATAGGTCTGGTTCTAAAGACCAAGTTTAAGTCAAAATCTGAAATAACGGGGTTAAAAAAAATAATACTTAACCTTGCCTTACCCGCTACCATTTTTATTGCTTTACTAAGTGTTGATATAAAAGGAGAACTGCTCCTTTTGCCAGTGCTTGCATTGGCCCTAAATTTCACACTTTATTTTACCGCGCCCCTATTGTTACCTGTTATTGGTATTGAAAAAAATAGCGCCAATTATAACACCGCAAGACTTCTTTTTCCTTCACTGGCCCCAGGGTTGTCTTGTTTTCCATTTGTTCTAGAATTTTTAGGCGATTCGTATTTGGCGCAAGCTGCAATGGCCGATCTTGGAAACAAAGTATTCGTGCTAATTATATTATACTTGATTGCTATGCAATGGTATTTAAAAAAACATGCCCAAACCACTAAGTTTAACAAAGAAAAGCTCTTAGATTTAGTGAAGGTATTGGCTTTTGAGCCGGTAAATCTATTTATCGCTGCGGCATTAATCTTAATGGTTTTGGGGCTACATATGGAAAACCTACCTTTTGCGCTCTCCGAAAGTTTATCTAGAATTAGCCTACTCATGACCCCGTTGGTGTTGCTCTTTATAGGTTTGGCCGTAAACATTCAAAAAAAACAATTTGCTCAACTCCTTTCACTTTTACTATTAAGAGCCGCCGTAAGTTTTTTAATAATTGGCCTATTAGCAGTTTTCATTAAAATGGAAACCAATACCCTATTGCTCGCATTAGCATTTTCTTTAAGTGCTTGTAGCTTTTGGCCCTATGCCCATATAGCCGCAATAGAAGCTATGGAAAAAGCGGTAGACAACCATAAAAAAACCTTTAATGGCAACTTCGCCATTTCTATTTTAGCCCTTTCTTTTCCGTTATCCACTATTTTGGTTATGGCCGTTTTAAATAGTGGAAATACACTAAGTAATCCGTTGTATCTATTCTTAATTGCCTTTGGCCTTTTCCTATCCGGAGCTATTTTTCCTACACTTAAAATGCTTAAAGCCAGAAAGCAAGCATGGAAAGAAAAACCAGCTTACGAAGGTTAATTAACACTTCCAATCCTTAAAATTAATTACTAGCTCTAGCGAATTATCTTTATTATAACAGTGTTTAACAAAACTTTAGTTTTGATTAGTTCGGTTTTTACCGAACCAACCGTACTTTTGCTCAACATTTAAATAAATTATGTCCAGAGAAGAAGTAAAAAAGCGACTTATAGAAGACCTAGGGGTGCATTTTGAAAACATGTACCAAATTCCACCATTGGCCGCTAGGTTATATGCCAGCTTGGTTTTAACGGAGCAAGAAGGGTTGACTTTTGAAGACTGCCAACACAGAAGAGGTGCCAGTAAAAGTTCTATTTCTAGCGCTCTTAACCTGTTATTGAAAATGGAAATCATCTCCTATTTTACAAAACCAGGAGACCGCAAGCGCTACTTTAAGGTTTCAGAAAGTGGTACGTTCTTTTTAAATAAACTAAAAGAACGGTTAAAGCTATTTCAGGCCGAAAAAGAAATTATCTACAAAATCAATGAATACCACGAGCAATACAATCCGGAAAAACATAAAAAGAATCAACCTAAAACATCGGTCTATTTAAACTTTGTTACCGAAAGCGAAAAATTGCTCAATCAAAGTATTGATAAACTTAAATCATTTAAAGAAGACTAAAGCAGAACAACAGATATCATGAATGTAAGAACCATATACACCGTACTGGCCAGCCTTGTCCTTTTTGTTAGTTGCAAGGAAGATCAAAAAGGAGCTCCTCCACAACAAAGTGCACCGTCATTAAAAGTAACCCAACTTAAAAAACAGGATGTTACTACTTATGACCTTTATTCCACTTCTTTGGAAGGGAAGCAAAACGTAGAAATTAGACCAAAAGTTTCTGGTTTTGTACAAGAAATTTATGTGGAAGAAGGGCAGCAAGTAAAAAAGGGTCAGTTACTTTTTAAATTGGAAACAGAATCCTTAACCCAAGATGCCAATGCAGCAAAAGCAGCTGTAAATGCCGCACAAGTAGAGGTAGATAAACTAAAGCCGCTAGTAGAGAAAAACATTATTAGCAACGTACAGTTAGAAACTGCCAAAGCACAATTGGAACAAGCCAAGAGCAGCTACCAAAGCGTCACGGCCAATATTGGGTATAGCCGGGTTACCAGCCCTGTAAACGGATACATTGGCAACATTCCCTTTAAAGTGGGTACGCTGGTTAGTGCCACCACCACAACGCCTTTAACTACAGTCTCTGACATTAGTGAGGTACGTGCGTATTTCTCCTTAAACGAAAAAGAATTATTGGAAATTAAACAACGTGTGGCCAAAGAAGGCCGTACCATTGATGTTAACCGGGCTCCAGAAGTAGAACTGATCATGGTTAATGGTGAGCCTTATGAACACAAGGGTAAAATTGCCATGGTTAACAATATCATCAATAGTACTACCGGTAGCGTTACCTTACGTGCAGATTTTAAGAACCCTGATCTTATTTTAAGCTCTGGTAGTACCGGCGAAATAAAGATTCCCGCAGAACGGAAAGACGTTTTTGTTATTCCTATGACGGCCACGGTAGATCTGCAGGGCAACAAAATGGTATATGTGGTTGGCGATGATAATACCGTGACCAGCAAGCCAATTACCATCATAGACCAAACCCAGGAAAACTACATTGTTACAGAAGGCTTTGAAGAGGGCGATACCTTGGTTACAGAAGGTGTTTCTAAGCTAAAAAGTGGTCAAAAAATAGCCCCTATCACAAAATAAAAGCCCCTAAAAAGACAGACATATGTTTCAAAAATTTATAGATAGACCGGTACTTTCTACCGTAATATCCGTTATCATCGTAATCCTAGGGGTCCTTGGCCTTACTACCTTACCGGTAGAACAGTATCCTGAAATTGCGCCACCAACAGTACAGGTTACGGCTACCTACACCGGTGCAAATGCCGGTACGGTACTTAATAGTGTCGTAATTCCGCTAGAAGAGCAAATAAATGGTGTGGAAGGCATGACTTATATGACGTCCACGGCAAGTAATGATGGTTCTGCCAGTATTAGCGTATATTTTGAATTGGGCACAGACCCTGACATTGCAGCGGTAAACGTACAGAACAGGGTCTCTAGGGCCAATAGTGTATTACCAGAATCAGTAATTGCAACTGGTGTTACCACCCAAAAAACGCAGAACAGTTCCTTGCTGTTCTTCTCCATATTCTCAGAGAACGAAAATTATGATGCCACCTTTGTAGAAAACTATGCCAAAATTAATCTTGTACCCAAATTAAAACGGGTTTACGGAGTTGGTAACGTTAACGTTTTTGGCTCTAAGGACTACTCCATGCGTATTTGGATAGACCCGGACAAAATGGCTTCTTTTAACATTGTTCCTTCAGACATTCAAGCAGCATTGGCAGAGCAGAACCGTGAAGCCGCCACCGGTAAAATTGGCGAAAATGCAGATGGTGTGTATGAGTATGTTTTAAAGTACAAAGGCCGATTGGACGAAGTATCCGAATATGAAAACATCATCCTAAAAACTACGGAAGATGGCGGGTTCCTACGCTTGAAAGATGTAGCGGATATTGAACTCGGTGCATTTAATTACGCGCGTAAAAACTATGGGATGGGTGCTCCTGGTGTTGCGGTGGGTGTATACCAAACATCGGGATCCAATGCTACCGAAATAATCAAAGAGGTTGAAAGTATTTTAGAGGAAAGTAAAGCGGAATTTCCAGAAGGTCTGGATTATGTAATTCCATTTAACACTAAAGATTTCTTGGATGCTTCCATAGACCATGTGGTACAAACCCTTATTGAGGCTTTTATCCTAGTGTTTATTGTGGTGTTTTTGTTCCTTCAGGATTTTAGGTCCACTTTAATTCCTGCCATTGCGGTGCCCGTGGCCATTGTGGGAACTTTTTTCTTCCTGCAAATTTTTGGCTACTCTATAAACATGCTCACCTTATTTGCTATGATTTTGGCAATTGGTATTGTGGTAGATGATGCCATTGTAGTGGTAGAAGCAGTACATGCCAAATTAGAAGAGGGTGCCGAAAGTGGAAAAGCCGCTACAAAATCGGCCATGAGCGAAATTTCTGGAGCCATTATTTCCATAACCTTGGTTATGTCTGCGGTATTTATCCCGGTTTCCTTTATTCAAGGTACTTCTGGGGTATTCTATCAACAGTTCGGTATTACCTTGGCGGTAGCTATTTTAATTTCCGCATTAAACGCCTTAACATTGAGTCCGGCTTTGGCTGCTTTGTTTCTTAAGCCACATACGCATGAAGAAGGTAAGAAGCAGAATCTAAAAGACCGTTTCTTTAACGGCTTCAATAGAGGTTTTAATGCAATTACCGATAAATATACCGGTGCGGTAAACACGCTGATTAAGAGAAAATGGTTAGCCGTTGGATTGTTGGTTATTTTTTCCGGTCTCGCCGTATACCTTTTTAAAAGCACTCCTAGCGGATTTGTGCCTAACGAGGATAGAGGTATCATTTTTGCCAACGTGAGCATGCCACCAAGTACCACTTTGGAAAAAACCGAAGAAACCTTGATGAAATTGGACTCTATATATGCATCTATGGATGTGATTGATAAACGTCTTACCGTTTCTGGTTTCAGTTTGTTAAACCGGGTTAGTGCCGGTTCATACGGTTTCTCTATCATGAAATTACAGGATTGGAGTGAGCGTGAGGCCGACTCCCTTTCCGTAGAAGCTACCTTGGCCAAACTATTTGCGGTTTCGGCACAATTTAAAGATGCCCAGATTATTTACTTTACACCTCCTAGTATACAAGGATTTGGTACTTCGTCTGGTTTTGAAGTACAACTCCAAAGTAAGGGTGGCGCAGATTGGGCAGAGATAGACGAAGTGAAAAATCAATTTTTAGGAGCCCTAAATCAAAGACCGGAAGTACAATACGCCATTTCACAGTTTAGTCCTAATTTTCCGCAATACGAACTGGAAGTAGATGTAGAGAAAATTAAAATGGCTGGTTTCTCAACCACCGATATTTTTAATGCCTTACAAGGTTATTACGGGGGAATATATTCAACCGATTTTAACAAGTTCGGGAAACAGTACCGTGTAATGATCCAGGCAAAACCTGAAGATCGCGCCAATGAAAATAGCTTGAATAAAATCTATGTCCGTAACACCAATGGCGAATCTGTTGCGGTAAGCCAGTTTGTGAACTTAAAAAAGATATATGGACCAGAATCCGTAGAACGATTCAACCTTTTAAGTTCCGTAAAGGTTACCGGGGTACCAAATCCTGGCTATAGTACAGGTGATGCCCTTACTGCCATTGAAGAAGTTGCGGCGCAGGTTTTACCCAACAATTATACGTATGAGTACTCTGGATTAACACGAGAAGAGAGCAAATCTGGCGGTACCACAATCGTAATATTTATTTTGAGTCTGGTGTTTGTGTATTTCTTGTTAAGTGCACAGTACGAAAGCTATATTTTACCGTTTGCCATCTTGCTTTCCTTACCATTTGGATTGGCGGGCGCCATTCTGTTCGTGAATTTGGGTGGATTGGAGAATAATATTTATTTCCAAATTGCTTTGATCATGCTTATAGGACTGTTAGCAAAAAATGCCATTCTTATTGTAGAGTTTGCCTTGCAACGTCGTAAGGAAGGAATGGGATTGTGGGAAGCGGCCATTGACGGTGCCAAAGCACGTTTTAGACCTATTTTAATGACGTCCTTTGCTTTTATCTTCGGCTTGCTTCCTTTGGCACTGTCCTCTGGTGTAGGTGCCATAGGTAACCGCTCTATTGGTATGAGTGCCGTTGGTGGTATGCTTATAGGTACCATTCTGGGAGTTTTTGTTATTCCTGTTCTATTTGTGGTTTTCCAAGCCCTACAAGAACGTTTTAGCGGAGCACCAAAAACCGAAAATCAAGAAAAAGCCTTTAATGCTTAAGCCCAAAACAATGACAAAAAGAAACAATATAAAATTCATAGCCGTTTTGGTACTTCCGCTTGTGCTGCAATCCTGTTTTGTGGCCAAGAATTATGAAAGACCAGATTTGGAAACCCAGAAACTGTATAGAACGGACCAATTACCACAAGATAGTGTTTCTATGGCCCAGGTTTCTTGGAAGGATATTTTTACCGATGCCCAATTGCAATCGCATATAGAAAAGGGACTTATCAATAATTTGGACATACGTATAGCCCTGCAAAGTATTGTTAGTGCAGAAGCTTATTTAAAACAAGGAAAGGCAGGTTATTTTCCAACTTTATCTGCCACGGCCAGTGCTACACGTACCAAAAACTCAGAGAACAGTCAGTTTGGTAGTATTTTTAGCGAAGCCATTGAGCAATACCAACTATCTGGAACCCTTTCTTGGGAGGCCGATGTTTGGGGTAAAATTCGTAGTAATAAACGCGCCGCGAATGCCAACTATCTACAAAGTGTTGCAGCACACCAAGCGGTTAAGACGCAACTGGTGGCCAGCATTGCCGATTTGTATTATCAGCTATTGGCTTTAGACCGTCAAAAATTAGTAGCCAAAGAAACACTTGAGGCACGCAAAAGTAGTCTAGAAACCACAATGGCCTTAAAAGATGCTGGCCAGGTTACGGAAGTTGCGGTAAAACAGACCGAAGCTCAGGTACACACCACGGAAATTATTCTTATTGATTTGGAGAACAATATTAAATTGTTAGAGAACAGTTTTAGTTTATTGCTAGGGGAAGCTCCACATTCCATTGCAAGAACTTCTATTGAAGACCAAGAAATAAATACGGATTTAAATACTGGTGTTCCTGCTTTATTACTAGCCAATAGACCAGACGTAATACAGGCAGAATATGCATTGGTAAGTGCTTTTGAATTGACCAATGTAGCGCGCAGCAGCATGTATCCTAGTTTAACACTTACAGCGCAGGGAGGCTTTCAAAGCTTGGAATTGGACAATTTTATAGATGCCAGTTCCCTATTTTCCTCCTTGGTTGGTTCCTTGACCCAGCCATTGTTTAACCAGCGTAAACTAAGAACCCAATTAGAAGCAGCAAAGGCACAACAGGAACAAGCACTTTTAAATTATAGAAAGAGTTTGCTTACCGCAGGGCAAGAAGTTTCAAATGCTTTGTATAACTATAAGGCAGAAACCAAAAAACTTGCTGCAAGGGAAAAAGAATTGGATTCTTATGCCTTGGCCGAAGATTATTCCGAAGAATTATTGAACAATGGTTTGGCTAATTATCTAGAGGTGTTAACGGCAAGGCAAAATGCCTTGAACTCAGAACTAAACCTCATCGATTCTAAATACGGTCAACTTAGTGCAACGGTAGAGTTATACCGTGCTCTTGGTGGAGGTTGGCAATAAAAATACCGTAGTGCAAGAAAGAACAGCGGTACTGGAACAAGCACTCTCTCTTTTTACCAAATATGGTTGTAAAAGGGTACGTATGGACGATGTTGCCCATGCACTTGGTATTTCTAAAAAAACACTCTACAACCATTTCAAAACAAAGAATGAACTGGTTTTAGAAAGTGTGGCCCACTTGTTACAGCGTACCCATCTAAAAATGAGTAACTTTTTTGAAATAAGTGAAGGGCAAAACGACCCGTTTAAACGTATTATCCAGATATATAGGGTAGGACTTAAGGAATTAAGAAACTTGAGTCCTACCTTTCTTTTTGGCCTCAAAAAATACTATCCAGAAGCTTTTAAATTGTATAATGATTTTAGGCAGGGAATTGTCTGGACCTATATTCTAGATTTATTGCAAGAAGCAAAAACCAAAGGACTAATTAGGCAAGGGTTTAATCTTAAATTGATATGCGAATTATTCCTTTTACGTACCGATGAAATTATATTGCCCCACAGTGAATTTTTTGACAATTATACTACCGAGGAATTACTAGAGCATCTCGTTATTGTTCCTTTACAAGGGATTAGGGCTTGATAGCTGAAAATATAAGAGCTAACAACCTTAAACACCCAACTACCTTAATCCAAAACCTTTGGCGGCCCACCACGGGTGAATCTCAATTTGTAAACGCCCTGCTTTTACCATAGGGTCTGCCTTGGCCAAACTATCTGCCATTTCTTGGGTAGGAACGTTATAAATGGTAATGCCGCGTATAGCGCCATCGTCTCCAAAAGGTCCAGAAATATCGGCATAACCCAGCTCATACATTTTACCTAAATGCGCTAAATGTAAGGTTTGCAAACTATCTGCTTCCGTTTTGCTTTGAGATCTATTGGGCCCACTTTTTAAAAAGGCGATGAAGTATTGCTGCATCAATACCGTATCTTTTGTTTTTTCATCTACATAATCGAAAATTTGATAGCCCGCTTTGGTTAAAGAATCTTTCAATTCTGCCTTACTTTTTGCTGCAGCCTTAGCTTTTATTACTTTATCTCGCAATGTATCATCAACAGTCCGTTCTTGCTTACAACTAATAGCCAGAAGCATAAAAAAACAGCCAAGACAAAAATATTTTACCATTGTGTAAAAGGTTTTTTAGTTAATGCAGAGTTATAATAGCGCTTGTCCCCTGTAACCTCTTTACCCAACCAGTTTGGCTTTACAAAAGGTTCATCTTCGTGCTGTAGTTCAATTTCTGCAACAATGAGTCCTTTGTTTTCCCCTAAAAACTCATCTACTTCAAAAATATGTTTACCAACAGGTACTCGGTATCTATATTTTTCTAAAATTCCAGTCTCACATAAATCTATAAGGTTGGTGGCTTCCTCTACGGGAATGTTAATTTCCCATTCAAATCTGGAAGTTCCGGCCACATTGGTAGGCCCCTTAACCGTCATAAAAGCTTCATTGTTCATAATACGTACCCTTACCGTACGCTCCGGGTGGGTATTAAGATAGCCTTGCACCAGCCTATCTTTTTGCTTTGCCTCTTCTTTAAAAGCCTCGGAAAGGATTAAAAATTTACGTTCTATTTCTAAGTGCTCCATCTAGCTAAATATAGGTTAATTTTGAGTATGCAATTTGATTTTCCGCTTAGAAAAATAATTCATGTAGATATGGATGCCTTTTATGCCTCTGTAGAGCAAAAAGATAATCCTGAGCTAAAGGGAAAACCTATTGCCGTAGGTGGTGGTTCTAAAAGAGGGGTTGTTTCTGCCGCTAGTTACGAAGCCCGTAAATATGGGGTGCGTAGTGCCATGTCTGGTTACTTGGCACAGAAAAATTGCCCTGAATTGATTTTTGTTAAACCTAGGTTTGATCGGTATAAAGAAATTTCGCAACAAATAAGACAAGTCTTTTTTGAATATACAGATTTGGTAGAACCACTATCTTTGGATGAGGCTTATTTAGATGTTACCCAAAACAAAAAAGGCAACCCATCTGCAACATTAATTGCCCAAGAAATTAGGCAAAAAATACTGGACAAAACAGGACTTACCGCTTCTGCCGGTATAAGCATAAATAAATTTATTGCAAAAATTGCAAGCGATTACAACAAGCCCAATGGCCAAAAAACAGTGAACCCAGAAGAGGTCTTGGAATTTTTATCTGCATTGGATATTAGAAAATTCTATGGCGTTGGTAAGGTAACCGCTGAGAAAATGTACCAACTGGGCATTTTTACCGGTGCCGATTTAAAAAAGAAATCGTTAGATTTTTTAAATCAAGAATTTGGCAAAAGCGGCCAACACTATTATAATGTGGTAAGGGGTATTCACCTTAGCACCGTAAAACCCAGTAGGACTCCAAAATCCGTAGGTGCAGAACGTACGTTTAGTGAAAATTTAAGCAGTGAGATTTTTATGTTGGAACGCCTAGAGAATATAGCCCAAGAACTAGAAAGGCGACTTAAAAAATCAAAATTGGCCGGCAAAACCGTTACCCTAAAAATTAAGTATAGCGACTTTACCCTGCAAACCAGAAGTAAAACCCTTCCTTTTTTTATTGCGGATAAAAGTCTTATTTTGGACAACGCCAAAGAGTTATTGTATCAATCCCCCCTAGAAAACTCTGTTAGGCTTTTGGGTATATCGCTTGCCAATCTTAATACCGAGACCAAGACCAAGACCGAAGATAAAAGCATAACCTATCAACTAAAATTTGATTTGTAAAAAGGCATTTGCCTCTATTATAGGTATGAAAAAAAATATTAAGGAACATATTATAAACACCGCCGGAGAACTGTTCTATACAAAGGGATTTAACAGAACAGGTATTAACCAAATAATTGATGCGTGTGAAATTGCAAAGGCCACCTTATACCATCATTTTAAATCTAAAGATGCCATTTGTATTGCCTATCTGATACATAAACACAACAGTTTTATGCAGGGGCTATCCGAATTTGTAGCAGAGAAACAAGAAAGCAAACAACAACTTTTGGCCATTTTTGATTACCTAAGGGAATTATACAGAACAGGAGAATTAAAGGGTGATTGGGGCCAGAAAATAATAAGTGAAATTACCCCGGAAGACGTAGAGATTTGGAATACGGTTCAACAACAAAAAAAAGAATTGCTTTTTTTCTTAGGTGAAATAGTAGGTAGAACGGTAGCACATGTTTCCAAAGCAGAAGTAGAAAAGATTTCTGGAACCATTTACCTGTTATACGAAAGTGCTATTACCGAAACCTATATTCACGAGAATGACTGGCCTATACATTTAGCAAGAACCATGGCTCCCATAGCTTTACAAGATGTTAAGTTGCTATAAATGAACAAGCCCCCTTAAAAGGAGGCTTTTTATTTTAAAGTAACAACCCTTTTTACTGTACCAATAAAGTGTTATCCGTAGCAGTTGGGTTCAAAGGACAGAAATAAATATACTCACCCTTGGTTAACCTTGTTGGTTTAGATGTTTCTTTGGAATCTGTGCCTACAGGTGCGGTAACATATGCGGTTTGTATGTGGTTTTCTGGTTTACTTATATCTTTACCTTTGGCTACCAAAACAAAACCAACGTTATGGTCAATACCATTGTTTACAATTTCAAATACATAGGTACCTCCCGGTACGGTCAATTGTTTTTTGGTAAATTCACCTGGTGTCTGCTCTAAAGTGATGGTTTTTATTTTTTGACCCTCCATCTGATCTTGTGCCAGTGCTGCTGTGTTTATACCTAGAACTACGGCTAAAAATAAAATTAGATTTTTCATTGAATAATATTTTAAAGTATAATTAATTAAAGGGGTTAAACTGTTGCTTCTAAAGGTTGCGCCGAAGGAAAATCTACTGGCACCTTAGTAGTGCTGTGTATGTAGTTGCTAATGGTTTTGTCCCCTACAAGGACTATTACATCGATAAGGTTTTCTTTAGTCCAACCGCTTTTCAAAAAGTTGTTTACTACTTTTTCATCGGTTGCTCCTCTTTTCTCAGTAACATTTTGGGCTAATTTTGCCAAGGCATCCAACTTAGAATCAAAAGAAGCCCTACCGCTTCTTAATTCAAGAATTTGTGAATCTGTAAAACCGTTCATTTTTCCGATAGCGGTGTGGGCGGCCAAACAGTACTCACAGTTGTTTACTTGGCTAACCACAAGGTTAACTACTTCTTTTTGCTTAGCACTTAATGAAGTTTTAGCATTCGTAAAATTTAAATAGTTGGCCAAGGCATTTGTAGAATGTGCGTAAGTAGCGTATAAATTGGGTACAAACCCCAAAGCTTTTTCTAAATTATCAAAAATTGCCTGGTTGCCTTCGCTTACTTCATCTCGTTGTAATGGTGAAAATGTACTCATGTTATTTTGTTATTCGTTATTAATAATTTGTTGCAAAAGGTTTCTTTGCATCACAATAAAAATCATGATGGTAATGGTTCTCACAATGCGCTACGGCATTGATTTCTTTTACCTGTGGGCGTCTTGCCCTTGTAAAAATGTTAATGAGATTAAATAATTTATTCTGTGCCATTTGTAATGCTTTTATAATTGAACACTACAAAGATGCGGCAGCAACAGAGGCAAGCGTTATGATGAATTTCCCGACCACTTGCCACTTTTTCCCTTATGCATGCGCTATCTGGGAATTCCGATATTCCGAAGGAGATAAGTGTGTCATTTTTCTGAAAAAACGACTAAAGTGAGCTGGGTCGTTAAAACCCAATTCATAGGCTATTTCTTGATTTTGTTTGTCCGTAAAGCGAATAAGACGTTTTGCTTCCAAAGCCAATCGTTCTAAAATAATGTGTTGGGGAGATTTTTGATTATACAGAGCAAAGAGATTAGATAATGTTTTGGGCGATTTATGTAAAAGCGCTGCGTAGTCACTTACTTTACGTTTTGTTTTATAATGTGTATCTACCAAAACATTAAATTTTCGAATTACGTCTATTTGCTCATTATCTAACGTCCTAACAATTAATTGGTCCTTTGCAAGCCTTGTACACATAATTATTAAGCGTTTTAAAAGCATTTGTAGCATTTGCCCTTGTATTTTATCGGGCATGGAGAATTCTTCTACAAAAACATTTAATAAGGTTAAAAACCTATTATACAAGGGCTCTGGTATAGTTACTATTGGCAGGTCTTGGGTGCCAAAAAACAAAATACCATTACAGCTTACTTCTTCATCATGATCTATTATACAATAAAACTCCCGATTAAAAGAAAAAGCGGTTAGTGGTAAATATGTTTTATCAAAGCTTACTTTTTGTAAATAGGTGATTGAAGCAATTTGTCTTGGTAGTAAGGTTACAACATAACCATCTATTTGTATTTCAAGGGCCTCCTGATTCAGGTTCCATAAAAGCATAATAGTATTATCTTTTACGCTGAAATTGCCAGCATCTTTCTTTATATCGGTACTAAATCCTAAAAAAGCATTTGCTTTTGCTTCATAAAATTGATACCGCGTAGTTTCCATGTTTTTAGCTATTTACCCTCTTTAGTCTTGCCTTTGTGTTTAAGCTTACAGTTATACTTTGCACGTAAATGCCTTTATTTATTGGACAAACGAATAAGGTAAAAGGTATTTGTATACTTTGGTCTAATAGAATGTAAAAGCCATGAAAGAATTTAGAGAGTACGATGTAGCCGCACAACGCTTTTATGAAACGTTAAGCTTACAAAGCATACCAGTAGTTGCCTGGGATATATATTCCTTAAAATATGATAAGGTAAAAGGCGGATTAGAAGAGCTACAAGGTATAAAACAAATAGCCACCACTAATAATTGGACATCTAGCTTTAACCTACCTAAAGAAATATTGGACAAAGAACATGTGGTTGTGATAACAGATGCGCAATTACGAATTGTACACGCTACCAGAAATATGAAGCAAATGAATGGTTACGACGTTGCGGAAGTTTTGGGCAACAAACCAAAAATGTTCCAAGGCCCGGATACGTGCCAAGAAACATCAGATGCAATTAGGTCTGCAATTATTGAGCAAAAACCTTTTGAAGCCACTGTACTAAATTACAGAAAAGATAAGTCTACTTATAAATGTTGGATAAAAGGCCTCCCGATATTTAATACAGAAGGCCTTTTGGTAAATTTTATAGCTTTTGAAAAAGAGGTTGCTTAAAAGTTACAACTCTCTATTTCTGTTACCCTAAGGGTATTAACCATCCCTTTATCTTTTATTGGCATAGCTGCAAGGCTAATAAGCATATCTCCTTGTTCTAAAAATCCTTTTTGGCAAGCTATCTTGTTTACGTCTTCTATGGTTTCGTCCGTAGAAACGTATTTATCATAATAAAAAGCTTTTACCCCCCATAGTAAGCTTAATCTATTTAATATTCTCCTGTTGGAAGTGAATACCAAAATGTGAGCACTTGGCCTCCATGCCGAAATTTGAAAAGCGGTGTAACCACTATTGGTCAAAGTTGAAATTGCCTTTGCCTTAATTTCATTGGCCATAGTTGCCGCATGGTAGCAAACCGATTTGGTTATGTATCTTTTTGTTTTAACATGTGGCGGCGTTTGTGGCACATTTATAAGCTCAGAATTTTCTACACTTTCTAATATGCTGGCCATCTTTTCTATAACCTGAACCGGATAATTACCCACAGATGTTTCTCCAGAAAGCATTACGGCATCTGCACCATCCATAACAGAGTTGGCTACATCGTTAACTTCTGCCCTTGTAGGGGTAAGGCTAGTTATCATAGTCTCCATCATTTGTGTGGCAATAATTACCGGAATCCTAGCTTTTTTGGCACGTAATACCAATTGCTTTTGAATTAATGGAACCTCGTGTGCTGGCACCTCTACACCTAAATCGCCACGTGCTACCATTAGTCCGTCACAGAAAGCCACAATTTGGTCAATGTTCTCTACCGCTTCTGGCTTTTCTATTTTTGCAACAATTGGAATTTTATGTTCGGTATGTTCCTTTATCAGGTTTTGAAGATCTATTAAATCTTGACTAAAACGAACAAAGGATAAGGCAATCCAATCCACATCTTGTTTAATGGCAAAAATTGCATCGTTGATGTCCTTTTCTGTTAATGCCGGTAAAGAAATGTTTGTGTTTGGTAAGTTTACGCCCTTCTTAGATTTTAACGGCCCTCCTTGAATAACTTTTGCCTTTACGGCATTCTCACCATTAGTAGAAACTACTTCAAAAATAAGTTTACCGTCATCCAAAAGGATACGTTCTCCTGCTTTTACATCTTTAGGAAAACTATCATAATTCATATAAACGCGTTCTGCGTTACCCTCAAAAGGCTCTCCTGTCTCAAAAGTTATTTCATCACCGGGAGCAACTACAACTTCACCGCCCATAACGCCAACACGTAATTTTGGGCCTTGAAGATCCGCTAAGATTGCAGTATTAATTTCTAGCTCTTCATTTAACTCCCTAATTAGAGCAATTCTTTCCGTTACATCATCATAATTGGCATGAGAGAAGTTAATTCTAAATACATTAACCCCTGCCAGCATCATTTGTTTTAAAACCTCTTTTTTACTAGTGGCTGGTCCTAGTGTTGCTACTATTTTAGTTTTCTTTCTTGTTGGCATTATTAAAAAATTAGGTTTTGCTTTGATTTTAAGGTTTCTGCTTCTAGGTTATAGGCCATTCTTACTCGCGGAATGCTTTTAATACACTCTAGAATTTCTGAAACTTGCGTTTCGTTCTCAAGATTTATTTTAAGAAAAAAGTCAACGTCTTTACGTTCCGCAACCAAAAAATTAGTGGCTTGGGCGCTCCCTTGCCCAAACAACCCTAAGGAATCTACCGCTATATCTTGTAGTACTTTATTAGTAATCAGTAGCCACTCTGTCTCGGTAAACTCATCTAACCATTCATAATACGGATAAGTTACTTCTTTTATTTTCAAATCTTTAAAAGATCGTTTTAATCTTAATTGGCTAATACTATTTATAAAATAAGCTAGTTGATACCCTTCTAAGTTTGTATGTATAGCTATCAACCTAAAAGAATCATCAAAGAACTCTTCAGATATTTTATAAACTGCTGCCATTAAAATTTTGCGAATTGTAAATATAGGATTAATACATTAACCTGCCTATAGATTATTAATGCTTAGCAAATTAATTTTTTACGAAATCGTTTTATTTACGATTTCTTAAAACAGTATTAGTTGTCTATTTTATCCTGTAGGGCATAGTAGGCTCTTTTGGATGCCTTTTCTTCTGCCTTTTTCTTGGAAGTTGCCCGGGCTTTTGCCATAACCCTACCATCAATCGAAAGCTTTACGGCAAAATGTTTTAATTCATCTTTACCGGTGTCTTCATAAACATTGTAGTTAAATGGCTTTTTTTGTTTTTGGCACCATTCTATGAGTAAGCTTTTGTAGCTAATAACCTTGCCTTCTAACTGCTCTATGTCTACATAAGGCTCTACCACCCTATCCATTATAAATTTTTCGCAATAACGGTAACCACGGTCCAGATAAATAGCACCTACCAATGCTTCAAAAACATTACCATGAATGTTATCTCCAAAGTGGCTCCTAGGTATTCTACTCTCTACGTATTGCAGTAAACCTAAGTCTTTACCCAGCTCGTTTAAATGCTTTCTACTTACTATTTTAGACCGCATTTTGGTTAGGTAACCTTCGTCTCCTTCCGGTACCTGATTGTAAAGATGTTTAGAGATTATTGTACCCAACATAGCGTCTCCTAAGAATTCTAGACGCTCATAATTCATGGGGTTGCCATCTTCATCTTTTTTATTCATGCTTCTGTGTAAAAAAGCACGTTTATAGATTTGAAGGCCTTTTGGCTTAAAACCAAGTATTCTTTTAATACCCAAAAAAAAATCCCCATCCTCCTTAGGATGGGAATTAAATATTTTTGGAGCAAACTTCATTGGAAACCTAACTAACTTAATTTCTTAAATAAAATACAAGCGTTGTGGCCACCAAATCCAAAGGTATTGCTCATTGCTACGTTAACCTCTCTCTCTTGTGCTTTGTTAAGCGTTAAGTTTAAGGTAGGGTCTATGTTTTCATCTACTTCACTATGATTAATTGTAGGCGGCACTAAACTATGCTCCATGGCCAGTATAGAAGCTATTGCCTCTATTGCCCCTGCAGCACCTAGTAAGTGTCCTGTCATAGATTTGGTAGAATTGATATTGATATTCTTTGCGTGATCGCCAAAAACCTTTGAAATAGCCTTTAATTCGGCAACATCTCCAAGCGGAGTAGAGGTACCGTGCGTATTTATAGCATCTACGTCCTCTGGTTTTAAACCTGCATTTTCTAAACAGTTTTCCATTACTTTAACCACACCAATACCATCTGGGTGGGGAGCTGTCATGTGGTGGGCGTCACTAGATAGGCCACCACCTAATACTTCTGCATATATTTTAGCACCACGTGCTTTAGCATGCTCATATTCTTCTAGTATAAGAGCACCTGCACCTTCACCTAACACAAAACCATCTCTAGTTGCATCAAAAGGTCTGGATGCGGTCTCTGGGCTTTCGTTTCTTGTAGATAGGGCATGCATAGCATTGAAACCGCCCATACCTGCAATGGTAACTGCAGCCTCGCTACCTCCGGTAACCACAACATCGCAATGACCTAATCGAATATAATTAAGGGCATCGATTATGGCATTGGCAGAAGATGCACAGGCAGAAACCGTTGTATAATTTGGCCCCATAAAACCATGTTTTATGGAAATATTACCCGGAGCTATATCTGCAATCATTTTAGGGATAAAGAATGGGTTAAAACGCGGGGTTCCATCGCCACTGGCATAGCCAATAACTTCGTTTTGGAAAGTCTCTAGACCCCCAATACCGGCACCCCAAACCACGCCAACTCTAAATTTATCCACGGCATCTAAATCCAATTTAGCATCTGCGATTGCCTCATCAGAAGATACCAGCGCGTATTGCGCAAAGCGGTCCAATTTCCTGGCCTCTTTGCGGTCAAAAAAGTCTGTTGGGTTGTATCCCTTTAACTCACAAGCAAATTTGGTCTTGAACTTTTCAGTATCAAAATATGTGATGGGAGCAGCTCCGCTTTTTCCGTTTTTAAGGCCTTCCCAATATTCTTGTAAATTATTACCTATTGGTGTTAAGGCTCCTAATCCCGTAACTACGACTCGTTTTAATTGCATAGAACTATATTTAGCCTGAAATTAAAAAAAATATCCATGTGGTATATTACCACATGGATAATTTAAAATCGTTAATAAGATATCATAAAAAATTACTTCGCTTCTTCTATATAGCTTATTGCTTGACCTACGGTTGCAATATTTTCAGCTTGGTCGTCTGGAATTTGAATGTCGAATTCTTTTTCGAACTCCATGATCAACTCAACGGTATCCAAAGAATCTGCACCCAAATCGTTGGTAAAACTTGCCTCAGGTACTACTTCGTTTTCATCTACACCTAATTTATCAACGATGATAGCCTTTACTCTTGATGCAATGTCTGACATAGTTATATCGGTTTTTAAATTTTATTGATGGCAAAAATATAAAACTTTGGTTTAAATACACTATTTGTCGTTAAAATGTGCTGTAAATTACCTCATTATCTGTGTTTACGGCTATTTTTGCACTGCAAATTAACCCCTTACAAGATGAAGCAACTAGTGCTTTTTGCCTCTGGATCAGGCTCTAATGTTGAAAATATTGTCAAATATTTTGAAAACAACGAACAAGTTAAGATTCGTTGTGTACTTACCAATAATAAAGATGCAAAAGTTATAGATAGGTGCCAAAGACTAAAAATTCCCGTACTTTATTTTAACAGAACCGCTTTTTCAAAAAGCGATACCATACTTACTTTGCTACAAGCTTTTTCACCAGATTTAATTGTTTTGGCCGGTTTTCTTTGGAAAATACCCGAATCTTTTGTGACAGCTTTCCCCAATAAGATTTTAAACATACACCCTGCATTACTGCCTAAATACGGGGGCAAAGGCATGTACGGTGCCCATGTACACCAAGCGGTAAAAAACAACAATGAATCAGAAACAGGCATTACCATACATTATGTTAACGAAAATTATGATGAGGGTGCTATAGTTCATCAATCCAGTACCAAACTAAACCCAACAGACACCCCAGAACGTATTGCCGCAAAAGTACATAGCTTGGAATACGAGCATTTTCCAAAAGTGATAGAACAAATACTTTTTGCATAATGGCCAAGAAAAAGTTTTACGTTGTCTGGAAAGGAAAAAGACCGGGGATATATGAAAAATGGGAAGATTGTAAAAGTCAAATTCAAGGGGTAGAAGGAGCCCAATACAAGTCTTTCCCAACTTTTGATGAGGCAAAAACAGCTTACAAAGGTAACTATGCCGATTATAAAGGAAAAAAAGCTAAAAGTAGTAGTCTAAGCCCTGAAGCTTTGTTAAAAATTGGACAACCCAATTACAATAGCATATCTGTAGATGCTGCTTCTAGCGGTAATCCGGGAGTAATGGAATACCAAGGGGTAGAAACCAAAACCAAAAAAGTATTATTTAAGCAAGGACCCTTTAAACAAGGAACAAACAACATTGGCGAATTTTTAGCCATTGTTCACGGCTTGGCTTTTTTAAAACAGAAGAACAGCAATAGGTTAATTTATACAGATTCCAGAACAGCAATGAGCTGGGTGCGAAAGAAAAAGTGCAATACCAAATTAGACCCCTCTGCCAAAAACAAAGAATTGTTTGATCTAATAGAACGTGCGGAAAAGTGGCTACATAACAATTCTTACACTACTACTATTGTAAAATGGGAGACCAAAGCCTGGGGAGAAATACCTGCTGATTTTGGTAGAAAATAATGCGGTATATTTGCAGCAAAATTGAAACGTAAATGGGCAAATTATTAGCAGTAGGCACACTTGCCTTTGACGCTATTGAATCTCCTTTTGGAAAAACCGACAAAATTTTAGGCGGAGCAGCCACATATATTGGTCTTGCCGCTGCAAATTTTAAAGTAGAAACTGGTTTGGTTTCTGTTGTAGGTGATGATTTTCCACAGGAATATATGGACATACTTTCCCAAAAAGGAATAAACCTAGATGGTGTTGAAGTGGTAAAGGGCGGTAAAACGTTTTTTTGGAGCGGTAAATATCACTTAGATATGAACACAAGGGATACCTTGGCAACAGAACTTAATACACTAGCAGATTTTAATCCGGTTGTTCCAGAAGGTTTTAAAGATGCAGACATTGTAATGCTCGGCAATTTGCACCCAAGCATTCAATTAAGTGTTATTAACCAGATGGAAAAAAGACCAAAATTAATTATCCTGGACACCATGAATTTCTGGATGGATAATAGTTTGGAAGAATTGAAAGAGGTTATAAAACATATTGATGTTATTACCTTAAATGATGAGGAGGCAAGACAATTAACCGGAGAATATTCTTTAGTAAGAGCCGCACAAGAGATCGAGAAAATGGGACCAAAATATGTGGTAATCAAAAAAGGGGAGCATGGCGCATTGTTGTTCCACGATCAAAGTATCTTTTTTGCACCTGCCCTTCCGCTAGAAGAGGTTTTTGACCCAACAGGAGCCGGCGACACATTTGCTGGTGGGTTTGCGGGCTATTTGGCGGCAACTGAAAATATTTCTTTTGAGAATTTGAAAAATGCAGTAATCCAAGGTTCAAATCTGGCATCGTTCTGTGTAGAGAAATTTGGAACAGAAAGAATGGTTTCTCTAACCAGAGAAGAAGTAGACCAACGATTGCTTCAATTTAAAGAGTTAACACAATTTAATATCGAACTACAATAAATAACCCTGCCCTGTGAAAACAGGGCATTATTTTTTTCTATACATGAGCGATCCAATAAAACATGAATGTGGGATAGCACTTTTAAGGTTACTTAAACCTTTAGAGTATTATAAAGAAAAGTACGGTACTGCCTTTTACGGTGTAAACAAGATGTACCTAATGATGGAGAAGCAACACAACCGTGGACAGGATGGTGCTGGTTTGGCCAGTATTAAACTTAATATGGAACCTGGAGAACGTTACATAAGTAGAGTAAGGTCCGCACAACCACAGCCCATACAAGATATTTTTTCGCAAATTAACCAGCGGATCAATAACACTATGGCGCTAGATCCAAAAACCCATGATGATGTGGCTTACCAAAAACAACATGTTCCCTACATTGGCGAATTATTTTTAGGACATGTTAGGTACGGTACTTTTGGTAAAAACAGTATAGAAAGCGTACATCCGTTTTTAAGACAAAATAATTGGATGCACAGAAACCTTATTGTTGCCGGTAACTTTAATATGACAAATGTTAAGGAGCTCTTTGGCAATTTGGTAGAACTAGGGCAACATCCTAAAGAAATGGCAGATACCGTTACGGTAATGGAAAAAATAGGTCATTTTTTGGACGATGCCGTAGCAAAGCTTTACAAAAAGGTAAAAAAAGAAGGTTATAGTAAAAGAGAAGCTTCACCACATATTGCAGAAAGATTAGATGTAGCCAAGATTCTTAGAAAAGCAGCAAAAAACTGGGACGGTGGTTATGCTATGGGTGGTCTTTTAGGCCATGGAGATGCTTTTTTACTTAGGGACCCTTCTGGTATTAGACCTGCTTATTACTACATGGACGATGAGGTTGTTGTGGTAGCATCAGAAAGGCCAGCAATACAAACGGTATTTAATGTAAAATACGAAGATGTTAGGGAGCTTACACCTGGTAATGCTATAATTATCAAGAAAAATGGCAAAGTTACTACAGAAGAAATATTACCTGCCTTAGAAAGAAAAGCTTGTTCCTTTGAGCGTATTTATTTCTCTAGAGGTAGTGATAAAGAAATTTATCAAGAAAGAAAGACGTTGGGAAAACTGGTATTTCCAGAAATATTGCGATCTATAGAAGATGATTTAACCAATACGGTATTCTCTTACATACCAAATACGGCAGAAACTTCATTCTTTGGTATGGTAAAAGAAGCCCAGAATTATCTAAATAAGAAAAAAGAAGAGCAAATTTTAGCGTTAGGGCCCAATATTACCAGAGAAGAATTACACAAGATAATAGATGTTAGGCCTAGAATAGAGAAAGTAGCCATTAAGGATGCTAAGTTAAGGACCTTTATTACCCAAGATAGTAGTAGGGACGATTTGGTAACCCATGTTTATGATATAACCTATGGGTCGGTTGGCAAAGAAGACAACCTGGTAATTATTGACGACAGTATTGTACGTGGTACCACACTTAAAAAGAGCATTCTTAGAATGTTAGATAGGTTAAGTCCAAAGAAAATAGTAGTTGTATCTTCTGCACCGCAAATTAGATATCCAGATTGTTACGGTATAGATATGGCCAAACTAGAGGATTTTATTGCTTTTAGAGCTGCCGTAGAATTACACAAAGAACAAGACACCTTATCCATTTTAGAAAAGATTTATAACAAGTGTGTGGCCCAAGCAGAAAAGGCTACAGACCAATCGGAGAATTTTGTAAAAGAACTATACGAAGCATTTACTCCTGAAGAAATTTCTAAAAAGATAGCAGAGCTATTGAGTCCACAGGATATTGGTACTAAAGTAGAGATCATCTACCAAACCATAGAGAACTTACATGTGGCCTGTCCAGACAATCCAGGTGATTGGTACTTTACGGGAGACTACCCTACCCCAGGCGGTAACCGAGTTGTTAATAAGGCATTTATGAACTTTTATGAAGGTAAAAACGAACGTGCGTATTAAATTTTAGGTTAGTTATCGAAAGAAAAACGTTGTTCATCGATGTTTTTTACCTTTTGTCGATATTTAAAATTAGTAAGATAAATACTACGTTAAATTTATAACTACCATAGCATAAGTAGGTTAAGTTCATGGTAAGATTTGGGGCAAAAAAGGTGGAAACTTCTCCACCTTTTTTATTTTACACTTTTACGGAGTAAGGCTTTTCTTAATATACCTATAAGACATTATCCTATCACACACCTTTTAACGTTTTAATTCGTCTTTTGACCAATAGAATAGAATAAACCACAAGCTAAACTTACATTTGGAGGACCATAGCATAAGTAGGTTAAGTTCATGGTAAGATTTGGGGAAAGAAGGCGGGCAACACCCGCCTTCTTTATTATTTTGAATCACAACTACTTACCCCTCGGTTTTGAATAAAAGCTGCATTTCATCGATATTTTTTCTCAATTTTCTTTTGTTATTCTACTTAATACCAGTAATTTAGTCTTGCCATAGCATAAGTAGGTTAAGTTTATGGTAAGATTTGGGACGAAAAGGGCGGATTAATTTCCGCCCTTTTCTATTTTTAAAACTCAACATATAAACATAAAAAAAGCGCGGCTTAAGGCCGCGCTTCAATTCTTAACTAATAGTTCTATCTATTATTTATTTGCTTCGTATAATTCTGAAACTTTATCCCAGTTGATTACATTAAAAAATGCACTAACATAATCAGGTCTTCTATTTTGATAGTTTAAATAGTATGCATGTTCCCAAACATCTAAACCTAAAATAGGATAACCCTCGCAACCCGTATCTGGCATTAAAGGGTTGTCTTGGTTAGGTGTAGAGCAAACTTCTACTTTACCTCCTTTATGAACACAAAGCCAAGCCCAACCTGAACCAAATCTACTACCGGCCGCAGCGCTAAATTTTTCCTTAAAAGCATCAAAAGAGCCAAAGGCTGCATCTATAGCATCGGCTAAAGCTCCACTTGGGTTACCTCCGCCATTTGGCGACATAACTTCCCAGAACAAAGAGTGGTTATAAAAACCGCCACCATTATTTCTAACAGCAGCATTACTCATATCCAGATTGGTAAGTATTTCTTCAATATCTTTACCTTCTAAATCTGTGCCTTCTATTGCACCATTTAATTTTGTAGTATACCCGTTATGGTGTTTTGTATGGTGTATTTCCATTGTGCGGGCGTCAATATTTGGTTCCAAAGCATCATATGCATATGGTAACTTAGGTAATTCAAAAGCCATGTTATTATGTGTTTTATATGTTATTACTGTTTATCAAAAATACTGTTTTAACAAACAAAAACCATATTTTGTATGTTAACAAGATTGTAAGATTACTAGCTAAACAACAATTCTATCTTGAATACGAACGGATTTAAAATTTTAGATGCATCTGCAGGGTCTGGTAAAACCTATCAACTGGTAAAAATTTACCTTAAAAAAATCTTGGCAGATAGCACAACAAGAGGCTTTAGGTCACTACTGGCAATTACCTTTACCAACAAAGCGGTTGCAGAAATGAAAAACAGGATCTTAAACAGTCTGCATACCTTTTCTAAGGACTTAATCCTTACCCAAGAAAATTCAATGTTTCTGGAATTAACCCAAGAGTTGGGTATAACACCAGAGGCATTACAAAAAAAAGCTAAATTCACCTTAAAGGAAATTTTGCACAATTATGCCTTTTTTGAGGTTGCTACCATAGACAAGTTTACCCATAAAATAGTTAGAACGTTTGCCAAAGACCTTAAAATTGCCCAAAATTTTGAAGTGGTCATGGATACAGACCAATTGTTAGACGAAGCTATTGGGCAGTTATATTATAGAATAGGTAATGATGAGCAGCTAACAAAAACCTTGGTTTCTTTTGCTTTGGAAAAAGTAGACAACCAAAAAAGTTGGAACGTAACCTTCGATTTAAAAAAGATTGGCCAATTACTGTTCAATGAAAACCATTTTATAGAAATTGAAAAATTACAAGATCTAACTATATCCAACTTTGAAGCTGTAAAAACCGCCCTAAAAGAAAAGATAGCCACCCAAGAAAATGGCCTAAAAAGTCTTGCAACAGAACTGCTTGCGCTTTTTGAACAAAATGAATTAGAGCATTCTGATTTTTCTAGAGGGTCACTTCCAAAATTCTTAACAAAGGTTGCTGCGGCAGATTTTAACCTGTCTTTTACAACGCAATGGATTCAGAATATTGACACTGCACCGCTATACCCTAAAAAATGTTTAGCCCACAAACAAGAAATAATAGACGGGCTACAACCAAAAATTGCAGAAAACTTTAAAAAGATTGAAGCCGGTTTTTACCATTTACAATTTTATACCAATGTTTACAAAAACATTTTACCACTTACCGTCCTAAACGAAATTGCAAAAGAGTTACAAGACATTACCGTTAATAAGCGTAAACTCCACATTGCAGAATTTAACAAGCTAATAGCTTTACAAATAAAAGACCAGCCCGTACCCTATATTTATGAAAGATTAGGAGAACGTTACCGGCATTTCTTTGTAGATGAGTTTCAAGACACTTCTGCTATGCAATGGCAAAACCTTATTCCATTAATGGCAAATGGATTAGAAAGTTTAAATGAAAAAGGTGAAACTGGTTCCGTGCTTTTGGTAGGAGACGTAAAACAGTCTATTTATCGTTGGCGTGGCGGTAATCCAGAACAGTTTGTACAATTGCTAAATGGTACCGCTGTCCCTTTTTCGGTGCCAGTGCAAACGCACCGGTTAGCTTCTAATTACCGTAGTTATAAAACCATAGTAAATTTCAATAATACGTTTTTCCAACATGTTTCCAAGTATTTAAATAATGAGGATTTTAGGACTATTTACCTTTCAGAAAGTAGTCAAGAACCAACCAAGCATAAAGAAGGTTATGTTCAAATTAGCTTTTTAGCTACTGATCAAGACGAGATTGCGTATTGTGAACATGTTTTAGCGGATATTGATCAAATAAAAAACCTAGGGCATCAATACAAGGATATCTGCGTTTTAGTTCGGAATAACAAACATGCGGTAGAGGTGGCCAATTTTCTAGTAGAAAGAGAAATACCCATTATTTCTAATGAAGCGTTACTACTAGATAATAACGAAGAGGTTTCCTTTATACTGTCGTTCTTAAAATTTTTACTAGAACCAGAAGAAAGAGCGTATGCTTTTGAAATCTTGAATTATCTGGCTACTAAGCATAAACTAGGTTATGATTTTATAATTGCGCATCTAGAAAACCTCTATGCTTTTCTGCAAGAAAAGCATCAATTAGATTGCAATCTACTTACCAACTTTAGTGTTTTAGACATAGCAGAAATACTTATTGCCGCTTTTGATTTGGCACCAACCTCTCATGCCCATCTAACACATTTTTTGGATGTTATAATGGATTACCAAGAGAAAGAAAATACAGATTTATATGGTTTTATAGCTTATTGGAATTCTAAAAATAATTTAGCCATTACCGTGCCAACCAATTTAGATGCTGTAAGTATTATGACCATACACCGGTCTAAAGGTCTAGAATTTCCATTTGTACTTTTTCCTTTTGCTACTAGTAAACTAAATGATAAAGCTAAAACTGATAAACTTTGGATTCCTGACCAAGAAAATGCAATTCCCTATTTAGAAAAACTATTGGTAAATGGCAACAAAGACTTACTAAACCATTCTGCTTATAGCGCTGCAATATTAGAACGGGAATACCAATTATCAGAATTAGACAACATTAATGTTCTTTATGTAGCCTTGACCAGACCAATAAAGGGGCTTTTTATTTATACGGACCAAAAAGAAAAGGATGGCTACGGTACTTTTTTTGAAAGTTACCTTGCAGAACAGAACCTATGGTCTTCAGATAAGCATACATATCAATTTGGTAACATACCAGCAGGTGCTGCGGTAAAAGAACCAGAAAACAACTATTTTATTCCCTATCTCTATAGGTCTGAAGAACCTCCATATACCTATTCTATTTCCCAAACAATTTTTTGGGACGATGACACCCAGAGTAGTGTAGAAAAAGGGAACAACATACATGCCATTTTAGAAGACATTCGCACCCAAAAAGATATAGAGCCCGCCCTTCAAAAAAATATTAATCTTGGCCTAGTTAGTAAGACAGATGCTCTTTCTATTAAATCCTTGTTAGAAAATTTGGTGAGCCATCCAAAACTAGCCCCCTTCTATGCAAGTGATACTATTAGTTATAACGAGGTTGAATTATTAGATACTACTGGACAAATAGTTAGGTTGGATCGCTTGGTAGTAGTAGGAAAAAATGCCATAATCATGGATTACAAAACAGGAAAAGAAAGCTTGTACCATCAAAAACAATTGCAGAAATACGAAGCTATCTTATCAAAAATGGGGTACTTTGTATCGCAAAAAATACTTATCTACTTAAACAAAACTGTAAAACCTATATTCCTATAAGTATGTACGGAAAAATTAAAGAACATCTAGAAAAAGAAGTTCAACAAATCAAAGCAGATGGCCTTTTTAAAGAAGAACGAATTATTACCGGACCACAAGACGCTGTCATAAAAATTGATACGGGAGAAGAAGTAATTAACTTTTGTGCCAATAATTATTTAGGGTTATCCTCGCATCCAGAAGTAATACAAGCTGCAAAAGACACTATGGACACCCATGGTTTTGGCATGTCTTCTGTTCGTTTTATTTGTGGCACACAAGACATCCATAAAACCTTAGAAGCTAAAATTGCGGATTTTTACCAAACTGAAGACACCATATTGTATGCTGCCGCTTTTGATGCCAATGGTGGCGTTTTTGAACCTTTGCTAACGGCAGAGGACGCCATAATATCAGACTCACTTAACCATGCTTCAATCATTGATGGTGTACGGCTATGCAAAGCAAAAAGATACCGTTACGCTAATAATGATATGGCAGCACTTGAAGAAAGTTTAAAACAGGCCAATACAGACGGAGCACGTTTTAAAATTATTGTAACAGACGGTGTGTTTTCAATGGATGGTTTGTTGGCACCGCTAGATAAAATATGTGACCTGGCAGAACAGTACGATGCCTTAGTCATGATAGATGAATGCCATGCCGCCGGTTTTATTGGCGAAACGGGCAGGGGAACTTTAGAAGAAAAAGGTGTTTTAGACCGAATAGATATAATTACAGGTACGTTGGGCAAAGCATTGGGCGGAGCAATGGGCGGCTATACTACAGGTAAAAAAGAGATTATTGAGCTTTTAAGACAACGTTCTAGACCCTATCTTTTTTCTAACTCATTGGCACCTGCTATTGTGGGCGCCTCTATTAAAGTGTTCGATTTATTAAAAAACGACACCAGTCTAAGGGATAAACTCGAAGAAAATACCGCTTATTTTAAAAAAGGGATGAAGGCTGCAGGTTTTGACATAATAGATGGAGACTCTGCCATTGTGCCGGTAATGTTGTATGATGCTAAATTATCACAAGAAATGGCCAACGCGTTATTAAAAGAGGGTATTTATGTTATAGGCTTCTTTTATCCCGTGGTGCCAAAGGGCAAAGCCCGTATACGGGTACAATTAAGTGCGGCCCATGAAAAAGTGCACTTAGATAAAGCAATAGCCGCATTTACTAAGGTTGGCAAAGATTTAAAAATAGTATAAGCCCTTAAAAACGGTATAAAAAGCTTCAAAAAAAAATGTTGGGTATATTTTGTTAATAACTACTAACAACTTACATTTGCAGCTGATAAACACTTAAACTTAAAATTTTGAACATGAAACATCTAAGCAAATTTTTAGTTGTTGCCTTACTTGCTTTAGGGTTAAACAACCTACACGCGCAAGACGAGAACAACCCATGGCAGGTTAGTTTCGGTGCGAACGCGATAGACGTTTACCCAACCAATGCCGATCCTGCGGACGGTGTTATGACAAGCTCTTTGTTTGACGAGTATTTCAACGTATCCGATCACTGGAACATCATCCCATCTATTTCTTATGTATCTGTATCTAGATACGTTGGTGATGGTTTCTCTGTAGGAGCTAGAGGTTCTTTAAACAGAATCGAAAAGTTAGGGGATGTTAGTGTAGACGATTTATCTCACTACGCTATTGACGGTACTATTAAGTACAACATCCTAAAAAACACCAAACTTGATCCTTTCGTAGAGATTGGTGGTGGTTACACTTGGGTTGATGAAATCGGCGCTGGTACTGTTAATGGTGGTATCGGTTTAAGCTACTGGTTCTCAGAAAACGTAGGTTTAACTTTACAGACTCAATACAAGCACGCATTTGAAGATTACGGTGTAAAACATTTCCAGCACTTAGGTGGTATTAGCATCAAATTTGGTGGTACTGATACTGACGGTGATGGTGTTTATGACAAAGATGATGCTTGTCCAGAAGTTGCTGGTTTAGAAGCATTCAACGGTTGTCCTGATTCTGACGGTGATGGTATCGAAGATAGCAAAGATAGCTGTCCTGATCAAGCCGGTTCTAAAGAAATGAACGGTTGTCCTGATGCTGATGGTGACGGTGTTGCTGATAAAGATGACGCTTGTCCTAACACTGCTGGTCTTCCTGCTTTAGCTGGTTGTCCTGATGCTGATGGTGACGGTGTTGCTGATAACAAAGATGAGTGTCCAAACGAAGCAGGTCCTGCTGAGAACAAAGGATGCCCATGGCCAGATTCTGACAACGATGGTGTACTAGACAAGGACGATCAGTGTCCAGAAGTTGCTGGTACTGTTGCAAACAGCGGTTGTCCAGAAGTTACTGAAGAAGTACAAAAACAATTAAATGACTACGCTAGAACTATCTTGTTCGATACTGGTAAATCTTCTATTAAAGCAGAATCTACTTCTGTAATGGTAGACATTATCCAAATCTTGAACGAGTACCCAACTGCTAAATTTACAGTTGAAGGTCATACTGATAGTGTAGGTAGTGCTAAATTGAACCAAAAATTATCTGAAGAAAGAGCTAACTCTGTTAGAAACTTCTTAATCGATAAAGGTATTGGTTCTGACAGATTAACTGCAATTGGTTACGGTGAAGATAAGCCTATCGCTACTAACAACACAAGAGCAGGTAGAACACAAAACAGAAGAGTTGAAATCAACTTGGTAAAATAAGTTTAAGCAATTAAACTACATTAAAGCCTCGGCATTTGCCGGGGCTTTTTTATTTTTAGACATGATATCTTTTCTTCAAGAAACCGTTCTAAAAATAGTAGCAGAATCTCCCAACCTAGGGCAATCGTATTTTATTCTACCAAGTAGAAGAGCGGGGCTTTATCTTAAAAAACATTTGGCACAACAGCTTAACAAGCCCATAATAAGTCCAAAAATTGTAAGTATTGAGGAGTTTATACTAGAAGTTTCAGAACTAAACGAGACAACAAACTTTGATCTTCTTCTTAAACTTTATGAGTGTTATTTAGAAATAGAACCAAAAGAAACTTTAGCGGATTTTCTAACCTGGGGTACTACGCTTTTGGGAGACTTTAATGAGATAGATAGACACCTAGGTAATGCTGATGAACTATTCAATTACATTACAGCTGTAACCAGAATTCAACAATGGAATCCTAACCAAGAACCCACAGATTTAATTAAAGGCAATTTAAAGTTCATAAACAGACTCTCAGAACTATATCCAAGATACCAAAAGACCCTACTAAATTCCAAAACTGGCTATCAAGGGCTTATCTATAGAACCGCTTACCAAAAAATAGAATTATTTATAAGCGAAAAAGCCGTACAGCATTATTTTTTCATTGGTTTTAACGCCTTGAACACGGCAGAGTCAGAAATTATAAAGTGCTTACTAGATTCTGGTACCGCAAAAATATTCTGGGATATTGACGCTCATTTTTACAATGACAAACAACATGAAGCCGGCTATTTTATTCGCTCGCATCAACATAACTGGAAATTTTTAAAAGAAAACCCAATAGAACCGAGTAACCTTTACAATACCACATCTAAAAAAATAACGGTTACCGGTACCCCAAAAAATATTGCTCAAGCAAAATACGTGGGTAACTTATTAAAAGAAATCTATACCCACCCTGCAAGGAAAACAGCACCCGTTGCTTTAGTGTTGAGCGATGAAACATTATTACCAGCGGTTTTAAACGCCCTACCTAAAGAAGTACCACAAACTAATATTACAATGGGACTTCCACTGGCCAAAACAGCGTTAAATGCTTTTATTGGCACCTTTCTACGCACGCATCAAACCAAAAACCAAAAAGGATGGTATTATAAAGATGTTATGCAGTTAACCTCTAACACCTACTTTAAAACGCTACTAAAGCCTAACGAAAAAACCAAATTAAGTTCGCTAATTAAAAATATTAAAGAACAGAATATATTGTTCTTGCCCGTAGCTACCATAGCGGAACAGTTTGATAAAGAAAGCACCGTACATCTTTTCCTTAATTCTGAGAACAATACACCTAAACTTTTTGTGGAGAACTTACAGGAAGTGTTGGAAAAGCTGAGGCAAATCTATATAGCTACAGAAAACACTTATGAACTTCAAAGCTTAAAGCGCTTTATACAAGTTGTAAACCAATTGGGCCTACTCCAAACTAGAAAATCTTACATAAAAGATTTAAAAACCTTAGAAAGCTTGTATCTAGAACTTATAGATACCGAGCAAATAGATTTTAAAGGAAGCCCAACGGACGGATTACAAATTATGGGCATGTTAGAAAGTAGAAATCTAGATTTTGAAACGGTGATTTTGGTTTCTGTTAATGAAGGTATTTTACCAGCAGGAAAAAGTAACAACTCTTTTATCCCGTTTGAGATAAAAAAGGAGTTTGGTCTACCCACTTATAAAGAAAAAGATGCCGTATACGCCTATCATTTTTACCGTTTGTTACAACGCTGTAACAGTGCTTATATTACTTATAACACAGAACCAGACGTTTTGTTGGGCAATGAAAAAAGCCGCTTTATTTCACAACTTTTAACCGACGATTCTCTTCAATTTGAACTGAAAGAAGTGTTGGGAACACCCAAAATTACATCGTTTAAAAAAGAAAAACGTTCAGTAGAGAAGACTGAACTATTAATACATTGTCTTAAAGAAATTGCCGCAAGTGGTTTTTCTCCCTCATCTTTATCCAATTACATTAAAAACCCGTACAGCTTTTACTTGCAATCCGTTTTACGTATTAGAGATGTAGAACATGTAGAAGAACAAATTGCACATAATACCTTTGGTACCATTATTCATGATAGTTTAGAAGAATTGTATTTGCCCCTGGTAAATTCAATCCTAACCAAAGAACTATTACAAGCCCTGTTACCAAAAATTAAAGCGGTTGTTAAAACGCAGTTTTTAAAGTTTTACACGGATACAGATTTAAAAAGCGGGCAGAACCTTATTGCGCTGCATGTGGTAGAACAATACGTTTTTAAACAAATTGAATTTGATTTAAACCGAATTAAAAACAATCAAGTAATAATACTAGGTCTAGAGTTAGACCTAAAATTATCCTTAGCCCATTTTAAAGACTTTCCTGTGTATTTGAGAGGCAAGATTGATAGGGTTGAATCTGTGAACGGAGAGATACACATTTTGGATTACAAAACCGGTAATGTTACTACCTCTGAGGTTAAAACAGCAGACTTTGATACTATTACTACATCAGATACTACTTTAAAGGCTTTTCAATTACTATGTTATGCTCTAATGTATCACAAAGAAAAAAGTATAAACCAATTTAAAGCCGGTATATTACCCATAAAAAACCTAAAACTTGGCACTATGCTTTTTGGGGTAAAAGACACACCCAGGGCCCAAAAAAGTAACCCAAATATAGATTTGGAACTATTAACCTCTTTTGAGCAACAACTAAATGCCTTAATAAGCGCTATTTTAGACCCAGATGTACCTTTTATAGATTTGGACGAAACCTAGTTATTTTAAGTCCGGTCTTGTGGGCCTAACCTCAATTTTACTTGGTAAGGTTCGCGGATGCATGGTTAACAAATCCAACACCAATTTGCCAATATCCTCTGGTTGTATTTTCCAAGAATCTTCTTCAGATGGTATGTTACCATTGAAATGCGTAGCTACTGAGCCAGGCATAATTGTACTAACTTTTATATTAAACTTTCTAAGGTCTAACATAGCCGCCTGCGTAAAACCAACCACTCCAAATTTTGTGGCATTATAACCTGCTCCTTGGGCAAAAAAATTGGTCCCAGCCAAACTCGCTAGTGTTATGTAATATCCTTCAGATTTTTTTAAGGCATCTACAGAAGCTTTTAAAGTATGGAAAACACCATTTAAATTGGTATTTATCATTGTATGCCATTCTTCATCCGCCATTTCATCTACAGGCGAAAAAATACCAACTCCCGCATTAGCTAGCACAATGTCTAATTGACCAAAGTGCTCCAATATCTTTTTAACAGCATTTTTTTCGTCTTCCAGTTTGGTTACATCAGACACCAAGGCCAATGCCACGTTACTATCTCCTAACGATTTTGCTGCCTTTTCAACGGTATCCTTGTGTCTACCACTAATGGCCACTCGGTAATTATTCTTAACCAAAACTTGTGCAATTCCTAAACCTATTCCTTTACTACCTCCAGTAATATATGCTACTTTATTCACCGACATATCTCAATTTTAAAATTTGATTTATTAAATTGATAAATAATTAATTAATAACTAAACCTTCCTGTATTAATATTAAGTTATAATTTTGGAAGAAATTACGCATAAAGTTGCAAGTAAAAACCCAAAATACCCTATTTAAAGACCTACCTATTTCTGCCCTTATATTAAATGATCGGTTTGAAATTGAGTCTTACTCAGAACACTTGTTGCATGAGTTTTTGCCTAAAAAGACGGAGTTAACGGGAAAGCACGTAGCAGAAGCCATTCCCTTTTTACCTTCTTTATTTTTTACGGCAATAAACGATTGTTTTGTATACAAGTGTGGCGATGAAAACCCGGCCGTGCAATACGTGAACTACCGGAATGATATACAATGGTTAAAATGGCGTATTACCCCTAGAATAAAGGAAGATAAAACCATTAAGCTTCTTATTTATTTAGAAGAGGTTTCCAAGCAAAAACAAATGGAAGACTTCTTTACACGTGTAGAAGAAGTTGCTTTGGTTGGTGGGTGGCAACTAAACATTAAAACCAGCGAACTTTTTTGGACAGACGTTACCAAATTAATTCATGAGGTACCAAACCATTATGTACCACAACTAAAAGAGGGTTTAAAGTTCTATAAAGAGGGGGAACATAGGCATAGAATACAACAATTGGTAGACAACGCCATTAAGTATGGGATATCTTACAACGAAGAACTAATTATTGTAACGGCAAAGGGCAATGAAAAATGGGTAAGAGCTAAGGGCGAGACCGACTTTGTAAACGGAGAATGTGTACGAATTTTTGGGACTTTTCAAGACATAGACAAAGAAAAGCGTTCTGAGATTGCCATGGAACGCACCTCTAACAGATTGCAAACCGCTACAACCTCTGGTAGAATTGGAATTTGGGAATACGAATTTGATACGGAGAAAATAATTTGGGATAAAAACATGTATTCACTTTTTGGCATTAATCCAAAAAGCTTTGTTCCCAATTACACTACATGGGAAAACACGCTACATCCAGAGGACAAAGAGCGCGTTGTTAAAGATTTACAACTTGCCAAACAGGGTATTAAACCCTTTAATACAGAATACAGAATAATAGCAAAATATAACAGGGTTAGACATTTAAAAGCACAAGGTACAATTGTCTATGGCGGAAAAGGTGAACCCACAAAAATGATTGGCTCCAATTGGGATATTACAGAAAGTAAAGAAAATGAAGCGCGCCTAAAACAGCTTTTAAAGGTAACCACCAGCCAAAATGAAGGCTTATTGAATTTTGCACATATTGTTTCTCATAATTTAAGATCGCATGCTAGCAATATTGCCATGTTGTCTAATTTTTTAGATGATGATTTGAAGGATTCTGGTGCGAATTCAGAATCCCTTGATTTATTAAAAACGGCAGCTAAAAATCTTAACGAAACCATTGTACACCTTAACGAGGTTGTAGAAGTTAAAACAAATGCCACAGAAAAGCTGAAAAATATTGCGGTAAAACCTATTTTAGATAATGTTTTAGAGAGTATAGATGTTAGCGTAAAAGGCGCTAACACAAAGTTGACACATAATTTAACAGATAACACAAAGGTTCCTGCAGTTGCTGCATACCTAGATAGCATATTATTAAATTTAATTTCCAACTCCATTAGATATAAACACCCTGAACGCGATTTAAAATTGAACATAGAATACACAACCAACAAGGACAGTAAAATTTTAAGTGTTAAGGACAACGGTATTGGAATTAATTTAAAAAAACATAGAAAGAAATTATTTGGGATGTATAAAACGTTCCATGACCATTCAGAAGCAAGGGGTATAGGACTATTTATTTCTAAAAACCAAATGGAATCAATGAATGGAGAGATAAGCGTAGAAAGCAAAGAAGGGGTTGGGTCTACGTTTCATTTAACATTTTACAACAACAAATAATGAGCAAATTAGCGGTTTCCTGTGTGGTTGATGATGACCCAATATTTATTTTTGGAATGAAAATTCTACTTAAAAAAATTGGGTTTAGCGATGAGTTATTAGTGTTCAAAAATGGACAAGAAGCAATTGATGGTCTTCTAGAACGTTTAAAAAACAAAGAGCAACTACCTCAGGTTATTTTTCTAGATTTAAACATGCCTATCATGGATGGCTGGGAATTTTTAGAAGATTTTGTAAAAATACCCAATCACAACAGAGAAACGGTAAGGGTTTACGTGGTAAGCTCCTCTATTGATGCAAGGGATCACCAAAGGGCTAAAGAACTTAACATTGTTAGCAACTATTTTGTAAAACCCATTACAGAAGAAGACCTCAACGAGATTTTGAGCAATCTTTAAACTACAACAAAGCAAAAAGAAAAAAGCCACATGTACATGTGGCTTTTTACATTATATGCTTCCGTGGAGAATACCGGATTCGAACCGGTGGCCTCTTGCCTGCCAGGCAAGCGCTCTAGCCAACTGAGCTAATCCCCCATTGCAGTTCGCAAAGGAACTACATTTTGTATAAGTATCAAAATAGTTTTTTGGTTTAATATTTTTTTACGCTCAGTACTAAAACCGGAACCGGGGCATAAAATTCTGACTTTAAAATGGTGCTTTTTTCCCATAGCTTTTTAAAAAACCCACGTTTACGCCTAAAAACACACAACAAATCTGGTTTCTTATCTTGAAAATGTTCTAACACCCCGTGATAAGTAGTCTGGTTTTCCGTAATTGTTAGATTTTTGCTTAAATCTAAAAGGGCTGTATTTATCTGTAAATCGTCATCTGTATAACCCGGTGTTTTCACCATTAGCAGGTTTACGCTTGCCTTAAAATTGTTTACTACTTCTAATAAAGGGTGTAAAATTCGGCTACGTTTTAAAACACCAGATTTAAAGGCTACCAATACGCTCTTTACTGTAATGTATTCATATTCCTTAGGTACAATCAATGCAGGAATATTGGTTTGCTTAATAATTCTACCGGTAGTGTTTCCTAAATAATACTCTTCATTAACATCATTACTTTTAGGGGCAAGAATTAGTAAATCTATTCCCAGCTCTTTGTTTATTTGATTAAGGCCATCAATTATATCACCATTATAAGAGGCTATACTAACAGAGACGCCTTTAGTATCTATTTGGTTAATATATTCCTTTATTTGCTCTCTACCTGTAGACGCAACCTTTTCTGTAACATTGGACAAACTTCCAGCAACCGTTGCTACTGTAAATACATCCATAACAAATACTTTGGCACCCATATCCGCAGCAAATCCTACTGCGTATTCTAAGGTTTTAACTGCATTTGGGGACGTGCCCATCGGGACCAAGATATTTTTCATAATTAGGTTGATTTTAATATAGTTTAAATTTACACATTATATCTTAACATGATACGATTAGCAACCAAGAACGATGTACCTAAAATCATGGAAAATTGCCGGGCCTGCGCTAACCACATGATAGCCAACGGCATTTATCAATGGAATGATCATTATCCTAACACAACAGCTTTTTTAAATGATATTGAACGGGGAGAATTATTAGTTCTTACAGAAAAAGATAAAATAATAGGTACCATTGTTATTTCTACGTTAATGGACCACGAATACGAACCCATTAAATGGTTAACGCCCAATAACAACAACATTTATATACATAGATTAAGCGTACATCCGGAGTATCAAAAAAAAGGTTACGCAAAAAAGCTTATGGATTTTGCAGAAAATCTAGCCAAACAAAAGAATTTTATCTCGGTTCGTTTAGACACCTTCTCTAAAAACCAAAGAAATCAAAAGTTTTATGAAGCAAGAGGTTATCAAAAACTAGGCAATATCTATTTTCCAAAACAAAGTAATTTTCCATTCTACTGTTATGAGTTAGTTTTGTAAACATGCACAGCAAAACCATCGTTTCTTTTAAAACGATCAATAAACTAGCCATACCAGCAACTATTGCAGGCATAGCTGAACCGTTATTGTCTATTACAGATACGGCAATTGTGGGCAATATACCCGTGAATGGGGTAGCGTCCTTGGCTGCCGCTGGTATAGTGGGTTCTTTCTTATCCATGCTGGTTTGGGTTTTAGGGCAAACAAGGAGTGCAATTTCTGCATTAATTTCTCAATATTTAGGTGCTAACCAGCTAAATAAAATTGCCGATATGCCCGCACAAGCCATCTTTTTGAACATTTCGCTGAGTGTATTACTATTATTAACAAGTCTGATTTTTGCAGAAGAGATTTTTAGTCTTTTTGAAGCGTCTGGCCAAATATTAGAATATTGTGTATCCTATTTTCGCATTAGGGTTTGGGGGCTACCTTTAACGCTTTTTACCTTTGCCCTATTTGGTATTTTTAGGGGTTTACAAAATACATTTTATCCAATGGTTATCGCCATTACAGGCGCCGCTTTAAATATAGTTTTAGATTTTGCGCTTGTTTATGGAGTAGAGGGTTTTATACCTGCTCTCTATTTAGAAGGAGCAGCATACGCCAGTCTAATTTCCCAAGCGGTTATGGCTATTGCCGTTCTAATCTTGTTTCGCTTAAAAACCAATATTTCTTTAAGTCTTAGATTCCCCTTTAATAAAGAAATTAAAAACTTAATAGGGATGAGCCTTAATCTATTTGTACGCACCTTGGCTCTAAATGCAGCATTAATAGTTGCCGTTAGAGAGGCTACTTTACTAGGCAATAATTACATTGGAGCACATACTATAGCTATTAACCTTTGGATGTTTTCTGCCTTTTTTATTGATGGCTACGCTGCGGCAGGCAATAGTATGGCCGGTAAGCTATTGGGGGCTAAGGATTATAAAGGCCTATGGAAGTTGGCCAAAAAAGTATTTCTGTATGGGTGGATCATAAGCATTGTTCTTATGGGCTTAGGTTTTATTTTCTACAAACAGCTTGGAAGGTTGTTTTCCAATGACCAACCCGTACTAACGGCCTTTTACAGTGTCTTTTTTATTGTAATCTTAGGCTTACCAATGAATGCCATCGCTTTTATTTACGATGGAATTTTTAAGGGAATGGGACAAATGAAATACCTAAGAAACGTATTACTAGCAGCCACCCTTTTAGGTTTTTTCCCTACACTGTACATAGGTAAATTTCTAGGAGGTGGGTTTTATGCTATTTGGATAGCCTTTGTAGTTTGGATGGCTATTAGAGGAGGGGCCTTAGTTTTTCAATTTAGAAAGAAATTTAAACCCCTAGTGCAAAACCCTTAATTTTACAAGAAAAGTAAACCATGGGCACCACTAGAGAAAACGGAAGTTTATATGTTACCATAGAAAACCATTTAGCCACAATAGAGTTTGGGCATCCTGCCAGTAATTCTTTTGTATCTGAATTATTAGACCGTTTGGCTAAATCTTTCAAAGAACTTTCCGCTAATACATCTGTACACTTAATAATTCTAAAGTCTGAAGGGGAACGTGCCTTTTGCGCAGGGGCATCTTTTGAAGAGCTTGTTGCTGTTTCTAATTTAGAAGAAGGCAAAACTTTTTTCAGTAGGTTTGCTAAAGTTATCAATGCTATGCGGGTTTGTAAGCAACCAATAATAGGTCGGGTTCAAGGCAAAACCGTTGGTGGTGGCGTTGGTTTGGTTGCTGCATGTGATTATGTTTATGCCACGGAAGCGGCCTCTATAAAATTATCAGAGCTTTCTATTGGCATTGGTCCCTTTGTTATTGCACCGGCGGTAGAACGTAAAATTGGTAAAGTTGGTTTAGCAGAACTGTCATTAGCACCAACCGAATGGAAAAATGCTTATTGGGCCAAAGAAAAAGGGTTGTTTGCACGCGTTTTTGAAACTATTACAGAAATGGATAAAGAACTAGACTTCCATAGTCAAAACCTTGCTAAATATAATCCGGATGCCTTAATACAAATGAAGAAAATACTTTGGGAAGGAACGAGCAACTGGGATTCCTTACTGCTACAAAGAGCGGAAATTACCGGTGAACTTGCCTTATCCAAGGCTACTAAAAAGGCGCTGGATAAATTTAAAAAATAGTATTACCTTGTTGGTAACCAATACCTAAACCATATGAAAACCATTAAAACTGAAATTAAATGGGGTATAATCTTTACCCTAACCGCCTTGCTATGGATGGTGCTGGAAAAAGCTTTGGGTTGGCATGATGAACAGATTGCCAAACACGCAATTTATACCAACCTGTTTGCCATACCTGCCATAATCATATTCGTTTTTGCCTTAAAAGAGAAAAGAGACAAGGATCTTAATGGCCGCATGACTTGGGTACAAGGTTTTGTTGCTGGAGTTGTTATATCCCTGTTCGTTGCATTATTAACTCCGTTAAGTCAGTATCTTACACATAGCTTTATAACACCAGATTATTTTTCTAACGCTATTGAACATGCTGTTTCTCAAGGACAAGATAGGGGCCAAATGGAAGCTTATTTTAATTTAAACAGCTATCTATTTCAAAGTGCTTTGGGTGCTATAATTATGGGAGTTGTAACTTCTGCCATTGTAGCCCTATTTTTAAAGAAAAAATAAATGGAACTATTAGATATATTAAATAGCGACTTAGTAATGCCTTTTTTGGCCCTACTGGTAATTGGTGTCTATATTTTTACCAGATATAGGAATAACAAAAAATACAAGCGATAAATATAATTTAATGGCAAAATCAATGGGGTGGGTATTCTTTTATGGTTTATTACTGCTGCTAGGCCTTGGTTTAAGTTATATGGCCTATACCCAATTTATGCATTCCAAACAGCTTTTGGCAACAGGCATTAAAACTAAGGCAACTATAATTGGATATGAAACTTCACGTGGCGAAAACAATACGCTTTACAGCCCAGTGTTTGAGTATACAGACCACCGTAACCAAAAACAAACGTATACCAGCAAAATAGATTCCTATCCGCCACCTTTTGAAATTAATGAAACGGTATCCATTATTTATGATAAAAAGAACACTTCAAAAATGAAAGTGTTATCCTTTTGGGATTTGTATCGCGGTAGCGTAATAACTTTTATGATAGCATCGCCGTTATTGGTCATAGGATTTTCCTATTTGGCCTACAGGCTTGGTTAAGGCATAACTAGAAATCCTATCTTTGCCTCCAATGGATATTAAAAACTTAGCAGAAGGGAAAAAAGTTTACTTTGCCAGTGATAACCATTTGGGAGCCCCCAACTTTAAAGAAAGTCTACCCAGAGAAAAGCGTTTTGTTGCTTGGCTAGACCATATAAAAAAGGATGCGGCAGCTATTTTCTTAATGGGTGATTTATTTGACTTTTGGTTTGAGTATAAAAAAGTGGTCCCTAAGGGGTTTACACGCACTTTGGGCAAACTTGCAGAGCTTTCAGATGCTGGTATTCAAATCCATTATTTTGTAGGCAACCATGACCTTTGGATGAATGGATACTTTGAAGAAGAGCTTAATATACCCGTTTATCATAAGCCTAAGCAGTTTGTAATTAACAATACTTCTTTTTTTATAGGGCATGGCGATGGTCTGGGACCTGGAGATACTGGTTTTAAGTTGATGAAAAAAGTATTTGTAAATCCGGTTTCTAAATGGTTCTTTAGGTGGCTGCATCCAGACTTGGGTGTTAAACTTGCACAATACCTATCTGTTAACAATAAAGTTATTTCTGGGGATGCAGATGCTAATTTTTTAGGCGAGGATAAAGAATGGCTCATTCAATATGCCAAACGTAAATTGGAAACCCAACACTATGATTATTTTGTTTTTGGCCACCGACATTTACCCATGAAAATTGAATTAAATGGTAATTCTACCTATATAAATCTAGGAGACTGGATTAAATATTACACCTACGCGGTATTTGACGGCAAAGAACTATTCCTCAATAAACTTGAAACATCATTGTAAGTATTATCTTACAACTTATTTCCATGCTTTCACAACAATAAATTCTTTAAAATTCTTTAACGCTGTAGTTTTGGTATAACAAATTAGAAATAGTTCCAAATCTATAAGCTTATACACATGGTTAAACCAAATTTTTGAACTAACCTACAGCACTACGATCTATCCCCCAATTCTTGGATTAAGGTGCAACCAAATCTTAATTACCTACTGAAAAAAATCTCTTTCTAGAAAGAGATTTTTTTTATTTTTCTGCCTCTTGTTCCTCAACATCTTTAGACAAGTCTAGTTTTCTAAAACTAGGTGAAAAAACAGCCATGCCTCCAACGGTAAGTAACGTCATAGTACCCCCAAATATTACGGCTCTTACCGTACCAAATAATTTTGCGGTAACCCCACTCTCAAATGCACCCAGCTCATTACTAGACCCAACAAAGATAGAATTTACGGAGGCCACCCTACCCCGCATATTGTCCGGTGTTTTTAATTGCAAAATAGTTTGCCGTATAATCATGCTAACACCATCTACCGCACCACTTAAGAATAAAGCTAAAACAGACAACCAGAATAGTTTGGAAAGACCAAATATTAAGATACAAAGTCCAAATCCAAAAACGGCCCATAACAGTTTCTTGCCCGCATTTTTATGTAAAGGAAAACGAGTACTTGCCAGCATGGTAATAGATGCACCTACCGCAGGTGCAGCCCTTAGAATACCAAAACCCTCTGAACCTACCTTTAAAATATCTTGGGCAAATATGGGCAGCAAGGCCACCGCACCTCCAAATAATACTGCAATCATATCTAAACTCAAAGCGCCTAGTATGGCTTTGGTACTAAAAACAAATTTGAGTCCGTCTTTAAGGCTTTGTAAAACGGGCTCTCCTAGTTTTGGATTTAAAATTGGCTTTTTCTTGATTTGCGATAAGAATAGCAAAGCCAATACACTAAAACCAAAAATAACGCACATAGACCAGTGTACACCTATCCAACTAATGGAAAACCCTGCCAAGGCTGGCCCTAAAACCGATGCAAATTGCCAAGTAGAACTACTCCAAGTGGCTGCATTTGGATAAATCCGTTTGGGTACAATCAAAGCTATTAAGGAAAAAATGGTTGGACCTATAAAAGCACGTACCAAACCACCAACAAACACCAAGGCATATATGCCATATAAAATAGATTTTTGATCATACTTTTCTGCCACACTAGGAGCGCTAATTAAAAATAACCCTAGACTTACCAGTGTAAAGCCTAAAATACACTTTACCAGTAAGTTTCGTTTCTCATTTTGATCTACAAAGTGCCCTGCAAACAATGCAATACTAATAGCGGGTATAATTTCCATTAAACCAATTATACCTAGGGCCAATGGGTCTTTGGTTAAACTATAAACTTGCCATTCTATAACTATAAACTGCATAGACCAAGCAAATACCATAGCAAAACGCACCAATAAAAAAATGTTGAACTCCTTAAAACGAAGGGCTGCGTAAGGGTCTAATTTTTTAGACATAAAAGAAAAATAGCATTACTTAATATCCTTGATTTTTAACTGCAAACTTACGATTCCGTTCCATTCGTTTTCGTCTAAAGTGTAGGCAATAGCAACAGAATTTTGATTTTTTAACAGCGATAACTTTTTTCCTAGATTAAAACCAATTGCGTTAATTGGCCCAACTCCATTTTTTGTGACCGCCATCTTAAGATGGGCTTCTTCTTGCCCAACTCCCTTAGCATAACCGGTATCCTTAACATTCTCTGTCATAAAAACCGGCGTCATATTTCCTGGTCCAAAAGGAGCAAACTGTTTTAATATCCGCATTAGTTTAGGCGTTATTTGATTCAATTCCAGCATAGCATCTATATGTAACTCTGGGGTTAGTAATTTGGCATCTATACTAGTTGCTACCACTTCTTCAAATTTCCTTTTGAATTCTGCATATTGCGCTTCTAACAAGGTTAAGCCCGCCGCGTACTTATGACCTCCAAATTGCTCAATACAATCGGCACAAGCTTCCAATGCGTTATACACATCAAAACCTTTGACAGACCTTGCAGATGCCGCCAGTTTATTACCACTTTTTGTAAAAACTAGTGTAGGCCTGTAGTAAATCTCGGTAAGCCTAGATGCAACTATGCCAATTACACCCTTATGCCAGTCTTCTTGATATACTACAGAAGTATACTTTTCTTCTTCCTTGTTCGCTACTATTTGCTGCAGCGCCTCTTCGGTAATGGTTCTATCCAAACCTTTACGTTCTGTATTGAATTCTTCTATTTCTTTTGCAAATTTCTCTGCTTGCCCATAGTTTGTCTCTACCAATAAATTAACTGCGTGCTGTCCATGTTCCATACGCCCAGCGGCATTTATGCGCGGAGCAATAACAAAAACCACATCTGTTATTGTGAGTTTATTCTTTTTAAGCTGATTAATTATGGCCTTAATTCCCGTTCTAGGTTGGTTGTTAATTACTTCTAACCCATAATATGCCAAAACCCGGTTTTCTCCGGTCATAGGTACAATATCTGCAGCTATTGCTGTTGCCACTAAATCTAAATAAGGTAGCAAGGCTTCTATACCCAAACCTTCTTCTGCAGCCAGTGCTTGTATTAGCTTAAAACCTACTCCGCAACCGCATAGTTCTTTGTAGGGGTATACACAATCTTCTTGTTTAGGGTCTAATACCGCTACTGCAGTGGGTACTTTCGCTCCGGGTCTGTGGTGATCACAAATAATAAAATCAATGCCCTTTTCCTTTGCATAAGCTACTTTATCTAAGGCTTTAATACCACAGTCTAAAGCAATAATCAATGTAAATTCATTATCCTCTGCAAAATCAATACCCTTAAAAGAAACCCCATAACCTTCTGTATACCGGTCTGGAATGTAGGTAGCCACCTTAGGATATCTTTCTAGCAAAAAGCTACTCATTAAAGCTACTGCGGTAGTTCCATCCACGTCATAATCTCCATAAACCAAAATATTCTCGCCTTGCTCCATAGCATTTATTATCCTATGCACCGCTTTATCCATATCTTTCATTAAATATGGATCGTGTAGATGTATTAGCTCTGGTCTAAAGAATTTTTTGGCTTCCTCGTAGTTAGTAATGCCTCGTTGCACCAGTAAATGCGCTACCAAACCATCAACATTTAATGCTGTTGCCAAGGCATCGACCATTTTTTGTTCTGGTTTGGGCTTAATGGTCCACCGCATATAAAATTAACCTTTTGTAAAAACCGTTTTGATTTCCAAATCTGCAAATCGTCTAAACATTTCCATTACACCACAATATTTTTCAACGCTTAAATCTACGGCGCGTTGTAATTTAGCTTCGTTTAGATTATTGCCCGTAAAATGATATTCAATAACCACCTTATCGTAATACTTAGGGTGTTCATCAGTTAAATTGGCAATGGTGTGTATCCTAAAATCCTTAACCTCTAATTTCATTTTCTTAATTAAGGAAGCAACATCTAAACCAGAGCAACCGGCCAAACCGGAAAGCATTAAAGCTTTTGGGCGTAAACCACTACCCTCGCCCCCATCATCTGGTCCTGCGTCTATTTTTAGGGTATGCCCAGACGGATTGGTACTTTCAAACGCCATGTTGCCTAACCAAGTTGTAATAATATGATTTGTATTTGCCATAAGATTTCGTTTCTTGTTAAAGAATAAAAATACGGCAACAAAACTAAATAAAAGCACATGGCATTAGTTAATCCCCTAAACCCAGAACACGATCAAGAAACTAAGGAGTTAGCAGCTTTTTTTAATGAGACTTTGGGTTTTTGCCCAAATTCGGTCCTAACCATGCAACACAGACCTGCCATTTCTAAAGCATTTATAAACCTGAACAAAGCGGTAATGGCCAATGAAGGTAAGGTTACCTCGGCCCTAAAACGTATGATTGCTTGGGTAAGCAGTAATGCCACTGGTTGCAGGTATTGCCAAGCGCATGCCATACGTGCCGCGGAGCGCTATGGTGCAGAACAGGAGCAATTAGATAATATATGGGAATACCGTAGCCATCCAGCTTTTTCTGAAGCCGAACGTGCGGCTCTAGACTTTTCTTTAGCGGCCTCACAAGTACCTAACACCGTAAACGCAGAAATAAAAAAACGTTTGCACCAACATTGGACAGCTGGTGAGATAGTTGAAATATTAGGTGTTATTTCTCTTTTTGGTTATCTAAATCGATGGAATGATTCTATGGGTACGGATATAGAAGAAGGTGCAATGGAAAGCGGACAACAATATTTGGGAAAATACGGCTGGGAGAAAGGGAAGCATGATGGAGGTAAATATTAGTAATTAACAATTACTAGAAGAATTATTTAACCCTCTTTACTTTTACTCAAATTAAATGAAGAAGAGATTTTTAAAATAAAAAATATTAGGTCTAATCAATCATTTCTTACCCCCAACAACTAAAACAAATTCACCTTTTGGTGCGTGGGTTTTAAAATGCTCCAATACTTGAGTAACGGTTCCCCTAACAGTTTCTTCGTACATTTTGGTCAATTCCCTAGAAACAGAAATTGGCCTATCTGCACCAAAAAACTCCCCAAACTGTGATAAGGTCTTTACCAGCTTGTGCGGACTTTCATAAAAAATAATTGTCCTGGTTTCTTCTGCCAATAATTGTAGGCGTGTTTGCCTTCCTTTTTTTACCGGAAGAAAGCCTTCAAAAACAAATTTATCATTGGGCAAACCACTATTAACCAAGGCGGGTACAAAAGCAGTGGCCCCTGGTAAACACTCAACTTCAATATTGTTTTCAACGCAAGCCCGGGTTAGTAAGAATCCCGGGTCAGAAATAGCAGGTGTGCCCGCATCTGAAATTAATGCCATAACTACGCCCGCTTGTAACTTTTTCAAAAGTTGGTCTACGGTCTTATGTTCGTTGTGCATATGGTGGCTTTGCATTGGAGTATCAATCTCAAAATGACCCAATAGCTTGCCACTGGTACGGGTGTCTTCTGCCAAAATTAAGTCTACGGACTGCAAAACCTTTATAGCCCTAAAGGTCATGTCTTCCAAATTACCAATTGGTGTAGGCACCAAGTACAATTTTCCCATAGTTACGGTATACCTGTTTTATTTACAGTTTATTGCAATAAGTGGTGGTTAAGCAAACCGTCTTTGAATAACTTGCTTAAAACGTGTTTCATATTCCTCTTTGCCCGCCCAATTATTGTATTCTGGCTTAACCATGTTGTCTATAAATTCTATGGATTTTGCCTCTGAACCAATGGTGTTTAATTGAGATATAACCCGTGTATAATCTTCCATACTACCACCAAATAATTGGCTCACAAATGCCAAGCGATCGTTTAAACCTATTTGTAGCTCCTTATTCAACTTATCGTTCAAGGATTTTGCCGTGGTCGGCGTTGCGGTTTCCGGAGCCAAGATTTCCTTTTCGTTCTTCATGGTCTGGGGCTTGGCTATAAAGTCGCCAAATATGTATTCCAAGGCTTCATTGGGCATTTCAGAAACCATATCTTTTATGGTGTCCATACCGGGTGTAATAATATCCTCTTCGTGTGGATTATTTTCTGGCACCTGTTTGTTGTCGTTTAAAACAGCTGTTGCCAAGGTCTCAAACTTGGCGGCAATAGCGTTTTTAGAAACATCTACTTCAAGATCGTTCAGTTTTTCGTCTATAAATTTTAATACGGCAACCTTTTCGTACAGATTTTTGGCCGTATCGTACAATGCAGCTAATTCCTTGTCTTCGCGGCTAGTAATTATCTCTGTTGCCAGCTTAATCAATTCTTCCCTTAACTTTCTTTTCATCGCACTAATTCTTTAACTATAAATGTAATACCAAAACGGAATTTGTATTGAGAACAAAAGGTTAAATTTTAACGTTTAATCCGCTGTAAATTTTTAGTAGCTTTGTTCTTCTTGTGCCATAAGGGCATTTCCGTAATTAAGCATTAAAAATACAACATGTTTCTCGAAAACACCGTAAACCACAAAGAACAGTTTGGATGGATTGAAGTAATCTGTGGTTCCATGTTCTCTGGTAAGACCGAGGAACTTATAAGGCGACTTAAACGTGCGCAATTTGCTAAACAAAAGGTAGAAATTTTTAAGCCTCAGGTAGACACCCGTTACGATGAGGAAATGGTAGTTTCCCACGATGCTAATGAGATACGTTCTACCCCAGTGCCGGCCGCTGCAAATATTAGACTTTTGGCAGATGGCTGTGATGTGGTAGGTATAGATGAAGCCCAGTTTTTTGATGATGAAATTGTAGCGGTTTGTAATGATTTGGCAAACAAAGGCATACGCGTTGTAGTGGCCGGTCTGGATATGGATTTTAAGGGAAATCCTTTTGGTCCTATGCCTGCGCTTATGGCCACTGCAGAATATGTTACTAAAGTACATGCAGTTTGTACCCGAACCGGTAACTTGGCCAATTATAGTTTTAGAAAATCCAGTGACGATAAATTGGTCTTATTAGGAGAGACCGAAGAATATGAACCGCTTAGCAGGGCTGCTTTTTTTAAGGCAATGTTGCGAGAAAAGGTTAAAAAAATGGACGTGCAGGCAGAAGAGATAGCCAAGAAAAATAAAGCTGCGAATGAGTAATGTTGAGGAAACCACCTTGTTCTTAGACCTAGATGCGCTAAGCCATAATTACCATTATTTAAAATCTAAAATAGACAACGGCACTAAATTTCTTGGCGTGGTCAAGGCGTTTGCTTATGGTAGTGACATGGTTGCCATTGCTACAAAGCTAGAAGAACTTGGGGCAGATTATTTAGCCGTAGCTTATGCCAAAGAAGGCGTTTTGTTAAGAAACGCGGGCGTAACCTTACCCATATTGGTCTTGCACCCCTTAAAAGCCAATTTTGAAGAGGTTATTCTACACAATTTAGAGCCCAACCTGTATAGCGAAAAAATAGTTGCAGACTTTATTCTTTTAGCGGAACAAAAAGGATTAAATAACTATCCTGTTCATCTAAAATTTAATACAGGACTTAATAGATTGGGGCTTACAGCAGAAAATATTGAGAATATCGCCAGTAAGTTAAATCAAACGGAAAGCGTTTTCATTAAAAGTGTTTTATCCCATTTGGCCGCATCAGAAGATTTAGATGAGCAAAACTTTAGCTTCCGCCAAATAGAAAAATTTGTAAAAGACACCAATGTTTTATCAGAACTTATTGGTTACAAGCCTATGATGCACATGTGCAACACCTCTGGTATATTAAATTATCCGGAAGCACATTTTGATATGGTAAGAAGTGGTATTGGCCTGTATGGTTATGGCAATGAAGCCAAATACGATAAAGAGCTAAAACCTGTTGCTACATTAAAAACGGTCATTTCTCAAATACATTCCATAAAAAAGGGTGAAAGCATTGGTTATAACCGCGCCTTTATCGCAGATAAGCATATGCGTACCGCAACTTTACCCATAGGCCATGCAGATGGAATTGGCAGACAATACGGAAACGGTAAAACCGCTGTACAAATACATCAGCATTGGGCACCTATAATCGGTAATGTTTGTATGGATATGATTATGGTAGATGTAACCGGTATACCTTGCCATGAAGGAGATGAAGTTTTACTTTTTGGTGCCAACCATAGTGCGGATAAAATGGCTGGCACGGCTAAAACCATTTCTTACGAGTTACTTACTGGCATTGGCGCTAGGGTAAAACGCAAAATTTTATAGTGTTTTTTTGTTAAACACTTCTTAATTTTTGTGAATTTTGTACTTTCGCCATCTATTAACCATTATAATCTGTAAAAATGCTTAAAGAGTTTAAAGACTTTGCAATGAAAGGAAACCTAGTGGATATCGCTGTAGGTTTCGTTATGGGTGCTGCGTTTAATAAAGTAGTAGCCTCATTTACTGGTGGCATAGTTTCCCCACTTATCGGTTTAATATTTAATGCCGACTTTAAAGATTTAAAATACATTATTAATGAAGGTACCGTGAACGAGGCTGGAGAAACAGTAGGAGAGGTTGCCGTATTGTACGGAGAATTCTTAACTAACGTGATCGACTTTATCATTGTGGCATTTGTAATGTTCATGATCGTAAAAGGCGTTAACAACATGAAGAAAAAAGAAGAAGAAGCGCCAGCTCCAGATCCAGGACCGTCTGAAAAAGACTTGTTGATGGAAATTAGAGATGCGTTGAAAAAATAATCGTAGCCGTTCCCAACTTAGGGAAGGACAACCGCTACACCTATTTTTTAACTTTAAGCCGCCTTCAGGAATCCCTGTTGGCGGTTTTTTTGTGCTTTAGGTTGAATGTTATATTTATAACTTTTTGTTGTTTTTTATATATTTCAATCGAAAACACTTGTTTACTACTTTACTAAACTTAACTTTACGGCCTTAAAATTGAAACTGATGAAAGTAGCTGTAGTTGGCGCAACCGGTATGGTTGGCGAAGTAATGCTTAAAGTATTGGCAGAACGTAATTTTCCTATTTCAGAATTGTTATTGGTTGCTTCTGAGCGTTCCGTGGGTAAAAAATTAACCTACAAAGGTGAAGAACACACGGTAATAGGGCTACAAACCGCTGTAGAATCTAAACCGGATATAGCCATCTTTTCTGCTGGTGGAGACACTTCTTTAACCTGGGCACCTAAATTTGCAGAAGTTGGTACCACTGTAGTAGATAATTCTTCCGCATGGCGTATGGACCCAGCTAAAAAATTAGTAGTTCCAGAAATCAATGCCAATGTATTATCAAAGGAAGATAAAATTATAGCCAATCCTAATTGTTCTACCATACAATTGGTTATGGCGTTAAACCCATTGCATAAAAAATATGGGATGAAACGTGTTATTGTTTCTACCTACCAGTCAGTTTCTGGTACTGGAGTTAAGGCCGTTGAACAAATGGAAAATGAGGCACAAGGTATAAAAGGCGAAATGGCCTATCCTTATCCAATCAATAAAAATGCTTTACCACATTGCGATGTTTTCATGGAAAACGGTTACACTAAAGAAGAAATGAAATTGGCGCGTGAACCGCAAAAAATATTAGACGATAGAACGTTTAGCATAACGGCTACTGCGGTTCGTATCCCTACTGCCGGAGGACATTCTGAAAGTGTTAATGTAGAATTTCGCAATGATTTTGATTTAAATGAAGTAAGAGAAATTCTTAGCAATACACCAGGAATAGTTGTACAGGATAACCCTGCTGCCAACAGTTACCCCATGCCTATATATGCCCATGACAAAGATGAGGTTTTTGTTGGCCGTATGCGTAGAGATGAAACGCAACCCAACACTCTAAATATGTGGATTGTTGCCGATAACTTGAGAAAAGGAGCAGCTACCAACGCCGTGCAAATAGCAGAGTACTTAGTAGCAAATAAACTGGTATAAAAGTTTAACATCCAAAAAATTATGAGGGGCGTGGTTTTTAAATCATGTCCCTTTTTAATTATAAATACTATTAGAACGTTAAAAAAAGTTAAGAGATTCTTGCCCAATCATTAGATTGACTTATTCATGGTATTTTTAGATAGACTAATTGCTTAAACAACCATGAAAAAACTAATTTATCTCTTGGCCATTGGTGCTGCAGTGGCCTGTAAAAATGAATCAAAATCTGAACCTATTGTTGTGACATACCCAGAAACTAAGAAAGTAGATACGGTAGACATGTATTTTGGAGAAGAAGTTAAAGATCCCTACCGTTGGTTAGAAGATGATAGAAGCCCAGAAACGGAAGAGTGGGTTAAGACACAAAATAAAACCACCTTTGGATATTTAGAACAAATTCCTTTCCGTACCGATTTAAAAAATCGTCTTGAAAAATTGTGGAATTATGAAAAATTAGGTTCGCCTTTTAAAGAGGGCAAATACACTTATTTCTACAAGAACGATGGGCTACAAAACCAATATGTGGTGTATAGAAAAAAAGAAGATGGTGCTGAAGAAATCTTCTTAGATCCAAATAAGTTTTCTGAAGACGGTACAACCTCCCTAATGGGTCTTAGTTTTACAGAAGATGGTTCTATGGCCGGGTATTTAATATCAGAAGGCGGATCTGATTGGAGAAAAGCCATAGTAATAGATACAGAAACCATGGAGCAGGTAGAAGACACCTTGGTAGACATCAAGTTCTCCGGGATTTCATGGAAAGGAAATGACGGGTTCTTTTATTCTAGCTATGACAAGCCTAAAGGAAGTGAATTATCTGCAAAAACGGATCAGCATAAATTATACTACCATAAGGTAGGCACGCCACAAGCAGAAGACCAACTTGTTTTTGGTGGTACCGAGGCAGAAAAACATAGATACGTTGGTGGCCGTGTATCAGAAGACGAACGTTTCTTGTTCATTTCGGCATCCGTATCTACTTCTGGCAATAAATTATTCATGAAAGACTTGACTAAGGCAAACAGCCCTTTGGTTACCATTTTAGATCATACCGACTCTGATACTTACGTGATTGATAATGAAGGTGACCAAATTTGGATGGTGACCAATTTGGAGGCACCAAACAAAAAAATTGTGGTTACTACGGTAGCCAACCCAACCCCGGAAAACTGGAAAGATGTAATTCCAGAAACAGAGCATGTTTTAACTGCCGGTAAAGGTGGTGGCTATTTCTTTACAGAATATATGGTAGATGCCATTTCAAAAGTTTACCAATATAACTACGATGGAAAATTAATACGAGAAGTAGAACTTCCAGGTGTGGGTAGTGCTGGTGGTTTTGGCGGCAAAGATGAAGACAAAGAGTTTTATTTTTCTTTTACCAATTACAATACTCCAGGATCTTCTTTTAAATATAACGTAGAAACAGGTAAATACGAGCAATACTGGAAACCAGAAATCGATTTTAATCCATCAGATTACGAATCTACACAAGTATTCTATACTTCCAAAGATGGTACCAAGGTGCCTATGATCATCACCCATAAAAAGGGACTAGAACTAAACGGCAAAAACCCAACTATACTTTATGGTTATGGTGGCTTTAATATTAGCCTTACACCTTCTTTTAGTATAGCAAACGCTGTTTGGATGGAGCAAGGCGGTGTGTATGCCGTACCCAACTTAAGGGGCGGTGGTGAATATGGAAAAGAATGGCACGATGCGGGTACCAAACTACAGAAGCAAAACGTTTTTGACGACTTTATTGCCGCTGCAGAATATCTTATAGACAATAAGTATACGTCTAAAGAATATTTAGCTATACGCGGTGGTTCTAATGGCGGTCTTTTAGTGGGTGCCACCATGACGCAGCGACCAGATTTAATGCAAGTAGCATTACCTGCTGTAGGTGTTTTAGACATGTTACGTTACCATACGTTTACTGCAGGCGCCGGTTGGGCTTATGATTATGGTACTGCAGAAGACGATAAGGAAATGTTTACTTATTTAAAAGGCTATTCTCCTGTGCATAACGTAAAAGCTGGAACCAGTTATCCTGCCACATTGGTAACCACAGGAGATCACGATGATCGTGTGGTACCTGCGCATAGTTTTAAATTTGCAGCAGAATTACAAGCAAAGCAAACAGGCAAAAACCCTACACTAATACGTATAGAAACAAATGCAGGCCATGGTGCAGGTACACCCGTAAGTAAAACCATAGAACAATATGCAGATATTTTTGGTTTTACCTTGTTTAATATGGGGTATGAACAACTGCCAAACCAATCAGTTTTAAAAGAGTTTAAAGACTAATACTTGAGTACTTTTGGCTTAGGATAGCTGCTTTTATTCTAGGCCAAAATTGCTTACATTACACACTATGCTGCAGGTTAATAATGTTTTCTTCGCTTATGGCGAAAACCCCATTTTAAAAGACATCTCTTTTCAGTTGCCCAATGGAAGCCACTTGGCTTTAATAGGTGAAAGTGGTTCTGGTAAGAGCACACTTTTAAAGGCTATATATGGAAAATTGAAATTGGGTCAGGGAGAGGTTTCTTGGAACAACCAAAAGGTTTTGGGGCCAGATTTTAATTTAATTCCTGGGGAAAACTATATGAAATATGTTTCCCAAGATTTAGATTTAATGCCATTTACCACGGTAAGCGAAAATATTGGTGAGCATTTGTCTGTTTTTGAACCAGAAACCCACCAAGCACGTATTCAAGAATTGCTAGAGGTGATACAACTTGAAGATTATGCCCATGTAAAGGTTAAAAACCTAAGCGGTGGCCAACAACAGCGCGTTGCTATTGCCAAAGCACTTGCCCAAGAGCCTAAAATATTATTGTTGGACGAGCCTTTTAGCAGTATAGACCAATTCAAAAAAAATGGATTAAAACAGTTACTGTTCCCTTATTTAAAAGAGAAAGGAATTACGGTAATTAACGCTACGCACGACCCTGATGATATTTTGCCTTTTTCTTGGCTTACTTTGGTACTAAAAGATGGGGAGATTTTAGATTTTGGGCCCACTAAAAATGTCTATAATCATCCTAAGAATTTATACGCTGCCAGTTTATTTGGGGAGGCCAATACCATCCCTTTGTATTTTTTAAATCCTGGTTACTACATAGATAGACCAATTATTGTCTACCCCCATGAACTAAGCGTAACACAGCACAGTGATTTTATGGTAACCGTAGAGGAGTGTTTTTTTAAAGGAAGTCATTTTTTGGTAAAAGCCTTTCACGAAACTGATTTGATGGTCTGGTTCATACATTCCCGCTCAATAATACCAGGTACTAAAGTGGCCCTAAAGGGAACGGCCAAAACACTATTGGAACGTATTTCTAAAACGCATGCAAAGGACTATCATTCTTAAAGAATTGGAATTTAGGGCCGTTAGAAGTGGTGGGCCTGGAGGGCAACATGCCAACAAAGTTGCTACCAAAGTAGAGTTGTTATTCAATATCAATACTTCAGAAGGACTATCCGATTTGGAAAAACTGCGCTTAAACGAGCAATTGCAGCACCGCTTAACCAAAGAAGGAGTTTTGTCTTTACAAAGTAGCACAACTAGAAGTCAGCACAAGAATAAAGAATTGGTAATTAAGCGACTATGGAATATTTTAGAAGCCAGCCTAAAACCTGTTACTAAAAGAAAGGCAACCAAACCAAGTAAAAGCGCTATTTTAAAACGTCTGGACGCTAAGAAAAAAATGGCCTTAAAAAAACACTTGAGAAAGCCTCCCAAGCAAGATTACTAGTGTATTGTCTTAATGGTTATTGGGTTGCCATTAAATTCAATACAATCTCCTGCTCTTTTCCCTAAAAGCAGCTTGCCTATTGGAGAAGCCGTAGAAATACAATAAACGTCATGTTTTTCTGCTCTGTATTGCCCGGCCGAAATAGAAAGGTAATATGTTGCTTTATCTGTTACAATAAGGCTTCCTAAGGCACCTATATTGTTCGGAGTTTCGCGTATTTTGGCCAAGACCTTTTCCATTTTTTCTGACTCTGCCAATTGCTTGCCTAGCTTTTCTCGTTCTAATTGTACCATAGCCCGGCCTGTTTCATGTTTATCGCCGGCAGTACTTTTTGTTTCGGACAGTAGTGCTTGGTTTACCTCTTGTATACGGTTGTTTAGGTTATGTAATTTGCCTGTTACAAATTGTTTGCAATATGTCAATAGCTCGCCCTTTATCATCTACCCAAAACTTTATGTGCCAAGTCTTGCCCCACCGCAGCACCAATTGCTATACCCATACCGCCTAAGCGCACGCCACAATAAACATTTTTTGCGAGCTCTTTTATAATTGGCTTTTTACGTGGGCCAACCCCCATAATACCACTCCAGGTATAATCTACTTCAAAAGGTGTATTAGGTAGGATGGTTTGATGTAACAGCAATTTTAGTTTGGATATAATATACTCTGTATTCCCTAATTGCGTGGTAGATTCTCCTTTAAAATCCAAATTTCTACCCCCACCTAACAAAATTCTATTATCTATGTTCCTAAAATAATAATAGCCAGCATCTAAATGAAATGTACCATTAATCTGTAGGTCTTTAATGGGTTTAGTAATCAACACTTGGGCTCTTGCTGGTTCTACCTCTTGTTGCGTTAATTGCTTTGCGAAGCCGTTGTTGGTTATCAGTAATTTATTGGTTTTAAAATCAAAATTTTCTAGCTGAACGGAAACTTGATTTTCATTTGTTTCGAATCCGAAAACTTTGAAGCCATTTACAATCTTAATGCCACTTTCATATACCTTTTTTAACAATGCTTGCATTAGTTTTCCTGTGTCTAATTGCCCTTCTAAAGAGTGGGTAATGTACTGGTTTTCTGTTCCAGAAAACCCAAATTTATTAGGTGTTAATGAAAAAGCTTTTTGCATAAATACTTCATGAAAAAGTTCGTTTAAATAAGGTAATTTGTCTTTACAGTGCTCAAATAAGTCTTTATCCTTTCTTAGAAATACTTCATGCCCTCCCAATTGCGTAAAACCTATTGCATCATCTCCAAACATAGCCCTTAATGCGTTTATTCCATTGTAACGCCTCTTAACCAACGCAATTAATTCTTCTTCAGAATGGGTGTCCAAATCCATTAAAAGCTCAGAAACGCTTCCAAAACAGGCAAAACCAGCATTTTTTGTGCTTGCCCCTTCTGGAAGAATTCCTTTTTCCAGAATAAGTATGCTTGCAGATGGATCCTCTTCCTTTAGGGCTAAGGCGGTAGATAGGCCAACTATACCACTACCAACAACGGTATAATCTATTTGTTGAAACCACTGCTTGTATTCCCAGTAACTAAACTGCATAAAAAACCCTCGTTTAAAACGAGGGTTAAGTTACTAATCTTTATACTTATCGTCCATCTTAAAACCTTCCATGAACTTGGTGGTATAATTACCCGCTAAATAATCCGGACTATCCATTAATTGCCTATGAAAAGGTATGGTTGTTTTTACGCCTTCGATAACAAACTCATCTAAAGCCCTTCTCATTTTATTAATAGCCTCTTCCCTTGTTTGGGCAGTGGTAATTAATTTAGCGATCATGGAATCATAGTTTGGCGGAATTATATAACCACTATAAACATGTGTGTCTAAACGCACCCCATGACCTCCTGGTGTGTGTAAGGTGGTAATTTTACCCGGAGAAGGTCTAAAATCATTAAACGGATCCTCCGCATTTATTCTACACTCAATAGAATGTAGTTTTGGAATGTAATTTTTACCTGAAATTGGCACACCTGCAGCAACCAAGATTTGTTCTCTGATCAAATCATAATCAATTACCTGTTCAGTAATTGGATGTTCTACTTGTATACGCGTATTCATCTCCATAAAGTAGAAGTTTCGGTGTTTGTCTACCAAAAATTCTACCGTTCCTGCGCCTTCGTACTTTATGTATTCTGCGGCTTTCACCGCTGCGGCACCCATATCTTCCCTTAACTTATCCGTCATAAACGGAGATGGTGTTTCTTCGGTAAGCTTCTGGTGTCTACGTTGTACGGAACAATCTCTTTCAGATAAGTGGCAGGCTTTACCATACTGATCACCAACCACCTGTATTTCAATGTGCCTTGGTTCTTCAATAAGTTTTTCCATGTACATACCACCGTTTCCAAAAGAAGCTTTTGCTTCTTGTACGGCACTTTCAAAGTTGCTTTCCATTTCTTCTTCTGACCAAATGGCACGCATACCCTTACCACCACCACCGGCAGTAGCTTTGATCATTACAGGATAACCCATTTTACCAGCTTCCTTTTTGGCGTGGGCAACATCTTTTAAAAGACCTTCAGAACCGGGTACCGTAGGCACACCTGCTTTTCTCATGGTTTCTTTGGCCGTAGCCTTATCTCCCATTTTGTCTATTTGCTCCCCAGAAGCACCAATAAATTTAATATCGTGTTCTGCACAGATTCTAGAGAATTTAGAATTCTCTGATAAGAAACCGTAACCTGGGTGTATGGCATCTGCATTGGTAATCTCTGCAGCAGCTATAATATTTGGAATCTTTAAGTACGATTCACTACTTGGAGCCGGCCCAATACAAACCGCTTCATCTGCAAAACGTACGTGCAAACTTTCCTCATCTGCCTTTGAATAAACCGCAACGGTTTTTATACCCATTTCTTTACAGGTACGTATAACCCTTAATGCAATTTCTCCCCTATTGGCAATTAATATTTTTTTGAACATAATGTTTTGTTTAAAAATTCAATGTAGAAGTACCGATTTCGAATATCTCGAAAACAGGAATTGGCTAATTGAAATTTTTATTAACTAGGGTCTACCAAAAACAACGGTTGATCAAATTCTACCGGAGAAGAATCGTCTACTAAGATCTTAACGATTTTACCAGAAACCTCAGACTCAATATCATTGAACAATTTCATAGCTTCAATAACACAAAGTACGTCTCCTTCTTTAATGTCCTTACCTACCTCTACAAAAGCTGGCTTATCTGGCGAAGGCTTTCTGTAGAAAGTACCAATAATAGGAGATTTAATGGTGATGTATTTAGAATCATCATCCGCTTTTGCTGCTTCTGGTGCAGCTGGAGCTGCAGGCGCTGGAGCTGCGGCAGGGGCAGCAGCTGCAGCAGGGGCTGGAGCTTGTGCCATTGGTATTTGTTGTACAATGGTAGTTTCACCGCCAGAACCTTGGCTACCTGTTCTGATGGTGATTTTAATATCTTCCATTTCCAGTTTAACTTCACTTGCGCCAGATTTGGCTACAAACTTTATTAGACTTTGAATTTCTTTAATATCCATCTATACTGATTTAGTTAGTTGTAATTTACGAATTATATGCCCATTTAAGGAAAATAGAACCCCAAGTAAAACCACCTCCAAAGGCAGCAAATACAAGGTTATCTCCTTTTTTTAATTGTTTTTCATAATCTGCCAATAAAAGCGGTAACGTAGCAGATGTAGTGTTGCCATAGCGTTGAATGTTCATCATAACCTTTTCTGGCTCTACGCCCATTCTATTTGCTGTTGCATCTATGATACGTTTGTTGGCCTGGTGGGGTACCAACCAAGCTACATCGTCTTTTGTTAGGTTATTACGTTCCATAATTTTTGCAGATACATCTGCCATATTGGAAACGGCGAACTTAAATACCGTTTTACCATCTTGGTATACGTAATGTTGGTTGTTCTTTACTGTTTCTTCACTAGCTGGCAAAATAGATCCGCCCGCTTCTATCCTCAAGAAATTTCTACCAACACCATCACTACGCAGATATTCGTCCTGTAACCCAAGACCTTCTTCATTGCCTTCAAAAAGTACGGCACCGGCGCCATCACCAAAAATAATACAGGTAGCACGGTCTGTATAATCTATAATAGAAGACATTTTATCTGCTCCTATTAAAAGTACTTTCTTGTATCGGCCAGATTCTATGTAACTGGCAGCGGTAGACATACCGTATAAAAAACTAGAACAAGCAGCTTGCAAATCATAAGCAAATGCATTTTTTGCTCCAATTTCACTTGCCACATATGCGGCGGTTGCTGCTACCGGCTGATCGGGAGTTGCCGTTGCCACTAAAACCATATCTATGCTTTCTGCATCTAGATTTGATTTTTTAATCAAATCTTCTGCAGCTTTAATAGCCATAAAGGATGTTCCTTGCCCTTCTTCCTTTAGTATTCTTCTTTCCTTGATACCAGTTCTAGTTGTAATCCACTCATCATTGGTCTCTACCATGGATTCTAGCATCTTGTTGGTCAAAATATGCTCAGGAACATAAGACCCTACGGCTGTAATGGCCGCCGTTGTTTTACCCATTATGAATTGTTTTTAAATAAAAAAGGCCAAAAAAGACCAAATTTCGGCGAAAATTACTCATTTTTTATGACTTTCTCTGCTAAAATTAGGATTCTTGACCTATTGGACGTATTCCATAAAAAAACTCCCGATATTTCTCAATTTCGGGAGTTAAAATTTCTTTTTCTATTGCTTATGCAGCAGTTTCTTCTTCAGTCTTGTCTATAAGCACTTTGCCACGGTAGTATAATTTACCTTCGTGCCAATGAGCCCTGTGGTAAAGGTGCATTTCACCAGTTACACTATCTTGGGCAATAGTAGGCATGGATGCTTTATAGTGGGTTCTCCTTTTATCCCTTCTCGTTTTCGATATTTTTCTCTTAGGATGTGCCATTGTTACCTATTTATCCGTTAATAACTTTTTAAGTCCGTCCCATCTTGGGTCGGTATTTTTTTTGTCTATCTTTTCTTCTTTAGGTTGTAATTCTTCTAGTTTATCTAAAACAGGAGAATCCAAGCTACCGTCTTCTACCCCAGGATGCACCCGTTTGTGTGGCACTGCCAACACCAAAAGTTCATACACATATTGCGCTATATAAACCTGGTGTTCCCCATGTGGTAAAATCAAAATTTCATCATCTTCGTCATTAAATTCGTCTCCAAATTTGACAACCAGATGCAAATCGCCGTCAATTTCTTGATCAAAGGGTTCATTGGTAATGTCACAATTAACGTTAACAACACCAGAAGCGCGCATGTCTAACTCCATCATGGTACTCATTTTATTGAGCTCCACTTCAACAGTGACATTTGCGGCATTAAAATCCTCATAATCAAAAGACTCAAAGAACGAATTGTCTATTTTGTACTCAAACGTGTGCTTTCCTTGTTTTAATCCTTTAAAAGGAATAAAAAACTCCTTTAACTGCTTCATTTTACACTTAATGTTTGTGTACCAGCCCCGTAAGGCGGGTGCAAAGATACTATTTATTTATACATACCCAACAATTTATAAAAATTATTGCGCTTTTGTTTTCTTCTTTAATTGATGTTTCTTAAGCGGGTTTTTACTCAACTCTGTGTATTCTACCCTATTCTTGTAAATTTTTAAGGCCAAAAACACCGCTTCTGTAAAACTACTTGCATCTGCAATTCCTTTACCGGCTATTTCGTATGCTGTTCCATGATCAGGAGATGTCCTTACCTTAGATAGACCTGCCGTAAAATTAACGCCTTTACCAAATGCCAAGGTTTTAAAAGGAATAAGCCCTTGATCGTGATACGCTGCAATAACTGCATCAAAATTTTTATGGTTGCCAGAGCCAAAAAAGCTATCTGCAGAATATGGTCCGTAAACTTGATGACCTTCATCAAACATTGAGGCAATTGCCGGCTTCATTATTTTTTCATCTTCTTCACCTATGGTTCCATTGTCTCCACTATGTGGATTTATACCTAACAAGGCAATTTTTGGTTTTCGTATGCCAAAATCTACAGTCAAAGAATTCATCATGGTAAAAACCTTGTCTCTTACCCTTTTGGTTGTTATTTCATTTGCAACGTTTTTTACCGCTACATGATCGGTAAGCAAACCAACCCGTAGGCAATCAGACACCATGAACATTAAACTATCTCCGCCAAGTTCCTTTGCTAAAAAATCGGTGTGGCCCGGAAATTTAAAATCCTCTGCTTGAATATTGTTCTTGTTTATTGGTGCCGTAACCAACACATCAATTTCGTTCTTTTTTAAAGCATTTACTGCGGCCCTTAAAGACTTTATGGCAAATTTGCCCCCTTCTTCTGTAGCTTCTCCAAACTGTAATCTTGGATGCTCTTTCCAAACATTACATACATTTATTTTTCCAGGGTGTGCCTTTTCCGCATTGGGTATGCCCTGAAAAGAAATATCCAGTCCTAGTCGTTTTTTTTGTTCGGATATGGTTTTGTTGGACGCATAGAAAATTGGCGTGCAAAAATCTAACATGCGGTTATCTAAAAATGTTTTTAAGGCCACCTCGCATCCAATACCATTAATATCTCCAATTGAGATTCCTAATTTTATTTTGTTGGGTTCTCCCATCTTTCCGCTTGAGTATAACTATTTTTGTATTCACAAAGCTAGCTAAATTTACATAGACATGTTTACGGGAATCATTGAAACATTGGGAACGGTAGAGCAACTTGAGAAAGAAGGCGATAATTTGCACATAACCATTGCATCTAAACTTACCCCAGAACTAAAAATAGACCAGAGCGTTGCCCACAACGGGGTTTGTTTAACAGTCGTTTCTTTAACCGATACCAATTATACTGTTACCGCCATACAAGAAACCTTAGAAAAAACCAATATAGCGACGCTTAAAGTTGGCCAACAGGTAAATCTAGAGCGCGCCATGCTGTTAGGTACTCGCTTAGATGGACATATTGTACAGGGACATGTTGATCAGACTGCAGAATGCATAGAAATTGACCAAAAAGACGGTAGTTGGATTTTTACATTTGCCTATGATTCTAACAAGAATAACGTTACCATAGAAAAAGGATCTATTACCGTAGATGGGGTTAGTCTTACGGTGGTTAATTCTAAAAAAAATCAATTTAGCGTTGCTATTATACCTTACACCTTTGAGCATACCTGTTTTAACGGTTATAAAGTGGGCACAATAGTAAACTTAGAGTTTGACGTGATTGGTAAATATGTGGCCCGTCTGCTGGAACTTAGGGGTTAGTGCTAAACCTTTATAAAAACTCCTTTTTTGTATAAAACATATCCTAAAAGACAATAAAACCCCACTACGCTTGCACCATATAATAAAGACGAAAATTGTGGTGATAGAAAATCTTGCACGAATATGGTTTGAAACAACCATCCATGTAAAGAAGTTTCGCCATCTACTTTAATTAGGTAAAACAATTTTGAAATGAAACTACTTAGAAAGTAAATAGTAATTGCGTTAGAGCCAACATATTTAAAAACACTTCCAAATGCTATTTTTCTATCATCTGACAAGAAATGAATTAAGGCTAAAAGTATATTTGCCCAACCAGCAGTGACCAAAACAAAAGAGCTGGTCCATAATGCTTTGTTAATAGGAAAAACCAAACCCCATATGTGACCTATAAGAAGTAGGCAACCTCCTAAACCAAACAATAGGGTTGATTTTTTTGTTTGCTTACCAACTAAGATGATACCCGTAAATACGCCAAGTAATGAACTTGCGATAGCGGGCAAGGTACTTATTAATCCCTCTGGGTCGTAATCGGATTTATAGTTATGGCTCCCAAATAATTGTACATCTAACCAGTTTGCTAGATTATTGGGTGCCCTAGCTAATGTGGAGGGCTGCCCTTCTACAGGTATAAGTGTCATTAACGCCCAATATCCAAATAAGAGTATTACAGCAACTATTATTAATTTTTTCCAGTTCAAGTTTAAAAATAGAACCGATGTAATAAAGAAAACGACTCCTATTCGCTGTAAAACACCGGGAAATCTAATATTTTCAAAATCTTTAAAAAACGGGAAACTAAGCGTAAATGCTCCTAAAAATAGACCAAGACCAATAAGCTTTAAGGCTCTGGCACCTATTTTTTTATACGTCTTTAAAGAGGTTTTTTTGTTTTTGTAAGCAAAAACTATAGACGTACCAACTATAAATAGAAAAAAAGGAAAAACAAGGTCAGTGGGTGTATAACCATGCCATTCTGCATGTAATAACGGGCTATAAACCGAAGACCACGTACCCGGAGTATTAACCAAAATCATTAGAACAATGGTCATACCCCGGAAAATGTCTACCGAAATAATCCGCTTATTAACATCCATTATAATATGCTATTTCTCATTCCCCGCCAGGTTTTAATTAATAATCCGCCAGAAATAATAGCAACAACTGTTAAAATTGCTGCTAGTTTTGTTTCGCCATAAATCCAGTACCCGGTAGCGAACATACAGCTGTAAATTAGTACACAGCCTAACAACATGGCGGTTATACCAGAAGGCACGCTCCATTTTTCAGAACTATTAATAACATCAATGTTCTTTTGTTTTGCCTTTGCCAACACCTTTTTCCATCCAGGTCCACCTGGTTGTATTTTTCTATAAAAATCCTCAAGTACGGCATCGTCTTCTGGCTTGGTCAAAAAGGTAGCGCCCAACCAGAAAATACTAATTATAATTACCATTGTTGGGTATTCTGCCCAACTTGGTAACAAGCCATCTTCCGTATTGAACAAAAAAGGGCCCAATGCTGTTACCTTGAACAAAATGGCAACAATACCAGAAGCAAACATGGCTACAATTTCGCTCCAAGCATTAATACGCCACCAGAACCATCTTAAAATAAAAATTAAGCCCGTGCCGGCTCCAAAAAGCAATAAGAGTTCAAATAGCTGCAACGCATTTTGAAGTGCCAAAGCTAAAATAGCGCTTAACACCATTAACACAACGGTAGACAATCTACCAACCGTAACCAATTGTTTTTCGCTAGCATCTGGATTCACTTGTTGTTTGTAAAAATCATAAACAATATAAGAGCTCCCCCAGTTCAATTGCGTACTTATAGTACTCATATAAGCGGCGATTAAAGAAGCTAAAACTACTCCTAACAATCCGCTAGGCAACATCGTTAACATTGCGGGATAAGCTAAATCGTGCCCTAATTTATCTGCGGGTACATTTGGAAATGCCTCTTGGATACTTGCAATATCTGGAAAAACAATTATTGATGATAAAGCCACCAATATCCATGGCCAAGGTCTTAATGCATAATGCATAATATTAAAGAAAAAAGTTGCGCCAATAGCATGGTTTTCATCTTTAGCAGCTAACATACGTTGTGCAATATAACCGCCACCACCAGGCTCCGCTCCAGGGTACCAAGAACTCCACCATTGAACGGCCAAAGGAATTATTAATAAAGTTATTAATGCTTCTGTATTGCTAAAGTCTGGTAAAATAGATAGCTTATCTGCTACAGCGTCATTGGTAACCAAAGCCGTAATACCACCTACTTCTGGTAAATTCACCAAATATATTGCAGCGCCCAACGCACCTGCCATAGCAACAAAGAACAAAAGAAAATCCGTGTATACTACACCTTTAAATCCGCCAAGAGCACTGAAAATTACTGTTATTAAACCTGCGCTTACCACAGTTTGCCAAGGTTCTAGCCCCAACATAATGCCTCCTATTTTAATAGCTGCCAAGGTTACGGCAGACATGGTTATTACATTAAATATAACCCCTAGGTAAATTGCCCTAAATTTTCTTAAAAAGCTAGCTGGTTTGCCCCCGTAACGCAACTCGTAAAACTCCAAATCCGTATTTACATTAGACTTGCGCCATAATTTAGCATATACAAATACGGTTAATAAGCCCGTAATTAAAAATGCCCACCAAACCCAGTTACCGCTAACACCGTTAGTTCTAACAATATCCGTTACCAAATTAGGTGTATCCGTAGAGAACGTAGTGGCAACCATGGAAAGCCCTAAAAGCCACCAAGGCATTGTTCTACCAGACAAAAAGAATTGACTAGAGCTTTCTCCAGATTTTTTAGAAACGTATATACCAATGCCTAAAATGATAGAAAAGAATACTATGATAAAGCCATAGTCTAGAGAAGAGAGTTGCATAATTGATAGTTGGTTAACGATAAATATAAAATAATTTAAAATACCTTTATCCTTAAATCGCTGAACGCAATTGGAACTTATCTTAACAACATCTACAATAGCCGTTTCTGCATGGGCAATGGCCTTTACCTCTATATTTTTATTAGGTGTTTCTAAAGCTGGTTTAAAAGGATTATCCATTTTTAACGTGACCCTTTTAGCCTTGGCTTTTGGGGCAAAAGAGTCTACTGGTATATTAATGCCTTTGTTATTAGTAGGCGATGTTATTGCAGTAATCTATTACAACAGACATACCAATTGGGTTTACATTCGCCGCTTTTTACCCTGGATGATTGCCGGTATTCTTATTGGTGTGGTAATAGGGAAAGACCTACCCGAACTACAATTTAAAATTGGAATGGTAATCGTTATATTCTTAAGCTTGGCTATTCTAATTTATTGGGACCAAAAAAAATCTAAGCAAGTACCTACCCATTGGACATTTGCCGGTGGCGTTGGTATTATTGCCGGTATTTGTACTATGATTGGGAATTTAGCTGGAGCCTTTAGTAACATCTTTTTTCTAGCCATGCGCCTTCCCAAAAACGTATTTGTGGGTACTGCCGCTTGGTTATTTCTTATTACCAATGCCTTTAAATTACCTTTTCACATTTTTATTTGGAAAACTATTACTTGGCAAACCTTACTTATAGATTTAAAACTCTTACCTGCCATATTTATAGGTATGTTTTTAGGTGTTAAAGCAGTTCGATTAATAAAGGAAAAGCAATACCGCCGTTTTATACTTATAGTTACAGCGATAGGAGCTATGGCAATCTTGTTGAAATAAGCTATCATAATATTTTGTTAATTAAAAATTAATTTTTACTTTTAATTAACATTTAAACGAAATGACTACCAAAGCAATTTCATTTGAAAAACGTTTTATACTAGGAGCTGTACTTATTGCCAGTGCAATTGTTTTCTATGGTGTCTTGGTTGCCAACAGTACCAATATTAAAGAAGGAATTACCCAAACTATAAACCAAATAGTACCTGAGTTAGACCAAGGCCTAGCTCAGTTATAAAGTTTCGTGTGATAGCTAACTCGAACAATTAAAAAAACCCTTGTTTAAAGCAAGGGTTTTTTTAATGCCTAAAATTCCGTTAAAATAAAAGCCCTAACATGTACATGTAAGGGCTTTACCGTTGGTGGTCCCACCTGGGCTCGAACCAGGGACCAACTGATTATGAGTCAGCTACTCTAACCAACTGAGCTATAGGACCAATTTCTAGGGGTGCAAAATTATATTTTATTTTCTATTACACCAAAATAATTTAAGCTTATTCCGTTATTTCTTGGCATAATTCTACCAAAACTCCGTTTGTAGTTTTGGGGTGCAAGAAAGCAACCAACTTGTTATCCGCCCCTTTTTTGGGTGTTTCGTTTAAAATGGCAAAGCCCTCTTTTTTTAATCTTAATATTTCTTCCTCAATATTATCTACCGCAAATGCAACGTGGTGCACCCCTTCTCCTTTTTTAGAAAGAAACTTGGCTATTGGGCTATCTTCAGTAGTAGCCTCTAGTAATTCTATTTTGTTGGGTCCGCTTTTAAAAAAGGAGGTGCGCACACCTTCCGTTGCCACTTCTTCAATTTTGTAATGCGGCGTGCCCAAAAGTTTTTCAAATAATAGATTAGCGGCATCTAAGTCTTTTACCGCTATTCCCAAATGTTCAATTTTATTCATGAACTTCTAATTTTTACCTAAAATTACGGGAATAGTTCACATTGCCAATGAAATGAATAATTTTGCAATATGGAACAATCACAAAGACAACGTAAAATAGCTGGTATAATTCAACAAGATATAGCAGAGGTTTTACAACGAGCAGCAACGGATGGTGGGTTAAAAGGAACTTTGATTTCCGTTTCAAAGGTTACTATTACTACAGACTTATCTATTGCCAAAGTTTACGTTTCTATCTTTCCGTCTAAAAACGCAGACGAATTACTCGAGGGAATTAAATCTAATGAGCCATTGATAAAGCATGAATTGGCACAACGCACAAAAAATCAGCTAAGACGGGTACCCAACCTTATTTTTTATAAGGATGATTCTCTTGATTATATTGATGGAATAGAGCAGTCTTTAAAAGGTAGCGAGAATCCTATAGAGGACCGAAGCCTTTTGGATAAGCGGAAAAAATCGTAACCATTGTCATTATCGACTTACATAGCTAGGCGTTACCTACGCTCTAAAAGCAGCCAAAATGCCGTAAACATAATCAATTTTATCACTTTTTTGGTAATTGTTATTGGTGCCGCTGCTTTGTTTATCGTACTATCTGCATTTGCCGGACTTAAGTCGTTTAGTTTACAGTTTACAAACGTTTTTGATCCAGATTTAAAAGCAATTCCTATTGAAGGAAAATTTTTTAGTTTTTCAGAAGAGACTCAGCATCAACTAGAACAATTAGAAAACATAACCTCTTACGCAAAAGAGATTGAGGAGCGTGTTTATCTTAGCTATGATGGTAAAAATCATATAGCGTACATTAAAGGTATTGATGCTGCGTACAAAAAAACCACTGCCATAGACAGCACTCTTGTCTTTGGTAATTGGGGTGTTGCAGAAAACCAAGTAGTAATAGGAATGGGGGTTTTTAATCTTTTAGGTGGCCCATTAAACAATTATACCAAACCTTTAAGTATAATAACCCTAAAGCCCGGAAAAGGTTCTATTTCTGCAAACGCGTTAAGTTCTAACAGCTTTTATAATCAACTTTCTGCTGTTGCCAGTGGTGTCTATTCGGTAGAAGACAATTTAGACAAAAAGTATGTTTTTGCCCAATTACCCGTAACACAAGCATTTTTGGATAAACAACCTTATGAAGTTTCTGGTGTAAATTTTAAAATTAAGGATGAAAACAAACTGAAAGCAACCCAAGCACAACTAAAAACTATTTTTGGAGATAACATTGCTGTTCTAAATAGACGTGAAATTAATGGAACGTTATACCGAATGCTAAATACCGAAAATTTAGCCACATACCTAATTTTTACACTTGTGCTAATAATTGCTCTTTTTAATGTTGTTGGGGCCATTATTATGATGATTTTGGACAAACAACAAAACTCAAGGACCTTGTTTGCTCTGGGTGCAACTATTAATCAATTAAGAAAAATTTACTTTTACCAGGGACTTATGGTAACTACTTTTGGTGGAATTATCGGTCTCTTTTTGGGCGTATTGATTGTGGGGTCGCAAATTGCTTTTAAATGGCTTAAAATAACGCCAAGTTTGGCTTATCCAGTAGAATTTCAGTGGATTAATTTACTAATTGTATTAGCCACCATATCTGTGTTAGGGCTTATTTCTGCTAAAATTGCCAGTAGTCGCATCACAAAGAAACTTTTAGCCTTAAATTAGGCGAACTGGTAATCTGCAAATTTATCCAATACTTCATCAAACGCAGCAAATACATCAGCGGCTTCATCGCTGGTAACCATTTTCATACGGTATTCTTTAAAATGCGGTATTCCTTTAAAATAATTGGTGTAATGCCTTCTAGTCTCAAAAACGCCGAGTTTTTCTCCTTTCCAATCTATACTCATTTGTAGGTGCCTACGTGCAGCTTCTACACGTTGTGCCATGTTTGGCGGTGGTAAATGTTCTCCTGTCCTGAAATAGTGTTTAACTTGATTAAAAAACCATGGATTTCCAATACTGGCACGGCCAATCATTGCTCCGTCCAAACCGAAATCGTCTCGCATTTTTACGGCTGCTTCCGGAGTATCTACATCTCCATTTCCAAAAACCGGAATATGCATTCTTGGATTGTTCTTAACTGCAGCTATGGGCTCCCAATTAGCATTTCCTTTATACATCTGCACCCTGGTTCTACCATGAATAGATATAGCCTTTATGCCTACATCTTGTAATCTTTCTGCAACCTCAACTATTTTGATAGAATCAGAATCCCAGCCCAACCTGGTTTTTACGGTAACAGGTAAGTTGGTGCGTTTTACCAGTGCCTCCGTAAGTTTAACCATAAGTGGAATATCCCTTAAAATGCCAGCGCCGGCATTTTTGGAAACCACCTTTTTAACCGGACACCCAAAATTTATATCTATAATATCTGGTTTGGAACGCTCTACAATGTCCACTGCCTCTAGCATAGAATCCATTTCCGCACCAAATATTTGAATACCCACTGGACGTTCTTTTTCATAAATATCCAACTTCATTACACTTTTGGCCGCATCCCTTATCAGTCCTTCAGATGATATGAATTCCGTATACACCACATCGGCACCATTTTCTTTACAAAGCGCTCTAAAGGGTGGGTCGCTAACGTCTTCCATAGGGGCTAGCAACAATGGAAATTCTGGCAGTTGAATGTCTCCTATCTTTGGCAATTCTTTTACTTTTTGATAGGCAAAATTACAAATTCTAAGAAATCTACTCTGATTTTAATCTATCTCGTTCTCTCTTACTAATTGCTCTTTGATTATCCGACAGCCTAAAGTTGCCGAAATTATAGGTGAATCCAAATCGAACAAATTGGGTTTCAGGTCTTCTTTTGTAATAGTTGTCTTGATTTAGGTATTTAGAGGTGTAGGTAGGTACATATTCTTCCAAAATATCTTCTATTGTTAAGGAAAATGCCGCCCGGTTATTCCATAACGATTTTCTTATACCTAGAGAGAGGTTAATCTGCTCTCCTTGCAAATAGGTTCCAAAAATATAATTTGACATGTAAGAGAAGCCTAGTTCTCCTGTAAAAGTACCATCTTTAGATAAGGTTAGGTAATTTGCCCAATAGGCGTATAGACCATCTACACTAGGTCGTTGTATTACGTTATTGCTTTCTACGGCAATTACATCTAAATGTTCATGAAAAAAAGATATGTAAGCATACAAATACCATGGGTCTATTATACCCTTGCTAAAAGTGATATCAAAACCATACGATATACTTTCTAAAACGTTTTGCTTTAACTCTCTTAGCGTAAGGTTTTCATTGTCTTGAAATATTAAATATTCTATGAGTTGGCCATTATCACTGTAATACAAGTCGAAAAACCACTCATCATTAAAGGTGTAGTTTAAGTTGAAATTTCGATTGAAACTAGCGGTTAACCCAGCATTTCCCTCTTCAAAATCATTCTCATTTACAAAATTCCTAAACGGATTTAAATCATTATACCTTGGACGATCAAGACCTCGATTATAATCGAACGCTAGACTATTTTTTTCGTTAAGCGTATGCAATATGTATAATGATGGAAACAACTCAAAAAAGTTTTGGTCGTTTGCTAATCCTAGGTTCAGGGATGTGCCCTTTGCGTCTGTATACTCTCCTCGAATCCCAGCCTTTATAGACCATTTATCCCAATCTTTTACAAGAGATGCATAGGCGGCATAAATGTTTTCATCATATAAAAAATTATCTGATAAATTCGGGCTTATGGATTCATCTGAGCCTGAGAAATTAAAGTAATCAATGTTACTTTCAGAGTTAATTACAGAAGCTCTTAACCCGGTATCTAATGACCCATTGCCTATGGGCGTTGTTATATCTAATTGACCTGTGAATATTTCAATATCTTGTTTTGAATTTGTATCAAAACCAAAGCTTCTAACTCCATTACCAGTAACATCAAAATAATTAGAAGTAAGTGCTTGTTGAAAATTTTCAGAATAATTGGTGTAATGCGTATTAACCTCCAACTTGGCCCCATCTTTTTTAAATCTATGGGTAAATATAAGGTCTGCAGCAAAATTGGTATTGTCTCTTTCTAATTGGTTTATTGTACGAAATGTAGAATCTATTGTTTTTTGATTGTTCAGAATGGTAGTTACAGAATTACCATTATTGGTCTCATTTGGGTTGTTTAAATAATAGCTTGTAAAATTCAAACTGTTTTTATCGTTTAACTTATAGTCTACTGTTACAGTAGCATTGTGTGATTTTACCCTTTTGAGTTCTTCAAGGTCTGTATCCCAAATAGAAAAAACCTGATTGGCATCATTAATAAAATTAATTCCCTTTTTAGCCTTTCTAATTTCTTTTTTTGGGTTGTAGGAATAATTCGCAAATAGATTTAGTTTATCGGTTTTAAAATAATGACTGGTACCAACACTGTATTTAGGAAAAACAGCTTGGGTATAGGTGCCATTGATACTGCCCTTATAACCCGGTAAAACACTTTTACTCGTAATAATATTTAAAATAGGACCAGATTCTGCATCGTAATTGGCGGGTGGCATTGCCATAACCTCAACAGACTTAATATTTACCCCGGCAAACCCTTTCAACAAATCATTAACCTCATCATTGGAAAGTTGAACTTTTCTGTTGTTTATGTAAATTGTTGCTTTTCGACCCCTTATTAAAAAACCACCTTGATTTTCTATAACTCCTGGAGTACTTTTTAAAATATCTAAAGTTGATCCTTGACTAACTACCGTGTTTTCTACGTTAAAAACAATCCGATCTGCAAGTCTTTTAACCGTAGGCTTCTGCGCGGCTACAACTACTTCATTTAACTCTTCTACATTTAAGGGTATAATTAGTGCTCCTATCTGAACGCTTTCTTTTACATCTATACCCAATAAGGAAGACTGATTGTTAATATAGCTTGCTTTTAAAAAATAAAGCGCTGGTTCTACTTCTTCAAACACAAAAACACCTTCTTCAGATGCAGATGTTCCCTTTATGTAGGTAGAGTCTTTTGCGCTCAATAAAAGTACATTAGCGAATGAGATGGGTTGGCCATCTTGGTCAATTACTTTACCAGTAACATCAAACGTTTGTGAATATGATAACGATACAGAAAGGCTAATGAGTAAGAGGGAACATAATCTAAGCATGGTTAGTTGGTTATGCTTCAAATCTAGTAAATTATTTTTTTGGCAGTAATAACTTATCGCATTTTAAACCATATTTTAAAAATATGGCCAAAAATTGCCAATTACCCTTATGGCCGCTTTATTTTTTAAGTAATCAAAATTCCTTATAGTATCTTTGCATATTTAAAAATCATTCCTTGAATGAAGCACATAAGAAACTTCTGCATTATTGCACATATAGACCATGGTAAAAGTACCCTGGCAGATCGCCTGTTGGATTTTACCGGTTCTGTTACCGAAAGAGAAAAACAAGACCAATTGCTGGACAGCATGGACTTGGAACGCGAACGTGGCATTACCATTAAAAGTCACGCCATACAGATGGATTACAATTTTAAGGGGGAAACTTATGTCCTGAATCTTATTGACACTCCCGGTCACGTAGATTTTTCATACGAAGTTTCTAGGTCTATAGCGGCATGTGAAGGGGCTTTGTTGGTTGTAGATGCCGCCCAAAGCATACAGGCCCAAACCATTTCTAACTTATACTTGGCATTAGAAAACGATTTGGAAATTATTCCAGTGTTAAACAAGGTAGACCTTCCTAGTGCTAATCCAGAAGAGGTTACGGATGATATTGTAGACTTATTAGGTTGTGCTCCGGAAGATGTTATACCGGCCAGTGCTAAAACAGGCATAGGAATTGAAGAAATATTAGAAGCTATCATCAATAGGGTTCCTGCTCCAGAAGGTAATCCAGAAGAACCTTTACAGGCGTTGGTTTTTGACTCGGTCTATAATCCATTTAGAGGTGTAGAGACCTATTTTAGGGTTTTAAACGGCGAAATAAAAAAGGGTCAGAAAATTAAATTCATGGCAACGGGCAAAAGTTACTTTGCCGATGAAATTGGTACGCTTAAACTAGTACAGCATCCAAAACAAAAAATTAGCACCGGAGATGTTGGTTATCTAATAACCGGTATAAAAGATGCTAGGGAGGTAAAGGTGGGTGATACCATTACGCTAACAGACAACCCATCTACAAGACCCATAGCAGGTTTTGAAGATGTAAAACCAATGGTTTTTGCGGGTATTTATCCGGTAGACACTGAAGATTTTGAGGAATTACGCTCATCTATGGAAAAGCTTCAGTTAAATGATGCTTCTCTTGTGTTTGCTCCAGAAAGTAGTGCTGCTCTTGGTTTTGGTTTCCGTTGTGGTTTCTTAGGCATGCTGCACATGGAAATTATTCAAGAACGTTTGGAGCGAGAGTTTAATATGACCGTTATTACAACGGTACCCAACGTAAGTTACCACGCGTTTACCACTAAAAATACTGAAGAGGTTTTAATTGTAAACAATCCTTCAGATTTACCAGACCCATCTACGCTAGACCGCGTAGAGGAACCCTACATTAAGGCAACTATTATTACAAAATCTGATTTTGTTGGTAACGTAATGTCTTTATGTATAGATAAGCGTGGCCAAATTACCAATCAAACCTATTTAACACCAGAGCGTGTAGAATTAAGTTTTGATATGCCGTTGGCAGAAATTGTATTTGACTTTTACGACCGCTTAAAAACCGTTTCTAAGGGTTATGCTTCTTTTGATTATGCCCCAATAGGAATGCGTGTATCTAAATTGGTGCGAGTAGATATATTATTAAACGCACAGCCAGTAGACGCCTTGTCTGCTTTGGTACATTTTGATAATGCACAAACCATTGGTAAAAAAATGTGCGAGAAGTTAAAAGAACTTATCCCAAGGCAACAGTTTGATATTCCTATACAAGCTGCAATTGGGTCTAAGATTATATCCAGGGAAACTATAAAAGCGCTTAGAAAAGACGTAACGGCAAAATGTTATGGTGGAGATATTTCTAGAAAGCGTAAACTTTTAGAAAAGCAGAAGAAAGGTAAAAAACGTATGCGGCAAGTGGGTAATGTAGAAATACCACAGCAAGCCTTCATGGCAGTTTTAAAACTGAACGATTAATAAAAAAGCGGCAAGTTTGCCGCTTTTTTGATTTTATAACATAATTTTCAAGAACTATTTGAGATTAGAAACCCTGCGCTATTCATTTAAATTAGTTTCTTCTGTATTATTAAGTTGTTCTTCTATAAATTCAAATTCTTCTCCCAAATAGACCAATTGGCTACCTTCTTCTATCTCTGTGAATTCTTTACTAAAAGAAGGGATGATAACTAAATCGCCGTCTGGTTGTTTTAAAAATAAGGGTATAATAGCATTATTGGCTTTTGTAAGCTCTATCATAGCTTCATAATGCTCCCGGTCTTTAATTGTAATTTCGTGGATTGTACTATTCTTTCTCGCAGTTTCGGTTAGCTTGATAAAATCATCCGTATGTGAAAATAAACCCTCTTTTGGGTTATTGTCCGGGTTATTCATTTCGTCCGAATCTACCAACCTAAACGAACCATTTTCACCAAACTGTGAAGTAAATTTTTCAATTGCGAATTTGTTAATGTCCGAGTTTCCTGTCATGGCCATTAAGTAGCCCATATCATTTAACTCAATATTGTCTGTTAGTGTATCTGAATAAATATCTGCAACAAAAGCCTCTAGCCCAGAGGCTTTAGCTTTTTCTATATTATTCTGATTACTATCTATCAGCACCACATGTCTTTTGTTCTTTTTCAAATACTTGGCAATTAACCTAGAAACCTTTGATGCGCCAATAATTAAAATACCTTCGGACTTAGTAAGGAAAACGCCAACCAAACGTGCAAAAAGCCTAGCGGTAGTTGCATTTAACAATACCGTACCCAAAACAATTACAAAAACCAGTGGTGTAATGTATTCGGCACCAACTTCACCTTTGGCCAATAATTTAGAGCCAAACAAAGAGGCTATACCTGCGGCAACTATACCCCTAGGACCAACCCATCCAATAAACAAGCGTTCTTTTAATTTTAAATTAGAGCCTTGGGTGCTCAAGAAAACCCCAATGGGCCGTATTACAAATACTACTACCAAGAATAACCAAACGGTATTCCAATTCAGTAATAGTTCAAGGTCAGATATATTAATGTTCGCCGCAAGTAAAATAAACAGAATGGATATTAACAAGACGCTTAAAGATTCTTTAAAATAAAGTAGCTCTTTTAGATTAGGTAAGTTCATGTTACCCAATACCATACCCATTACCACAACCGCTAAAAGGCCAGATTCATGCGCAAACAAATCTGATTCTACAAAAACCAGTAAAACTGCGGATAAAGAAACAACGTTTAATAGGTAGTGGGGTATAAAATTTCTTTTTATGGCAAATGCAAGGGCATGCGCAAACGTAAAGCCAAAAGTGCTACCAAATAAAATTATTTTACCAAACTCTATCAAAGCCGTTTGTGTATATCCAGAACCTTCACCAACACTAATAAATTCAAATACCAATACAGCAACCAAAGCACCTATTGGGTCTATTAGTATACCTTCCCATTTTAATACCGTAGAAACATCTTTTTTAAGCGGTATGTTTCTAAGAATTGGAGTTATTACGGTTGGGCCTGTTACTATAATTAACGCTGAAAATAAAAATGAAATTTGCCATGAAAGGTCAAACAAATAATGCGCCGCTACCCCAGCCCCAAAAAATGTAACCACAGAACCCACTATAATAAGCTTTGTAATTACCGGACCAACATTAGCAATTTCTGAACGTTTTAGGGTAAGTCCTCCTTCAAATAGAATTATACTTATGGCAAGCGAAACAAAATAATACAATCCTTCTCCAGGAAAAAGCCCTTTTTCACCATTCCAAATGGGCTCAATTAATTTTTGACCATCTTCTGTAAACAAGGTTGCAATAGGCCCTACCAAAAGACCAATTAAAATTAGCGGAAGAATGGCGGGTAATTTTAGACGCCAAGCCACCCATTGTGCAATAATACCCAATATGATTATACCTGCTAATTCTACCATACTTTAAATTTTTTGGTAAAATAACCTTTTTCTTTTAAAATCATTACTTCTAAGAGGTATAGAAAACTAAATGACGACTTGGTTAAATTGAATAGAAAACCATTTGTTAAAAAAGAAATAATAATAAGATGTTTTTAAGGTGATTACACCTTGGTTTCTTATTTTACGTGCCATTTTAGTATAGATTTTAGACTACATGACAATATATCCCGTTGAAACAGGAAATTTTAAATTAGATGGTGGTGCTATGTTTGGCGTAGTACCTAAAACAATTTGGAACAAAACAAATCCTGCAGACTACAACAATCTAATTGATATTGCCGCCCGTTCCCTTTTAATAGAAGACGGCAACCGTTTAATTTTAATTGACACGGGATTGGGTAATAAACAATCCGATAAATTTTTTAGCTATTACCATAGGTGGGGAAGTCATACCATAGAAAATTCCTTGGGTAACCTTGGGTTTTCTAAAGATGATATTACCGATGTTTTTTTAACACACCTACATTTTGATCATTCTGGTGGCTGTATCCAATGGAACAAAGACAGAACTGGTTACGAACCAGCCTTTAAAAATGCGAACTTCTGGACCAATGAGGAGCATTGGCAGTGGGCAACAAAACCAAATGCTAGGGAAAAGGCCTCCTTTTTAAAGGAAAACCTATTGCCTATGCAAGAAAGTGGTCAGTTGTGTTTTATAGAACGGGGCAACGCTACGTTTTTAAAGACATCAGAGCTGGGTTTTGGAATACGGTTTGTAGATGGCCATACCGATAAACAAATGCTTCCGTATATTAATTATAAGGGTAAAACATTGGTTTTTATGGCAGATTTAATACCAACCGTAGGGCACATTCCCCTACCTTATGTTATGGGCTATGATACCAGACCATTACTAACCCTAGATGAAAAAAACAGCTTTTTAGATAGTGCTGTTAAAGATGAACTTTTGCTGTTTTTTGAGCATGACGCACACAATCAAATCTGTTCTTTAAAACAAACTGAAAAAGGTGCTCGAGTTGATAATATATTTAGCTTTAGCGAGCTATTTTAAATACTAAAACTAAACTTGTTTACATGATAAAATTGACTAAAACTGCTTTAGTGGCCTTTTCTGGGTCTTTTTTGGTGGGTTGTGGAGCCACTACTTTAGTATCTACACCTGTAGAAAATATAGATACATTGCCCCTTAAGGTGATGGAACTCACTGATGCTGAAAAGCAATCTTGGGGACATAAAGATTTACTGATAGATACCATACCTGGTATGAGCGTGGAAAGAGCGTATGCCGATATTTTAAAAAACAAAAAGGGAAGTACCGTTATAGTTGCTGTATTGGATTCTGGAATGGATTTGGACCACGAGGATTTAAACGGTGTACTTTGGACCAATACAAAAGAGATACCAAACAACGGTAAGGACGATGACAATAACGGATTTGTAGATGATCTGCACGGCTATAACTTTTTAGGAGAATCTTATAATGAGCAGCTAGAATATGCTAGAATGCTGCGCCTAAATATTGGTGATGCCGCTAGTTTGGCTAAAGCACAAAAGTTGATAGATGAGGAATATCCTAAAACCCTGCAACAAAAACAACAATATGACCAAATGTACCTTATAGTAGGTAATGCGGATAAAGCTGTTAAAAAAGAATTAGGTCAGGAAAGCTATACCAAACAAGATTTGGCCAAAATACAAACTACCGATCAGGAGCTTTTACAATATGTAGGTGTATTAAAACAAATGTATCAATACGAAGATAGTATAGATGAGGTTTTAGCGCAATTAAAAGAGGGGGTAGAATATTTTACCGAAAAGTTGAACTACAATATAAACGTAGATTTTAATGGAAGAGAAGTGGTAGGAGATAACCCTTATGATTTAAGTGATATTGATTATGGAAATGGCAATCCAAGAAATCTTGTAGAAGATGAATCCCATGGTACCCATGTTGCGGGTATTATTGCGGCAGAAAGAAATAATGGGCTCGGCGTAAATGGTGTTGCCAATAATGTAAAGATTATGAGTATACGGGCCGTTCCAAACGGAGATGAGTATGATAAAGATATTGCTAGGGGCATTAGATACGCTGTAGATAACGGTGCCGCTATCATAAATTGCAGCTTTGGAAAATCTTTTTCTCCAAAAGCAGAATGGGTTTACGATGCCATCTCTTACGCAGCCTCTAAAAATGTATTAATTGTTCATGCTGCCGGAAATGATGGCAATGATTTGGACAATGCCAATAATCCAAACTTCCCTAACGACCATAAATTTATGTCCACAGAATTTACGGATAATGTAATAACCGTAGGGGCCCTTGCTCCAAGTTATGGGTCTAAAATGATTGCATCATTTTCTAATTATGGCAACCAAAATGTAGATGTTTTTGCTCCTGGCGATAATATTTACTCTACTATGCCAAATAATAAATACGAGTTTCAGGGAGGCACGTCTATGGCCGCGCCAGCAGTTAGTGGGGTGGCCGCTTTGTTAAAAGGGCAGTACCCTCAACTAAACGCCAAACAATTAAAGCAAATACTAATGCAATCTGGAATTACTACTAAAACCAGTGTAATTCTTGCCGGTGAAGAAGGGAATACTAAACCGTTTAAACAAGCTTCAAAATCTGGTAAAATGGTAAATGCCTACAATGCATTAATTATGGCAGATAATTTTACCAAAGGAAAAATAAACTTAGATCAAAACGCTAAATAACAATGATTCATTTAATTAAAAAGATTGCCTTTTTAGTAGTATGCGGTATTTCTACCGTATTGGTGGCACAAGGAAACCATACATACTGGCAACAGCATGTAGACTACACCATGGATGTTAACATGGATGTAGAAACATATCAGTATACCGGCTCTCAAAAACTGGTTTACACCAACAACTCACCAGATGTATTAAATCGTGTTTATTATCACTTATACTTTAATGCTTTTCAGCCTGGTAGTGATATGGACATTCGTTTACAAACTATTAAGGATGGTGATAAAAGAATGCTTACCGAAGATGGTAAAAGTAGAATAAGTACATTATCTCCAGAAGAAATTGGTTACTTACATACCGTTTCGTTAACCCAGGATGGTACTCCGGTAAAATTCGCTGAAGAAGGCACAATCTTGGTGGTAGATTTGGCTACCCCAATACAACCCAATAGCAAAACCGTATTAGAAATGGAATTTAAAGGCCAAGTTCCATTGCAAATTAGAAGGTCTGGTAGAAACAGTAAGGAAGGTGTGGCATTGAGTATGAGCCAATGGTACCCTAAATTATCTGAGTACGATTTTGAAGGGTGGCATCCCAATCCATATATAGCTAGAGAATTTCATGGTGTTTGGGGAAATTTTGACGTTAAACTTACCTTGGACAAAAACTACACCGTAGGTGCTAGTGGCTATTTGCAAAATTCTAATGAAATAGGGCATGGTTACCAAGATGCTGGTACCAAGGTTAAAACGAAGGGCAAAACCCTAACCTGGCATTTTAAAGCACCAATGGTTCACGATTTTATGTGGGCGGCCGATCCAGAATATGTGCATGATGTGCTTAAAATGGAAGATGGGCCCACCTTACACTTTCTTTATAAAAACGACCCTAAGCTTACCAAAAACTGGAAAGATTTGCAACCTAAAACCGCAGAGACCATGCGTTTTTTAAGTGCTAATGTAGGTAAGTACCCTTATGACCAATATTCTGTAATTCAAGGTGGCGACGGAGGTATGGAATATGCCATGGGCACCTTAATTACGGGAGACCGTAGCTTTGGAAGCTTGGTTGGGGTAACCGTACATGAGATGGCGCACTCCTGGTTTCAACACGTCTTGGCAACCAATGAATCTAAACATTCGTGGATGGACGAAGGTTTTACCAGCTTTATCAGTAGCCTATGTATGAATCAAGTTATGGATCAAAAAAAAGAAAATCCGTTTGAAGGCTCCTACAAAGGTTATTATGCACTAGTAAATTCTGGTAAAGAACAACCACAAACTACACATGCAGATCGCTACGATTTAAATTTTGCCTATGGTATAGCTGCCTACAGCAAAGGTTCTATCTTTTTATCGCAATTAGGTTATGTAATTGGGCAAGATAAATTAATGGAAACCTTAAAAAAGTATTTTGAGGATTTTAAATTTAAACACCCTACACCCAACGATATTAAAAGAACCGCAGAAAAAGTAAGCGGTATGGAACTAGATTGGTATTTAACAGATTGGACACAGACTACCAACACTATAGATTATGCCATTAACGAAGTAGTTGCAGAAGGAAACAAAACAAAGGTAATATTAGAGCGTAAAGGTCTTATGCCCATGCCATTAGATGTTTTGGTGGTAGATGGTAATGGTAACCAAGAAACGTATTACGTGCCCCTTAGAATGATGCGTGGAGAAAAAGACAACCCCTACCCCAATCTGAAAAGAACCATTAAGGAAGATTGGTCTTGGGCAAAACCCACCTATGAATTGATTATAGACAAACCTTTAAATCAAGTCTTAGGCATATCCATAGACCCTTCTCAATTAATGGCAGATATTGATCGTAACAACAATAACTGGCAAGCAGACCAGTAACAATAATTTTATCCCATAAAAAAACCACCTTGGTGTTGTTCCAAGGTGGTTTTTTTAATTTTGGTGTACATGAACGCATCGCTACCACATAAAGAAAAGCTTAAAGAAAAAATAATCATCGATAAATTATTTTCAGAAGGAAAGACAATTAACGCCTATCCACTAAAGCTTATTTACCTGCCTATTGAAAATAAAATTAATAAGGTAGCTTTTATTGCCCCGAAAAGAACACTTAAAAAAGCCGTAGAACGTAATGCCGTTAAAAGGTTACTAAGAGAGAACTACAGGCTTCAAAAAGAAGTGTTTTTTAACAACATTGAGGCAAATTTTGCGTTCGCCATTTTATACCTTGGTAAGGAAATACCTGAATTTCATTTTATAGAAAAGAAAATGAAGGTACTTTTTCATAAACTTCAGAAAGCACAATCTAATGATGGGCAAAGTTAAAAAGCGGTTTTTGGTTCCTGTTCTTGCGGTAACCTTTTTAATAGTTGGTAGTAGTTTTAAGAGCGATTTTTTTGAAATCGCAAAACAAATTGAAATATTCACCACCCTGTTCAAAGAATTGAATATGAATTATGTGGACGAAACCAACCCAGGAGAATTAATGGATGCTGCCATTAAAAACATGTTAGACGAGTTGGATCCGTATACCAAATTTTTAAATGAACAAGATGTTGAGGAATATCGAATTAACAACGCAGGCCAATATTCTGGAATTGGTGCCCTAGTGCGTTCTTACAAAGACAAACTGTTAATTGTAGAACCATATGAAGGTTACCCTGCGGACAAAGCTGGTTTAAAAGCTGGTGATGAATTAATTAAAATTGGTGAAATAAATGTGGCGGATTTTGATGATAATGCAAGTGAATTATTAAAAGGAGCCAATGATTCTGAAATAAGCGTAACATACCTAAGACAAGGTAAAACCCAACAAACAACAATTAAACGTGGTGGTGTAGAAATAGATGCTGTACCGTTTTATGAAATGGTAGATAACAAAACAGGCTATATAGTTTTGGCCAAATTTAACCGAAAAGCATCTGAGCAAACCAAAGCGGCAATTATAGATTTAAAAGGAAAAGGCGCGGAGCGCCTAATTTTAGATTTAAGAGGTAATCCTGGTGGCTTACTTTCAGAAGCTATCAACGTTACTAATTTATTTGTACAAAAAGGTGAGTTAATAGTTACCACAAAATCCAAGGTTAAAAAATTTAACCAAGAATATAAAACTAAAAACAAGGCATTAGATACAGAAATTCCTTTAGTTGTACTTATCAACGGCAGGAGTGCATCTGCCAGTGAAATTGTTTCTGGCGGATTGCAAGATTTAGACCGCGCAGTTGTTGTTGGGGCTAGAAGTTTTGGAAAAGGCCTTGTGCAACGCCCACTAAAACTAACTTATGGCACACAGCTTAAAGTTACCATATCTAGATATTACACGCCTTCTGGCAGGTGTATACAGGCATTAGACTATTGGAATAGAGATCAAGACGGAAAAGCTATTAGAAACACTACCTTCAATCAATTTAAAACTAAAAACGGTAGAACCGTAGAAGATGGTGGTGGTGTTTTACCGGATATAGAATTGGCTACACAAAAAACCAATGATTTGGTAAGGGCTTTGGACAACAACCATCTAATTTTTGACTTTGCTACGCAATATTACTATCAAAACCCACTGTCTAGTTTGGATCAATTTAATTTTAGCACAACAGACTACAACGCCTTTAAACAATTTGTAGCTAAAAATGGATTCTCGTTTAAAACCAAAAGTGAAACTGTTTTAGAAGCACAATTACATAATGAAGATTCCTTACTTGGGGCTTCCGTAAAAGAAAAATATAAAGAGCTTTTAATTGCTATAGATAAAAGTAAGATAGAAGCTCTAGACACCTATAAGAAAGCAATAGAACATAAGTTAGAGGAGGAGTTAATACCGAGATATTTTTATAGAAAGGGATTGTATAAATATCACTTAAAAAATGATGAAGCTATAAAAACCGCTTCTTCCCTATTAAGTGATTCAAGTAAATATCAATCTATACTTAAATAAAGACTATAAATACATGGTAATCAGATAATTTCTTATTTTTTGTAGGAAATTTACTAACTTAGTGTCCAAAGCAGACCCAAGATGAAAAAAACTGGTGCCACCACAAACCAGGAAATCATCTATATGGACAATAAACGCCATGTAGAAGAAACCTACACTTCTAACACGCTAAAATATCTTAGCGCACTATATAACAATACTAGAGACGTAGTTTGTGTTTTTGATAAAAATGGTATTGTGCTAGATTGCAATATCAAATTACTACAAATCAATAATGTAAGTGATAAACGGGAAATTATTGGCAAACCTGTTTCTAATTTTTTGCCACAGTCTCAACAGCGAATCTTTAACCAAGACCTTGCTCTTTTTTTAAGTGGAAAAAGGCTTACAAACGAAATAAGGGAAATTATAGATGGCGAAGGCAACCATAGATATATAGAATTAAATGTAAAACCTATCTATAAAGAAAGCCTGGAAATAGATTTTATCTTATCCATGTTTCGAGATGTAACCACCGAAGTAGTATCCAATAAAAAATTAGAGAATCAATTATTAGCCTTAGAAGCCACTTCTGATAGTTTTTGGATTTGGGATTTAAAAGACAATCACACTCGTAACAAATCTTTAGAACAAGTTCTAGGTTTTAAGCCAGAAGAATTGGAAGATACCGTTAGTAATTGGTTTAAATTAATGCATCCTTTAGATCGAAAAAAAGTAGAAAGGGGTATAGCAAGACATATAGAATCCAAAGGAAAAATACCATACCAAGTAGAAATAAGATACAAAAATAGCGAAGGGGGAATAACGTATTTACTTACTAGAGGTAAAGTTGTAGAGTGGTCTGCTAATGGCACGCCCTTAAAGATGATCGGCACCGAGACAGACATTACCGCCACAAAAGTTTTAAACCAGGTACAAGAAGAGTTAATTAGGCAAAATGAAACGTTTGAACACGTATTGGAAAGTACAATGGCCGGCTACTGGGATTGGAACATAAAAGACAATATTCAATACTTAAGCCCAACCTTTAAAGCCATGTTTGGTTATAAAGACCATGAGATGAAAAATACGGTTGAATCTTGGCAAAAAATTGTACATCCAGACGATCTACCCAAATTAATTGCAAAGTATAACGAACATATTAGTACAAAAGGACAAACCCCTTACGACTTACAAGTACGTTATTACCACAAAAATGGAAGTATTGTTTGGGTCCTTTGCAAGGGAAAAGTTATTGAATGGGATGCGGAAAATAATCCTATAAGAATGGTAGGCAGCCATATTGATATAACAAATTTAAAAAATTTGGCAAAGAGCAATGAAGACTTAGAAAAGTTTGCTTATTTGGCTAGCCATGACTTACAAGAGCCTTTACGTACCATAAAAGACTTTATCCAAATATTTAAGGAAGAATACGGACAAAAAATAGGTGTAGATGGTAGAAGTTATCTAGAGTTTATAGAAAACTCTTCTGAACGTATGACACAGCTCATTACCGGATTATTGGATTATTCTAAGGTTGGCAAAACAGCACATAAAGAAACGGTAGACCTAAGTACATTAGTAAAAAATGTTTTAAACGATTTAAATACCAGTATAAAACAACATAAAGCAACAATAGAAGTAACCCAATTACCAAAAGTAATTGGTAACCCGGTGGAGTTACACTCCTTATTTCTAAATCTAATAGGAAACGGCCTAAAATTCATCAAAAAAGGACAAAGCCCTGAAATAACTATTACCAAAGGAAATCACAAGGGTATGCTGCAGATTAATATTACGGACAATGGCATAGGTATTCCAAAGGATAAATTAAACTCTGTCTTTGAAATATTTAAGCGATTAAACAGTAATCAAGAATATAGTGGTACCGGTATAGGATTATCTCAATGTAAAAAAATAGTAGAGACACACAATGGCGAAATTTGGTGTGAATCTGAACAGGGTAAAGGAACCACCTTTAGTTTTACCCTCCAAATGGCCTAATATCAATAAGATAAACCTTATTTTTTGTAGGGTTTTAGTTGATTTTTGTAAGATTTTTCTATATTAGCTAATAGGAATCAACTAACCATTATTCTTAACCAAATTTGAATTTCATTTTGCATTTAATGGATGGTCAACAGTTATTCATGTTAAATCATGAATAAAACAGCTTGCGCTTATTTGTTATAATCACTATGAAATTTTTAAAACCAAAGCACCCTATAAATAAGTACCCATAAAATCCCTAGAGTTGAGTTTAGATAGTTATCATAACAATTATTTTAGAAAACATGCTATACCTGCCTTGGATGTTTATCAAGAAATTTTTGAAAACTCACCAGATGTAATTGCTATTCTAGATAATAAGGGCTACATAATAAACTGTAATCAAAAATTGGTAACGGTTCATAAATGCAATCATAAAGACCAACTCATAGGTAAGCATGTAATGGAATTTGGTACGGAACAAGCCAAAGAACAGCACAAAATAGATTGGTTGCAACTAGAACAAGGAATTGCACTTAAAGGTACCATTAGAAAGAATATAGACGCCCATGGTAACGAGGTTTGGATAAAACTTAATAGCATTCCCAAATTAGATAAAAACCAAAAGTTAAGTTATGTTGTTTCTATAATTAAAGATATTACCCAAGAAATATCTTATCAGGAGAAATATGCCGAACAAACATTGCTTTTTGACAAGGTATTAAATACTACCGGCATTGGTTTTTGGGAATGGAACTTAAATAAGAACAAAGGCTACATAAGTAAGTCTTTCAAGAAAATTTTTGGTTACGAAAATGAGCCAGAGGCCAATAAATCAGAATTTTGGAAATCTAAAATACTAACAGAAGACCTGTCTAAATCCATTTCTGGATTTAAAAAGCACATTGCAAGTAAAGGTTCCATTCCTTTTGAAGGAGAAGTAAGGTACAGGCACAAAAATGGGTCTGTAATTTGGGGTTATAGTAAAGCGCAGATTATAGAATGGGATAAGAATAATTTTCCCCTAAAAATTGTAGGTACGCTAACAGATATTTCTAAATTAAAACAGCTAAGTAACAGTAACAAAAATTTAGAACAATTTGCCTACACTGCAAGCCATGATCTACAAGAACCAATTAAAACTATTGCTAGTCTACTAGATTTATTTATAAGCGATTATCAAGCTATTCTAGATGAAGAAGGCACCTCCCATTTGAATTTGATTTTAGATGAGACAAAAAAAATGGAGCGTTTGGTTTCTGGTTTATTAGACTATTCTAAACTGGAAGGTAATGCCAACAAAACCACGGTAAATTTAAACGAAGTGGTGAAAAATAGCTTGGATAGTCTGGGTCGCGTTATTAAAGAAAAGAATGCAAAAATTAGCGTTTCAAATTTACCAAGTGCTCATGGTAGTGAAACAGAATTAAATTCCTTATTTCTTAACTTAATAGGCAATGCCTTGAAGTTTACTAAAGAAAATACTACCCCTATCATAAGTATAACCGGAGAGGAAACAGCAACCCATATAGAGATTAGTATCAGTGATAATGGAATTGGAATTGCCAAAAAAAACCTCACGGAAATATTTAATCTATTTACCAGATTACACAGCAATGAAACTTATACAGGTACAGGTATAGGATTGGCCCATTGTAAAAAGTTAATTGAAAATATGGGTGGCAATCTTTGGGTAGATAGTGCTGTTGGGTTAGGGAGTACCTTTAAATTTACCATACCATTAAACACTAATTAAGAAGCTTATGTTCAATAAAGTTTTATTATTAGACGATAACAAGGCTACCAATTTTATACACACAAAATTTTTAAAGCAGTCCGACGCTTGTAATGAAATAGTCTCCTTTTTAACCGGTAAAGACGCTTTAGAATATCTTCAAGATAAAGACAATGCATTCCCAGATTTAATTATTTCAGATATTAACATGCCCACCATGGACGTTTGGGAATTTTTAGATATCTACAGCGAACTAGAACGTAGTGCAAAAGCAAATCCTAAAATAATATTACTAACCACATCTTTATCTCCAGAAGACAACGAACGTATTAAAGCATATCCTATGGTTAGCCAAGTTATAAACAAACCATTAGATAAAAGAGCCATACAGAATCTTATTGAAAAATTTATAAAAGGAGATGGCTCACAACAGTAATTGTATAAATAACAACAGTTTAGCTATGCTAAACAACAAACTCTATTTTGTAAGAATATTCTTTCTTAAGTTTACTTCGTATTAATGAAACAACAATGGTTAATAATTAAGGTTGTTCATTGATTAAGAAAAGAATTTAGTTTGTTTTTAGTTATATTTAGGTTGATACTGCCCCTTGGTCGGGGCAGTTTTTTTTTGTGCCTACATTACCTATTTTTAAGCAATGCAAAAACTATCCGTTTGTGAACTATTTGCCGGTGTTGGCGGTTTTCGCTTGGGTTTGGAAAAAACACAAGGTTTTAAAGTTGTCTGGAGCAACCAATGGGAACCCAGCACAAAAACGCAACACGCTTCTATGGTATATGAAGCAAGATTTGGTTCTGAAAACCATTCTAATAAAGATATTGAGACCGTTAGTACAACAGAAATACCAGATTTTGATGTATTAGTAGGTGGATTTCCATGTCAAGATTATTCTGTTGCGGCAACCTTAAAAAATGCCAAGGGTATTATAGGTAAAAAAGGGGTGTTATGGTGGTCTATCTACAGAATTTTAGAGGAGAAAAAAAAAAAGCCACAGTTTTTAATTTTAGAAAATGTGGATCGGCTATTAAAATCACCTGTTAAACAACGTGGAAGGGATTTTGCCATAATGCTTTCTGGATTGAATAACTTAGGCTATGCTGTAGAATGGCGTGTTATAAATGCCGCAGAATATGGTATGCCACAGCGCCGAAGGCGCGTTTTTTTTGTGGGTATTCATAAAACAAGCCCACTTTATAAAAAAATAAAAACTCCAGAAAACTGGTTACGGCAAGATGGTATATTAGCTAATGCTTTTCCCATAAAAGAAAATAGTTATACCCGAGAACACTTTAAATTAAAAGAAAATCTTGTAACAATAACAGAACAATTTAACCTTGGCAGTAAACTTTCACCTTTTTTAAATAGCGGTATCTGCCTAGAACATGCTGTAACAACCGCCAATTTAAAGTCAAATTTTAACGGTCCGTATAGCGTTTTAAAAGAGGTTTTACAGCTAGATTCTAAAGTGGGTAAAGCTTTTTACATACCAGAAGAACAATTACATAAATGGAACTACTTAAAAGGTTCCAAAAAAGAAACTAGGACAACTAAAGAGGGTTATACCTATAACTATGCCGAAGGTAGTATGACCTTTCCTGATGATTTGGAGAAGCCTTCTAGAACAATTATTACCGGAGAAGGCGGAGCTTCACCTTCTAGATTTAAACATGTAATACAAACCAAAAAAGGTTTAAGAAGATTAACACCGGTAGAATTAGAACGCTTAAATATGTTTCCGGATAACCATACCCAGTTAACTGGAATAACGGATACCAAACGTGCCTTTTTTATGGGAAATGCTTTAGTGGTTGGTATAGTTGAGAAAATTGGATTAAGTTTAATTAATCATTTAAAAAACAGCTAAGTGCATCCTAAAAGTAGTTTCAATTCTGACCTAAAGAAAGAGAAACAACTTCAACATTTTTTAAATACCCAATACCAAAACCATCTTAAACAGTATACTTTTAAACGCACTAATTCTTTAAAAGAGCAGTTACTAGGAGTAGATATTTACCTAACCCATAAGGTAACTAAAAAACAGTATGCCGTAGATGAAAAAGCCCAGCTAGACTACTTAAACGAAGATTTACCCACATTTGCATTTGAACTTTCCTATCTAAAAAATGGCACTATAAAACCTGGCTGGCTTCTATATACTAGGAAAACAACAGATTTTTATGGCTTAGTTACTTCCATATATTGTGATGAACCCAACAAATTTACTTCTTGCAAATACTACTTTGTTAACAGGCTAAAGCTGATCGCTTATTTAAGCAGTAGAATAAATTTAAATACCATAAAGAGACCTCAAAAACATGGCGTAAGTATTGTTAATAATTTGCTGGCCTCCAAGGAGGGCTATTTGTACTTAAGCTCCAAAAACAAAATAGAACAACCGCTAAATTTAATTTTAAAACTTGATTTTTTATTGAAGAATGCTATTGCAAAACAGTTATATTAATTGTTAAGTACTTGTTAATCAATACTAAAAAATTGGTTTTAGCACTTGTTTTTTTATTTTATATGTTATGATAAAAAAGGAAAAACAAGAAAACACGGAATTTTTAGAGAAGTCTATTAAGTATTTGGAAAACACTGGTTTTGAAAATATCAGGGCCGATGTAGAAGGGTATGATACCCCAAAATCTTTCCTTAAAAAAAGTACTGGAACAACGGTAACACCAGATATTGTTGCCGAAAAAAACGGTAGAAAGTACTTTTTTGATATCAGTTTAAAAACAGATAAAGAAAACCTTTTGAAATCTAAATGGTTGTTCTTAGATACATTAAGTAGATTAAAATCTAACCGATTTAAAATTATTACTACAAGAGGACACTATAAGTTTACGGATACCTTGTTGAACGATTTAAACCTGACCAACAAAACACCTATTCGTATCTAATTAATTAGTATTTAGCATTCTAATATGGGGAATGTCATCTTCCAAATACGGTTCCCCAACTTCTTTAAAGCCAAGATTATTGTAAAACTTAAGTAAATATACTTGAGCAGATATTTCTACGCCTTTACTCTCTATTTTTTTCCGAATGAATTTTAGGCTTTCTTCCATAACTTTTTTACCAAAATTTGCACCTCTATATCTTGGTGATACCACTACCCTACCTATAGAAGCGTTATCGTCAAAATAATCACCAGCTTTAAAAATACGGGTGTACGCAACTACATTCCCATCTTCTTTTATCATTAAGTGATATGCCTTTTGGTCTTTAAAATCAATATCTTGATATACACAATCTTGTTCTACAACAAATACTTCGCTCCTTAGTGCTAAAATTGCATAAAGCTCTTTTATTGTTAACTCATTAAACTTTTTTACCTGTACCTTCATTAATCTTCAACTATTACTGTTTTTGGATCACATTTGCTAAACTCGGGCTGTATATTAACGTGATTAATTCCAAAATTATGATAGACCAAATCTTCAATTTCAATAAGAATAGCATCAAAGGTGGATAAACGTATATCATTAACAAAATCTATATGGGCTTCCAAATGCACCTCATCTTCATTTAATTGCCAAATATGTACATGGTGAACATTTTTAATGCCGTTTATAGTAGAAATACGCTTTACAATGTCTTCTACCACTAATGATTTAGGAGTAAACAACATTAAAACACGGGTAGACTCTTTTAACAAATCATATCCCATGTAGATAAGGTATAAAGCAATCAATATTGTTAATAAGGGATCAATCCAATACCAAGAAAAGTATTTCATAATAAGACCACCTATTAAAACGGCAACAGAAGCTAACATATCTGTTAATAAGTGTAGGTAAGCAGATTTCATATTCATATTTCTATCTGCCTCTTTGTGCAACAAGAATACACTAAAGCCATTTGCTAAAATGGCTACAACCGAAAGTATTATAACCAAGTTAGAACCCACTGGTTCCGGATTTATGAACCGTACAATACCTTCTTTGATTAGCAACAGTGCAATTACAATTAAACTACTTGCATTTACAAAAGCAGCTATTATTTCTGCACGCTTATAACCGAATGTTTTATTGGTTGTAGATTTTTTCTTGGCAAGCCTATTGGCAAAATAACTAACCACTAAAGAAAGTACATCACTAAAATTATGAAGTGCGTCCGATAAAAGCGCTAAACTACCAGAAATAAACCCACCTATAATTTGCGTTACCGTTATAACTACATTTAAGATAATACTTATAAGTAACTTTTTTCCAGTAGTATCGGCACTATGATGGTGATTATGCCCCACGAAAATTTTGTGTTAATAATTAAAAACCACAAGGAATTTTTTCAATCCTTCTCTCGTGCCTTCCTCCGTCAAACTCGGTATTTAAAAAAGTGTCTACCATTTCTAATGCTTGGGGCAAAGAAATAAATCTTGCTGGTAAGCTTAATACGTTAGCGTTATTATGGGCTCTTGCCAAGGCCGTAATTTCTTTTGTCCAACAAAGTGCACCACGTACACCTTGGTGTTTGTTTATGGTCATGGTAGCACCATTACCACTACCGCAGATAACTATACCTAAATCTACCTTACCTTCTTCTACATCTTGGGCCACGGGATGGGTAAAATCTGGATAATCTACACTGTCAGAACCATCCGTACCATAGTTAACAACTTCAATACCTTTAGATTTTAAAAGACCAACAATAGCCAGTTTATAATCAGTACCTGCGTGATCGTTACCAATAGCAATTTTCATAATATTCTCGTTTGTTTTGGGTTCACAACAAAGGTACAAAACCTTTTAAACGGTGTTGTTAATAAATAAAAGGGGCGTTTTAAAAGTAAACTACAAATCAAGCAATTACAACTATTCTTAAAATGTGAAGAAATAGCGGAGAAAAATGAAGAAAAAAATTTTGAATTTTAATACTAATTCAACAATAAGAAGATTTATTGATGTTTAGCTAATATTTAATTAAAATTTAATCAAGGTTAAGTCAACAAAAAAACGCAGATATTAACAGTAAAGATACATTTAGTTATCATGAAATTTATGTTGAAAGTACTTATTAAAAACAGTTAATAACCTATCTAAGTATTTGATACTCTTAAAAATTTAGCCGGTATAAATTGTCAACAAGTATTTTTTATTGTTCAAAGCAAAAAAATGTTGTGAAAACAATACTAGAAATTAACAACCAATCATAACCATCATTTTTAATTTAAATTTTAAAAAAGAAAAAAGAATATTAATTAGTTTGTTGATAAACCTTCTCTTTTTAAATGATTGGTCTTTATATAACGAACTTCCCCGTTAATTATTTGTAATTTTCAAAAAAATATTCTTTGAATGGCTAAGAAAAAGAAAAGGGCTAGGAGTCAAAAGAAGAACGAGATTACTAAAGGAATCTTTACCGTTCTTGAAGAAAAGCCCAATAATACCTTTAATTACAAGCAGATAGCCGCTAAATTAGGTATAGAAGATACGCAAGGTAGAAACGACCTAATTAGAAGATTAGGCCAGCTTAAACAAAAAGGTAGGATTATTGAAGTTGAAAAGGGAAAGTATAAAAAGAAAGCAGATGCCTATGAGACGGTTACCGGAAAGGTAGATTTAACCTCTAGTGGCAACGCCTACATAGTAGTAGAAGGTATGCCAGAAGATATTTTTATACCCAACAGCAAATTAAATGGTGCTTTTCATCAGGACCAGGTAACCGTTAGTTTAAGACCTTCTAGAAAAGGAAAAAGACCAGAAGGTGAAATTGTGAAAGTTTTAAATAGGTTTAAAACGGAATATGTTGGTGTATTAGAACGTAATAAAAAATTTGCGTTTGTTAGACCAATGGATAACCGTATGTATACAGACATCTTTGTTCCTCTTGAAAAAACAATGGAAGCAGAAGATGGATCAAAGGTTTTGGTAGCCCTTGGTGATTGGCCAAAAGAGGCAGATTCTCCTTACGGTAAAGTAATTAAAGTGTTAGGAATGCCCGGGGAACATAATACTGAAATACATTCTATTTTAGCGGAATATGGCTTACCCTACGAATTTCCTTATGAAGTAGAACAATTTGCTAATACATTAGATACCAGTATAAAGGCTGAAGAAATTGCCAAACGTAGGGATATGCGGCAAGATTTAACCTTTACTATTGATCCTAAAGATGCCAAAGATTTTGATGACGCATTGTCTTTTACCAAATTAGAAAACGGTAATTTTGAAGTTGGAATACACATAGCAGATGTATCTCATTATGTAACTCCAGATTCTATATTAGACGAGGAAGCCTATAATAGGGCAACATCGGTTTACTTGGTAGATCGGGTAGTTCCTATGTTGCCAGAAATCTTATCTAATAATGCCTGCTCCTTAAGGCCAAGGGAAGAAAAATACACCTTTTCGGCCATTTTTGAATTGGATAAAGATGCCAAATTAATGAACCAATGGTTTGGTAGAACGGTAATAGATTCTAATGAGCGTTTTGCTTATGAAGAAGCACAACAAATTATAGAAACCAAAGCAGGTATTATACCTAAAGAAATTTCTATTAGAGAAGATGGTTACACTGTAGATGAGACTATAGTAGAAGCTATTTTAACCTTGGACCGTTTGGCAAAAATTATGCGTAGCAAACGTATGGATTCTGGTGCTATTTCTTTTGATAAAATTGAAGTTCGTTTTAATCTAGATGAAGAAAATAATCCAGAAAGCGTATACTTTAAAGAAGCAAAAGATGCCAATAAGCTTATAGAAGAGTTTATGTTATTAGCTAATAGAAAGGTGGCAGAATACATTGGTAAGCAAAAACCTAAGAAAACATTTGTATACCGGGTTCATGATCAACCAGATTTAGATAAATTAATGGCTTTAAATGGCGTTATTTCAAGGTTTGGACATTCTATAGCGTTAAAAGACCGAAAAACCATAAACAGTTCCTTAAACAAATTATTGGAAGATGTTAAAGGTAAAAAAGAACAAAACCTAGTAGATACCCTTGCCATACGTAGTATGAGCAAAGCCATTTATACTACAGAGAACATAGGTCATTACGGTTTGGCATTTGATTACTATACACATTTTACATCTCCTATTAGAAGGTATCCAGATGTTATGGTGCACCGTCTTTTACAGCATTATTTAGATAATGGTAAAACAGCTAAAGAAGTTGTTTATGAAGAAAAATGCCAACATGCTTCCCAAATGGAAATGTTAGCGGCTAGTGCAGAAAGGGATTCTATCAAGTATATGCAAATTAAGTTTATGCAAGATCATGCAGATACTGAATTTGTTGGTGTAATCTCCGGTGTTACCGAATGGGGAATCTATGTAGAGATCATTGCAAACAAGTGTGAAGGTATGGTGCGTATACGAGACATCAAAGACGATTATTATGTTTTTGACGAATCGCAATATGCAATTGTAGGCGAACGCTTTAAAAAAACGTATCAACTTGGAGATGAAGTAGTTGTGATGGTTAAAAACACGGATTTAGAAAAAAGACACTTAGATTTTTCGTTAATCGGTAAGTACCAATCATAATTTTTTAGTTTTGGAACAGTTTATGTATTTGAGAATCAATACTAAATAAAAATGAAAACCTACTTTTCTTTATTTCTAGTGTTATTGTTATATTATAATACACTGGCCCAAGACCAAGACATTACTGTAGATTTAGATGAATTTACAGAAATCAAAGCTTTTGATGGTATTTCTGTAAACCTAATAAGGTCTTCTGGTAATAAAGCGGTCATTACAGGAGAAAATACACAGAAGGTTGTAATTGTTAATAACGATGGAGTCTTAAAAGTTCGGATGGAATTAGAAAAGATTTTTAGTGGATATAGAACTTTTGTGGATTTATATTATAACCAAGAATTAAAACTAATAGATGTGAACGAAGACGCATTAATTGAATCCAAAGATATTTTTGTTCAAGATGTATTAGAAATAAGGGCCCAAGAAGGTGGCGAGGTTAACCTTAACTGCCAAACGGAACAATTACTAGTTAAAGCGGTTACCGGAGGAGATGTTATCGTGAAAGGTTTTACAAACAATCAAGATATTACTATAAATACGGGTGGTACCTATACGGGTAAAGTATTTAAAAGTAAACTTACCACTATTAGCGTAAATGCTGGCGGTACTGCAGCTATCTATGCAACAGATTATGTACAGGCCAATGTAAAAGCGGGCGGTACTGTTTTAGTCTACGGAAATCCAAAAAAAATGGACCAGAAAACTGTCTTTGGAGGTAAAATAGAGCGTGTAGAGTAAAATTATTTATGTTAGAAGATATACAAACAGCTATTCCCTTAGGTATCTTACTAAGTTTTATGGTTGGTCCAGTTTTCTTTGTTTTATTAGAAACTGGTGCAACTAAAGGTTTTAGGGCGGCAATAGCCGTAGACTTAGGTGTAATCTTAGCAGATATCTTATTTATATTCATTGCCTATTTCTCGAGTTTTCAGTTGTTAGAAAACTTGAGTAATGAACCGGGACTTTATGTCTTTGGTGGTATGATTTTACTGGTTTATGGTATAGTAGTTTATGTAAAAAAAGAAGCCAAAAAGAAAGAATCTAAAAAACTAAAAGGAAGTTATTTGGTCCTAATTGTTAAGGGTTTTTTACTGAATTTTATTAACATAGGTGTACTTGTTTTTTGGTTGGGTGTTTTAATAGTGGTGGGCCCAAGTATGGAGAACGATGAGAATAGGTTAATTGCCTTTTTTACCACTATGATACTCACTTACTTTTTAGTAGACGTCATTAAAATTTTGTTGGCAAAACAGTTAAAAAAGAAGTTAACGCCAAAACGAATTAGGTTGGTAAAAAAAGGATTAGGTGTTGTTTTAATGATTTGTGGAATTGTGTTGATAACCAAAGGATTTTTACCTAAAGAAAAATTTAATGTTCAGGATAGTATAGAACGCATAAAATAAAAAAGCCTTCCATTTTGGAAGGCTTTTTTATTAGAGAGGCATCGAACGGATTCGAACCGTTGTACAAGCTTTTGCAGAGCTCTGCCTAGCCGCTCGGCCACGATGCCATCAAGGCTGCAAATGTACCTCAATAAATTTAGCTTTGCAAGATAGATTTTATTCGTTTTTACGAAACAATTCTACTGTAACACTTTCTACGTCTCCCCCTATTGGCGGATTTATCTTAGATACAGCTATTTCTGCATCTAAGACCATAGGTATTTCGGTAAAAATCCTATCCAGTATTCTTTTGGCAACATGTTCCAATAATTTGGATTTCACTGCCATTTCTTCTTTAACTATGTTGTTTAAATGTACATAGTCTACCGTTTCGGATAATTTATCGCTATGTGCGGCATCTTTTAAATTTGCGGTAACCGATAAATCTACTCGGTAATCACTACCAATAATACCCTCTTCTTGTAAGCAACCATGATTGGCGTGTACCCTAATATTATTTAATCTAATCTTACCCATAGCATATTTAAATATGCGGCAAAATTAAACTAATTACGGTAGAATTAATAGGTGCATCTACAGTTACTAATACCTTGGAACAAATCCATACCAACAGTGATTACATGCGTACCAATATTGTATCCAGAAATTTCATTGGTCAAGATTTGGTAAGAATAGCCAAAATAAAGGTTATTCTTTTTTAAACCTGCCATTGGCGAAAGATACAAGGGTGTAAGTGGTTGGTTAGCGTCGTTTAAAAAACGATAGGTTAATCCTAGGTAATAGTAGTCTTCAAAATTATGAAATCTAAATTTTGCATTTAAATCGGTCACGGAACGGCCATCACTCTCAAACCACTGAAAGAAAATAGATGGTTCTATTTCTAATTTACTGTTCTTGTTCTTAGAAAAGGCATACCCAGCATAAGCGTAATAATTACGAAGTGTATTTGGTTCAAAAACCGGATTAAAATTCTCTAGGTTCTTTGGTAATAAATTGGCCGCGTTTAGACTGATGAAAAACTTGTTTATTCTATACAATACCCCTACATCAAAGTTATGGTTGGTAGTAGATTTATCATCTGTAGGTAATTCCCCATTTTCTTCTTGAAAGTTTTCAACGTCAATTCTAAACTGGTTAAAGTTGTAAGAAATTCCAAAAGATAAAAATTCGTCTTCGTACCTATCCAACGTTAAATGATGCGCAAAAGATACCCTTGCACCTCTTTGGCGGGTAAAACCGTTACTATCATTATAAATAAACATACCTAACCCAGATCTATCGCCAATTCTAGCGTCTGCAGCTAACGTTTGGGTATCTGGTGCATCTTCTATACCCACCCATTGTGTTAAGCCGTTTAAACGCACTTTAATGTGGTCTCCAATACCTGCATATACAGGCGAGATTAAAAATGGGTTATCCGCATTGTATTGGGAATGCTGGGGTAAGGTTAATTCTTGTGCGCTGGCACCTAGGCAAACGCAGAGAAGTAGGATTAAGATTTGGGTCTTTTTCATCACTCTGTAGGTTAACTTATGTCTGTCTTTATCTGTAGAGGGTAAAATGGCCAACCATTTCACGGTCATCATTCTCACCTCTTAATTTAATCACATACCAGTAATCACCGGTAGGTAGCTCTTGGTTCTGGTAAGTACCATCCCATGGAGCATCATTCAATTTCATCCTATAGAGTTCTCTACCATAACGGTCAAAAATGATAGTTAGTATATTAGGGAAGCCCTGAATGTTATTTGGTACCCAAGTATCATTAGTTCCGCTACCATCTGGGGTAAAGAAATTAGGAATTTCTATATCTATGAATTCCATAAATATCTCTGCAGACATTTCACAACCATTTTGGTCTACAACGGTAACGGTATACGTATCGGTTCTATTAATGTAGTAGGTATTGTCAGAACCATTTTCTACATCACCAAAATAGAATGTGTATTCTTCTACACCTCCTTGGGCAACGGCTGTAATCTCATTTACGTTATTAGATTCCAATGTTAAAGTCAATGGCTCATAATAGTTAATTGTAAATGGTACGGTATTGATACAACCATTTTCGTGCGCAATAGTTAAATAATGTTCCCCAGGCGCAATATTGGTAAAGTCTGCATTTAATTGCATACTTGCTGGGTCCGTGGAATCTAGTGCATATAGTACATTGCCCATAACAGAACTATCGTTAAAAACAATATCCAAGTTATTATCTGGTATGTTACCGCTACAACTGTACATAGGTGTTACCGTGGCAGCAAGATCAACTCCAGGATTTATTTCTACAAATACATTGGTTTCACAACCTTGTGCATCTCTAACAAATACTACATGTGTACCAGCTGGTAAATTACCAAAACTAAATTGGTCTTGTACAAAATCTGCAGCAGCATTTGAATTTAAGCTAGTACTGTAAGGAGCGGTACCGCCAGTTATGTTTAGTTCAAATGCTCCATCTTCGCTTTCAAAACAAATTTCATGTTCAATATTAATGGCCTCAGCTTCTAACGGATCTGGTGCAGTGAGTTCAAATTGGAAGGTTAGGAAACAACCGTTCTCATCTTGAGCAATAACATCATAGCTACCAGGAGCTAAATCTGTAAAGGTATTTTCCGTATCAAATTGGTTAAGATTTGGAGAAATAGCATAATATATTTCGCCTGTACCACCAGATACTTCTACATAAATACTACCATCATCTTCTCCAGAACAGCTAATGTTGGTAAACTCTTCTCTATCTACCTGTAATGGAGCCGGCTCAGTAATAACTGCTTCTGTAGAAACCGCAATACAATCTACACTTGTTACCCTTACCCAATAACTACCTGCAGCTAAATCATTAAAACTATCTTGTGTTTGTGGACCAGCAATTCTATTGGTTAAAGTAGCATCCGTAAATAATTCGTAAGAATAGTTTCCAAGTCCACCAGATGCATCTGCCGTTATTCTAGCAGTTGCTTCACCCGTACAGTTTATTATTGCGGCAGTTAAATCTAAATCTATCTTTAATTCTGGAACTTCTTCTACAGAAACTTGATTGGTAATCATTGCCTCACAACCAAAACTATCTCTTACAAAGTATTGATAAATACCAGCAGATACATTCAAAGAATGTGTGTCACCACCAGACATAGGACTATAAACAATACCGTCAACACTATATTCATAAGGTGCATTGCCACCAACAGCGTTTAATTCTATTACCGCCAAATTATTACAGGTTAGAGCAGATACTTGTACTAAAGATGCAGCCACCTCATCTGGTTCATTTATGGTCACTTGTAAGGTTTCAAATTCACAGTTCCAACCATCTGATACTCGTATACTATACACACCAGCACCCAAGTTGTTAAATGTTGGACTATTCTGTGCGCCACTGGTAAATAGTAATGAACTACCCGTTTCATCATAATAGTTTAACTCAAATAAGTAAACACCTTCTCCACCTACAGGATTTACAGCGGTAACTGAAGCATTGGTATCTCCAAAACATTGTAATATAGTAGGAGTAGCTGTTATACCCGCTGTTATTGGGGTAGGTGCTATAAGTGTTTCTATATCTGAAACAACACAACCTTGGTTATCTGTTACTTGAATGGTATATGCGCCAGCACCTAATCCTGTGAATAGAGCTGCTGCTACATCGTTTTGGGTAAATACATTACCTGTTGTGGTGTTGGTTAAGACCACGTCGTACGGTAAATAACCACCATCAATTACAACATTTATCTCACCTAAATCATCAGAACAACCCACATTGGCTACTTCTTGTGCAGCTACTGTTAATGGTCTATCTGGAGAAACTATAGTTACTATGTTAGAATCTTCTACACATAATGGATTTGCAGTTTCTGTTACCCGTACAAAATAGTTACCACCTGCTAAACCTGTAATAACTAAAGGATTGGTAGTTGTATTACCACTCCCGGTTAGTGCAGTAGCAGTACCATCTTGGTTGTATACGGTATAGTTATATGTACCATTGTAACCCGATACATCTATAGTAATTTCACCAGAAGTATCGCCATAACAAATAGATTGAGCTGTTGCTGTAGCAATTACATCAATCGTATCATATGGGGCAATTTCATAAGCTGCAGTATCAAAATAACAACCTGTAGCGGTATCTGTAATGCGGAAGGTGTAAGAACCTACCTCTGTTAATTCAAATGTAGCTTGGTTATAGGCAGGTGTACCAGTTAAGGTTGCTGCTGTATTACCAATAGGCAGTAGTTCAAACGTGTACACGTTGCTAACATCACCATTATCATTAACCGTAATGGTCACTTCCTCACTCACAGCACAAGAAATTTGTACATCCTGTGCTACAGTTGCGTTAAATGTATTAATAGGATTTACGGTTACACTATCTGTAAACGGACATCCATTAGCGTCTCTAACATAATAAGTAATAGTTTGTACAATACCATTATCAATTATTTCAAAGGTGTTTTGAGTTTGATAATTAGTACCATCTATACTATATAAATATGCTGATGTACCGCCTGTAGCCGTTATAGTTAATGTAGCTGTATTAACACTATTATCTGGTGCACATGCAAATGCAGTTACCGTTTCTGTTGCACTTAAAGCTGTAGGTTGCTCTACCTCTACTGTAGTACGTACGGATGCACATTCTTTAGCAGAAGCCGCTTCAATTTGATAGAACCCAGCAGCCAAACCAGTAAACGTTGCATTAGGTTGCGGACCAGTAATTAGAACTCCGGAATTATCATATAAATTATAACTGTAAGGAGCATCTTCATTAATACCTGGAGCAGTTGCGGCAAGTACAATGGTAATGCTACCATCTGCCAAACCAAAACAAGAAACATTAGTAACAATAGGTGTATCTAGTGTAGTAGTACTAGGGGCTACTAATTCTTGGGTTATGGTTCTAGTACAAACAGGATTGTTTGTATCTGTATCTGTAACCACAAAGGTATAGACACCAACTTCAGTCAAATTAGTAAAAGTATCTGTAGTTTGGTTTACAATAGCACCTGTATTAGGTACGGTCATTTCAAAATTATAGTTACCAGAGCCACCGTTTACGTTAACCGTAATTGTACCAGCAGGAGTCATAGAACAGTCTATTTGTTTATCTACCGTAGTACTGATGTTCATTTCATCATATAACAACTCGGCATTAGTAGTAGTGGTACAACCCCATTGGTCTAATACTACCACTTCATAATTACCTTCGCCTAAGTTTATAAAGGTGGTACTGGTTTGTGGAGAACCAAATGCAGTACCATTTCTGAATAATTGGTAGGTATAGTTACTACCTTGACCACCACTAACTGGGTCTGTTACCGGTATACCAACTACTTCTAATTCGCCCTCGAAGTTGGTACAGTTGTCATTGGTTACTAGTAAAGTAGCTTGGATTGGGGTTGGATTGGTTAGGACGATATCATCTTGTACCAATTGTTCACAACCTTCACTATCTCTTACCCAGGCATCGTACGTACCAGCAGTTAGGTTACCAAAAGAAGCATTAGTTACAAAATCCGTAGCTGTTGGTATAACACCATCTGCACCAACAAAGTAGGTATAGCCTCCCCAACCGCCTTGTACATTGGTAATGGTAATACTACCATCATCTAATAAAGCAGACATACAGGTAATAGGTGTTGTTGTATGGTTTGCGGTAATAGCAGCATTAGGACCAGCAATGGTAAAGGCCTGTGTATTTTCACAGGTTGGGAAATTATCTTGCGTAATAACCACATAATAGCTACCTGCAGGTAAATTAATACCAGCCGTAGGACCTGTAGTAGCAATGGAACCAGTACCTTCAGAGGTGTCGTCACCTGGATTGGTTGGTGTACCATTGGTATTGAATATCTCCCAAGAGAATCCGTTGGTATAGGTTGCATCTATCAGTTCAAAGGTAACTTCACCCGTAGCCGTTCCAAAGCAAATAACATCGTCTACCACGTCTACATCAATAGTAAAGGTGTTAGGGTCTGTAAGGGTTTCAGAAGTGCTAATAATACAACCCGTTACTCGATGTCTTACCAAGAAATTATAGGTACCTGCGGCCAAACCACCAAATACATTAGGTGTAGCGCTATTGCCAGTATTTTGCCAAGTAGCACCATTGTTAATACTATATTCATATTGATTAGCATCGTTTGCTGTTGAGGTTACTGTTATAGTTATCTCACCATCAGAACCCGGAGAACAACTCAATGGATTGGTAATGGCAGCTGTAGCCGTTTGTAGTTCGTCAAAAGGAACTATTGTAGCGGTAGTGCTGTCCATACATCCTGCAGAATCGTACACATTAATCGTATATACCCCACCAGCAAAATCGGTTACCGTAAGTACTTGGTTATTTCCGTTTTGTACGGTTACGGGTGTTTCTACAGTAGCAGTGTTAGGGTCATCTTCTTCTATAAATTCATAGCGCACATAAGTACCGCTACCGCCGGTAATAGCATCAACGCTTATAGTCGCATTATTTTCATTATTACCGTCGGTACAAAGGAATTCTGTAGTAATTACATTATCTATTGAAACCGGCGTAGGTTCATCTATAACAATGTTGTTGATTACCAACTCACAATCATTTGTACCTCTACCAGTAACCGTGTACGTATCTGCCGGTAGATTTTCAAAAGTTAGTGTTGTACTATTAAAAGAACCAACGGCTGGTGTAATGGTATAGGTTAATGGATTAATACCTGTATTGGTTTCAAATAATTGGATAGTACCATCTGCACCTCCGTTACAAGTAACATCGGAAGGTGTATGCGTAAATATAGGTTGTACAGCAGCTGGCACATTTACAGTAATTGTACCCAAACAATAAGGAATTGCTGTATTGGTATCATAAACCGTAATATCATAATCACCAGCTACGCTCGCATCTGTCCAAACAACGCTGGTACCAACCATGTTAGTTTGTGCTTGGTCTGCTGTACCTGGCCCATCAATTTCGTAATCATAAGAACCAGAACCAGCTAACACTTCTATAGTAATCTCGGCATTGCTTGCGGGAGCAGGTTCGCAATCTAAAGCAGTGGTTAAACGAGCATTAAATTGTAAAGGAGGATAAATATCTATGGTGTCCGAATCCTCACATCCATTTACATCTCTAACGTTTATGGTTTGGGTTAAACCAGAACTTAAGCCAGTAACCGTAAATTCATTACTTGCATTGAATGTAAAGTTTTGGTAAGCACCGCCATTAATACTTATTTGGAACGGCGCGCTAGCAGTTGCTGGATTATCAAGGGTAACCAATACCTCAAAATTACCTTCAGCTACACATTCATCTACTATAGCAAGTGTAATTTCTGGGCGTACATCTTCTAAAACGGTAATAGGTTCTAAATGGATACAATCATAAGCATCTTTTACATAAACAATGTAATCTCCTGCTTCTACATTAGCACTAGTATTGGTAGTCCATCCAGCATCTGTTGCTAAAGGAGCTGCTGCTGTATCAGGTAAATATTGATATTCATACGGAGCGGTACCAAATCTTCCCGTGGCTGTTATAACCCCAGCATTAAGATTACAATTATCGTTTGTTGGTGATGCTACGTCTAAATCTAACGGGTTGGCAGATTCACGTATAGAGAATAAATCTCCAGAAACGGTACAACCGTTGTTTGGACCTCCAATTTCGGTAAGTAATACATAGTATTCACCAGGAGCTAAAGCACCAAAGTCAGAAATGGTTACCGTTGTTGGTGCATTCACAGGAACTTGTGCAAACTGACCTGTAGTAACGTTAGATTGTCTGTTGAAAATCTCGTATCTAACATCTGTTGCACCAGCGTCAAAACCAGTAAATTCAAAAGAAACGCTACCATCTGCATTACCTGTACAAGTAACATTACTTTCGGTTTGCGAAGTAACTGTCATACTAGAAGGTGTGTCTATAGGCGCGTCTGCCTCTTCAAAATAATAACACATGGTAGTGTTATCGTATACCACAAAAGTATACGTTACCCCAGGTATTAAACCTGTAATGGTTGCAGTATTACCACCCACGCTATCTGGACCTTGATAAGAAGTTGAATAAGGAGGTGAATAGGTTTCTAATACTCCAAATTCATAATCTCCACTACCTACTGCAGCACTAACGGTAATGATTGCTGTACCTCCTGAAGTACAGTCTGCCGTAGTTGTAGTAACGTCTATATCCAAATCGTTCGGAGGCGAAGCAATAACTTCAGTACTAAAAGCCGCACAGCCGTTTGCATCTACAACATCTACGGTATAGATACCAAAATCTAGAATGTTAAAGGTATGATCTATATTCCCAGGAGACGTAGTATACGTCTGTGGAGCAATGCCATTATTAGCAGTAAGGATATAAGTGTATTCTGCTGTACCACCAGTGGTTCCAGAAACGGTAATAGAACCTGAATCTGTACCACCAAGTGGGTTACAAGTAATTGGAACATCTGTAGTGGTATAGTTTATAACATCAGGTTGGTTAATGGTCACCAAGAAAGGATTAGACACACAACCTTTATCATCTGTGATGGTTACTTCGTAATCACCAGCTGGTAATCCGGTAGTTTGAGTTCCGTAGGGAGTACCAGAACCGGTTTCAACTACATTGATTATATAAGGAGGTACACCAACAGCTGTATTGATAACCACATCTAAAGCACCGGTACTTTCACCATGACATAAAATATGAGTAGGTGTTACGTTGCTAATTACTGGTTGCACAGCGGGTGTAATAGTCACGGTATTGGTAACTACGCTACAAGCTGTAGGGCTGGTAGTATCCGTTACTTGAAATTGATACGTACCCGCTACACTGGTAGTAAATACATTACCCGTAAAACCGGTGGTGTTATACGTTGTTCCTCCATCATTAGACCATTCGTAGGTATAGGTACCAGAACCACCTGAGGGGTTAATGGTTACTTGTGCATCAACCAGACAAGTTAAATCTTGGTCTAGTACGGCATTTGCCACCAACTGGTCTGTAATAGTTACACTTTGTTGCGGTGCGGTACACCCAGAAGCATCTATAACATCTACCGTATAGGTACCTGGACCTAAATTATCAAAGGTGTAAGATGTTAATGTCGATGGTACTGGAGCTACAAACGGTCCACCATTCAAACTAAATAAATAGTCACCATTACCAGCGGTTACGTTTACAATAACTTCTCCGTCATTAGCACCACTATAACAAGCTGTAGCAGTTGCATTAAACGTTAACACGGCAGGTGCATTTACTATTATGGGCGAATCAATTATATCTTCACAACCATTGGTATCTCTTGCACGAACGATATAGGTACCAGCGGCCAAATCGGCAAAAAGAGTATTAGTACCATTGGTAACAAAATCGAAGTTAGTTATTGGTGTACCTGTATTATCCTCTAATTGGTAGGTATAATTAGGCGTGCCACCAGTAGCATTTGCCGTTATGGTTGCCCCAGCCGTACAGGTAACTTGCGCATCTAAAGTGGCTGTTACTTCTACTACGGTTGGTTCTGTTAAAACTTGTGTAAGTTGTATTGCACAGCTAGTATCATTTATGTCCCTAACATCAATTACATAAGTATTTGCGGTTAAGCTTGGTAAGGTTACACTAGCATTGGTAGTAGTTGTGTAACCACCACCGTTTACTTGGTATTCGTAACCATTTGTGGTATCAAAATTTTCTACTTGAAAGGTAATTGCACCATCATTACCGGTATTACAGCTAATGTTGGTAAAATTGGTAATACTAGCAGCTAATGCATTACCTTCTTCTACTAAAACGTCTAAGGTAATACTAGATGGGCATACCTCTGGATATTGTAATGCTTGAATGTCATCTATAGCAATGTCGTTACCTTGCGTAACTGCCGAGTTAGTTCTTATTACAATATCTAAGTTAGCGTTGGCTCCTGGATTAAGATTAACCGTATAATTCTGCCAATCGTTAGCATTGTTGTTTTTAGGAATATTTCCTGTTGTAGTGCTGGCGATTATTGTACCACCACCATCTACTAATTGAATTTCTATAGAAGGGTCTCCACCAGTTGACCCTGTTCTTAATAGGTTAAATGCCCATAATGAAATCTCGATATCTTGATTAGGTATTACCTCAACTCCTGTTTTTTGATACACGATGCCACCCACACCGGCTACACCACCTACGTTAATAGCTAAGAACCTGCCATTGGCTAATCCAGAGTGATCACTAGGAGACCTCCAAGAACCGTAAGGATTTACAATCAAGTTTGTAACAGAATACTCACCGTCTTGGATATGTGTATCCGTTCCAAACCCACATAAACTTGTAGAACCGTCTTGAGGTTCATAACAATAAGCCGGGTCAATTTCACTAATTGGGGTATTAGCACCCGTACCAAAATTTTCAGTCAACAGTATACTTGGCGTTGGCGCAAGATTACTGGTATAATTGATTGTTATTGTATGGTTACCAGTAGGCACATTATTAAAAATATTAGAAGTATCTGGCGTATTAGGGGTACCATCTATTAAATACGTGTAGTCAAAATCTGCACTGTCTGGTGTTACAGTTATTATACCTTCTCCATCACACTCATAATCTACTGTGGCCGTAGCATTTGGTGGGGTAGGTTCTGGCTGTACAGTAACTGTCATAGGGTAGGTACAATTGTTTGCATCCCTTACAAATAATGTATGGTCTCCTGGTAAAAGATTTTCTATAGAACTTGTATCATAGGTGCTACCACCATCAAAACTATAGGTATAGGGAGCTGTACCTCCAATTACGTTTGTAATTCTTATTTCTGCACCACTAGGGTTACACTCTGCCAGTTGTGCTACTGCCGCAGAAGCGCTTAAAGGTAATGGTTCAGAAATGTTATAAATCTGGTCTATTTCACACGAATTAGCATCTCTAACCCTAACATGGTAGCTACCTGCAGTAAGGTTTTCAAATGTGTTTTCTGGTTGATAGGTTGCACCATTGTCAATGCTGTAGGTATATGGTCCTTCACCGCCCGCAATAGTTACCGTAAGTGTTGATGAAGCATCACCGCTACACAATATAGCTGTATTAGATAGGGATAAACTAAGGGCAGGGTCTTGATTGATTATAATGGTATCTACTGCTTCGCAATAATCCGTATTGCCAGAATTATCCCTTACATAAACATCATAAGTACCTGTAGCGTTAACTGTTGCAGGATTTGTGGTTGAGAAGTCCGTGGCAGCCGGAGTAGTACCCGTTAAAACAACTGCGTAAACATAATTACCATCGCCACCAGCAGCTGTGATATCTACCGTAGTAGAAGTAGTACAAGCTGTAATATTGCTTGCTGTTGCCGTTACCGATAGTTGCGGGTTAATTGTAATTGTTTCCGTATCGGTACAAGAATTTCCGTCTTGAACGGTAACGGTATACGTACCTGCAGAAAGATTATTAAAACTATTGTTGTTAGAAAAAGCACCTCCGTTAATACTATATTCAAAATTACCATCGCCTCCACTGGTTACATTTGCAGTTAGGGTTAAACCTGTTGCATTGTCATAACAAAAATCGTTAGGAACTAGTTCTAAAACGGGTGCTATAGCTGCATTTAAAGTAAAATTACCAGGAACTACACAACCATTTGCATCTTCCACTTGAACCGTGTATTGTCCCGTTTGTGTTAATCCGTTAAAAGAACCAGTAGTATTTGTACCAAAAACGGTGGTATCTGGATTGGTTAAGGTAAAGGTGTAACTACCCCAACCTCCGGTTGCGGTAACAGCTACACTACCATCTGTAATACAGGTAGGTTGTGTTTCTACAATAGAAATAGCCAATTGCGCAGTGGGTGCTTCCACAGTAACCGATGCGGTATCGGTACAATTGGTAGCATTATCATTTACAGTTATATCATAGGTACCTGCTGCTAGACTGGTTAGGTCTATAGTGGTGTTCGTTTCATTAGTGCCACTAAATGATTGCGGACCTGTTATATTGTAATTGTAGGTAGTGCTAAATCCGTTTACGGTAAATCTTGCTTCACCGTCCGTTGCATTTAAACAACTAATATTACTCACTAATTGACCAACAGAATTTATTGGTGTAATAGGAGCAATGGTAAAGGTTTCCGTATACACACAACCTCTACTATCCGTAACCCTAAAATTATAGGTGTCTGGGGATAAGTTATTAAAAGTTGCTGTAGACCCAGAAGCAGAATCAGGAGTAACCGTAGAAGGCGCAATTATTTCAAAAACAAAAGGAGCCGTACCCGCGGTAACGGTTGCAGTTACATTAGATGTGTTGTCTGGGCAGGTAACCGCACTAGCCGTAAAGTCTAAATCTGTTGGCGGATTAAGTGGTAATAAAGTAATAGGGTCTGTAACAAACGTACAATTATTGGCATCTCTAATGGTAATGCTATAGGTACCATCCGTAAGGTTGCTAAAACGTTCTGCCCCTACTCCATTTACAAAATTAACACCGTCTATGCTATATTCATAAGGTGCGTCTCCGCCCGTAACATTTTGTGCTTCTATAATACCATTCTGTAAGCAGTTATAATCTTGAATTAAAGCAATATTACCTGTAACAGCACTTGTAGGGCCACCTATGGTAAAAGACTCCACAAAATCACATTGGGTATTTCCTCTACGTTGATCTATTATTACATCATAATCTCCTTGGGCTAAATTTAAGAACTGACCAGAATTGTTGCTCGCTAGTTGATTTCCATTTTCATCTTCCAAATAATAGGTTACGTTGTATCCATTGGAAGTAACCAAATTAATGTTAATACTACCATCGTTGGCCCCAAAACAACTTTCGTCTTCAAAGCTTGTAGTATATTCCACAGAGGGAACTAACACAATTTCTACTGGGTTAGAGAAAGCAAAACAATTGTTTCTATCAACCACTACAAAAGTATAGGTGCCCGGTATTAGAATATCAAAGATTACACTTGTTTGAAATTCGCTATTGGGAACGTCAGAAGGATCACTGTAGGAAGTAATAGTTGTACCGCTTTCATCTACAAACTCGTAAATGGCATAGGTATGTGGCGTTTGCCCACCAGTAGAGTTCATTTGTATATTACCTTCCCTACAAGAAATGTGCTGTGAGATTACTGCTTCTAATTCTAAATCAGATTCATCTAAAATTGTAACGTCTTGTGTTAAATCACATCCCGCGTCTGTGGTTACACGTACCGTATAATCTCCTGCGGCCTTATTCTCAAAAGTATAATTGTTATCATCAGAGGGTCCAAAACTATCTACTTCCGTTCCACCTTGTAATAAACTGTAATAATACTGTACATCTGCATCTAAAAGAGAAACGCTTATAGAGCCCAGACCATTACAATTTACATTAGTAATGTCTGTTGTAATACTAACATTTCGCTCTCTAATACCAATGTTATCTACTACAAATTCACAACCGCCAGTAACACCAATTTGTCTCATTTCTACACGGTAGGCACCGTTCTGACTTATTGGAAATTCTGGGCCTTGGCCAGCACTGTACGGGGTTATTATTGCATCTGTAGCATCATTTACCAATTGATATTCGTAATTAACCGGCATGTTGGTTACACGAATAAAGCCATCTACACCACACATGATATCTTGTGTTTCTACCTGTGGATCTAAAGGGTTTTTAAATACGTTGAAGTAAAACCTACTAAAACAACCATCTTCATAGTTAATCTGTAACCTAAATTGGCCAGCATCTGAAGCGTTATAGGTAAAACCGGTCTCTACTTGGTTCCAAGTACAGGTGTTATTTTTGTTGGCACAATCTGTATTGGCTTCGGCACAACTAGCTTCGTCTAATTGTTGCCAAACAATGCTTACCGCATCAGGAATATTAATTTGAATTGGTTCTACGTCGTTAAGACCACACAAAAAGATTTCCGGTAATTCTTCCCCATCATCTGGACAAACAAGAATGTTTCCTTCAACGGTATTTGTAGTATCGTTAATTAAGGCGGTTATTGGATTACTTTGTGTTTGGCCAAATAATTCTACAGTTATAATTTCTTGAAAACCTTTACAAGGATCTGCAACCTGCTTATCTACAATGTAAACTCCCGGTTCAGTAACCACTATGGTACTCGGGTCGTTATCCGCGTCGGCATCAGTAATAACCGTGTCTCCCGCGTCTATTAATCTATCTCCATTCTCGTCTATATACCAGATATAATTATCAAAATTATCACCAGAGTCTAACAAGACATCTTCACCACAAAGCAAAACGGTTCTAGAATAATCACAATTTTCTAAATCATCCAATAAAAAGTTGGTTGCCCCTGGGGTTACAAATCCACAATTATCAAAATCAGTAACCGATGGATCATCTGTAATGGTTGCGGAGTTAATAGCACCTCTATACGTAGAATAGGCAAGGTTTTCTATTAAATCTGAACAGGCATTAATAAAGTCGAAACAGTTCTCTGCAACTTGAACGCGCATTCGAATACTCGATGCGGGATCAAATTCTTCTACCAAACTATCTGGCACATTAAATGTAATGGTTCTAGAGGGCGCATCAAACGTATAGGTAACGCCTGTAGGCATAACTATACTACTCTCATCTAAAGTTACATTAATGGGTAGAACATCTCTTATTTGATAGTTAATGGCATCATCATTACCCGTGTTCTCAAAGGTTAATACATAATCCAATAACTGTCCAAGATTTACACCTTGTCCAGTAATATCGTTACCACCAATATCCTCTACGGTTTTGGTTAAAAGAATGTTTGGTTCAATAATCTCTACATCAAAAGAAGTAAAAAAGATATCGTATTTATCCTGGGAAGAAGAAGCTCTTAAAACGGCACCTGTTTCTCCGTTTGGAATTACATTGTTAAGTGTGTTGGGTATGGTAAAATGGTCTATATCCCAACCTAGTGTGTTAATACTATTTGGGTTACGGTCCATAATTACGTTGTCCTCAAAGGTAATATTACTGTTGAAGAAGTTATTATTTGGGTTGGCACCATTGCCCAAAGGTGTAAAACCACCGTTCATGTTTGCTCTAAAGGCAAGGCCATCTCCTTCTATATTGTTATCACCTTCTAAAGTACTTACACCTAAACGTGCATTAACAGGAAACGGAGCCGGCAAGGTGGTAAAACCAGAAATTGGAATATCTAGGCTTTCCCCTGATTTTATACCTGCATAACCATCAAAAGTAGTTATATACTTACCTGGATAGTTTGGGTTTTCATAAACCACCACCATGGTCCAACCTCCGGAAATTCCTCCAGAGATACCCCCACCATTGCTCGCTAAAATATTGGCCACGGTATATTCACCGTTTGGGTTTGCCAAACCTGTAATTAATCCTGTAATATCTGCGTAACAGGCATATGGGCTATAATATCCAAAATCGGTATCTCCAAGACCATCAAATAATACCTCAGTAGCATTTATGTCTATATAATTGGTTGAACCTGGCGTACGTAAACGTACTTGATCTATACCATTTCTATTGTTATTAACGTAAACAGCAGACCAATACAAACCCGCATACCTTACTCTAGAACAATCTGTGTCTGGTACGTTTAAATCTGCGCTACTAGAACTAAATGTGGAAGGATCGTTATCCACATCTATGTACTGCATATCAAAACTATCATTAGCTGTAGCATTTGGAACTCTATAGAGTCGCCCTCTGTAGTAGACAAGCCTAAATCCTGTAGTGTTATAGGGGTCTTCTGGTTCTGTAGTATTAGTTCCTCCGTCCCTGTTAACAATATTGTTTCCTATCAAGGTTAAATCACCTCTTAGATTGTCGTTATATCTAGGATCAAAATCGTTCTTTACTTGTGCAAATATAGATTGCAGGGTAAAGAGGCATAGGGTTACAAAGAGTAACTTGGTTAGTTGGGGCTTACTCATTATGATTAGTTATGCGCTATAGTTAGGTTTTACACGCATGATCCACATAGGATCACCGTATGCATTGTTAATGTTAGAATAGTAAGACACTAAGGCATCTGTCCATTCTTGATGTTTTTTAAGATATACATACCTATAGTTGTTTTCTGGATTAATAAAATAACTGGCATGTAATCCTTGATCATTAAGTTCTTTTATAAAACGGGTAGCATTTCTTGGTTTAGCAAATACATTGGCAATTATGTAGTAACCAGTTTTTAAACCTTTTACTTGTAAAGTCTCATAAGCTATACCTGATTTTTGACTTTTTGCATGGTTTAAGTTTTGTTCCAAGACGGAATCATTATAAGTAGAGGAAGACTTGGGGGAGTTCTCTACATATGCTCCTTCTGTATAACTATTGGTTACATCCATTACCCAAGTATTACCTTGGTATTGACCGTTTAAATTACTTTTTTGGGCTGCTATTGCATCTTTTTTGTTCTGTATACCCTTGATATAAACATAGTTAAGACCATTTCTTGGATTGGTAAAGTAATCTGTCTCTATTCCTTGGTCCGTCATTGAATCCATAAATTCTGACATGTATTTTGTGCCCTTGTAAACATTGGCAATTACGTAGCTACCGCTCTCTACATCTGGAATGGAGAATGCTTTATATCGTTTAGAACGATTGTTATAATTTGTGTTGTCTTTATTATTTTCCGCTAGTGTGGATTTCGTTTCAGCTAATAGAGTTGAACGGTTAGACTGTGAAGGCTCTTCTATTTTATACTTTTTGGTATAAGAATTTCCAAGACTTACGTTTTCAGTAGGCTCTTTTTTCTCTTTTACCACTTCTACTACCGCATCTGAGGAATTTATACGATCTTGTATAATATCATCAATGTTTGAAGTGTTATTTGGTTCTGCTTCTTTAATATCATTACTGGGAATGGCATCATTCTGAACCAAAGCGGAAGTGGTATTAGAATTTGCCAAGTATAATTCTTGAGCTCTTTTTTCTATGTCCGGTCTGTTGCCTTCGGTTTCTCTTTTAACCATTCGCATTACCATGGCAAACCGTCTTTCTAAATCACTTTGTCTGTTAGATTCAATAGAATCTTGACGAAAAATCAATTCTTCAATGATTGCATCGTTTTCCGCAAGTTTTTGTTGCAATTCTGCGATCTTTAAATCTTTTTCAGATAGCGTAAGTTCTTCAATTGGAGTTTCCTCCTCGTCATTGTTTACTAGGTCCTCATTCTCTTTTTCAAGAAGAACACGATCTTCGGTAAGGGTTGGTGTAAAACTGTAGGCTAGGGATATTTCATGGTTTACACCAAATTGTTCAATATTATTAGAAAGACCCTTTTCAATGTTATAGCCTAAAGAGATTCTTTTGTTCAGGTTAAAACCAATACCTGCCGCAGCCCCATAGAATTGATCATAACCTGCTTGTAACCATCCTATTTTGGGCAAATCAAGGATTAAACTTCCACCAAGGCTAATATCCTCATTAGCAATAGAACGTACTCTTGCCAATGGCATTAATCTACCTTGTTCTAGTAAACCACTATTATTGGTAAACTCGTGGGTATATTGTAAATGGCCCGTAAAGGTTTTAGCATCAAAACTGGTAAGGGTTTCACTAGTCTTTAAATTATAATCAAAAAGGTTGTCCGCAATAACACCAAAGTCAAATTGACCGTAAGAAAGGTTAAACCCAGGTTGTACGGTAATTAAGGAGATATCATTAGAACCTTGTAGAATTGGATCGTTTGGATCTAGGGTATTTGCCCTAGATTGATTGATTCCACTCTTATAATAAGAAAAGTTGGCGCCAAAGGTTAAATTGCTTTTTTCACTCAATTTTACACCATATGCGTAATTGGCCAATAAACCATAGTTGTCTATGATACCTTCTCTTTGGTTATACAAACTAACACCTACACCACTACGGTCTCCAATTCTACCACTATAACTTAAAAAATACGTCTGCTGGTTGTCATCAAAAGAAACCGACTCATTTCTGTGAAATAAGTTGATGTATGATTTGTTTTCCCTAACCGTAGAAAAGGTTGGGTTCAATAAATATCTATTGAATTTTACCAAGTTCTGGGTAGGTAAATCATAAGCTACGAACGGATCTTCCTCTTGGGCCGTAAGGGCACCAAAAGAAAGAACTGCCATAAGTGTTAGGATTAGTTTGTTATACTTGTTCATTTGTTTGTTAGGTTAACGGATAACCGTAATGGTACCCTGTCGTAAGGTTTTGGTTGCTTCTACTATTTTGTAATAAAAGAGCTGATTCTTTTTAGTAAAACCGGTAGTAGAATTAGGCCAATTGTTTTGGTAATCCAATTGGTTAACTATTTCTTCTCCGTTTTCGTTATAGATAATTACTCTTGTATTCGCTTTTCTAGAATAGGTATTCGGAATAATCCAAAGGTCGTTTACACCATCTCCATTAGCAGTTACCACATTTGGTATATCAAAATTATCTCTGAATGCTAGGGTAACGGTTTTGCTTACGCTACAATTACCAATTGTCGCTACAAGTAGATAGGTGCCCTCTTCTGTCAAGGTAACACTACTAGAGGTACTTAAGTTTTCGTTGGCTTCATTAAACCACACATAACTATCGGCTCCAGTAGCATTAACAGTGGTAGTTTCGCCTTCTGGGATTACTATATTGTTTTCTTTATCTAATTGCACTATACTTTCGTCAAATGCGTTGACCGCGATTTCGTTGGAAAGTGTTGGGCAACCATTGGTTAAAACTTTTAATTGGTAGTTACCAGCTTCCGTAACCGTTAAACTTGTTGTGGTAGCAGTTATTTTGTTACCATCCTTATACCATTCAAAATCAACATTGTTTAAATCATAATCGGTGCTAAGGGTAACAATAACACCATCGCATATTTGGGTTCCGTCTGCAGCAATTGTAATAGGATCATTAGCATTTAGCACAACAGATAATTCATTGGAAACCAGATTAAAACTTTCTAGGTTTGCTTCTAGTGTATATGCACCATTTTCATCCGCATTAAGAATAGATAATAAAGAAGATGTTGCACCATCAATGGCAGCGCCGTCTTTTATCCATTGGTAGGCAAAGTCAGCTTTTAAACTTTCGGTAACATCGGTAGTGTTGCCATTTGCGTCCGTAGCAGTAATATTGCTAACCTCTAATTCTATGTTTGTATTCTCACACGGAGTATATGCAGTCATATAATCAATAGCTATGCTTAAAGCAGAAGGATACGCTGCGGATACCGTTTCTGTAGTTTTGGTAACAGAAGTACATGCACCACCGGTTTCGGTAACGGTAGCATAATAGTCTCCTACTGCCGTAATAGTATAACTAGCGTTGGTTGCACCAGCTATTGCAGTTCCATTTTGATACCATTGGTAGGTAGCCGAAGCCGCATCCGTGGTTACGGTAATGGTCTCGGTTGAACCTGGTAATAAGGCAATTCCATTTGTATTGTCTAAAGCCACCGTAAATGATCCAGCACTGGATATGGTAACTGCATCAGATTTTTCAACACAAATGCCGCTTCCTTCAATTTCTACTTGATAATCACCTTCAAAGCCTGCGTTTGCCGCATCAACTGTATAACTAAAGCCCTCTAAGGTTGCGGCTTGTATAATTTGGTTGTCTTTGTACCAAGTATAGGTATATCCTTGGTTTTGCACGCTAGCAGTTAAGGTAACCGTATCTTCACTACACAAAACAGATTTTGTGGGCGTGTTAATGGCTACGCCTTGGGCAGCATTAATGTTTACCTCTATACTATTAGAAAGTGTATTTGCAGACCCCGAACAGGCGCCATAATTCATTTCTACATAATAGATTCCGGGCTCTGTTATGTTAATGCTATTGCTGTTTCCAGATAATGCTGTTCCACTTCTATACCAACTATAGTTGTATTGGGTAGCATTGGATACATTATGAGTAGCTAGTGTTAATGATTCGCCATCACATAAATCTATAACACCACCAGGAGGTATGGTTCCATTACCATCCTTACTAATAAGAATTGGGCTATTGTAACCAATGTAGTACATCGCAAATGGATCCGAAACTTCGCTTACCTTTTCTGGATTTGTACTTTTAACACGCATTCGGTACCCTTCACCTTGGGTATCTTCGGGTAATTGAAATTCAATATCAAAGTCAAATACTTGATTCTTATCAGAAACACGTGCCAACTCTACTGGAGAACTAAAATTACCGCTGGCATCTGATAGTTCAAGAATAAATTCGTTACTGGCATCTACCAAAGGCGGGTTCCAGGTAAAGTTTACAAAGTACTCATTAAAGTTAGCAGAGCCACAAGCATTTTGCCATTCTGAGTTTCCTGATAGGTTTGGATTGTCTGCCGGTGTAGGTTTGTTCAATGTCTGTGCACTACCTGTTGCCAATCCAATGAACAGGAAAGCTAACACACATAAACCTTGATTAATTTTTGTTTTCATAAGTGTAGGTTCTATTTGGGGTTGGTATGTAAAAAGATGTCTCAGAAGCATAGTTTTAGTTGATATTTGGGGTGTTATTTGCTTTAAAAACAGGGCTCTACATACCTTGTCAACATCAAATATTCACATATTTATTAACTACTTAAAGTTATTGTTGTGGTGAATAGGTTTTCTGTTGTGAAACGTTATTTCTTATAGGTTATACTGTTGATAAATTGCTAATAACTGTTGTTTTTAGCTACATTTGCCCTACAATAAATTTTATATGGAAGAGACCAAAAAGTCCTTGAATTTTATAGAACACATTATTGAGGAAGACCTCGACAAAGACTATTCTAAAAATGATTTACGTTTTAGATTTCCACCAGAACCCAATGGGTATTTACACATAGGACATGCTAGTTCTATTTGTTTAAATTTTGGTCTTGGGCTACGTTACAACGCACCGGTTAATCTTAGGTTTGATGATACCAACCCAGCTAAAGAAGAAAAGGAATACGTAGATGCCATAAAAAGAGATGTGGAATGGCTTGGTTTTGAATGGGATAAAGAATGTTATGCTTCGGATTACTTTCAGCAATTATATGATTGGGCAGTACAATTAATAAAAGATGGTAAAGCTTATGTAGATAGCCAATCTTCTGAAGAAATGGCAAAACAAAAAGGAACACCTACGGAACCCGGTGTTGAAAGCCCGTTTAGAACCAGAACCGTTGCTGAAAACTTGGCCTTGTTTGAGCAAATGAAGAATGGGGAGTTTGAAGAAGGTGTTCACGTTTTACGGGCTAAAATTAATATGGCCAGCACTAACATGTTAATGCGCGATCCTATTATGTATAGGGTTATACATAGGGCACACCACCGCACAAATACCGATTGGTGTATTTATCCTATGTATGATTGGACCCACGGTGAAAGTGATTATATAGAACAGGTATCCCACTCGCTATGTACCTTAGAATTTCTTCCTCATAGGGAATTATATAATTGGTTTTTAGACCAATTGGTATCTAACGATAAACTTAGACCTAAACAGCGAGAGTTTGCAAGAAGAAATTTATCGCACACGGTTGTAAGTAAACGTAAACTATTGAAATTGGTAGAAGATGGTGTGGTCTCTGGTTGGGATGATCCTAGAATGCCAACTATTTCTGGAATGCGTAGAAGAGGATATCCGCCGGAAGCCATTAGAAACTTTGTAGATACCATTGGTATTGCTAAAAGGGATAATGTTGTGGATGTATCCTTATTGGAGTTTCATGTGCGAGAGCATTTAAACAAAGTTGCACCACGGGTAATGGCCGTACTTAACCCATTAAAAGTGGTGATTACCAATTATCCTGAAGGAGAAGAAGAATGGTTGACAGCAGAGAACAACCCTGAGGATGAAAGCGCGGGAACAAGGGAAGTACCTTTTTCAAGGGATATTTATATTGAGCAGGAAGATTTTAAAGAAGAAGCGAATAGGAAGTTTTTCCGTTTAAAGTTAGGCGGAGAGGTTAGGTTAAAGAACGGCTACATTATTAAAGCGGAGAGCTGTACTAAAGATGTGGATGGTAATATTACCGAAGTACAGTGTACCTATGACCCAAAAAGTAAAAGTGGGAGCGGAACAGAAGAAAGCCTACGTAAGGTTAAGGGTACCTTACATTGGGTATCTATTAAACATGCTAAGACTGCTGAGGTAAGATTATATGATCGGTTATTTACTAATGAAACACCAGATGCCGATAAGGAAAAGGATTTTATGGAATTTGTAAATAGAGAATCGCTGCAAGTGGTAACCGGATATTTGGAGCCAAGTTTAAAAAATGCACAAATTGGTGATCAAGTACAATTTCAACGTTTGGGTTATTTTAATGTGGACGAAGATTCAACTAATGAAAATTTGATTTTTAATAGAACTGTTGGTCTTAGGGATACTTGGGCAAAATTGAAAGAAAAATAGGACTATTATAAATATCTATCATATTTAATGTGTCTATTACATTTTATTATACAAAACGGTATATTTTAAAGCCGCAACGGTTAGTTATTTATAATTTTGGCATGCTTCCTTGGCTTAAGATTAAATGTGGCGTTAAAAAGGCTTAAAATGTGTTTTAATAAAAAACCCAATCATTTTACGTGATTGGGTTTGTTTTTTTGTGGAAATCGTTAGGAATTACTCTTTTTCCTTTTTAGAGGCTTCTTTCATTTTTTCTCCAATCATATTACTAGCGGTAAAAGAAGCCACCATATTATTTAACATATCGCTTCCTGCTTGTGGTGAGTTTGGAAGTAATATAAGATTCGTGTTGGTTTCTTCTCCAATTGATTGTAAAGTATCATAATGTTGGGTAACCACAATTAGTGCAGACGCTTCTTGTGAATTAATACCAACTTTATTTAAAACTTCAACAGATTCTTCTAGACCTCTAGCAATCTCCCTTCTTTGATCGGCAATACCTTGCCCTTGTAAGCGCTTGCTTTCTGCTTCTGCTTTTGCTTTTTCAACTATAAGAATACGGGCAGCATCACCTTCAAATTGGGCTGCAATTTTTTCTCGCTCAGAAGCATTAATACGGTTCATGGCCGCTTTTACTTGCGGATCTGGGTCTATGTCCGTCACTAGGGTTTTAATGATATCATAACCATACTCTAGCATGGCGTCTTGTAGTTCGCTTTTTACTGCAATTGCTATATCATCTTTTTTTACAAATACATCGTCCAATTTCATTTTTGGAACCTCTGCACGTACAACATCAAAAACATAAGAAGTTATTTGATCGTGTGGATATTCCAATTTGTAAAATGCCTCGTATACTTTTTCTTTGATAACCACATATTGTACGGAAACTTTAAGTTTAACGAATACGTCGTCTAAAGTTTTGGTTTCAACTATTACATCTAATTGCTGAATTTTTAGACCTACTCTTGCAGCAATACGTTGAACAAAAGGAATTTTAAATTGAATACCAGAATGTCTTACACTCGTAAATTTTCCAAAGGTTTCAATTAGAACAGCCGTTTGTTGTTTTACAATAAACACCCCCGATAAAACCGCAAAGATGACAAGTATTAAAATTGGAATAAATAAGAAGTTCCCCATAATTATAGATTTAATGTTGATTAATTTGTTGTAAGGTACAACAGTTACCAGAGGATTAGTCTTATTTATTCCAATTTTGTTACAAATTGGCTATAGCTTGTTTTATTCTATTAATGCATTCCTCTTTGCCTAAAATTTCCATTATATCAAAAATATGAGGGCCTTTCATAGCTCCAACTATGGATAGGCGTAATGGAGGCATTATTTGTCCAAAACCTAGTTCGTTTTGAGAAATATATTGTTTAACAGAAGTTTCTATTATTTCTGTCTCAAATTGGGATATACTTTCTAAAACTGAAATTATATCGTTCATTAGTTCAGGAGTTTTTTCCTTCCATTGTTTTTTTACAGCTTTGGAATCGTACTGAGAGGGGGCTTCAAAATAATAATCAATCAATCCCCAGAAGTCCCCAATAAAGTTAGCTCGTTCTTGATTTTGACTAATTATCTTTTCAAGTGGTAAAGAAGTGATTAAATCTTGCGCTATTCCTTTTTCTTTTAATATAGGAAGCAATGAACTTTTTAATTCTTCTGCGGTTTTATGTTGTAGATATTGATGATTATACCATTTGTTTTTTTCAGGGTCAAATCGCGCACCAGATTTGTTTACCCTATCTAAACTAAATGCGGCAATTAGTTCTTGCTTGCTAAATAATTCTTGTTCTGTTCCAGGATTCCAGCCTAATAAAGCCAAAAAGTTAATTACTGCTTCAGGAAAATAGCCTTCTTCTCTGTAGCCCTTAGATTCGTTCCAAGATAAAGGAAATACGGGAAAACCACCTTTATCGCCATCGCGTTTGCTTAGTTTGCCTTTTCCAGTTGGTTTCATAATTAGAGGTAAATGAGCAAATTTTGGCGCTTCCCAGTCAAAAGCTTCATACAAAAGATAATGTAGGGCTAAAGAGGGCAACCATTCTTCACCTCTAATAACATGGGTAATCTCCATAAGATGATCATCTACAATGTTAGCTAGATGGTAAGTAGGCATTCCATCACTTTTAAACAGAATTTTGTCATCTAAAATGTTAGTATCTATTTTAATGGTTCCTCTTATTTCATCGTGTAAAAGTAGTTCACGGTCTTTTGGTGATTTAAACCGAATTACGTAAGGTTGTCCAGTATTTAGTTTTTCTTGTATTTGTTCTGGAGTAAGAGACAAAGAATTTTCTAATTTTTCTCTGTTGTGCCAGTTGTAAATAAAGGTTTTACCCTTTTCTTCGTGTTGTTTTCTATGCTTGTCTAAACTTTCTGGAGTATCAAAAGCATAGTATGCCTTGCCGTTTTCTATAAGTTTTGTAACGTGTTGTTTATATAAATGTTTCCGTTCACTTTGTTTGTAAGGACCAAATTTTCCTGGATTTGTTGTGCTTTCATCGGGTTCAAGACCACACCATTTTAAAGCTTCTTCTATGTACACTTCTGCGCCTTCTACATATCTGTTTTGGTCGGTGTCTTCAATACGTAATATAAATTTACCGTTGTTTTTCTTGGCAAATAGATAATTAAAAAGAGCAGTTCTTAATCCACCAATATGTAATGGGCCGGTTGGGCTAGGGGCAAATCGTACACGAGTTTCTAAAGACATGAATTCAATTTTTCGCAAATATACAATTACAATTGTCGTTATTAGTTTTAATAAACTGGGATCCTTTATTGGATTTAACAGTTTATTTTAAAATTTTTTTGCTTCGCTGGATTAACTTGTAATAAATGATGTTTATATGAATAACTTTCAGACAGTAATTGATAATTTACAGTCTTTTATCCGTAAGTACTATTTAACTAGGCTGCTACAGGGTGCTATTGTATTTGTTACAATAAGTATGTTGTTATTAGTTCTTTTGGGTACTGTTGAAAGTTTTTTATGGTTAACTCCAAATCTTCGTTTAGGTCTTTTTGTCCTAGGGATAATTTTATCTGTATTATTTATATACTATTACGTAATTAACCCTTTGCTTTATTTGCTTAAAGTAAAACAAGGTATAGGGACTAAAGAGGCAGCTAAAATCATTGGTAATCATTTTAAGGATGTAGATGATCGTTTAAACAATGTTTTAGATTTATCTGAGAAGGCTGATTCCGATTTAATTTTGGCGGCAATTAATCAAAAGTCCATAGAATTAAATTCCATTCCCTTTGTAAATGCTGTAGATTCTAGTAAAGTGAAGCGCAACGCTTATCTTCTAATTATACCGTTTAGTATATTATTATTATATTTTTTAAGTGGTTTTATTGGAGATTATTTTAAAGGTATACAGCGTATTGCTGATTACAAAACAGCTTATATAAAGCCTGCACCATTCCATTTTTCTATTGATAATTCTAAATTACAGACTTTTGATAATGAAAGCTTTAACCTAGATTTTAGCACAAAAGGATCGGTAAAGCCTGAAGAGGTTTATATCTTTTTTCAAGGAAAACGTTTCTTAGCAGAGAATACTAATGGTAGATTTCGTTTTAGTTTCCCAATTCAGAATGAGAATTTCTCGTTTCAATTAGTGGCGGGTGATGTGGAGTCACCAAGATATAATGTATCTGTTATTAAAACGCCCTTGTTAAGTAGTTTACAATTAGAATTAAGTTTTCCAAAATATCTAGGAATTCCAAATAAAGTAGTTAATGGTTCTGGTGATGTTAAAGTTCCTTTTGGTACACGGGTAAAATGGAACCTTAGTGGTTCAAATTTAGATTATGTCAATTTAATAGAAGGCGATAGTATTTCTTCCTTTCAACAAAAGGAAAATCAATTTGAATATCAAAAAAGGATATTCAATCCTTTTAAGTATGAAATACAATTAGGTAATACCAAGGTAAAGGATTATGAGACAATTCCTTATAGAATTGATGTCATTAAGGATGAATATCCTTCTATAGCGGTTGCATCAAAAAAAGACAGCTTAGTTATAAACGAATTATTTTTTGCTGGTGATGTTCAAGATGATTATGGTATTAGTAAAATAGAATTGGTCTTTAAAGAAGAAGGTAGTTCAAAAGAATCTAGCATAATACTGGATAAGAATTTAGATAGGTCTAGTCAGTTTTACTACACATTTCCGGAAGGTTTGAATCTGGATTCAGGAAAAGCGTATAGTTTTTATTTTAAGGTAACGGATAATGATGGGGTTAGTGGTGGTAAAAGTACCAAATCCCAAATGTTTTCATCATCTATTCTTAGTAAAGAGGAATTAGAGAATAAACTGTTAGAAGAAAGTAAAAATTTATCTAAAGGAATTGATAAGCAAATTACTAAACGGGAACAACTGCTTGATCAATTAGATGAGTTGGATAAAGAATTTAAAACACAAAAAGAACTAGGTTTTAATAAAAAGGAAGCGGTTAAAAAACAATTACAAGAGCAACTGAACCAGGAACGTTTGATGGAAAAATTTTCCAATAAGTTAAAACAAACTTTAGCGGAAAAGAATGAGTTGTTACAAGAACGATTAGAAAGGCAGGAATTACTAGCTAAAAAAAATCAAAAGTTGCTTGAAGAATTAGAAAAAGTAGCGGATAAGATAAATAAGGAGGAGCTACAATTAGAATTAGACAAATTAGCAAAGTCCCAAGCATCAAATAAAAGAAGCTTAGAACAAATTGTTGAGCTTACCAAACGATACTATGTAACAGAAAAAGCCAAACAATTAGCCGAAGAAATATTCAAATTGGGAGAACGACAAGAATTGTTGTCTAAATTAAAATTGGAGGATAAAGACAACCAAATTTCCCAAAAAACTATTGCTGATAAATTTTCATCATTAAAAGAAAAATTTGGAGAACTGTTAAAAGAGAACGCTAACCTTAAAAAGCCCATTCAACTAAATGTTGATGACAATAAACTAGAGGGTATAGACAATGATGTTGAAGATATATTAAAGGAGTTAAGTAAACATAGGATGGAAGAAAACGCCGGCAAGGATGTAGATGAAAAGGTTCAGAATAATGTACAATCCAAGCAAAGAAGTGCCGGTTCAAAAATGAAAGAATTAGGAGAAAAACTATCAATTTCAAGTTCTAGTGGTGGTTCTACAGTTGCTGAAGATGCTGAAATGTTACGGCAAATATTAGATAATCTATTAATCTTTTCTTTTAAACAAGAAGGTTTAATGGAAAGCATGAACTTTGAACGGGGCGATTTAAATAGTTTTTCAAGTAGTATTAAAGAACAAAAGAAGTTACGGGAATTATTTACCCACGTAGATGATAGTTTGTTTGCACTATCCTTAAGGCAGGTTGAGTTAGCAGATTTTGTAAACGTACAGGTTGAAGAAGTCTATTATAACATAGATAAAGGTCTTGCTAGTATTGCGGAAAATCAACTTTTTCAGGCTAAGAGTTACCAACAATATGTGCTTACTGCTTCAAATTCTTTAGCAGATTATTTGGTAAATGTTTTGGATAATATGCAGGATAGTATGCAATCTGGTAATGGTGGTGGTAATGGTCAGGACTTTCAGCTTCCGGATATTATAAAACAACAAGAAAGTATTGGGGAGAAAATGAGTCAAGGAAATAACGGACAAAAAGGTGATGGCAAAGAAGGTAAGGGAAAGGGAGAAAACTCAAATTCCGGGGTAAGCCAAGGTAAGGACGGAAAGAGTGGTAAAAATGGAATGAAAGGAAATAACGCTGGCGGCAAGAATGGAAACGGTGGTAGGGGCGAAAATAGCAGCGGTGATGGAAAAGAAGGAAGTGGAAAAAATAGTGGAGGTAACGGAGGTTCTGGAAATGATTCAGGAGGATGTGATATCTCTGAAGAGGAATTACAAGAAATTTTTGAAATATATAAAGCACAACAACAAATTCGTTCTGGTTTAGAAAAACAATTAGAGGATATGCTGAATACTGAGGAACGAAACTTGGCAAAAAGTTTAATAAAACAAATGCAGGATTTCGAAGACAACTTGCTACAAAATGGAATTACCAACAAGAATAGAAATAGGGTTAATGTTATTCAACAGCAACTACTAAAACTTAAAGATGCCGAACTAAAACAAGGAAAGGATTCACAACGTGAGTCAGAAAAAACGAGTGGTACCTTTACCAATACAATCAAGAAGGAGTATAAAGATGCGCGTGAGTATTTTGAACAAATAGAAATTTTAAATAGACAACCATTACCTTTGCAAACTGATTTTAAAAACCGGGTTAAATCCTATTTTAATAGAAATGATTGAGTTTGCATACGAAACCAATTTTGAGTTAAGTGACGAATCCTATTTTACCGATTGGTTAACTAGGATTATTAATAGTTATGATAAAAAGGTTGGTGATTTATGTTTCGTTTTTTGCGATGATGGGTATTTGCACAAGATCAATTTAGAATATTTAAAACACGATACATATACGGATATTATAACCTTTGATTATGTTAATGGTAATAATATTTCTGGGGATATTTTTATATCTATGGAAAGAGTTAAGGAAAACGCCGTTATCCATCAAGTAGATTTTACTAATGAATTACTTCGTGTTATGGCGCATGGTGTTTTACACCTGTTGGGTTTTAAGGACAAAACGGATGAAGATGTTAGTAGAATGAGAACGGAAGAAAACAAATCAATTAAGATGTTCCACGTGGAACAATAGAGTTATGTTTGATAAAGAATATGATGTTATAGTTGTAGGGGGTGGCCATGCAGGGGCAGAGGCAGCAGCAGCAGCAGCTAATATGGGTTCTAGTACCTTATTGGTAACCATGAACCTACAAAACATTGGGCAAATGTCTTGTAACCCCGCTATGGGTGGTATAGCAAAAGGGCAAATTGTTCGTGAGATAGATGCCTTAGGTGGGTATAGTGGAATCGTTTCTGACCGCTCTGCTATACAGTTTAAAATGCTCAATAAATCAAAGGGTCCTGCTATGTGGAGCCCAAGAACCCAAAACGACAGAATGCGTTTTGCCGAGGAATGGCGTTTGTTGTTGGAGCAAACACCTAATGTGGATTTTTATCAAGAAATGGTTAGTGGCTTGCTAATAGAAAATGGTAAAATAAGCGGAGTTAAAACTAGTTTAGGTTTACGAATAAAAGCTAAATCTGTAGTGCTTACTAATGGGACATTTTTAAATGGTTTAATACATATTGGCGAAAAACAATTTGGTGGGGGTAGGGCCGGTGAAAGTGCCGCTACAGGAATCACTGAGGAATTGGTGCAATTAGGTTTCGAAAGTGGCAGAATGAAGACGGGTACACCTCCAAGGGTAGACGGTAGGTCTTTAGATTATTCTGTTATGATACCACAACCTGGGGATATCAAACCCGAAAAATTTTCTTATTTAGATACCAATAAATTGAGTGTACAAAGAGATTGCTTTATGACTCACACAAGTTTATTGGTACATGATTTATTAAGGGAGGGTTTTGATAGATCTCCAATGTTCAATGGAAGAATTAAAAGTTTGGGTCCTCGTTATTGTCCTTCTATTGAAGATAAAATTAACCGTTTTGCAGATAAGGATAGACATCAAATATTTGTTGAGCCAGAGGGGTGGAACACTGTAGAGGTTTATGTAAATGGTTTCTCTACAAGTTTGCCAGAAGATGTCCAATTTAAAGCTTTACGTTCAGTAAAGGGATTTGAAAATGTGAAATTCTTTAGGGCGGGTTATGCTATAGAATATGATTATTTTCCACCTACACAGTTAAAACATACATTAGAGACAAAGCTTGTAGAGAATCTATTTTTTGCTGGGCAAATTAATGGGACCACTGGTTATGAAGAAGCTGCTTCCCAAGGTTTAATGGCAGGTATTAATGCACATTTAAAGGTACATGAAAAGGAACCTTTTATATTAAATAGGGATGAAGCTTATATTGGAGTTTTAATAGACGATTTAATTACAAAGGGCACAGAAGAACCTTATCGTATGTTTACATCAAGGGCAGAATATAGAACCCTATTAAGACAAGATAATGCGGATTTAAGATTAACACCTAAGGGTTATCAAATTGGGCTTGCTTCAGAAGAAAGGCTAAAGAAAATGGAAGATAAAGAGAAAGCATCTAACGATTTTGTTTCTTTTTTCCGTAATACCAGTTTTAATCCAGAAGAAATAAATCCCATCTTAGAATCATTAGATTCATCTTTGGTTAAGCAATCAGACAAACTATTTAAAGTTTTTTCAAGGCCTAAAGTAACCATGGACCACATGTTGCAATTGAGTACGGTTTCAGATTTTGTTGCTGCTAATAACTTGAATACAGATGTCTTGGAACAAACCGAAATTCAGGTTAAGTATTCTGGTTATATTGAAAAAGAAAAGAACAATGCAGATAAACTTTTACGTTTAGAAGGAATCAAGATTCCACGAAATTTTGATTATTCTAAATTAAAATCTTTAAGTTTTGAGGCAAGAGAAAAACTAAAGGAAATTGAACCTGTGACTATTTCACAAGCATCTAGAATTAGCGGTGTTTCACCTGCCGATATTTCTGTGCTTTTGGTTCATTTAGGTCGTTAATGTTCCACGTGGAACATAGTTGCGAAAAAAAACAACACACTTTAGCCTCTTTTGAGGCTATTGTTTTTTAGCATTAATATGAAGGTTTATTTAGAAACTAAAGATTATTCTGTCACAAAAGAGTCGTTTCAATTAATGTATAATGCTTCTTTAGATATGTTGGTTACCCAGCCAGCGCCTAAAGAATTAAGTAAATATTACGATAGTGATGCGTACATTTCACATACAGACGGTGCCTCTTCAATGTTTGAGAAATTGTATCAAATTGTCAAAAGATACACTTTAAAGCGAAAGGTTTCTTTTTTGAAGAATTATGTGGGTGCCGGTAAAAAGCTCCTAGATGTTGGAGCTGGTACTGGTGATTTTATTTCAGTTGCCAAAACAAGTGGATTTGATATTTATGGAATAGAACCCAATGCTAAAGCCAGAAGTTTGGCTAGTGCAAAAGGAATTTTATTACATGAGGAATTGGACGACTTAGCAGCAGGTAATTATGATTGTATTACACTTTGGCATGTTTTAGAACATGTTACTGATTTGGAAGGAACAATCTCAAAATTGGTTTCGCTTTTAGCAGATGGAGGGGTGTTAGTAATAGCGGTGCCTAATTATAAAAGTTGGGACGCCCGGCATTACAAAAATTACTGGGCTGCTTTTGATGTTCCCAGACATCTTTGGCATTTTTCAAAGAGTAGTATTGTAAAGTTATTTGGTAAACATAATTTAAAGTTGCTTAAGATTAAGCCTATGTATTTTGATTCATTTTATGTTAGCATGCTCTCGGAGCGCTATAAAGGTGTAAAAAATACACTTATTAAGGGGTTTCTATATGGTTTCTACAGTAATTTGGTTGCTGTAGGTTCTAAAGAGTGGTCCTCTCACATTTATATCCTTAAAAAAGCAAAATAAGCCTATTTAATCAGCTTTTAAGGTTAACGCCAATGGTTTGTATAGGTAAAGCTTCAAAAAGTTGTCTAATAAGCTTCTATTGGCGCAACTTCTATAGCTTAAATCTATAGCATCTTTTTGGTGCTATAGATTGAGTTTATATGTTGTTAAAAAAGAATATTTACTTACCTAAAATGGATTTTATATTTTAGCCGCAACTTAAATCGATAGAATGAAAAAATTAGGATTAATACTAGGTTTGGTAATTATGGTTTCTTGCCAGCAAAACAAAATTGGTTTTGTAGATAACGTAAAATTGATGGATGGCTATCAAGAAAAATTAGACGTAGAGGCAGATTACAAAACCAAAGCCGATAAGTTAAATAGAAAGCGCGATAGTATTTCGCAAGCCTTTCAAATGGAAGTACAAGCTTTTCAAACAAAAGCAAATTCAATGTCGCAGAAAAAGGCGCAAGAAGAATACGGAATGATTCAACAACGCGGCCAAATGATGGGTCAAAGTTTACAACAAGAAGAACAAACTATTCAACTAGCTGGTCAGGAAAAAATGGATAGTGTGGTAAAAAAGGTGAAGGCAAAAATAGAAGCCTACGGTAAAGCAAACGGTTACACCTACATCCTTGGCGGTGGAGAAGGTGGTAGTGTGCTTTATGGTGAAGAGGGAAAAGATTTGACCGAAGAAGTACTTAAGATTTTAAACGACGAGTATAAGCAGTAATTCGGTGTTTTAAATAAAAAATAAAGGCCTTGGTAACCCAAGGCCTTTTTTATATTCTATACTAAAAATTAGCTGCTAGGTATTTAGCGTTTTCAAAAACAAGAATAAACTACTATCCATACGCTTTTTATTAGATTTTAGTTGGTAACCAAAAAGAGTAAAAAACACACGGGCATTAAATAGATAACTATAGTTTTTGCGCCCTCATAGTCTTTGGCCACACGTTGGCCCAACAAAAGCATCAATAAAGTCACGGCTGCTATTAATGCTGCGTAAAAGGCAAAACTTACATCATTAAACAATAATAAGTGGGCAAACCCCATAACGGATAAAATGCCTGCAACAAGCTCCATTGCCAAAATAGTTCCTAATAGCACAGGTACAAAGCCTGAAAATGGAGTTTCTTCAAAATGACTTTTAAGCCAAGATAGGTTTCCTTGCCAATCAAATATTTTATCTAAACCACTTTGTATAAAAACAATAATAATCATTGTTAACAGGATAAGTTGCGTTGCGTTTTCCGTAAAATGTAAATGCATGTCTTAGTTTTTTAGGCGGCTTTGCTGTGAAGCAAACGCGTTAGTTTTATAGAAAGATCTGTAAAAATAAGTTTGGTGTTACCATTACGTTCCACGTGAAGCATGGCACTTTCCAATTCTTCTATTATGCCCATAATATTGTTCTCGTGAACAAAAGGTGCAAACTTGGCTAAATCAAAGTTATCTACACTTATACTACTATACACCAAATCATTGGCTCCATAGTTTAACAATAGTGCCTGTCTAATAATGCCAATGCAGTATTGTATAAATTTTTTTTGCACTTCCCTTCCTGTTTTAGAAAGTTCATCGCTCCACAATAAAAGGTCATGAATAGCAGCTTTATTTCCCTTTGCCTTAAAAGCCGTACGTACCCACTGAACAAACCAACGTTCAAAAACCAAATCCTCAGAATCTTGGTTCAATAGGTCCAAAGCCTTGTTGTAATTTCCATTTGCTTCATGTGCCAACCTATTGGCTTCATCACTAGAGGCCCCATTTAATAACAAGTGTTCTACAATAACTGGTTCTGGCAAAGGGCCAAATTGTAAAATTTGGCAACGGCTACGTATGGTGTTAATAATTTGTTCCGCATCTTCCGTAATTAAAATGAGAACTGTTTTGTTTGGCGGTTCTTCAATAAGTTTAAGTAATTTATTGGCGGCAGAGGCATTCATTTTTTCTGCCATCCATATCAACATAACCTTATAACCACCCTCATAAGATTTTAAGGTTAGTTTCTTTACAATTTCTTGAGCTTCTTCAGTCCCTATTAGGCCTTGCTTCTTTTCAATTCCAATGGTTCGGTACCAATCAAATAAATTACCGTAAGGCTGTTCTTTAAGAAATTGGCGCCATTCGTTTATATAATTATCGCTTATGGCATGCGTTTTAACTTTGTCAGAGTTGGCAACCGGAAACACAAAATGTAAATCTGGATGGGTAAAAGAATTACATTTTAAATTACAACTGTTATTAGCGCCCTGGTTTTCGCCCCCAGTATTGCCACAAAGTATATATTGGGCATAAGCTAAAGCCATTGCTAGGGTTCCACTACCCTCTGGCCCCACAAATAATTGTGCATGCGGAATTCTACCTGCCTCTGCGGTGGCCGCTAAGTGTGTTTTTAAATGGTGCTGGCCTAAAACTTCTTTAAACAACATATGGTCAAAGATACATATTTGGCGATATGTAAAAATTTAAACTAAAATGCACCAAAACTTTACAAATTTTCAGAATAACCCCTTTACACGGCGTCGGTAATTAGTTACTTTTGAAGCTTAAATCCAATTTTGATATGAGAACAATAGACGACTATAACTTCGCAGACAAAAAGGCTTTGATTCGTGTAGATTTTAATGTGCCTTTAGATGAGGATTTCAATGTTACGGATACTAGTAGAATCGATGCTGCCAAACCAACTATTTTAAAAGTATTGGAAGATGGCGGTAGTGCTGTTTTAATGAGCCATTTGGGTAGACCAAAAGGGCAGAGTAATCCAGACTTGTCCTTATCTCACATTTGTGATAAAGTAAGCGAGATTATAGGCGTTCAAGTAAAATTTGTTGCAGATTGCGTTGGAGAAAAGGTAGAACAGGCTTATGCAGATTTACAAAACGGAGAAATTCTCCTGTTGGAGAATTTAAGGTTTTATGACGAGGAAACTAATGGTGACGAAGCTTTTGCGGAAAAATTATCCCATTTTGGAGATATATATGTAAATGATGCTTTTGGTACGGCGCACAGGGCACATGCCTCTACAACGGTGGTTGCCAAGTTTTTTCCAGAAAATAAATGTTTTGGTTATTTATTGGCAAAAGAAATAAAAGCAATAGATAAAGTTATGCAGACCGGTGAAAAACCGGTGACCGCTATTCTTGGCGGCGCAAAAGTTTCTTCAAAAATCACCATAATCGAAAACATCTTGGATAAGGTAGACAACTTGGTTATAGGCGGCGGAATGACCTATACCTTTGTGAAAGCAAAAGGCGGTAAGGTAGGAGATTCTATTTGTGAGGACGATAAAATGGAATTGGCGCTAGATATTCTTAAACAAGCAGAAGAGAAGGGTGTAGCTGTGCATTTGCCAGTAGATGTTTTGGCCGCAGATGATTTTAATAACAACGCCAAAACCCAGGTTGTAGACGTTACAGAAATACCAGATGGTTGGCAAGGCCTAGATGCAGGACCAAAAACCTTGGAAAATTTTAAACAAGTAATTCTTAACTCCAAGACTATTTTATGGAACGGGCCTGTTGGCGTTTTTGAAATGGAATCTTTTGCAAAGGGAACCATCACCATAGGTAACGCAGTTGATGAGGCTACCTCAAAAGGTGCATTTTCTTTAGTAGGTGGTGGGGATTCTGTTGCGGCTGTTAAGCAATTTGGTTTTGAAGAAAAAGTAAGCTATGTATCTACGGGGGGTGGTGCCATGCTAGAAAGTTTAGAAGGTAAAACTTTACCTGGTATTGCTGCAATAATGGCATAATCAGTTAGTTATAGAAATAGGGGCGTTCGTTAAAATTGCTGTTTTTTGTTTAGTGGATTTTAATTATTGAACAAAAAGATGCATTTTAGCGCGTCCCATTCCAAACTGAGGTGTCAAAAATGATTAGAAAGCGAATTTTTTGGGGCATAGTTGCTCCCCTAGGTATTCTTACTGCCACTGCACAAGAAACCACACATAAGGCAACAGAGCAGGATAGTACGCAAACCACAACTGTACTTAATGATACGCCATTAAACATACCTGCAATTGCTAAAAAGCAAGAACTTACTACAACGGAAGAGTTTGAGAAAGTATATGTTTATGATAGTCTTTGGTTAAAAGAACTAAGGGATAATCATAAATTTTATGATGAGATGTATGCTGAGGTGGTTCGTATAAATTACGATTCTATATTTTCTGCAGACTTATCTACGGATACGTTAAAAGCAAGGCTACAGCGTTTAAATGCAAAAACACCCTTTAACGTAGAATACAATCCTTATTTAGAACAAGTAATCCAGTCTTTTTTAAAAAGAAAGCGTGGTTTAATCCACAGAATGATTACCGCGAGCCAATTTTACTTTCCGCTATTTGAACAAGAGCTAGATATTCACAACATTCCGTTAGAAATGAAATATTTAGCCATTGTGGAATCGGCATTAAACCCTACCGCTAAATCTAGGGTGGGGGCTACGGGTCTATGGCAATTTATGTTTGGAACGGGAAAAATGTATGGCCTAGATGTAAGTAGTTACGTAGATGAACGTAGCGACCCCATTGCATCTACCCAAGCAGCCGGAAAATACTTGTCTAAATTATATAGTATTTTCAATGACTGGGATTTGGCATTGGCTGCCTACAATTCTGGACCGGGTAATGTAAACAAAGCAATTAGAAGGTCTGGCGGACATACTAATTACTGGAATATTAGACCTTTTCTTCCACGTGAAACCGCCAATTACGTGCCATTGTTTTTAGCCACCATGTATATGTTTGAGTACGCAGATGAACATGGTATTGTTGGTTTAAGGGCAGACAGACCCTATTTTGAAACGGATACGGTACATGTAAAAAACATGATTGGTTTTGAACACATTTCCAAACTGGTAAAAATTTCAGAAGAAGAATTAAAATTCTTGAACCCATCTTATAAATTAGATATTATCCCAAAAGTGGAAGGTAAAACGTATCCGCTACGTTTGCCGTTAAAGCATATTGGAGCGTTTGTAAGCAATGAAGATTCAATTTATTCTTACGCTAAAAGTGAGTTTGAAAAGAAAGAAAAAACATTGCCAGAATTGGTCACCAGTACGGACCGTGTTAGGTACAAAGTTAGAAGTGGAGACTATTTAGGTAAAATAGCAGAGCGTTTTGGAGTTGGCGTAAGCCAAATTAAAAGATGGAACGGTTTGCGAAATAACAACCTTAAGGTTGGCCAGCGTTTGGTTATCTATCCTAGAAAACCAGTTGCAGTTGCAACCACTACTAGCAAAAAGACCACCACGACCGCAACAGCAAAACCTATAAAATTACCCTCAGATCCATCTAAAATCCATGTAGTACAATCAGGAGATTCTCTTTGGACCATATCTAGGAAATATCCTGGCATAACTATTGATAACTTACGAAAGTGGAACGGTTTAAGTAACAACAACCTTAAACCAGGAACAAAACTCAAATTGTGTAATTGTTCTTCGTAAATTAGAGGATATGAAAAAATTAGGAACACTATTCATTTTGGCCCTTGCGGCCCTGACCGTTTATTCCTGTAAACAAGAAAAAAAAGCGGCAAACTTTTTGCCTGGTTCTACAGGGAGTGAAAATAGCCTTATGGTGGTTATGGATAACAGCTTGTGGCAAGGAGAAGTTGGTGAAAAGGTGCGCGAAGTTTTTGCTGCCCCAGCCGTAAGCTTAATGCCAGAACAAGCCATTCTTACACTCACACAGATACCGCCACAAGTATTTAAAGGAGCTACTACGCACGCGCGTTCCGTTCTTTTTGTTCAAAAAGACACGTTGACTATAGCCCATGTTAAACGAGATGTATACGCAGACCCACAAAATATAGCGGTTGTAAAGGGTAAAACAAATGCGGAAATAGTTGCCGGTCTAGACAAAATTGCAAAAGAAGCCATTACAGCCTTCAAAGCTGTTGAGATTGCCGCCGTACAGGAACGTTTTAACCGCTCTCTAAGCAAAGAAACGGCCATAGAAGATGAATTAGGTGTTAAACTCACTTTACCTTCTGTATATCGCGTTGGAAAGCAAGAAAAGAACTTTGTTTGGGTTGATCGCCAAATACCAAAGGGTAACATGAATATTATTGCCTACAGTATTCCAGATAAAACGTTTACTAGTGATTCTACATTTGTTCAAGATATTGTTAAGTTAAGGGATAGTATAGGTAAAAAGTATGTTCCCGGTCCTGATGCAGGCACTTATATGATGACGGAAAAAGCATTTGCTCCTTATGTGTTTCCTGCAGAAATAGGAGGAAGAAAAGCAGCAGAAGTTAGGGGTATTTGGGAAATTAACGGTTATCCAATGGCTGGTCCGTTTTTAATGTACATTATCAACGATAAACCAAATAACAGAAAATTGGTTTTAGAAGGGTTTACTTTTGCCCCGAATACGCAAAAAAGGGATTATATGTTTGAATTGGAAGCGGTATTAAAAACGCTTAAGTTTCCCAATGAAACAGAGATGGCAAGCAAATAAAACCTAGGATATATTTAATAAAAAAGCCCCTTTTTCAAGGGGCTTTTTTATTTATGTTTTAGCCATTATTTACATGGATACAATTATAAATTCTGAACGCCTGTTCTCTAAGTGTTTGTCTCTACTACAAGGAATACCATCCTCACAATTGTTAAGTGGTCTGTCTTCTCCAAAACCTTCTGCACTTGCAATTCTAGATGGGTCAATACCATTTTTAATTAAGTAATCCCTTGTGGCCTTGGCTCGCTTATCAGATAGATACTGGTTATACGCGCTACTACCTCTACTATCCGTGTGCGATTCAATTTTGATAACCATTTCTGGATACTCTTCCCAAACAGCCAATAGCCTATCTAATTCACTTGCCGCTTCAGATTTAATGTAATACCTGTCAAAGTCAAAGTTTATGTTGTCAATTTTCAACTTCTTAACACCGTCTTCCAATACAATGGGCGCTGCCTCTTTTTTCATTAATAACTCTAAACTTACACGCTCTTGGTCTTCTGTGGCAATATTTTTACTATGCTCTATGTAGCTTAGCAGGTTACTTACAATAGTATAATTACTTTGTTTGCTAACATCATCAAACTGAAACCTTCCGTTTTCATCCGTAACAAATTCTGCTAGTTTATTTTCGTCCTCATCCAATAAGGCTACAAGCGCTTCTTGGATAGGATTTCCCGTCAACTCGTCTAAGACCACTCCTTCTATTATAGCATGCATATCTACAGGAGGTTTTATCTCTAAATTAGTAAAGGCATAAATATCATCATCACCTTTACCACCATCTCTGTTAGATGCAAAGTAACCGGAATTGTTTTCCTCGTCCATCACAAAAGAAAAGTCGTCTTTGTTACTGTTAATAGGCTCTCCTATATTAGTAATGTTTTTATAACCCTCGTCCACTATATCTGCCTTATAAATATCTAGACCGCCAAAGCCTTCGCTTCTATTACTAGAAAAGTATAAGGCATTTTCAGAAACAAATGGGAACATTTCTTTTCTTCTGGAGTTTACGCCTTCTCCTAAATTGATGGGCGCAGAATAACTACCATCTTCGTTTATGGTTACGTAATAAACATCTGTTGCACCAAAACCGCCCGGCATATCAGAAACAAAATATAATTTGGTTCCATCTTGGTTCATGGCTGGGTGGCCGGTAGAATAGTTTTCGCTATTAAATGGTAGTTCTTTAGCTTCTGACCAACCATTTTCTGTTTTGGTAGAGGTGTATATTTTTAAATGGTTAACACCGTTTTGATCGCGCTTAAGCTTTTTGCCATAGTTGTTTCTGGTAAAATAAATGGTGTTTTTGTCTGGTGAAAAAGTAACCGCCGCCTCATGGTATTTACTATTAATGGTCTGCGGTAACTTTTCTACGTTTTTGACCTTTTCTAGATCTTCACCAACCTCGCCTACATATAAATCTAAATACGGTTGTTTGTTCCATTTATACCGTCTGGTTTTTAAAAATGCAGAATCTTTAGAAGATGCGTAAAGGAATTTACCCGCTCCAATTATCATTGGAGAAAAGTCTGAATATTCTGAGTTTATGTTTAGGTTTTTAATTTCTACCTCATAAGGCTTGCTGTTCTCTGCCAAACTATTTTCAATGATATTGGCCTCTTTATTTGCCAAAAGGGTTTGCATGTCCTGTGCATTAAAGATTTTCATGATTCTATTGGCTTTTTTATATCTGCCAGTTCCCTTTAAAGCGTGGGCATATTTAAATAAATCATCATTACTAACCGCATCAGCATCATTTTTATAGGCAATTTGGTAGTACTTACTTGCCATTTTCATATTGGAGTTAAAGTAGTGGGAATCACCTGCTCTTAACCAAACTGCCGCTGGAAAATCTTTTCGTTTTCTACTTAAAGCTTTATCATAAACTTTAGCCGCCTCTGCATACCACATTTTTTCAAAAAAGCTGTCTGCCCTTTTAATAAACTTGTTGTTAACATTAGTTTTTGCGACTGATTTACTGTTTGTTAGGCTATCGTTCTTTTTGTTTTCATTCAAAATGATTCTCTCAATTTCAGCATCTTCAAATTCCAACAAGGAAACAGATTGTGCCGAAATACTTAGGCAAAATAAGAATAGCGGTAGTAAGAATAGTTTTTTCATGGCTAGATTATAAAAGGCCTGTAATGTTTTAGTTTGATATATAGGCGATTACATCATGCACTTTAAAGTACATACTAGCTACGAAAATAGATTGTTAATAAGTAGTGGATTAATTTTTGTTGTGAAACAAAGAAATAGTGAAGTAAAAACGTAAAGGAGTGGCAGTATCTAAATGTATTGAAGCCTAAAAAAGAAAAAGACCGATATTATTCGGTCTCTTTTTTTCCTTCTATTTGTTCGTCTTCCTTAGAGGCATCTTTAAATTCTTTTATGCCGCTACCAAGACCACGCATTAATTCTGGTATCTTTTTTCCGCCAAATAACAATAATATGGCCAAAACAATCAATACAATTTGCCAAGGTCCAAGCATTCCAAGAATAATAGTACTTAAAACCATAATCTTTCTGTCTTAAATGAATACCAAAAGTACAAAATTCAACAGAGCATAGGTGTTAAATACCAAAATTTGAAGTTTTACTTTCAAAAAAATGTAAATTAACCGGCTGTAAATTGCTAAAATACCCTTAAAGTAAAGGTAAAAGCACGTAAATTAATTTGTAAACTTATCTTTGTCCATATATGGCAAAAAAAGCTAAAAAGCGTAAAGAAATTAAACGCAAGCTGTTACACAAGTACAGGTTGGTTATTTTGAATGAGAATACGTTCGAAGAAAAAATTTCTTTTAAACTAAACAGGTTAAACGTATTTGTAACCGGAACGCTTTTTATTATAGTTTTAATTGGACTTACCACTTTATTAATTGCCTTTACACCATTAAGGGAATACATACCTGGATATTCTTCTACCCGTTTAAAAAGACAGGCTACTGAGTTAACCTATAAAACAGATTCTTTGGTAAATGTTTTAAATTATACCAATGGGTATTTAGAGAATATTAGAAAGGTGCTCCGCGGAGAAATAGAAAACAATGAATTTACACGAGATTCTTTATTTGAAAGATATAAACTAGATCCATCTACCATAAACCTTGAGCCAATTGAAGAAGATTTGGCATTGCGTGAAGAGGTAGAATTAGAAGATAAGTACAATTTATTTGAACGTAATGTTGGAAACGGTGGAAACTTATTGTTTAAACCAGTAGATGGTTCTTTAACCGAAACCTATAATGCGGATAAAAAGCACTTTGCCGTAGATGTTGTTGCCCAAGAAGGAGCACCGGTTAAGGCTGTAGCCGCTGGTATGGTAATTTTTTCGGAATGGACTTCAGAAACGGGTTATGTGATTATTATTGAACACAAAGACGATATGATTTCGGTTTATAAGCATAACGGATCATTAAGTAAAAGCCAAGGAGATGTGGTAAAGGCAGGTGAGGTTATTGCCGCCGTAGGCAATACGGGTGAATTTACCACTGGTCCGCATTTGCATTTTGAACTATGGCTAAATGGCAAGCCAACCAACCCATTAGACTTTATAGACTTTAAATAATATGTCCTTAAAAGCATTCGCTGCCAAAATTTTTGCCAATAGAATTGCCAAAAAGAACAGTAAATGGATTAACAATCCTATTGGAGCTCAAGAAAAGGTTTTTAAAAACCTACTAAAATCTGCCGAACATACTGTATTTGGTAAAGACCATAATTTTAGTGCCATAAAAAACCATGGAGATTTTGTGGCGCGGGTTCCTATTCGCGATTATGAAGAATTAAAACCCTACGTAGAACAAGTGGTGAATGGAAAGGAAGATGTGCTTTGGCCCGGTAAGCCTTTGTATTTTGCAAAAACCTCTGGCACTACTTCTGGTGCCAAGTATATACCTATTACAAAACCTTCAATTAAAAATCAGGTAAACGCTTCGCGAGATGCTATTCTAAATTACATTCAAGAAACAGGTAATGCCGATTTTGTAGATGGGCGAATGATTTTTCTACAGGGTAGCCCAGAAATGGAAGAGAAAAATGGAATTAAGCTGGGTAGATTGTCAGGCATATCTGCACACTACGTACCCAACTATTTACAAAAAAATAGACTGCCCAGCTGGGAAACCAATTGTATTGAAGATTGGGAAACCAAGGTAAATGCCATTGTTACCGAAACCGAAAACGAAAACATGACGGTTATAGCGGGTATACCATCTTGGGTGCAGATGTATTTTGAAAAATTACAAGAAAAACACCAAAAGAAGGTTGGCGATTTATTTAAAAACTTTCAGCTGTTTATCTATGGCGGCGTTAATTATGAACCGTATCGTGCCAAATTCGAAAGTTTAATTGGACGTAAAGTAGACGCTATAGAGTTATTTCCGGCTAGTGAAGGGTTTTTTGCATATCAGAACTCCCAAGCGGAAAAAGGAATGCTACTACTTACAGATGCCGGTATTTTTTACGAGTTTGTAAAGGCAGATGAATTTTTTGATGAAGGCGCAAAACGTATCACCCTTAAAGACGTAGAACTACATGTTAACTATGCCATGATTATTTCTACCGATGCAGGCTTATGGGGATATAATATTGGAGATACCGTTCAGTTTATTTCTAAAGACCCTTATAAGATTATTGTCTCTGGAAGGATTAAACATTTTATTTCTGCCTTTGGAGAACACGTTATTGCCAAAGAAGTAGAACAAGCTATGAAAGATGCCATTGTAGCAACAGATGCCCAAGTGAACGAATTTACCGTGGCACCCCAAACCACACCAGAAAGTGGATTGCCTTATCATGAATGGTTTGTAGAATTCCAGAAAGAGCCATCTAACATGGAATTGTTTATACAAACCTTAGACACATCGCTTCAAAAACAGAACAGTTACTATTTTGATTTAATAGAAGGCAAGGTTTTAAAACGTTTGCAAATAGCTAAGGTGCAAAAAGATGGGTTTAAAGCTTACATGCAATCTATAGGTAAATTAGGAGGTCAGAACAAAATTCAACGCCTTTCTAATGACAGAAAATTAGCAGAAGCCTTAACTGCATTTAAAATAGGATAAGAAGATTTCCCGTATTTTTATACCGAAATACGGAATATGACGGCAATTAAGGAAACTACACGTGCGCAAGAATCTACCAACGCCATAGAGCGTTTGTACGTTACCATGCGGCACTTGTTAAATAGAGGATTTTACAAACCTTCTGGTATTTCTGGTAATGCATTGCGTAATGCTTTGCTGGTATTAAGACCAGAAATTTATGGTTCTGTTTCAGAAGATAGGGGGGAGTTAAACGGACTTATTTATGTGTTGGAGCGTCTCCCTATGGGGATAGAACAGTGTAGGTATATCAATTTAACGTCAGATGAAGGCATTTCAAAATCGCATCTACAGCCTATAATTCCGCCAAAAAGAAGAAGAAACTGTTATCGTATAGACGATGAGCAGATGAATATTGAAATTACGCGTGGTCGCTCTGACATCTACGATATTTTAACGCACTTAACATTTTTGTTTATTGAGGCAGATAAAATATGTGAACGCGTATGGATAGAAGAAGACAATACCACCATTCGCGATTGGCAAAAGCTAGAAGCTTTTGTTAAGCAAACGGAACGTACAGAAGAAGAGCGCGAAGTTGCGTATATACATGTGGCCAATATTCTTAGTAGAACGTATGCAGAGGTTGTGGCTATACAAAAGAAGTTTGCTACAGATGCTATGCCAGACCGTTTTCTGGAGTTTATTTATTGGTTGGGGAAGTTGGCAATAGAAGAGGTAGCCACCGGAAACAAAAGAACAATAACTTTTAGTCCACTCTTAAGAGAACGATTGGGTCACCATATTCATGGAGATCGATGGGCCACAACTATAAAGGAGACTTTAGAAAAATATAATCTACTGGGCAGACCGTTACACATAATTAGTGCTAACATGCACAGTGTAATGAACTCGCTTTTCGCCAGAAAAGTGCTCGCAGCAGAATTTGAGGGTAAAGACGATTTGGAAATTTATCAAGCCCTAAGTTTATCAGAAAACAAAGATTTACGGAATAAAGTTGAAAAAGTAGCTATTGCTAATGGGATGATTCCAATAGAAGATGCTTCTGGAGCTAATATTTCCGTACAGTTATTTGATACGGCTAAATTTAATGATGCTGCCTGTTGTTATCATATAGACAATAGCATTCCAGAAGATGAAAAACCCGTAATTTTTGTAATGGATTATGCCTTTGGCGAACAGGCTTACGAAACTATTGACGAGTTATTAAAACCTCTGGAAAAAGGAGATGATAAGGTGTTTCTAAATGTAGACTCGGTCTCCATAATGGGTAAAGCTGGAATACTAGAAGGTGGTAAGGGAGATTTGATGATACCTTCTGCACATATTTTTGAAGGTACGGCAGATAATTATCCTTTTGAGAACGAACTGTGTGCTAAAGATTTTGAAGGCCACGGATTAAAAGTTTTAGAAGGGACCATGGTTACCGTATTAGGTACGTCTTTACAGAATAAGGACATTTTAAAGTTTTTCTACGAGTCTACTTGGAATGTTATTGGTCTAGAAATGGAAGGAGTGCATTACCAAAAAGCCATACAATCGGCCTCAAGGGTAAGAAAAAGTGTAAGTAAGGATGTTAAGGTAAGATATGCCTACTACGCATCTGACAATCCTTTGGAAACCGGCAGCACATTGGCTTCTGGTGGGTTAGGTACAACCGGGGTTAAACCAACATACCTAATTACACATAAGATTTTAGACCAGATTTTTGGATAAATTATACTTATTGGTATTTCAATCACCATTACCCAATAAAATCTAAGATGTATTATAATAAATAAAAGTCTTTAGCTAAGTAAGTTTATAAGATTATGAATGAAATTGAATTATAGGATTTCTTTAATAGGGCCAACAGCCTTGTCAAAATAAATGCGGTTTGATTGATAAGTAACCCAATCTTCAATTATATTAGTTAGTATCGGAAAACATATCATTCTAATAGGAAAGGATAAGTTTGCCAATAATCTTAACTATTTTTAAAATGCGCTAAAAGGTAGTACTTTTCGAGTTGATCGTATATGAGTTTAAAATCCACGTATCTTTGTAATTAATTAAAACTAACTAATCATATAATTTAAAATGTCAGAACATCATAAGAACATAAATACTGACGAGATTGATTTGGGTCAATTGTTTCAATTAATTGGTCGTGTCTTTCAAAAATTGTACGACTTTATAGCAAGTGTTTTCAAAGGCATTTTTAATGGTATAATTCTCATTTTACTGTTTATTCAGAAAAACATTATTATCCTTCTAGGCTCATTAGTTATTGGTGCTGTCGCAGGTTATTTTATGGATTTATATAAAACTGAGAAATTTATTTCTAGAATGGTTGTAGAGCCCAATTTTAATAGTGTTCAACAACTATATAATAATATTGAATTTTATAATGATTTAGCAAAAGCGGAGGATTCCATTGCGCTTGCTGAAGCATTGAAGATTTCAATACCAGAAGCCGCTTCAATAAAAGAGATTTTTGTTGATTCTTATTCTGATGAAAATCAAAAAATAAAACTGTTCGATGAGTTTGTTAAGGAATTGGATACATCAACTATTAAGGCAATTGAGTTTGAATCGTATTTGCAAAACTTTAATTCGTTAGATGCTCGTTTTCATCAAATTTCTTTGGTAAGCACGGATAATAGTGTTGCAAAAAAGGCGCAATCTTCTATCGTTAAGTCAATTTCTGCTAATGACTATTTTAAATTACAAAAGCAGATAAATGACATAAATATAAAACTACAAGATTCTATCATAACACAACAATTGAGTGAAGTAGATAGCTTGCAGCAACTGTATAAAACGATATTGGTGAAAGAAGCGGAGAAACCGATGCAGGGAACCAATATCAATTTGGCAGAAAATGGACAATCCCAAAATAAAGAACTGGCGTTAGTCAAGGAAAGAGAAACCTTAAAACGAAACCTTGTTGCTTTAAACCAAGAGCGAGCCAATAAATCATCAATTTTAAATGTAATAAGTGACTTTCCTAATCGAGGTGTCAAGGTTAAAGGTTTTTGGAAAAGTTATAAGTTTATATTGCCTTTGTTACTATTAGGACTGGTGTTAATCGTTTTGACCTTGAGGGATTTAAATAGATTTTTGAAAAAGTATGGAGAGCAAGAATAAAACAATATTAATAACCGGTGGCGCAGGATTTATTGGGTCCCATGTTGTAAGACAGTTTGTAACTAAATATCTTGATTACAAAATCATCAACTTAGATGCACTCACATATGCCGGAAATTTGGAAAACCTTGTAGATGTCTCAGAATTTGATAATTACGAATTTGTTAAAGGAGACATTGTAAATTCTGGTTTCGTTAATGAACTTTTTGCTAAAGAATTATTCGACGGAGTAATTCACTTGGCTGCTGAATCGCATGTAGATCGTTCCATTACCAATCCAAACGCATTTGTAAACACTAATGTCATTGGTACAGTTAATTTGTTAAATGCGTCTTTAGAAATAGCTAAAAAGAAATCTGATTTTAGATTTTACCATGTAAGTACAGATGAGGTTTATGGAACTTTAGGTGATACGGGGTTATTTACAGAGCAAACACCATATAGTCCAAATTCGCCTTACTCTGCATCCAAGGCCGCCTCTGATCATTTTGTACGTGCTTATGGTGAAACCTATGGTATAGATTTTGTTATTTCTAATTGCTCTAATAACTATGGACCCAACCATTTTCCTGAAAAATTGATTCCACTATTCATAAATAACATCATCAATAAAAAGCCTCTACCCGTATATGGAGATGGTAATTATACCAGGGATTGGCTTTATGTAAAAGATCATGCGAGGGCCATTGATTTAGTATTTCATCAAGGAAAAAATGGGGAAACCTATAATATTGGTGGATTTAATGAGTGGAAGAACATTGATTTGGTAAAGTTATTATGTGGTTTAATGGACAAAAAATTAGGCAGAAAGGAAGGCGAATCTGAAGAGTTGATCACATTTGTCAAGGACAGACCAGGGCATGACTTAAGATATGCCATTGATGCAAGTAAAATAAACAAGGAGTTGGGTTGGAAACCATCCGTAACCTTTGAAGAGGGACTTGAAATAACTATTGATTGGTACTTTGACAACCAAGATTGGTTAGACCATGTTACCTCAGGTGATTACAAAAAATATTACAAAAAGCAATATCAATAAAGCCAGAAAATTATGAAAGGAATCATTTTGGCGGGAGGTTCGGGAACTAGATTACATCCGTTAACCTTATCCGTAAGCAAGCAGTTAATGCCTATCTACGACAAGCCAATGATTTACTACCCATTGACGACGTTAATTTATTCAGGGATTAGGGAAATTCTAATTATTTCAACCCCCAAAGACCTTCCTCTTTTTAAGGAACTTTTAGGAGATGGCAAAAAGTATGGTTGCAGTTTCTCCTATGCCGTACAAGAATCACCAAATGGTTTGGCAGAGGCTTTTATCATTGGAGAAAAGTTTATCGGGAATGATAAGGTGGCGTTGATCCTTGGGGATAATATTTTTTATGGTTCAGGTCTTTCAAAATTATTACAGGCCAACAATAACCCACAAGGTGGAATAATTTATGCTTATCGGGTCCATGATCCAGAACGTTATGGTGTTGTAGAGTTTGACAGCGAAGGAAAGGCCATAAGTATTGAAGAAAAACCATTGGAACCCAAATCCAATTTTGCTGTTCCGGGCATATATTTTTATGACAATGAAGTGGTTTCCATTGCCAAAAACATAAAACCAAGTCCAAGGGGAGAACTGGAGATTACCGATGTAAACAAAGAATATTTAAAAAGAGGAATCCTTAACGTAAGTATTTTGGATAGGGGAACAGCTTGGTTGGATACTGGAACTTTTCAATCATTAATGCAGGCATCCCAGTTTGTTGAGGTTATTGAGGAAAGACAAGGTTTAAAAATCGGTGCAATTGAAGCCGCAGCCTTTGAAATGGGGTATATTAACAAACAGCAATTTAAGGTTCTTGCAGAGCCACTCATGAAAAGTGGCTACGGTAAAAACCTTTTAGGTATTTTGAATAAAGAAGATTAATGAAAGCGATAGAAACTAAACTTAAAGGTTGTTTTATTTTAGAACCGAAGGTTTTTGAAGACGAACGAGGTTATTTTTACGAAAGCTTTAATCACAAAGCATTTTGTGAGGCAATTGGGCAAGAGGTAAATTTTGTTCAAGATAACCAGTCATTCTCCAAGAAAGGAGTTTTAAGAGGGCTTCATTTTCAAAAAGGGGTGCACGCCCAAGCAAAGCTCGTTCGCGTTCTAGAGGGCAGCGTTTTGGATGTGGCGGTAGATTTGCGAAAGGACTCTATAACCTATGGGCAGCACATATCCGTGGAATTAACAAGTGCCAATAAAAAACAATTGTTTATTCCAAGAGGTTTTGCTCACGGGTTTATTGTTTTAAGTGATACTGCTCAGTTCTTTTATAAATGTGATAATTATTATAATAAAGCATCTGAAGGAGGAATTAAATATGATGATGCCAATTTAAATATTGATTGGCAATTGCCTGTTAACCTTATTAAAGTGTCACAAAAGGATTTGCAACTACCCTTTTTAGCAAGCGCCCAGTAATAATGAAAACAAGAAGCAACAAAAATTAAAATATTTGCCAGAGACCTATAAAGCCCATAAAACTGTTTTAACAAAAAAAAAACAATGCTTTTTAACTCTATAGATTTTGCTCTCTTTTTTCCAATTGTTTTTGTGCTTTATTGGGTTGTTTCCAAAACGCAATAATAATTTACCCTGTAATGGGGGTTCTTGCTGCTGTTTTCACATGAAATAATATTTTTTATATTCGGCGATAAATGGGAAGATGCGGTTGCACCTATTCAAATACTATCTGTGGCCATGATATTCATTAAATGATCAATTCATTATAAAATTTCGGACAGTGTCGCCGAAGTTCTTCGTCCATTTGAAGTTTCAGAATTAGAAATCGAGGTAAACAAAGACTATATATATGGCGATTTGATGGACTTTATTGGAATTGACAATATAAACGGTTATTTTGCAGAATCATCATTTTCATATCATCCTAAAAATGAAATTAAATTATCTCGACGAAACAATTCTTTTAGGACAAGATACGGTGGCTATTGAAAACGAGACCTTAGCAAAAGACAAAACATTATTAATAGTTGGAGATAATTATAGTAATGAGCTATTAAAGTTTATCCCATTTAATTTTAAAAGGACCTATTTTATAAGACGCGTTAATCTGAATCTAAAATGGATTGAAATGTTCAATGCAGATGTATTGCTTTATGGAATCGTAGAAAGAAATCTTGAGAACTTTTAGCCTCAAGCCTTAATAATTTAATTAACTATTAAACAAAATTCACAAGTAATAAAAGGATAATATGCTAGGTCAAGTAATAAAGGATATTGTAATTAAAGATAAACGCATAGGGACTTCTTCTCCTTGCTTCATAATTGCTGAAGCGGGTGTAAACCATAATGGCGATTTGAAGTTGGCGCTGGAGCTAGTTCGAAAGGCAAAGGAAATAGGTGCGGATTGTGTCAAATTTCAAACCTTTAAGGCGGAGAGTGTCATAACCAAAAATGCTCCTAAGGCAGAATATCAACTAAAGGTCACTAACCCAGAAGAAAGTCAATTCCAAATGTTGAAGAACCTTGAGTTGGGATATGATGATTATTTAGAGATAATAGAAGAATGTAATAAGAATTCGATAATGTTTTTGTCTACACCATATAATGAAGAAGATTCCGATTTTCTTAATAGTTTGGGTGTTTCAGCATTCAAAATTGCTTCAGGTCAGTTGGTTGAGTTCTCATTTTTAGAGCATGTGGCTCAATATGGAAAACCTATGATTCTCTCAACAGGAATGGCAACACTTTCTGAAGCATATGATGCAATTCAGGTTATTAAAAATGCAGGAAATGATCAGATAGTATTGTTACAATGCACAACAAACTACCCATCTGACAATAAAGATGCTAATATAAGGTCAATGGTAACCATGGGAAATGCATTGGGTGTAATGTATGGTTATTCTGATCACATAGAAGAAAATTATGCATGTTATGCCGCAGTGGCACTAGGAGCTACTGTAATCGAAAAACATTTTACTTTAGATCGAGAATTGTCTGGTCCGGACCACAGTGCGTCGCTCAATGTGGAACAGTTTGAATTATTGATTCAGGGTATTCGAAAGACCGAAGAGTGCCTAGGTAGCCCCGTAAAGGTTCCATCAGATAATGAAAGAAGAAATATCCTGGGTATGAGGAGAAGCATTATTCTAAAGAAACCCTTATGTAAAGGAGAGGTATTTACTATGGACAACATTACTTATAAAAGACCAGCAACAGGTCTCGAACCAAGAAGGGTGAATGACATTATTGGTAAAAGAGCATCTATGGACATTGAAAGTGATACCCCATTAAAGGAAGCTATGATAATATGGGAATAACGCCTGAAATCTTATTTGTAACCCCAAATAACAAAGAAATTCTTGCGGAGTTTGTCAAAGACTTGGATAAGGAGCAAGACTCTTTTAGGTATTTTAAGAGCAGGGAGTTGGATGTCATTAAAAACCATTTGCTTACAATACTTTTAATAGATGCTGATAAACCCATAGGATATGGCCACCTCGATAAAGAAAATGATACAGTGTGGTTGGGTATAGTTATAAAGCAAAATTATCAAGGGAAAGGCTTGGCCAACATTTTAATGTTTGAGCTATTGAGAAATGGAGACAAAATGGGAATTGAACGGATAAAGCTTTCAGTGGACAATAATAACGATAAAGCTATTGCTCTTTATAAAAAGCATGGTTTTATTCTGTTGAACTCAAAAGATCATTATGGGATTTATCAAAGAATTATAAAATAACTAGTTTAATGAAGATTGGGGTAAGTACATTGGCTTTTGGTAGATCAACGAGAGAACAAATTGTTCAACTTGCAGAAACTTATGATTGGATGATTGAGTTCAGTTCTAGTTTTCCACACATGTCTGATATGGTGGAGTTTTTTCAATCTATTAAAATAAATAGATTGGCACACAATTATTTTCCAGCTCCAGACCAGCCTTTTGTTCTTAACTTGGCCAGCACCAACCATGATATAAGGACAAAATCCATTGCACATTGTATACAAGGCCTAAAAATATCAAAACTAGCTGGGGTTGATTGTTATTCTGCACATGCGGGGTTTTGTATTGATCCGGACCCAGATATGCTTGGCAACCCGTTGGATGTGAATCAAAAGATGGACCGTAATTTAAATTGGACTCTATTTTTAGATTCCGTAAACCTAATTATTGGTGTAGCAGAAAGCCTCGGAATGTCCTTTTATATAGAGAATAATGTTACGGCCCCATTCAATCTAAGAAAAGATGGACAAGAAGTCTTGCTTTGTTCCACTGCGGATGAGATGATTGAACTTTGCCATAACATAAGTAAAAAAAACTTTGGCATACTATTAGATACAGCGCATTTAAAGGTGTCCGCCAACGCCTTGGTCTTTAATAAAATTGATGCGGTAAATAAATTGAAGCCATATGTTAAATATATACATCATAGTGACAATTCCGGTGAAAAGGATACCAACCAATCATTGGACAATAACTACTGGTTTTTAAACTTTATTAAGGATTTTACAGACATAATTCATATACTAGAAGTAAAAAATATAACGGTCAAAGAAATAACAAATCAGATCTCATTGTTAAAAAGTCATGGATAGAATACCAATTTATCAGCCTTATATTGGAGAAGAGGAAAGAAACAATGTTTTGGAATGTATGGATTCTACATGGATTTCAAGCCAAGGACAGTTTATTGAAAAGTTTGAAGAACGCGTACAAAAATATACTGGGGCAAAGCATGCCATTTCTGTTTGCAATGGTACCGTAGCCATTCATTTAGCTTTATTGGCACTGGATTTGGGACCAGGCGACGAAGTGATAACCACCAACTTTACCTATGTGGCATCTACTAATGCTATTTTGTATGTAGGCGCTAAACCGATATTTGTAGATGCCGATTCATCGAGTTGGAATATAGACACTGCGAAGATAGAGGAGAAAATAACGTCGAAGACCAAGGCGATTTTATATACCAACGTTTATGGTACTCCTGCCGATTATTATAAACTTAAAGAGTTGGCGGAAAATTTTAATATTTATCTAATAGAAGATGCAGCAGAATCTTTTGGAGCAACATATGATTCCAAAGAATCTGGAACTTTAGGCGATATTTCTACATTCTCCTTTTTTGGAAACAAAACAATTACCACCGGAGAAGGAGGTATGGTTTTAACATCTAATTATGATTTAAGCAAGAAAATCCGAAAACTAAAGAACCAAGGAAATTCTGAGACGATAAGATATTATCATGATATACTGGGCTACAACTATCGGATGACCAATATTCAGGCCAGCATAGGTTTGGCACAATTGGATAAATTGGAAGAAATACTAAAACTAAAACGTAGAATTCAACAAACCTATGAGGATGGGCTTTCAGATGTTGTAACATTTCAACAAATTCCTGAGTCGGCTGTTTCCTCATATTGGATGTGTTCTATTATTTTTAACTCTAAATTGGAAAAAGAGAGAGCAATTAAAGCACTTGAATCTGATAATATCGAAACAAGACCATTTTTCACGCCTATCGACAAATTGCCGTTTTACCAATCATCTAATGACTGTTTGGTGTCATACGATATAAATGACCGTGGTCTTAATATACCGAGTTATCCTGCATTAACGCAAAAAGAACAAGATAGAATCATAAATACTATAAGAAAAATCAACAAGAAATAATGAAAAAAGCATTAATAACCGGGGTTACCGGGCAAGATGGTAGCTATTTAGCTGAATTCTTATTGGAAAAGGGCTATGAAGTTCATGGAATGGTCCGAAGATCAAGCTTGGAACAAAAATTAAGAATCGACCATCTTTATAAAGGCGTAGGCAGTGAGGAGTTAAATTTCCATGTGCATTATGGGGATATGACGGACTCTTCGAACATAATGAGATTGCTTAAGGAAATTAAACCCGATGAGGTTTATAATTTAGCTGCTCAAAGCCATGTAAGAATTTCTTTTGATATTCCTGAATATACGGCAAATGCAGATGCTCTGGGCAGCTTACGAATATTGGAAGCGATAAGAATATTGGGCCTTGAACAAAAGACGAAATTTTATCAAGCCTCGACCAGTGAATTATTTGGAAAGGTACAAGAAATTCCACAGACCGAGAAAACACCATTTTATCCTCGAAGCCCATATGGGGTGGCAAAAATCTATTCATACTGGCTTACTATAAACTATAGAGAGGCCTATGGGATTTATGCATGTAATGGCATCTTGTTTAATCATGAAAGTCCAAGAAGGGGAAATAGCTTTGTTACCAAAAAGATTGCCGAATCTGTTGCGAAAATCAAAAAAGGCACATTATCCAAGATACGATTGGGTAACTTGGATGCAAAAAGAGATTGGGGATATGCTAAGGATTATGTAGAGGCAATGTGGTTGATGCTTCAATTGGACAGTCCTAAGGATTTTGTTATTGCAACAGGAGAAACACACACGGTGCGTGAATTCGTGGAAATAGCATTCTCCTACATCGATATAGAAATTGAATGGAAAGGCAAGGGCGTAGATGAAATCGGAATAGATTCAAAAACTGGAAATGTACTAGTTAGCATAGACCCTTATTATTTTAGGCCGACAGAAGTAGATTTATTAGTAGGGGACCCTAGCAGCGCCAAACAAAAGCTAAACTGGGAACCCAAGGTCAAGTTTAAAGAACTTATCGATATTATGATGAAACATGAACTTGAAAGAATTTAGCAATATAAATAAGCCGTTAGTAGTAATTCCTGCAAGAGGAGGATCTAAAGGTGTTCCAGGTAAAAACATAAGGTATTTGAATGGAATACCACTTATTCAACACACTATAGATAGGGCTAAAGAGGTTTTTGAAGACCACCAAATATGCATTTCGACTGATTCGGAGGAAATAAAACAAGAGGTCGAAAAAAGGGGCCTTAGGGTGCCTTTTATGAGACCAGACTACTTATCAACAGATACCTCGAGCACTTATGATGTGCTGCTACATGCCCTTTCATTTTACAAATCCAACGGGTACGTTCCAGATGTCATTGTTCTTCTTCAAGCCACATCACCATTTCGTTCCAAAACCGACATTGCTCAGGCCCTATCACTATATAACAAACATTTGGACATGGTAGTTTCGGTAAAAGAAACCAGCTCTAATCCATACTATGTGCTTTTTGAGGAGAATGATAGTGGATGGCTGGAAAAATCCAAAAAGGCAAGTTTTAATAGAAGGCAGGATTGTCCAAAGGTGTGGGAATATAATGGATCTATCTATGTGATAAACCCTGCTTCGCTGATTAGGGAAAGTCACTTAAAGTTTAAAAAGGTTAAAAAGTATGTAATGGACGAGTTTTCATCGCTCGATATTGACACAGCACTTGATTGGAAGATTGCGGAATGCTTAATTGGGGATTATATGTCCGCAAACTAAATAAAGGATATGGGGTTTTTGGATAGATGGGACAACATTGCACACATGTGGACTAATGGGATATTGGATACTTTACCAGACTCCTTTACAGATAATATTTCGCCTACTAAATTCAGAAAAAAATCTGCTCTCTTAATAAAGCATATAACAGCAGATTTTTTAAGGTTATTTAGAAAGGACCAAATTCCTAAAAACAAAATTTGGTTTCTTGTTCTGACGAAGAACAATCACGATTCCCTTAAGGATGTTCAACAGCTTACAGAACATTCAATTATGATATCCTTTTTTAGATTTCGTAGTACAATAAATAAATCAACTTTTTATTACAATTTAAGGTTCCGAATCTTCTGGGATTTAATTTATCCCTTTACATTACTTTTCTATTTTATCAAGAACCCTAAAAAGGCAATAAGGTATTATGATTTGTTTTTTACGGTGAACGGTACCTATGAAGAATCAAAACGCTTAATTAAAAACGTAACGCCAAGGGCAATTGTGTTCACCAATGATCATTTAGTAGAAGCAAGAAGTATGTTATTGGCAGCTAAGGATCTTGGCGTTCTGACGTATTATATTCCTCATGCGTCCGTATCTAAGTTTTTCCCTCCATTACAGTTTGATTATGCACTCTTGGATGGTCAGGATACCTTGGACAAATATAGCTGCTGTGGTCCTGTTAATTCAACTGTTGAACTTTTGGGAATGCCCAAGTTTGATATGCATACCAAAAGTGAAAATATCAATGATAATATGGATTCCATCGGAATCGCATACAATATGATTGATGACATTGAAGATGTAGTTTCCTTGGCGCAAAAGATAGCAGAATCCTATCCCGAAATTTCAGTTGTCTTAAGACCACACCCAGGAGACACAAGACAACTAGTAGATATACCGCCAAATGTTTTAGTTTCAGATTCAAAGAAAGAAGATGTATTTTCTTTTCTAAAAAGAATAGATGTATTAATAGCAGGAGAATCTTCCATACATTTGGAAGCAGTTTTAATTAATGTATATCCCCTATATTTTTGCTATACAGCCCACAATAGGTTTGATTATTATGGATATATAAAAAATGGTTTAGTAGAAAATTTTGGTAGTGTAAAAGCCTTGCTTTTCAAGATTTCAGAACTACGGGAATTTAAGCCGAATATTAAAGATAGGGCCAAATATTATAATGCTGCAGTCGGTTCTGAGTTTTATGGAAAAACTTCAGAGAAAATAGCAGGCCTTATAACAGAAAAAAGCGCATCAAAACAGTATAATGAGTAAAATATTGGCCAACTCTGGCATTTACACCATTATTAACTTGTTACAGAAGGGAATAAATTTTTTGCTTGTTCCTGTGCTCACCGCTTTTCTATCGCCGAAGGACTATGGTATAGTAGCCGTCATTACTGCAATAAATGCATTTCTAAATGTGATTTACCTTCTTTCCTTAAATGGATGCCTGAACAGGTTTTATTATGAATACAAAGATGATAAGGAAAAAATTCGAGTACTATTCGGGACCGTTGTTACCTTTGTTTTTTTATTCAGCATTATCATTTCAATTTTTTTGTTTGTTGGCCATTCTTGTCTTTTAGACCCATTTTTAAATGAGGTTAGTTTTTATCCATATATGGTTTTGGGTATGATATCAGTATTGTTCAATCCTGTTTTTACCATATACCAGAATACATTACAAGCTAAGCAGGAAGGGAAAAAGTTTGGTAAGAACAACATGTTATTTTTTTTAACCAATCTAATTTTATTGGCAACGTTTGTTGTGTTCTTTGGAATGAAGGCGGAAGGAGTCCTTGCCTCCTTGGCAATTACTAATATTGTCTTTTTTATACTTACAATAGCGCGCTTTGGGAAAGAAATAAAATTTGGGATAGACATATTGGTATTAAGAAAAGCCCTAATTTACTCACTACCCTTGGTACCCCACTCTATTTCAGGTGTCTCCACGGCAATGATAGACCGAGTTTTTATAAATAACATGCTTTCAACCTCAACAACGGGCATATATAACTTAGGGAGTACTTTCGGAGGGGTAGTATTCTTGGTCGCTTCAGGAGTTCAACAGGCATTTGTGCCTTGGTTTAACCAACAGGTTAAACATGGTAATACTAAAGGTATCACCCTTTTTGCCTCTAGCATAATACATGTTTATTGCACACTAGCATTTGGATTGTCACTTTTTTCTGAAGATATAATTCTTTGGATTACTCCGTCATCTTACCACAATGCATGGTATATTGTACCAATAATTGCCTTTGCTTTTGTATTTCATTCTTTATATTACCTTTTTTCCACTCCATTTTTTTATGACATTAACGGAAAAGGAAGTCGGGCTTTGCCAATTTACACTATACTTTCGGCTTTGATAAATATTTTTTTAAATTATATTTTGATTGGAAAATATGGTTTTATTGGAGCAGCTTTTGCCACTTTACTAGCTAAAATAATTTTATCATTAACTCTAATGTTTACATATAAAAAGTTTGTAGACATTTCATATAACCATAAACTATTAATACTAGTGCCGGTCATTTTTCTTTTGCTCTCGGCTCTTGCCTATGTGCCGAACCTTAGTATCTTTATCAAGATTGCCCTGTTTGTTATAGTTATATTGATACAATTACTCCTCAACAAGAAAAAATTGGAATTCTTATGGGTTCAAATAAATACAAAGTTCAAAAAGACAAAAGGTGTTGATTAGTATGAACCAAATTCTACGCCTTGGTATTGTTGCTATTTTTATTCTTGTTTTTTTATTAGGCGGCTCACTGCAATACTTTATTGGGATATCCAGCACCGTTTATTCACTTTTTGTTCTAATATTTATTTATCTACTTGTTTTTCTCGATTGGAGTGTTACGCTAAAAATTTCGGTAAATAAAGTGGTGTTCGTCTCGATTTTACTTTGCTGCGTAATTATAATCAGTGGTTTTTGGAACCACACCGGCATATATAAGGTTCTACTTTACTCCATGTTCGCCCTTATACCTATGGGAATCTTTTTACTAATACAGATATGTAGAAGAAGAAAGATTAAAATAAAAAGAACCCTGTCTTGCTTTGCCAAAGTAGTTGTATTAGTTCAGCTTCCCGTTATACTTATTCAGAAATATGGGTATGATTATTTGATAGACCTGAACCGGTCAAACCAAGCCATAGCAGATTACGACTTTATGTTCGGAACGTTTTTTATTCGTGCTGATCATGCCTTGGGATTTTTTATGTTGATTTACTTGATGTACATATTGATAGAATCTAACAAAGGTACCAAGAAGCAGCCGTGGTTCATTATGCTATATATAGGAACTACCATTCTTTTAATGGAGTCTAACCTATCTAAGGTTTTTTTGATAATTGTTCTTTCTTTTTATTTATTTCTATGGCTATATAATAAATTGAAATTTCTTGGAATTTTTGTTATAGCATTTGCAGCGGTACTAATTTTCAATTTAGCCCTAAAAGTACCAATAATAAATGGCCATTATCAAAACTTTCAATCGAACTATAGTATTCAAAGCTCTAATGTTGCTTTTGAAAGAACTAACGCCAAAAGGTTACAAATCATTATTGTTTATGCGACTCAAATGCCTATAAAGATAATTGGCGAGGGGCCTTACGATTACTTTAATATCTTTACGGGTGAATTTAAAAAGACACAACATTTTTCGCAGCTTATTTGGGCATACAACGATTTGGGAATAATAGGGCTCTTGGCAGTTGTCTTCTTGGGCTGGACAATCTCCAGGACGTTGGGACTTCAATCAAGATATAGAAAGATGTTTTTTGGACTCATCTTGTTCTATTTGTTAATGACTAATGTATATTCAGACCTTGCCATTTGTCTTTCACTAATGTATTTGGATGAGAAAATCAAATAAAAGAAATATCAACCATGAATAGTAAAATCAAACAAATGATTATTGGCCCCAGCCTTTTAACAATGGTTACTTTGATTTTTAGCTGTAGCACTAAAGAAAATAACAATGTTGAAGTATTGGAATACAATGCCATAAATGAAAATTCATTTAAATTAAGTTTATATATTAGAGCAGAGAAGGAAGATTTCTTTGATTTTTTTTATGCCTTAGATTCGTTGGATGAAAAATTCAGTGAGAACAGAAAGATTAGACACAAATTAAATGCTGGAAATGTAGATGAGATTATCACTTTTGAATTGATTGATGAATGCCCCTTAAAATTCAGAATTGATTTGGGTAGAAACTTGAATCAAAAATCAGTTGTAATAGATAGGATTGATATCAGTTGTAGAGGTAAAAAAATTATTATTCACGGTAACATTTTGGAGCACTTTTTTATATCGAATAGGTTCTTGGAGTTTTCTGAAAATAGCAACATACTAAACATTGAGCGCAAAGGAGGGACCAAGACACCATTTATAACCTCGTCCCCACTTTTGAGCAAAAAAATGAAAATTGAATTTCGATGAAAGAAGGTAATAGCAAAAAAGAAAGTATCTTATTGGTCGTGCCATTTCATGATTGGAGAAAAATACAAATGGAAGGTTTTAGGACCCGGGATTCTCATTTTATTGAAGAACTTGCCAAACTTCCTGGTCCAAAAGTGATAATCAACCGACCTACCACTCTCGTGGAAATTTACCTCAAACGAAAACCTGGACTGATAAATGGGGAATTTCTTTCAAAGAACAGAAATTTTTCTTTATATAAACTAGATAATGGGCTTTATTTGATAGACTATATATCTAATGATATTCTGGGACAGGTCTTTAAAAAATTTGAGTGGTTCATTGAGAGATATGGGGACAATAATTTTATTGAATTTATTAATCAATCAATCAATTTTATAGGCACAAACGAAAACTCTTGCAAAATCTTGAACCAAAATATCTTTGCGCCAATTTTAACAAAAAAATTAAATGCCGATAAAAAGGTTTTTGATGCATGGGATAACTTCATGAAATTTGATGTCTATTCAAATATTAGGGAACGTGTTCATAAAGCCTACGATTCGTTAGCCACAAATTGCGACTTTTGGATAACCAATTCTTCAGACAACGTTCAATATTTTATTGAAAATTTTAATCCCCGTGGGATACATTTGGTTAAAAATGGCGTTGATGTAAATAGATTTACCGCTAGGAATTTTGAGGAGCCAACCGACATTAAGAACATCCCACGTCCTATTGTAGGCTTTGGAGGCAAAATCACACATTTATTAGATGTTAATTTGATAAATGACACCATGGATAAGGCAAAGAACGTTTCGTTTGTATTTGTAGGTCAAATCTTAAGCAAGGAAGTATTCGATTCCATCAATAAAGTTGACAATTTTTACTATTTGGGTGACAAACATTATGATGAATACCCAAATTATGTAAACAGTTTCGATATTTGTATGGTTCCCTACATTGTAGATGAGAGTAAAAAATCTGGAGCCAATACAATCAAAGTCTATGAATATTTGGCAACCGGTAAAAAAGTTGTAGGAACACCGTCGAATGGGCTTGAAGAATTGTCTGAGCATGTTTATCTTGTAAATACACCTCAAGAGTTTGTCAAAGTGTTGGAAAATGCTTCAAATAATAAGAAGCCAATTGATTTAAATGAACATTCATGGGTGAATAAAACCGAAACCATATTGAATTTACTGGAACTTAATGGCGGATAACATTCTTTTGAATATCTTAAAAAATAAGCAAAGGGTTAATTTCTTATTGTTGGCCTTTGTCGTTGTAGCCATTCCATTTAAAATAAATATTGGCAATTTTGCACTTATTCTTGCATTTGCATTTAACGTTTTTCTTCTGAAACCAAGTAATTTGGTAAGGTTAAAACATTTTGTTTTTCTATTTCCAGTCCTGTTTTTTTTTGTTGTACTTATTTGGGCCTTTTTTGGAAAGGAATTTTATGAGGGAATTTCCAGGCTGGATCGGCATCTAATTCCAGTATTGATAACGTTGGTGCTTGCCAACCAGAAACCGTCATCAATTCATTACAATCGTTTGATTACTACTTTTAATTGGGCAGTTGTAGGGGCTATAAGTGTATTGCTGGTTAATTTTTTTGTACGACTCTTGCAAGGACAAACTATGGCCAAGTTAACGTTTCATGAATTTAGTTCACTTTTAGACCAACATCCAGTTTATTTTTCGCTTTACGCATCGCTTGCACTTTTTGGTTTTTTTGAACAAACCTTTAAACTAGGTTTTAATTTGTACAGAGGGTTAGGCATTTTGATTCTTTTGCTAGGGCTGTTACTTAGTGCCTCCAAAGCCATATTGACAATAAATATGGTAATTTTTGTATTATATATTGGCATATTCAAAATATCTTTAAAGAAAAGAGCTGTTCTTTTTTCAATAATGATTATTGTTCTATTTGCGGCGACGAGATTGGGGTTTCTAAAAGAACGGTTTTATTCTGGATTGATACTTTCTGAAAATATTGTTGAATTTCAGCCGACGAACAACTTTGAAGAAAAAATCCGGTTCACATATGAGGAAAAGCAAGCAATTAGTGACTTGGATTTAAGGTATTTAATGTTGCAAATCAGTGTATATCATTTAATACAAGACGACAAGATTTTTTTTGGATACGGTCCAGCTATTGCTCAAGATTATTTTGATTACTATTTATATTCCTACAATTTAGGGCCAAATTGGTACGCAGGTTTCAACGTGCACAACCAATATTTACATATTCTCCTTAATTATGGCATTCTTGTACTATTACTTTTCTTACTGTATTTAATTTTATGTTTCAAGATAGCCTATTATAATCAAGACTTTATCTTTCTGGCATTTTTACTACTTTGTACATTTGTATTTTTGTTTGAGGTTGTACTGATAAGAAACAAGGGAATACTGTTCTTTTATTTTTTTAACGTACTATTTTTAATTAAAAATCAAAAGGTTTGAAGTTAGGAATCATTGGAACACGAGGAATACCCAATCACCATGGAGGTTTTGAACAATTTGCAGAGTACTTTTCTGTTCATATGGCCAAAATGGGGCACAACGTATATGTATATTGTTCCCATAACCATCCATTTCAAGACAATATCTATTATGATGTAAAACTGATCCACTGTAAAGACCCAGAGAGCAAAGTAGGTACAATAGGACAATTTATTTATGATTTTAATTGTATAAAAGATGCCAGAAAAAGAGATTTTGATATAGTTCTCCAGTTAGGCTATACAAGCAGTTCGGTTTGGGGCTGGTATTTGCCTAAAGCTTCTGTAATCGTAACCAATATGGATGGATTGGAGTGGAAAAGGTCAAAATATTCTAAGCCGGTAAGAGGGTTTTTAAAAATCGCCGAGAAACTGGCAATTAAAACCAGTAATTGCTTAATTTCCGATTCAATAGGCATTCAGAGTTATTTAAAAAAGAAGTATGGGTCAGCGTCTGAATATATTCCATATGGGGCAGATTTGTTTAAAAACCCTAATGAGCAGATTGTTAAAGATTATGGAGTGCAACCTTTTGGCTTTAACATGCTTATAGCAAGATTGGAACCAGAAAACAATGTTGAAGTAATTTTAGACGGCGTGACCAAATCGAATGTGAATAAACCCTTTTTAGTTATAGGCAAGCATCAAACCAAATATGGCGAATACTTAAAAAATAAATTTTCTAACAATGAGAACATCAAGTTTTTAGGAGGGGTTTATAATCAAAATCATTTGGACAACCTTCGGTATTTTTCAAACCTTTATTTTCATGGTCACTCCGTTGGTGGTACTAACCCATCATTGCTGGAAGCTATGGCGTCAAATGCTTTTATAATAGCTAACGAAAACATTTTTAATAAGAGCATTTTGGGAGATGAAGCTTTCTATTTTAGAAATAGTGAAGATGTCAAGAATCTACTAAGTCTAAGTAAAAAAGAACATTTGGACAAAGGAATTTTAAATCAAGAAAAAATAGATTCCTTGTATTCATGGGATAGAATAAATTCGCATTATGAGAACTATTTATTAAATTGTTTAAGAACATTTACCAAGAGGATATCTTGAATAACCACATGATTTTTAAACAACACAGGTATTCTAACATAATAACACCAACGTCTTATTTAATAGATTTGGCGGTAATTAATTTGTTTTCATACTCCCTTCCTATTAATCTGAATGAACCTATTCTTTTTCATTCGTACATATCTTTTTCATGGATTATTTTATCTATTAAAAACGAGTTCTATAAAATTCATAGATATTCTAAGGTACCTACAGTTTACAAAAAGCTATTCACGCAATTTGTTTTCTTTTTTTTAATACTCTATGCATTTATAGGTTTCTTTAAACAACCGTTAATGAGCCGTTTGGCCTTGGCTAAATATTTTATTTACGTTTTTTTACTAATTTCTTTTATTAAGTTTCTCAGTTACTATTTATTGATGAAATACAGAGAGAAGGTAAAAGGGAATTTGCGTAATGTAGTTGTATTGGGGGCAAACAAGAAAACCAATCAGTTGATACAAGTTTTCAAGGAGCGTTCTGAATTTGGATATAATTTTTTAAAGCAGTTTCAAACCAAGACACTAGGTTTTAATTTAAACGTATGTTTTGATTTCATAAATGATAACAAGATAGATGAAATTTATTGTTCGGTCTCGGAATTAAAAAACGAACAAATAGTCGAACTAATAAACTTTGCGGACAACAACTTAAAAACTTTAAAATTTATACCAGACAACAAAAACATTTTTTCAAAAAAGTTAAAGTTTGAATATTACGATTACATCCCAGTTTTATCACTAAGGGATATTCCTCTAGATGACCCCATTAATGCATTTTTAAAACGAACGTTCGATATTTTTTTTTCCTTGTTGGTTATAATAGGTTTGCTTTCTTGGTTAACACCCTTAGTGGCCATTTTAATAACCTTAGAATCAAAAGGGCCTGTGTTTTTTCGTCAAACAAGGAACGGGATCGACAACAGGGAATTCTATTGTTATAAATTTAGGTCCATGGCACCCAACAAAAATGCGGACTCTATTATGGCCACCAAAAATGATATGAGAATTACTAAAATAGGCAAGTTCATAAGAAAAACTAGTATAGACGAGTTACCTCAATTTTATAATGTTTTGTTTGGGACAATGTCTGTTGTTGGTCCAAGGCCACATATGGTGAAGCACACCAATGAATATTCGTTTAAAATCGATAAATATATGGTTCGTCATTTTGTTAAACCGGGTATTACTGGCCTAGCTCAAGTAAGAGGTTATCGTGGCGAAATTGAGCAAGAATCTGATATTTTAAACAGAACAAAGTTTGATATTTTTTATATAGAAAACTGGTCTATGTTTTTAGACTTGAAAATAATCTTACAAACGTTTTTAAACGCTATAAAGGGCGAGGAAAAAGCATATTAGAAATGAAAAAAATCCTCATAACAGGAGCGGCAGGTTTCTTAGGTTCTCATTTGTGCGATAGATTTATTGCAGAAGGTTATCATGTAATTGGGATGGATAATCTTGTTACCGGCGACCTAAAAAATATAGAACATCTTTTTCACTTAAAAAGATTCGAGTTTTTCCATCATGATGTCACAACCTTTGTGCATGTGCCCGGGCAAATGGACTACATTTTACATTTCGCTTCGCCCGCTAGCCCTATAGACTATCTAAAAATACCTATTGAAACGCTAAAAGTGGGTTCTTTAGGTACCTTAAATTTATTGGGTCTCGCCAAAGACCATAATGCTCGTATTTTGGTGGCATCTACATCGGAGGTTTATGGTGATCCCTTGGTCCATCCTCAAAATGAATCGTATTACGGTAACGTGAGCCCTATTGGCCCTCGCGGTGTTTATGATGAAGCCAAGAGATTCATGGAGTCCATAACCATGGCCTACCATCGTCATCACGGTTTGGAAACACGTATTGTTCGTATCTTTAACACCTATGGATCAAGAATGCGACTTAACGATGGTCGTGTAGTTCCAGCCTTTATGGGGCAGGCTTTAAGAGGAGAAGATTTAACGGTATTTGGTGATGGTTCACAAACGCGTTCATTTACATACATAGATGATCAAGTGGAGGGTATTTACAGATTGTTAAAGAGCGATTACGTAGAACCCATTAATATCGGGAATCCTGACGAGACAACTATTCTAGAATTTGCTCAAGAAATAATTAAGCTTACGGGTACAAATCAGAAAATAGTTTACAAACCATTACCCCAAGACGACCCACTCCAAAGGCAACCAGATATTTCCAGGGCAAAAGAAATATTAGATTGGGAGCCGCGTGTACACCGTTCAGAGGGACTAAAAAAGGTTTTTGAGTACTTTAAATCGCTTTCTCCAGAAGAACTTGCTAAAAAGGAACACAGGGATTTTTCTACTAAATCGTAGTGTACTTTTATGGCAAAACTTATTTTTGCCAAAATTCTTTCTATGAACGTTTTGATAATCGGTTCTGGTGGCCGTGAACACACCCTAGCTTGGAAAATTGCACAAAGTGATAAAGTAGACCAACTTTTTGTTGCGCCAGGTAATGCTGGCACCAGTAAGGTTGCCACAAATTTAGCTATAGGGGTTTCCGATTTTAAAGCGATTAAAGAAGCTATTGAAACCAACAACATCAAAATGGTTGTGGTGGGTCCAGAAGTGCCTTTAGTAGAGGGAATACATGATTATCTTAAAGACGAAGCTGGTCTAGACGATTTAATTGTTGTCGGACCTAGAAAATTAGCAGCTACTTTAGAAGGGTCTAAAGAATTCGCAAAAGAATTCATGATGCGTAACAAGGTGCCTACTGCAGCATATCAAAGTTTCACTTCAGAGAATTTAACAGAAGGTTTCCAATTTTTAGATAGTTTAAATCCACCCTACGTGTTAAAAGCAGATGGTTTAGCTGCTGGTAAAGGGGTATTGATTCTAGACGATATAAATGAGGCGAAAGCAGAGCTTGAGGCCATGCTGGTTAACGCCAAGTTTGGGAATGCCAGTACTACCGTAGTTATTGAAGAGTTCTTAGATGGTATAGAACTGAGCTGTTTTGTGCTTACGGATGGTGAAAATTATAAGATTTTACCCTACGCCAAGGATTATAAACGTATTGGCGAAGGAGACAAAGGGCTAAATACGGGCGGAATGGGAGCTGTGTCGCCAGTTCCTTTTGCTAATGAGGCTTTTCTTGCTAAAATAGAAGAACGCATCGTAAAACCAACCGTAGAGGGTTTAAAGAAGGATAACATCCCGTATCAAGGTTTTATCTTTATTGGTTTGATTAAAGTTGGGAACGACCCAAAGGTGATTGAATATAACGTTAGAATGGGCGACCCAGAGACGGAGGTGGTGATTCCGAGAATTAAATCTGATTTAATGAATTTACTTCTGGCCGTTGGCAATCAGTCTTTAGACCAAGTGTCTTTAGAACTAGATGCTAGATTTGCCACAACGGTGATGACAGTTTCTGGTGGTTACCCAGAAGCTTACGAAAAAGGCAAGGAAATTACGGGTGCGGATTCACCATCAGATTCACTAATATTTCACGCAGGTACCATAGAAAAAGATGGAAAATTGGTAACCAATGGTGGTCGAGTAATTGCCGTTACTTCCTTTGGTGAAACAAAAGAAGAGGCGTTGAGAACATCTTATAAAAATGTTTCAACCCTCAATTTTGATGGTATGTACTACCGTAAAGATATTGGATTCGACCTATAAAAAGGAGTGAGAGGTACTTGTTTTGTCCTCTTCATTATTGTCATTGAATTTTTTCAATTGACCCATCCAGTATACCATAGCTATGGCGCCTATAATCATAAACAACCAGTTTAGGGTATTAGCGGCCCACCAGCTATCCATAAATCGTAATGCGTCTAATGGCTTAAATAGCACATTAACAAACAAGTCTTCAATTCCGTAAAACAAATTGCTCATGATATACTGTATATTTACGGTGCAAAAATAAGAGATTTACCTAAATTCTTCCTAATTAATATATGATTTCCAATTTTTTTAGCAAAACCAAACCGGCAAACCAAGCCGTGGTTATCGGAATTTTGGTTCTAGGCTACTGGTTGGTTTGGGCAACCGTAAATGGTATTGCTGGGTTAAAATCTAACCTTTGGTATATTGTTTTAGGAAATATTGGTTTGGTTGTTTGCGTATTAGGAACAAGTCAAATAGCAAAGTTCAATAAACTTACAGGTACAAATTCCTTTGCTATTTTTTTCTTTGTTTTATTGCTGTTTTGGTTTAATGCCGTTTTCTTGAATATAAAAGAAATTTATGCGGCGTTATTTTTAATGCTTTCATTGGGTCGTATAATTACTTTATTATCCCAAAAAAACAAAAAGGAAAAGGTTTTTGAAGCTGCTTTATGGTTATTTATTGCAGCTATAATAGACCCATGGGCTATCCTATTTGTTGTGCCCCTATACTTAGCCTTAGGTCAATTTTGGAATAATGAAATGCGACTTTGGTTTATGCCTTTTGCCGCTTTATTTGCCCTTGCCCTTATCATTTTTGCCCTAGCCATTAATACAGGAGGAATGGATGCCTTATTAAAATACTTTACGCTTCAATTTGGCTTTGGATTATTTCAAGAAGTCCCTTATGGGCTGTTGGCTTATCTTATTTTTGCCGTTTTGTTGGCATTGTTCGTTTTTGGTAAAATTGGTTATCGTAGACAAGGCAAAACCTTGCGTCTAAGGGTGGTATTAGGATATTTGTTTACAGCAGTTATATTAATTCTTCTACCAAAAGAAGGTTTTGAACCCAAAGTGCTATATACTTTTTTTCCCATGTCTATTGTATTAACCAACTATACCAATAGCATTAGAAAACCGCGTTTTAAAGAACTATTTCTTTGGGCGGTAATTATTTTGGGCATAGTTTTTCTATGCCTAACCCTAATGCAATAATGTATCTTTGTAAAAATTTTTTCTATGTTTAGCCATAACGCCTTCAATATCTTTGAAGAAAGCATAAAAGCCTATCATGTTTTAGATACGGTAGACCAGCCCTTCAATAATCCATATAATAAGGATAGTATTGAACATTTGTTGTATCGTAAAAATTGGATTGATACAGTTCAATGGCATTTTGAAGATTTAATTCGTGACCCAGAAATTGACCCGGTTGCCGCGTTGGAGTTAAAACGAAAAATTGATGCGAGTAATCAAGACCGTACCGATTTAGTGGAGTTTATAGATAGCTATTTTTTACACAAATACCAATCGGTAGAAATTAAGGCTGATGCTGGTATTAATACGGAAAGTCCAGCTTGGGCTATTGACCGATTAAGCATTTTAGCGCTTAAGATATACCATATGAAGGAAGAGGCAGAACGTGCAGATGCCACCGACAAACATCGAAAAGAATGTGCTGCCAAATTAAATATCCTACTAGAGCAAAAAAAGGATTTATCAACTGCTATTGATGAGTTATTAGCAGATATAGAAGCCGGGAATAAGTACATGAAAGTTTACAAGCAGATGAAAATGTATAATGATGACGAACTAAACCCTGTTCTACGTGGGCAAAAAGCCTAAATACCATCATCTTTTAGTCATTAGATTGTCTGCCATGGGCGATGTAGCCATGACTATTCCGGTTTTAAAATCGGTTTTACAAAATCACCCGGACTTAAAGATAACCTTACTCACAAAAAAAAGCTTTGCCCCTATTTTTAAAGATTTAAGTAGGGTTACCGTTGTGCATGCTGACGTAAAAGGAACGCACAAAGGAGTTTTAGGTTTATACCGATTGTTTTCTAGTTTAAAAAAATTAAAGATTGATGCCGTAGCAGACCTACACAATGTGTTGCGTAGTAATGTGCTGAAAATCTTCTTTAAAAGTGTGGGCGTACCCGTTATCCAAATTGACAAAGGACGAAAGGAAAAAAAGGCACTGACCCGCTCTGCTAATAAAGTGATGCGGCCGCTAAAGAGTAGCCATGAACGTTATGCGGATGTGTTTCGAAAACTTGGTTTTTTGGTGGATTTATCCCAAGATGGGGTATTATCAAAACCCGCAATACCAAAAGAAGTTATCTCCAAAATTGATATTACGAAATCCTTGATAGGTATAGCTCCTTTTGCGACCTACAAAAGTAAAATGTATCCGCTAGATAAAGTTGAATTAGTTATTCATGATTTGCTTGCACAAACTAATGCGCAAATTCTATTTTTTGGTGGTGGACCCAAAGAAAAGGAACTGTTAGATACCTTAGCTAGTAAATTCAATAACCGAGTAGTCAATATGACGTTTAGTGTGCCTTTTAAGGCGGAATTGGACCTTATTGCAAACCTATCGGTTTTGTTAGCCATGGACAGTGGTAACGGTCATCTTGCGGCAAATTACGGAGTGCCTGTGGTTACGTTATGGGGCGTTACCCATCCCTATGCAGGCTTTGTTCCTTTTAATCAACCTATATCACATAGTATTTTACCCAACCTGGAAACCTACCCTTTAATACCTACTTCCGTTTATGGAAATAAGTTTCCGGAAGGTTACGAGAAGGCAATCGACACCATTTCTCCAGATACCGTTGTTGCCAAAATAACGGAGTTACTTTAGTAAAACAAGCTCTTACGCCACCGTTCCTTGGCAACTACTACCCGCACCTGCAGTACACCCATAACAATGCTGGGAAATGATGATGTTTCTGTCATTAATCAAATCCTCGTTATAATCTTTAATGTGTTTTATTTTGTTGGCCACTTTCAAGCCCAACATCTGATTAAAATCACAGTCGTACAGCCAACCATCCCAACTAACCGAAATGGTATTGGTACACATAACACTACTCACCGCAGACGGGTTGTAAGCTTCTACCAAAGAATACATATAATCCTCGTAATTGTCAGATGCTATTAAGTAATCCAAGAAACGGGAAATGGGCAAATTGGTTATCGCGAAAAGGTTATGAAACTGAATACCAAAATCTTCGTCCAGTGCTTTTTTAAAATCGCGCTCCAAAGCTATTTGGTCACCAGGTAAATACGCTCCAGACGGATTGTACACTAAATCTAAGCGTAAGTCACTATCGGGCATTCCATATCCCACCTCGTTCAATAGTTGTAACGCTTTTATCGATTTGTCAAAAACCCCATCCCCACGCTGCTTGTCCGTTTTACCACGCGTATAATGCGGTAAGGAAGACACCACGTGTACATTATGTTTTTTAAAGAATTCTGGCAGGTCGTTAAACTTTGGATTGGCCAAAATGATGGACAAATTAGACCGCACGATAAAATCCTTAATACCAGCTTTGGAAGCCTCTTCTACAAACCATCTAAAATTTGGGTTCATCTCCGGTGCACCACCCGTTAAATCTAAGGTATGCGCTCCAGTATTTCTAATTACCTCCAGACATTGCTCCATAGTTTCCACCGTCATGATTTCCTTTCGGGTAGGGCCCGCATCTACATGGCAATGCTCACAGGTAATGTTGCACATATACCCTACGTTTATCTGTAGAATTTCCAATTTATTAGGGCGAAGCGGAAATTGTCCTATCTCACTGATTTTATCCTTAAAATAAGGTAATTCGCCATCGGCAAATAGACCTCCGTTTAATATCGCCAACTGCTTATTGGGTTGCGCAAGGTCATTTTCCCTAGCTTGTAGCGTTTTTAATTTGGGTTTTTTCGCCTTCTTCAGGTCATTCATGATACTCTTTTCCATTAGTGCGATAGTTTATTGTATTTGTTCATCATTTGTACACCATGTACCAATGTGGCTCCACTTTCTATGGCGGCGCCAACATGCACGGCTTCCATCATTTCTTCTTTGGTAATTCCCTTTTGTAGTCCATCTTTAGTGTACGCATCTATACAATACGGACATTTAACTACGTGAGAGACCGCCAAGGCAATCAAAGACTTTTCTCTAGCAGTTAGTGCGCCTTCTTCAAAAACCTTACCGTAATAATCAAAAAATTTGGTACCAAGCTCCTCGCTCCATTCTGTGATTTTACCAAATTTTCTTAAGTCTGCGGGGTCGTAATAGTTATTTGCCATGGTTTTATCTTTTGTGTTTTTATTTATGTTTGAATTTGTATTAAAATCGATAGGAATACCTTGCGCCATTTTTTCTAGTTCGGGCAAGATTTCCATATTGTCCCAAAGTCCGGTCTGCAACGTATCAGCGTAAGCTTCCGGTAAAAAGTTGAGGTGCATCAGTTGTTTTGCTGTGTGGTAATCGTATTCAAAAGAACGATGGGTATATTTTATTTGGCCATCTACCAATTCTAGGAGCAAGTACCAAACCCGTGGTGTACCATCATTGGCAGGCATACCGATAACGCCTGGGTTCAACCACAATTTATCTTCAAATGCATGATGAAATGGCAATCCGCAATGACCACCTATAATAACATCACTTTGCGATGCACTAAAGCCAGCTTGTTTTTTTTCTAGGGAAGTAGACTCAAATATAAAGTCGGACACATGTTCGTAAGAACCGTGTACAACGGTTATTTTTTTACCACCAAAGCTAAATTTTAGATGTTCTGGAAGCGTCGCCATCCAATCTATGGAATCTTGAGACAACTGTTCTTTTGAAAATGGAAACCACGTTCTGGAAAATACATCGCAGCGGCTACCTTCGGTAAAGTCACAGCCACAATCGTCACTGCCTTCTGCCAATTGCTGTTCCACATTGCCCGAAATGCTCATTGCGCCCCATTCGCGAAACAACTGAACGGTTTCTTCTGGTTGTGCGCAATAACCTACAATATCGCCAGTACAAATACAGTGTTCTGGCGCAATACCCTCAGCTTTTGCAATGCTTTTAAGCTCTTGTAGGGCCTGCAGGTTGCTGTAGACCCCGCCAAATACCAGTACACGGTCCGTTTGGACCTCCAAATGCATTATTTTCTTCTCCATAGCGGTATTAAATATAAGAGGAAACATACGAGAATACCCCAAAAATTAACCCAAAGTAAATCGGCATATTTACCATGGGTGAAAATGAGGGCTTTAGGGAATACCCCAAAAACCAATAAGAAACCAAAGACCAATCCGCCAATAACACTTAAGTAATAATTAGTAGAAGAGACTTCTTTTTTCCACAATACAAAAACGGGAGTCAGGCCAATAACCATAGTACCACTTATGGTGGTGGCCGATAAAATTTCCGCATCCATAAAAATGGGTAACGTACCCAAAATGGCAATGACCACCATTGCCCATCTTCCAAAGCTTAAACTTGTACCTAAATTTAAATCTAGGGTAGCCAGTTTAGAAAAAGAAGAAAAGGTAGAATCAAGAGTAGAGGCTGCAGAGGTAATCATAATAAAGTTAATGACCAATAAGATAATGGCGCCAAAAGCTCTAGCCACTTGAACCGCTGCTTGTCCTTCCATATGTTGATGTTGTGCATAAACTCCGATTATACTGAAAAGTATAATACATAAACCACCAACCAATCCTGCCCATAAAAAAGCCTTTAGGGTTGTTTTTGGTTTGCTGATGAAGCCACGGTCCGTTAACACCGGGTCGTGAAATGGATAACTGAATGATTGTAGTACGGCCACTAGGAGAAGGTTTACTCCCATCTCCCATTTCCATTCGCCAGAAGCAACTACTGTAGCCGGCGTAAAATCACTTTCCGAAGAAAAAATAGTGCCTAGTACCACAAAAAGTAAAATAGCAAACAGTACCATCTGTATAACATCGGTAAAAATGCTACTGCTCAAGCCTCCTTTTAGGGCGTAAGCTAAGGTTAAAACTGTAAAAACAAGAATGGAACTATAGTAAGGTAGACTACCCATTTCGCCAAAATAGGAACCAATGACCATGGTGTTGCTCCAGACTTCATTAAACAGCCGAATAGCGATAAGTACCGAAAACAAGAGCATAGCGCCTTTGCCAAAACGGGTGGTCAAAAATTGATGTATGCTGGTAAATCCACCTTTAGTCCGCATGTGATAAATAACATAACCGGCAACTATAAAACTAAGATAGTAAGCTGCATAAGCTACGCCACCAACTAACCCATAGGCCAAACCTAAGTTAGCCGCATTGGTAATACTCTTGGCAAAAATCCAAGAGATAACCAAGCTACCCATGAGCATAAAGGTATTGGGCGCTTTATGATTGACTTGCGCTTTAAAAAACTGTTCGGTATTTTTAGCTAACGGTGATAATAGGATGAAAGCCAAGCTAGACAAAAGCACCAAACCCCATTGCAGTACACCAATACTGCCAGGGTTAAGGTTTAATAGCGATATGTCTAAATAGGGCTGCATGTTATTCATTATCCCACCAAACAGGGGCATTTATACTGTTATCATTGGTATTGGCTGCTGCGGTCTGGTAATTTTCTGCGTTTAGTGCCTGCTCCTCTGCTGGGTAAGGCATACGAACAGGAATTAAATCGTTATTTAAACTGGCCGAGATGGTTTGCAATTGCGGAAAGCCAGTTCTTCTAAATTCGATCCAACCTTCATACCCGTTAATTATATTGGCAATCCATTTTTGGGTGATGATTTGCTGCAAGGCATCGCCATTAGATAAAGCGGCAGGCCCTGTTAGATAATTTTCAGGTAAATCGGTGCCCCAATAGATGAAGGCTTGTGTCACGGCGGTATTGTATAATTCCGCACTATTGGCGGTAATCCATCCACGTTCGGCTGCTTCTGCCCATAAAAAATTAGTTTCCCATGCCGTCATAAAGTTTGCATCCAACCTACCAGTTTCCTCCCTGAAAGTGGTTCCCGCTAAAGAATAATCCGCTAGGTTAATGGAAGTTTGTGAGGCATCGATACCGTTAAGTAACCCATTAAAATCTTCGGAATCGCTATTGGCAAAGGGCCTAAAAAAGGTGGCTATACGTGGGTCTTCTAAATCCTTTAATAGGTCCTCCATAGTTTCGGAAAGCACAAAATTGTTAAAGTCGCCAACACGCAAGCGGGCCAACCTAAAATTATTGGGTTCTCCGTTGGTAAAGTCGAACACCGCGTTTTCCTCATTCAGCGAGATAAAATTTCCAGCATCAAACAGTGCCTGCAATTCCGTACTAGGGTCTTGCTGACTACCAATACGCACCAAAGCTTTTAGTTTTAAAGAATTCGCAAAGCGAACCCATCCATTTAAATCGCCCTCAAATAAAATATCGCCCTCCAAAGCAATAGCACCTTCATAATTTTCTAGGGCGGCAATGCCTTTATCCAGATTATCCAGTATGCCTTCTTCCCCTAGGTAAATGGTTTCTTGAGGGTCATAGGCTGGGGTAACCGTGGTTGCATCGCCTCGGAAAGCTTCGTAATAAGGAACATCACCAAATAAATCCGTCAATGTCATTGCCATATAGGCTTTTAAAATTCTAGACGGACCTTCATAAACTTCATGGGTAGGATTTTCTAGAGCCAATTCCAAGATAGTCTCGTTATCCCTTAGATTTTTATAAATAATGGGCCAAGGATTACCACCCAACTGTGGTGATTTTAAATCGTGACGGTCAAAAAGATTAAAATCTAAGGCCGTACTATACTGCCCCAACAAATTACCAGCGGTAAAACCCTCGTAAGACATTTGCTCACCATAGTCATAAATAACTTGGCGCAGCAGCAAATTGGGTTCTACAGCAATAGGCTGATTGGGATTAGTATTGATGTCTTCAAAATCTTTGGTACAAGCTTGGAACAAACCAGTAATAAGCACCAAAGTAAATAATATACTAATTGTTTTATTTCTATTTTTCATTTGGATACCTTCTTAAAAATTAAAACCTGCTTTAAAACCGATGCTTCTTGTGGTGGCGTAGGACATGTCTTCTACGCCACCAATAAATCCATTACCTTGAACGGCAAATTGCTCAGGGTCAAAATGCGGATTTTCTGTAATCGCAAATAGATTACGACCGATTAACGATACGCGTAAACTGGCATTCTGTTGCAGAAAACTCAAGTTTTTAAAAGTGTAGCCCAAGACTACTTGCCGTAATTTTAAAAAGGAAGCATCATAAACATTGTTTTCCTCATGGTTACGGTCATAAAACTGGCGGTAATAACTCTCTGGGGTTACGGCTACCGTATTTTCTACGTAAATGGGGTTTTCTGCCGTTCCAGTGTTAACCACTCCTTGTGGCACAATACCTTCTTCTGGCCTAAAAGCGGTTTCTGCCAATTGACCACCCACATTACCCAAGGCACGTGTACGAGATACTACAATACCGCCTTGTCTCCAATCTAAAAGAAAGCCTAAATCCCAATTTTTATAGCTGAATTGGTTGTTGAACCCTAGCATAAAATCTGGATTGTAATTACCCAGTTTTTGTAAGTTATTATCTGGTATGTAACGTCCTTCTTCGGTTAGGATAAAATCGCCATTTTCATTTCTTAAATAGCCCGTACCGTACAAATCGCCAATACGGCCACCTTCTTCTACTTGTAAAAATACCGTTTGGTTTTGACTATCATAAATACGGGAATAGGCTAAGGTTAAACGCCCATCTTCTTGGGGTAAATCTTCTACCGTAGTTCTTGAGCGACTAAAGTTTAAGGTACTGTTCCATTTAAAATTATCAGTAACCACTGGGGTAGTGTTCAGAATAACTTCTAATCCTCTAGCACGTACTTCACCGCCATTTACTACCTGCTGAGTAAAGCCAGATGCGATACCAATAGGTAATGAAAGAATCTGGTCTTTAGTCAATGCATCGTAATACGAAACATCAAAATTTAATCGGTCGCCAAAAAAACGAATATCCGCCCCAAATTCTACTGCGGAAGTTTGCTCCGGACGTAAATTTGGATTGGCAATAAAATTCTGTTCGCTAAAAGTAGCTTGCCCTAAATAAGGGGTCTGTGCTACGAACGCACCTGAAGTTTGGTAGGGATTGGTATCGTTACCTACTTGTGCCCAACTGGCCCTAAGTTTTAAGAATGAAATAGCTGAAGGCAGTGTTGCAACCTCCGAAAGAATAAAACTGGAAGACACGGATGGGTAGAAAAACGAAACATTGTCTACCGAAAATGGCGTAGCCAAGGCACTGGACCAATCGTTACGACCGGTAATATCTAAAAACAGAAAATCTTTGTAACCTATTTTGGCCAAGCCATACAAACTGTTGATGCGTTTGTTGGATTCAAATTCAAAAACTTCAACAGGCGATGCGGCATTGCTTAACCTAAAAATACCTGGTTGTGCCAAACTTGTGGTTTGGGACTGGCTCGTAAAGGCTTTTTGGTCCAACTGGTTACCACCTAAAGAAATGGCCACCTTAAAGTCGTTAAAACGATTGGTATAATTCAAGAGAAAGTCGGTGTTGATTTCCCTAAAAAACACATCGTGTTCCGCATAGCCTCCATTTTGAAAACGGTTAGAGCTGTAAGCGCGGCGCAGTTGTCTGGTTTCATCGGAATAATCCATGCCGCTGCGCACCGTAGCCGAAAGTTGTGGTGTAAACTGATATTTTGCGGATATATTCCCAAAAACCCTATCCCGGTTAAATGAGTTTCTATTCTCATGTAGAATAAAGAAGGGGTTGTCAAAAAAAGTATAGTTAAAAGAATATTGCTGTCTGCCCTCTAGGCCGGGTTGCCAATAATTCCTTAGATTATCAATATTAAGGGAACGCGGACCCCATGCTACCAAAGAGTAATTCACATTCTCGGAACCGTAACCATTAGAAGGGCGGTTATCGCTTTGCGAATTAACGTAGTTAATAGACGAATTAATCTGAAGCTTATCCGTAGGTTTAAAATTGAGTCGCGCTGCAACCGTTTGGCGGTCCAAATTTACTCCAGGAATAATGCTTTCGCTACGCAAATCGGTAAAAGACAAACGGTAACTACCCTTATCAAATCCCGAAGAAATTGCGAGATTATTGATGAAAGTAGTTCCAGTTTCGTAAAAATCCTTGAGGTTGTCCGGGTTAGAAACAAATGGTGTTGCCGTAATAGGCAAACCGTTGTAAAGGGCAGTATCACCACCACGAACCACAGTCCCGTCCGCCAAGGTCACAGGACTATCAAACTGTGGAATCAAAGTGCCTTGGTCCAATCGCGGCCCCCAACTGTAGGTAATATTGTCGTTTATACCGCCGCCAAGACCATCTACATATTCAAATTGACCGGAATTTCCTTGGCCGTAGCTATTCTGAAAGTCGGGCAACTGAAAAGCACTTTCCAAAAATAGACTGGTGTTGTAGCTAATACCCAATCCTTTGGTTTTACTACCATTTTTAGTAGCTATCACCACCACGCCATTGGCAGCTCTTGTGCCGTATAACGCAGCGGCACTAGGGCCTTTTAAAACGGATACCTCTTCAATATCATCTGGATTTACTTCCATGGCACCGTTTCCAAAATCTACTTCTTGAAAACCAGCCGCCGCCTCATTGGTAAAGTTAAAAACCGTGTTGTTGTTAATGGGCACGCCGTCTACAATAAACAATGGATTGTTATTACTGAAAGAAGCTTCGCCCCTTATGCTGATGCGGCTAGATGACCCTACGCCGGTTGGACCTTGGTTAATGGTTACCCCTGCTAATTTACCGGTAAGGTTATCTAAAAAGTTCACCGATTTTACCTCGGTTACCCCTTGTGCATCTAAACTTTGCACTACATAACCCAATTCTTTGGTTTCGCGTTCCAAACCAAGTGCGGTCAAGACTATTTCGTTAAGCAATTCTGAGCTTTCTTCTAAAATGATGTTGAGGTTGTTGGTAGCACTGGTAATGGAAATGGTTTTGGTCTTAAAACCTAAAAGCGAAAAGCGCAATTGACCACCTTCCGCAGGTAGTGCCATAGAAAAGTTACCATTGGTATCTGTAGTAGCACCAGTAGTAGATTGTACCAGTAAAATATTGACAAAGGGTAGCGGTTCTAGATTGGCATCGGTAACCGTACCGCTGATATTGATTTGTGCTTGGGTAATTGCGCAAACGCACAATAACATACCCAAAAGTATATTTTTCATTTGTAATGTTGAGATTTCTAAAATGTAGGTTGGGGGGACAGCTTAGGTATACTGGGGAGAGCCTTTGTTATAGAAGGTAGACTGGTAGTGTGTTGTATAGCTAAGGTGTGTGTCGTTTTTAGGCGATGCTTGTCTGGATAGACCAAGCATCAATGCTTTTTTTAAAGCCCGGGCTAGACGTTTCTGGAGTAGCTTTAGTATATCTTCTTCAGAATCAACATCGGTCAAGGTTTCTAACTGATGAATTTGACCCGTTAAGCCAAAAGATTCCGAAATACGTTTAAAAAGCGAAATGCGTTCCCAAGGCAAGCGTTTAAAATCGTTGTAATTAAAATGGGTTCGGTTAATACCTATTAGATATAAGCCCCCATCCGTAGAAGGACCTAAAACTGTTTTGCCTTTGCAGATTTGGTGGTAAGCCTGTTTAAGTTTGGAAACCGTTAAGTTAGGGCTATCGTTACCAATAGAAATTACATTTTTATAGCCTTGGCCAAAAACGGCCAGTAATGCGTTAGAAAAACGTTCGGCAAAGGTTTTGCCAATTTGTTTTTCTTCATCCCAAATTAAATAGGGTAAACCAGATGCCTGCACTACGGAAAGCGTGTGCCTGTTTAAAGCATCAAATACTGCCTCGCCGTTACGTATGGGTTTTCGCAGGGCTTCTAGCTTCGCACTTTGTGCAAATACTAAAATGGCGGTATGGTTGGCTTTTTTTTGCAATCTAAAGCTATAATAGGTGTATTGGTTCGCAATACACGAATTCAAATTACAGGTTTTTTCTTAAAAAACTATTCTTGATTCTTTTTTGTTACCTACGGAGTTGTTTTCATTAAGGTTTTAAATGCTGGAGAAAAAATATATAAAACCTTTTTTTAAAGTGTGAAAACAAAATAATTAGTTGTGAAACAGTACTTTTAACCTATAAATTTTCTACATGTTAACTGGAAAGAAAATAGGATTGGTTTTATCTGGCGGAGGCATTCGTGGAATGGCCCATATTGGCTTACTAAAAGTATTGCAAGAGCGAGAGGTAAAAGCCCAGAGTGTTGCCGGTGCAAGTATTGGTGCCTTGGTTGGCGCTTTGTATGCCAATGGCAATAGCATAGACGAAATGTTGGCCTTTTTTAAAGAGACCCCTTTATTCCAGTATAGTTTTTTTGCCATAGGTAAACCGGGACTAATAGATACCGAACGTTATTTTAGTGTTTTTCAACAATTTTTCCCGCATGATTCTTTTGAGGATTTGAACATGCCCTTACATGTGGTAGCAACGGATTTATTACAAGGAACAGAAAAGGTATTTAACCAAGGCGACTTAATTATGCCCCTGCTGGCTTCTGCAGCTTTAACCCCAGTTTTTAGCCCTGTGGAAATAGACAAGGTGTTGTATGCAGACGGTGGTATTATGAACAATTTTCCGAAAGAATATGTGGAGCAAGACGCAGATTTGGTCATTGGTAGTAATGTATCGGTTAATGGTAAATTACAAAAAAAGGACTTGAGCAATTCACTACAACTTACGAGCCGTATAACAGGTCTTATGATTTATGCCTCTTGTAGGGAAAAAATTTGTGAGTGCGATATTTTGATAGAACCAGCTCAATTAGACCAGATAGGCGTTCTAGACAAAAAGGGGATAGAAAAAGCATTTACTATTGGCTATGATGCTGCCAATTTTGCTATGGACACTTATTTGGAAAAGACCAAGCCATAAACCCGGTTTTCAGGGATACTTTACAGAGGTAAACCGCGTTAGTTTTACACCAACTAAAAAGAAAACCAATGGCCGTTTTAGCAAAAAGAGATCCTGATGTAAAAAACCAGAAAACGTTTTATTATACTGATGTAGAACAAGAGGAATTTACCCATCAAGTTCACCAATTATTGGCGAATCGTGGTTACCGGTTAATCCAAGGAGATAAAACCAATGGCACTTATGAAAAAGGGAATAGAATAGCACGTATACTTTTAGGTGCGTTCTACAAGTACTTTAAACTACAACTGTATGTTGAATTTAATGGTCAAAACGAAGCCAAGTTGCAATTGATTAAAGCAACTTCTGGATTTTCTGGTGGCGCTATAGGTGTGAGTCAGGTAAAGAAAGAATTTACCAATCTTGAACAACTATTTACGCAGCTTAAAAACTAAGCTTTACACATCGTCAAAATCTAACTTTAAAGTTGGGGTTGTGGCATGGGCTTGGCAAGTTAAAATTAAACCTTCTTGTATCTCCCCATCGGTTAAAATCTGATTTTTTACCATTTCTGCTTTACCTTCGGTAACGCGCGCAATGCAGCTACTGCAAACACCGCCTTGGCAAGAATACGGTGCATCTATATCTTCTTTTAAAATGGCATCTAAAAGGATGGTTTTCTTTTCTACGTTTAAATTGAAGGTCTCATCATCTAGCAGAACTTCCACTTGGGTAGCACCTTCTAAGTTTTGGGCTAAGGAGTCTTCTGTTTCAGAAGCGGTAAACAATTCAAAATGAATTTTATCTGCAGCTACTCCGCCTTCTTTTAGCGTATCGGACACGGTGTTTATCATCGCTTCTGGACCGCATAGGTAAAAAGCATCAAACGCGGTATCCTTAAATTTGTTTTTAAGAATAAGATTTACCGTAGATTTTTCAATGCGACCAAAAAGGCAATCGGGCTCCGTACTTTTGCTGTAGACCCATTCTATGTGTAATCGGTCTTTAAACTGCCCTTTTAATTCCAAAAGCGCTGTATGGTACATAGTTTCTGCTGGTGTTTGGTTGCCAAAAACCAGTACAAACGTATTCTCTTCATGGCTTTCTAAAACCGTTTGTGCAATAGAAATTATTGGTGTTATACCACTACCAGCGGCAAAGGCGGCAACATGCTTTGTTTGGTTACTAGGTTCAAATACAAATCTGCCTTCTGGTGGCATTACGTCTAAAACATCACCTGCTTTAATTTCATCATTGGCGTAAACAGAAAAAGTACCCCCTTCAACCTTTTTAATACCAACGGTTAAATTTCCAGAACTAGGAGCAGAAGAGATAGAATAGGCTCTTCTTACCTCATTACCATTCACTGTTTTTTTAATAGTGATGTATTGCCCTGCCGTAAAAGAAAAGGTTTCCTTTAGATTTTGTGGTACATCAAAAGTTAGTGCAACCGAATTTGGTGTTAAACTAGTTACTGCAGCAACGGATAATGGGTGAAAATCGCTCATAGCAAATAAAATTTTTGCAAAGCTACGGAAAGCAAAGACTAAATTTAATACCTAAAAAACTTATGCATAAGAAATTTATGTATATTTGGATATGGCAAATTCAAAGTTGTACAAAGGGAGTTTAAATACCATTATTCTAAAATTGTTAGACGAGGAGGGTAAAATGTATGGGTATGAAATTACCCAGAAAGTAAAACAATTAACAAAAGGCGAGCTTAAGATAACCGAAGGCGCCTTATACCCTGCCCTACATAAATTAGAAGCAGAAGGTTTATTAGATGTTGAGGTGGCCAAAGTAGATAACCGCTTACGCAAATACTATAAGTTAACAGAGCAAGGCCAAAAGGAAACGGTGAATCGTTTGGCGGAGTTAGAAGAATTTGTACGTAGTATGGAAACCTTGTTGAATCCTAAATGGAAATTGTTATGAAACAACTTTTAGGTAAGGATGAACTTAATTTTATAGATAACTATTTGCGTAATTCTGGATTTGATTATTTAGATGTTCGCTTGGAGTTAATTGACCATGTTGCCAGTACAATAGAAAATAACATGGAAGAATGTGATATTGAATTTTATGATGCCTTTAAATCCTATATGGCCATCAATAAAAAAGGTTTAGAAAAAGACTATGAACTACATAAAAAACGGTTGCAAAAAACATCTTTCTTTATTCTTGGTAGAGAAATGATAACTCCTAAGTTTCTAGTTTGTTTCTGCGTTGCGGTGGTAACTATATATGCATGGACTAAATTTTCTACGGTTCCGTTTCCGTATGCGCAATCAATCTGGATTGCGCTAATTGGTGCAGGTTTGGTCTATTTTTTTGGTACGTTGCCCAAAAAAAGGTATCGATTTTCTAGCCTAGAAATGCTGGCTTGGCCCTTAGTAGCTAGTTCGTATGTAATGAACTTGTATTTTAACCTTTGGGTAGATGATAATTATTTTTTGTTACAGTGGCCATTAATTGCTAATCTATTGACTTCCTTTATTCTTACTTCTATACTTGCGTTTTTAAGATTGTTTTTTTTGAAAAGAAAGGAAGCTAATACGGTTTTAGCTAAAGCGTAAAAAGCGATAGTATTTCTATATATGAAAAAAGTTTTGACACAAGAACAAATAGAACAGCTTTACAAATTCGTGCGTTCACATTATGTAGAACATATTGATGTACAAATAGAATTGGTAGACCATTTGGCGCAAGGAATAGAAAAGCAATGGCAACAGTATCCAGAACGTTCTTTTGAGCTATGCTTGGAAAAGGAATTCAAAAAATTTGGAGTGTTTGGCTTTATGGAAGTGGTAGAAAAGAAAACCGCAGCTATGAACAAAAAGTATAGAAAGCTGCTTTGGCGGTACACTATTGAATGGTTTAGCCTATTTAAGCTTGCCATGGGCGTTGGTGTAATTTTTTTACTCTATGTCATATTAGGGTTAGAGATTCTTAATACCATTAAGTTTGAAATTTTAGTAGGATTATTTATGGTATTGGCCATTGTTGCACTAATCCGAACATTCCATTTAAAAAAACAGCTAAATAATAAACCTAAAAAGTGGTTGTTAGAAGAATTGATATTTAACCTAGGAGCATTCTTACAAGTAATTTTGTTGCCCATTCATGTACTAAATTTTAATAATTCACTTGGATTATTAGACACCAATTGGGGCTTGCTGTTATGGTCCGCATTAGTAGTTTTTTCAGTACTGCTTTATATCTTAAGTGCGTATATAATTCCCGCTAAGGCAGAAGAAATGTTGTCCGAAGTGTATCCAGAATACAAATTGGTATCATAGTGTAACAAATTATATTTTTTCACTACTCATTAACCAAACAAAACCACCAACCATGTTTAAACGTTTATTAAACCTTCAATGGAAATCTTTTTTTAGAAAAGCATCTTTCCAGACCGAATTATGGATAAAAATCTTGATGGGTCTAGGTGCGTTCTTTGTAGCTATTTATCTTCTTGGCTTTGGTATTGGCGCTTATTTCTTTTTGGAAAAAGCCAATCTAGGAGATCCCCTTAGGGTGGTAAACAAATACTTAATTTACTATTGGGTAGTAGACCTTGCGTTTAGGTACATGTTGCAAAAAATGCCGGTAGCCAACATAAAACCGATGCTGTATTTACCCATAAAGAAAAGTCAGATTGTCAACTTTACCTTAGGCAAAACAGTAAGTTCGTTTTTTAATTGGACACACGCCTTCTTTTTTATACCCTTTAGTATCATTCTTTTGATGAACGATTACCCTTTTATAAATGTTCTAGGGTGGCATTTGGGAATTATGGCATTAATATATGCCAACAACTTTATAAATATTTTGGCCAACAATAGGGATGTGGTCTTTTATTCCTTTTTGGCCGTATTTGCATTACTGGGTGCCGCACAATATTACAACTGGTTAGATATTACCTTGTATACCCAACCTGTTTTCGATGCTTTTTACGATTTGCCTTGGACGGCAGTTGTACCTTGGATATTAACAATTGGTTTATATTTTGCCGCATTCTACTATTTTTTAAACAGGATGTACTTAGATGGCGGTTTAGCTAAAAAATCAGTAGCCGTTAACACCCAAGAATACGATTGGTTAAATAAATACGGAACTTTAGGTACATTTTTAAAAAATGATATTAAACTGATACGCCGAAACAAACGGGCCAAAACAGCAGTTCTTATGAGTTTTCTGTTCTTGTTTTACGGACTTCTCTTTTTTACCGGAGGTATAGAGGCCTATGATAATCCTTTTATGAAAATTTTTGCGGGTATTTTTGTAACCGGTGGTTTTATGTTTGGTTTTGGGCAGTATGTTCCCAGTTGGGACAGTAGTTACTATCCTTTGATGATGAGCCAGAACATAAAATACAAGGATTACCTAAATTCTAAGTGGTACTTGGTGAACATTGCCACGGTTATCTCTACCTTTTTAGGTATATTTTATCTCTATTTTGGATGGGAAGCATATGCTGCCGTTTTAGTTGGGGGTATTTACAATTTGGGCGTAAATAGCTATATGGTACTGTGGGGTGGAGCTTACGTAAAAACGCCTATAGATTTAACATCTAACAAAAAAGCATTTGGAGACAAACAGGCCTTTAATTCAAAAACCCTTTTACTTACCCTTCCTAAATTACTTTTACCAATTATAGTGTATACCATTGGTCATTTTTTAGTGAGTCCGCTAATAGGTTATGTTTTAGTGGCCCTAACAGGGCTTTTAGGCTTCGTTTTTAAAGAAAAGGCTTTTAAAATGATAGAAAGTATCTACAAAGAGGAAAAATATAAAACATTGCTTGCCTACAAGCAGAAATAAGAAATAGCATCAACCATAACATAAAAAAACATGATTACAGCCACTAACCTTACAAAAACCTACGGAGATAATACCGTGTTAAATATAGATTCACTAGAAATACCAAAAGGTCAAAGTTTTGGCCTAGTAGGCAATAATGGCGCTGGCAAGACTACCTTGTTCAGTGCGCTTCTAGATTTGATTAAACCAACAACTGGCCATATTGTTAACAACCAAATACAAGTAGACCAAAGTGAAGCTTGGAAACCGTTTACGGCAGCATTTATAGATGAAAGTTTTTTAATTGGTTATCTAACTCCAGAAGAATATTTCTACTTTATTGGCGAATTAAGAGGGCAGAACAGAGCAGACGTTAATGCACACCTGGCCCAGTTTAGCGACTTTTTCCATGGTGAAATTTTGGGTCAGAAAAAGTATTTGCGCGATTTATCTAAGGGAAATCAGAAAAAAGTTGGAATTGTAGCAAGTTTTATAGGTAGTCCGGAGGTAGTTATTTTAGATGAGCCCTTTGCAAACTTAGACCCAACAACTCAAATTCGGTTAAAAGGCATAATAAAGGAACTTGCGGCAAAAGAAAATGTTACCGTTCTGGTTTCTAGTCACGATTTAATACATGTAACGGAGGTTTGTGAACGTATTGTGGTGTTAAATAAAGGCGAAATTGTAAAAGATATTGCCACTTCTGAGGCAACCTTAAAAGAATTGGAACAGTTTTTTGCGGGGGAAAAATTGGTGTAGTTGCATTTTATCGATGAGGCCTATACTAAATAGCTATTTTTTTAGTTATGCATAGGTACAGAATTGCAACAAGTTGAAGCTTCATACTTTTAAAAATTACGTTCCCTTAGCGGCTTTGTTAGCTGTAATTGGGTGTTCTACTAAAAAAGACACCTTTGTAAACAGAAACTGGCATGCATTAAATACCAAGTACAATACCTTGTACAATGGTAATATTGCTTTTGAGGAAGGCAGAGCAGAATTAAACGCCAATTATCAAGATGATTTTTGGGACCTGTTACCCGTAGAACGGCTAGAAGTTTCGGATCAGGTAAAACTAGATTCAGAAGATAACAACCCAAACTTTTTAAGGGCAGAAGAAAAGGCTACCAAGGCCATACAAAAGCATAGTATGGACATACAAGATTTGGAACGCAATCCACAAACGGACGAAGCCTTCTTGCTTTTGGGTAAAGCCCGTTATTTTGACGAACGTTACATTCCTGCTTTAGAAGCGTTCAATTACATTTTAAAGAAATACGAGTCTAGTGATAAGCTTAATGAGGCTACCATTTGGAGAGAAAAAACCAACATGCGTTTGGGTAATCCAGAATTGGCCATAAAAAACTTAAAGCGCTTACAAAAGTTTGAACGGTTAAAAGACCAAGAGTACGCAGATGCCAATGCGGTAATGGCACAATCGTATTTAGATATTGCTATTAAAGATACCGCAATACAAAAACTAAAAATTGCACAAGCTTACACCAAAAAAAATGAAGAGCGAGGGCGCTATTTGTTCATAATTGGGCAGCTTTACAATCAACTAGGGTTTAAAGACAGTGCAAACTACGCCTTTGACAAGGTAATTGCATTAAACCGGAAATCGCCTAGGGTGTACATGGTAAATGCGCACCTAAAAAAGATTTTAAATACCAAGGTTACACCAGAAAATGAAGAGTATTTACTGGAATACCTTACGGATTTGGAAGAAAATCGCGAAAATCGTCCGTTCTTGGATAAAATTTACCATCAAATTGGAAATTATCATTTAGAAACAGGCTCGGATAGTTTGGCTTTGGTCTATTATAACAAATCAATTAAGGCTACTCAAAACGATAGAAAACTCAATGCCTTTAATTACGAAACACTTGCCGCATATAATTTTGATTTAAACAACTACAAGCAAGCGGGTTCATATTATGATAGTGTATTACAAAACCTAACGGAAAACACTAGAAAGTATAGAACTATCAAGAAAAAATTTGACAATCTTGAAGATGTAATTGCCTACGAGGATATTGTAACATATGCAGACAGTGTTATTACCGTTTATAACATGCCAGAGGAAGAGCGGGTAACGTACTTTGAAGCTTACATTGCAGACTTAAAAGCTAAAGAAGAGGCACTTGAAAAGGAGAAAGAAAAAAGAGCTAATGCTGGTTTTGCGCAATTTGCGGCTTCATCTGGTGGTAAACAAAATCAGGGTAAGTTCTATTTCTACAATGTTGTAAGTTTGGGCAAGGGTAAAACTGCTTTTAGAACCCAATGGGGAGAACGTACCTTGGAAGACGATTGGCGTTGGAGCAATAAAAATACAGTAGCTATATCCGAAGCAACAGGAGACGCGGTAGCAAGTACAGAAGTAGCGGTACCAGAAAACGAAAAGTTTTCTTTAGACTATTATTTAAGCCAAGTACCAACAGACACACATAGCATAGATAGCCTAGCGGCAGAACGTAATTTTGCCAATTACCAATTGGGGCTTATTTACAAGGAAAAGTTTAAAGAGAATCTTTTGGCAGCAGGGAAACTAGAGCGTGTGCTTAAGGGAAACCCAGAAGAACGCCTAATACTACCTTCTAAGTATAATTTGTATAAAATATATGAAGAAGAGGGTAGTCCTCTTGCGGCAGGAATGAAACAAGACATTATCCGCAATCATGATGGTAGTAGGTACGCAGAGCTGTTGTTAAACCCGCAAGCGGTTTTGGGTCTAAACGAAGAGGGTCCGGATGCTAGATATGCACAACTCTTTAAATTGTACCAAGAACAAAAATTCATAGAGGTTATTACCCAGTCCCAAGAATGGATCAATAGATTTACGGGTGATCCTATTGTGCCCAAGTTTGAATTGCTTAAGGCAAACGCCATAGGGCGTTTACAAGGGTTTGAACCTTTTAAGGAAGCACTTAATTATGTGGCCTTAACGTATCCTAATAATCCAGAAGGTAAAAAAGCAGAACAAATAGTTGCCCAACAGCTTCCCAAGTTGGCCAATAAAGAATTTAGTCCGGAAACTGGCGCAACTGGTACAGGAAACTGGAAGGTGGTCTTTCCGTTTAAGATTTCAAATAATGAAGCGGCCTTGGCGTTAAAAGAGCGTTTAGAGGAGGTGGTAATAGATCTTCGATATAAAAATGCGGTAAGTAAAGACACCTACACATTAGAAGACCAATTTGTAGTGGTGCATGGCTTTAAATCAAAAGACTTTGCCTTAGGCTTTGCAGAACTGATAAAAAACAATAAGGATTACAAAATAAAGGATAAGAATTTCGTAATTTTATCAAAGAACTACCAAACTATCCTAGTCCATAAAAATTTAGAAACGTATAAAGAACAAATTTTAACCCCAAAACCGTGAGTAAAATGTTTTCAGACAACAAAAAGCCACGCCCAAATGAGGGCTTTGGTGGTGGTCAGCCCAACCGAATAGAAAAAAACACTGTAATTAAAGGAGATATTACTTCTGAGGCCGATTTTAGGATAGATGGCAAATTAGAGGGTAATGTAAAAACTTCTGGCAAGGTAGTTATTGGTAGAGGCGGCCTAATAAAAGGTAAAGTAGAGTGCGTAAATGCAGACATAGAAGGTAATTTTGATGGTGAGCTTTATGTGTCTGAATTATTATCCTTAAAAAGTGACGCTAAAATTGAGGGTACCGTAAATGTGGCAAAACTTGCCGTTGAGCCAGGTGCTACTTTTAATGCTACCTGTACCATGGGTAAACCTAACCCAAACGCACAGCGTACACAGCAGCCAAAACAAAATGAACCAGCAAAAGCCTCATAACGAGCGCCAACAACTATTAAAAAATATTGCCAGTTTCTCTGGAGTAGCTATTCAAATGGGAGTTACCATTTATCTAGGTAATTTATTAGGGGAATGGTTGGATCAAAAGTTTGCATCAACTTATTGGGAAGAAATTATAACTTTGCTAGCTGTTTTTATGGCTATGGGTCTTGTAATTAAAAAGGCCATGGACATGAGTAAATAGCACAATATTGAAACAAGCTTTAAAAATAATCGCATTATTTATTGGTGTTGCCATCCTTTCTTACGGATTGCACACCAATTTTTTTTTGGAGAATGGTCCGTTTAGGACTTTTTTAACCAACACCTACATATTCCATTTTACTTTTTCGCTGGTTTTGGTGTTGTCCATTCAATTCTTATCCAAACAAGCCAGTTTGAAAAATTCACTAGGCATCGTCTACTTGGCTATGCTGTTTGTAAAAATGGGTCTGTTTGTTTTGTTGTTTAAAGAACCTTTGTTTGCAGAAGAAGAAACACCCAAGTCAGAATTACTTTCTTTGCTGATTCCCTTTTTCTTAAGTCTGTTGCTAGAGGTGTATTTCATCGCAAAAATCTTGACCAAAATAGATACATCAAACAATATTCGATGAAAATGGTTTGGATTACAGCAAGATGTATTACTTTTGCGCAAAATTTTGACGAGCCTCATTTTTGAAATTTATCATGATGAAGAAAAATCTAGGTATTGCTAGTTTGCTTTTTGCACTGTTTGTATCCGTTCAATCATTTGCCATTTCTGACAAAGAACATGCTACTGACCATGGTGGTGAGGTAAATACCAAAGAAGAGGTTAACGAGTACATTCAGCATCACCTTAAAGACGCACACGACTTTCATGTATTTTCCTATACAGATTCTCACGGCGAGCGTAAGCATATTGGTTTTCCGTTACCTGTAATTGTTTGGTCCAGTAATGGGTTGCAAACATTTATGTCTTCTGCCTTTCATCATGATGATGCAGGAAATGTGATTGTAGAAAAAGGAGGGTCTAGATTTGTAAAGATTCACGAGAAAATATACGAGTTAGATAATGGGGTTGCCGAAGTTGCTTTTGATGAGGCACACCACCCAACCAATGCGCATAAGGTGTTAGATTTTTCTATCACTAAAGGTGTTTTTGGTATGTTGTTAGCTGGTTTATTGTTGGTGTGGGCTTTTGCTTCTTTAGCAAAGCAATACAAAAATAAAAGCGTGCCTACCGGTTTTGGTCGTGTTTTAGAGCCGTTGGTGTTGTATGTAAGAGACGAGATTGCAAGGCCTAATATTGGCGAGAAAAAGTACCAACGCTTTATGCCTTTCTTGTTAACGGTATTTTTCTTTATCTGGGTGTTGAACTTGTTGGGGATGACGCCACTTGGCTTTAATGTAACCGGTAATATTGCTGTAACATTTTGTTTGGCCTTGTTTACATTTTTGATTGTACAATTTAGTGCTAATAAGGATTATTGGAAACATATTTTCTGGATGCCAGGAGTGCCGGTACCCATGAAAATTATTTTAATGCCAATTGAAATCTTGGGAATGTTTACAAAGCCATTCTCTTTAATGATTCGTTTGTTTGCAAATATAACCGCAGGGCACTTTGTGGTAATGAGCTTAATTGCTTTAATGGTGTTACTTAAATCTTCTTTTGGAGCTGTTGGCTCTACGGGAATCTCTTTTGTGTTGACTTTGTTCATCACGGTTATAGAATTGTTGGTAGCGTTTTTACAGGCGTTTATCTTTACCATGCTTTCTGCCCTTTTTATAGGTATGGCAGTTGCTGAGCATGATCACGACCATGAGCACGATGCGCACGGAGATGAGGTTTCTGATGTAGAAGATGTAAGAGAGAATTTTGTTTAGAATTATTATTGTTTAATTATTTATAAAGTCAATTACTATGTACAACTTAATTGGAGCTGGATTAATCGTTATCGGTGGTGGTATCGGTTTGGGTCAGATTGGTGGTAAAGCGATGGAAGGTATCGCTCGTCAACCAGAAGCAGCTGGTAAAATCCAAACTGCGATGATCATCATCGGTGCACTTTTAGAAGGTTTGGCCTTTGGTGCGTTAATCCTAGGAAACTAATTACAAAGAACACTCATCCTGCAACGGTTGGTTGCAGGAAGTGTTTTTTAAAGATTTGCGATTAAATAATAATTGATAAAAGTATTTTAAAATGGATTTGTTAAACGATTTTTCACCGGGCTTATTTGTGATGCAGGCCATCATTTTGTTGGTGTTGATTTTCTTACTAGCAAAATTTGCATGGAAACCAATTATGCAATCTTTGAATGAAAGGGAAAAAGGAATCCAAGATGCATTAGACGCTGCAGAAAATGCGCGTAAAGAAATGCAAAACTTGCAGGCAGATAATGATAGGTTGTTGCAAGAAGCTAGAGCGGAGCGCGAAACCATGTTGAAAGAAGCAAGAGAAATCAAAGAAAAAATGATATCTGACGCCAAGGAACAAGCGCAAGTAGAAGGTGATAAAATGATTACTCAGGCGCAAGCAGCTATCGAGAGTGAAAAGAAAGCAGCTATGGCAGAAATCAAATCTCAAGTGGCTACCCTTTCTGTAGATATTGCAGAAAAAGTAATCAAAGAAGAATTGTCCAGCAAAGACAAGCAATTACAGCTTGTAGAAAATATGTTGGGTGATATCAAATTAAATTAATAGTAAGAAAAGAATCCTATGAGCGATTCAAGAGCAGCTACACGTTACGCCAAGGCGGTGCTAGATTTTGCCATGGAGCAAAAAGCCGCTGATAAGGTAGAGAAAGACATGAAAGATATCATTGCTACTATTGCAGAAAGCAATGAACTTAAACAGGTTCTTTCTAGCCCTGTCGTAAAGTCAGAAATCAAAAAAGCTAGTTTAAAAGCTATCTTTAAAGATGGTGAGCAAATAACCATGGGCTTGTTAGATACCTTAATGGCTAACAAACGTTTGGATTTGTTGAACGAGGTTGCTTTAAAATATATAGCCCAATACGAACAGCGTAAGGGAGAAGATGTGGCTTATGTTACGTCTGCTGTGCCTTTAACAAAGGCATTAGAAGATAAAATATTGGCACAAGTAGCTAGCTTAACCGGCAAAAAAGTTACCTTGGAAAATAAGGTTGATGAAGCATTGGTCGGTGGTTTTGTACTACGTGTTGGCGACTTGCAATATGATGCAAGTGTGGTAAGCAAATTAAAAAGTTTAAAAAGGGAATTTACAAATAGTCTATAACAATGGCAGCAGTAAAAGCAGCTGAGGTATCAGCAATCTTAAAAGAGCAATTATCAGGATTTGAAGCATCCGCTTCTTTAGACGAAGTGGGTACTGTACTTCAAGTAGGTGATGGTATTGCACGTGTTTACGGTCTTTCTAACGCACAATATGGTGAGTTGGTAGAGTTTGATGGCGGTATGCAAGGTATCGTATTAAACCTAGAAGAAGATAACGTAGGTGTGGTACTTTTAGGTCCTTCAAAAGAAATCGTTGAAGGTGCTACTGTTAAGCGTACACAGCGTATTGCTTCCATCAAAGTTGGTGAAGGCATTGTTGGTCGTGTTGTAGATACTTTGGGTACTCCTATAGACGGTAAGGGTCCAATTTCTGGAGATACTTATGAGATGCCATTAGAGCGTAAAGCGCCTGGGGTAATCTTTCGTCAGCCAGTAAATGAGCCAATGCAAACGGGTATCAAGTCTATTGATGCTATGATTCCTATTGGTCGTGGTCAGCGTGAGTTGGTTATCGGTGACCGTCAAACAGGTAAAACTACCGTTTGTATAGATACCATTCTAAACCAAAAAGAATTTTATGATGCAGGTGAGCCTGTATACTGTATTTACGTTGCTGTAGGTCAAAAAGCTTCTACCGTTGCTGCTATTGCAAAAACATTAGAAGAAAAAGGTGCTTTAGCATACACTACAATTGTAGCTGCAAACGCATCTGATCCTGCGCCAATGCAAGTATATGCTCCATTTGCCGGTGCAGCAATTGGTGAGTACTTCCGTGATACAGGTAGACCAGCATTGATTGTATATGATGATTTGTCTAAGCAAGCGGTTGCCTACCGTGAGGTGTCTTTGTTATTAAGAAGACCACCAGGACGTGAGGCTTACCCTGGAGATGTTTTCTACTTACACTCAAGATTATTGGAGCGTGCCGCTAAGGTGATTGCAGATGATGAAATTGCAAAGAACATGAACGATTTGCCAGAATCGTTAAAGCCAATTGTAAAAGGTGGTGGTTCTTTAACAGCATTGCCAATTATTGAAACGCAAGCAGGTGACGTTTCTGCCTATATCCCAACTAACGTAATTTCTATTACAGATGGTCAGATATTCTTAGAGCAAGATTTATTTAACCAAGGTGTGCGTCCTGCAATTAACGTAGGTATCTCTGTATCTCGTGTAGGTGGTTCTGCGCAGATTAAGTCTATGAAGAAAGTATCTGGTACACTTAAGTTAGACCAGGCACAGTTCCGTGAACTAGAAGCATTTGCTAAGTTTGGTTCTGACTTGGATGCGGCTACCTTAAACGTAATTGAGAAAGGTAAGCGTAACGTAGAAATCTTAAAGCAAGCTCAAAACGATCCATTTACGGTAGAAGACCAGGTAGCGATTATTTTTGCAGGTTCTAAGAACTTGTTAAGAGATGTTCCTGTAGATAAAGTAAAAGAGTTCGAAAGAGATTACTTAGAGTTCTTAAATGCTAAACACAGAGATGTTCTAGATACGTTAAAAGCGGGTAAACTAACAGATGAAGTAATTGAAACGTTAACAGCTGTTAGTAAAGAACTTTCTGCAAAATATAAAGCTTAAAAATTAATCTAAAGGATGGCAAATCTTAAAGAAATACGTAATAGGATTTCATCGGTAAAGTCTACCATGCAGATTACCAGTGCCATGAAAATGGTATCTGCTGCTAAGCTTAAGAAAGCACAAGACGCCATTACCGCTATGCGTCCTTATGCAGATAAATTAACGGAGTTATTGCAAAGTTTAAGCGCTAGTTTAGAAGGTGATGCTGGTAGTGTTTACGCAGAAAAGAGAGAGGTTAAGAAGGTATTGGTAGTAGCCATTACTTCTAACAGGGGTCTTTGCGGAGCGTTTAATGCCAATATCATTAAACAAACAACAGCTTTAAAGCAACAATATCAAGGTAAGCAAGTAAACTTTGTTACTATAGGTAAAAAAGCCAATGATGCCCTTACCAAAGCGGATACGGTAATTGCTAATCATAGTTCGGTTTTTGATGACTTAACTTTTGATAATGTAGCGGCCATTGCTGAAGATTTAATGCAGCGTTTTGTGGCTGGGGAGTATGATAAAATTCTTATCATCTACAATAAGTTTAAGAATGCCGCAACGCAGATTGTTACTACAGAACAATTTTTACCTATTGTGCCGGTGGCATCAGAAGGTAGCGAAGTGGCTTTAGATTACGTTTTTGAGCCTTCTAAGCCAGAAATTGTGGAGCAATTGATTCCTAAGTCTTTAAAAACTCAATTGTATAAGGGAATTAGAGATTCTTTTGCCAGTGAGCATGGAGCGCGTATGACCGCTATGCACAAGGCTACGGATAATGCTGGTGAGTTAAGAGACCAGTTAACCTTAACGTATAATAAAGCAAGACAAGCCGCCATTACCAACGAAATTCTTGAAATAGTTGGTGGTGCCGAAGCTTTAAATAACTAATAAGAACGTATAGTTCCAGAAAAGCCCCTGAATTATTTCAGGGGCTTTTTTTATGCCGAATATTTTCTATTAAACAATAAAGTCTATATTTAACCTTCTGGTATATGAATTCGGAGATGTTTAAGCCATTTAACGGAGTTTTGGCCTTTTCAACGATGTATATTATTTTTTATAACCAACCTAATTAAAATGAAGATTACTAGATTATTTATTACCCTTTTTTGCTTAGGCATGTTTTTTTCGTGTTCCAAAGATGATTCAGATGAAGAAGTCAAAGAGGTTTATGTTAATGTACCTCCATCAAGGGTAACCAACATTAAGGCAACGGTTCTTGAAGGTACTTTAGTGAACATTACTTGGGATGCAGCAACAGATGATAATGGTGATTCTGTTACCTATGAAGTAATCGTGAACAATGAAATATTGGTTGCTGATTATTTGGAAACCTCTGTGGAAATAGATGTTCAGGAATATATTGCAAATCAAGGAAATAAGGTTAAAATAAATAAAAATGGAGTTGCCAATTTTGCAGGTAAAAGCGGTGTTGATGTTGTATTGGGAATAGAAATAAGAGCCTATGATGGAAATGGTTCCTTCTCTAATGAAAGTACAATTAAAACATTGAATGTAAATCGCTCTCCTAACGAATTTGAGTTTGAAAACATTTATTTTAATTTCTATAGCTATGACAGTATAGAGATTTTTTGGAGCTTAACGGATGATCCTGACGGAGATTCAATTGTTTATACGGTTTACATTAATGATGAACTGATTACGGACGATACAAGTGTGGATAGTTATTACAACCGGGGTTATTATTATTATAACAACAATTTCTATGATTTACTGAACGAACCTATTACCATTAAAGTGGTTGCTTCTGATGGTTCTGCACAAGAAACGTTTATAGAGCAAGTCTATGAATTTAGAGCTACGGATATAGATTTGGGTTCACTGGATTTTCCATCTATAACATCACAAGAATTTTCTTTGGCTGAAGAGGAGCCAGACGACCGAATAGGATTTACTTTCTCTATTACAGAACCTTCAGATTATCTAATAGAAGCTGGTGATAATAATGTAATCTTGCGTGATGAAAATGGCAACTTGATAAATTCTAATTACAACTCTGTAAATGGGTTTAATTTAGAAGTTGGAAATTATTATGTGGAAGTAGAATCCTATTATTCGTCAAGTAATTCTGCGTTAACTATTCAATTAGCAGATGCTAATTTATCTGATGTTGACCTGGGCAATGTTATTGCTCCGTTTACTGAATCATACATATTCGATTTAAGTGAAGAAATTGATAATGCCATAATTTATAAATTCACGGTAGAAGAAGAAATTGGCGCAATAATCACCGTTGATAATTATTATGATTTATACATAAGAGACGAAAATGGTAATTATGTTAATTATTCTAGTACAAGCGGAGGCATAAAAGTTCCAAGCTTGTTTCCAGGGACAACTTATTTGGTTTACCTTAATAGTTATTATAACCAAACAGACTCGGGAACCATTAATTTCAACTTTAAAGATTCAGAAGAAACGAATCTAGATTTAGGTCAACTTAGTACTACTGAAATTTTAGAAACTACCTTTGACTTATCAGTAGAGCCAGACTCTAGGATTACTTATACTATTGATGTTGCAGAAGCTACAGGTTTTTCTTTTTATGCTAATACAGACCTAAATTTTGAGATTATATCTGAAAATGGCAATTATATAAATACAAGTTATTCAAGCTATGGAAAGGTTTATGGAAATTTTAATGTCCCTGGCAAGTATTTTGTTTCCGTTAATAGTTACTACAGTGATTCTGGAACTTTAAAACTAGCCATAGGCGAACCTAACGCAACCGATATTGATTTAGGAGAGCTTACACTGCCCTTTTCACAATCATATAACATAGAATTTACCAAATCAGATACTGACGATTTGTTAGAATATACCTTTACAATCACAGAGTTAGTTACTACCTACAATATATCCATTGGTTATAGTTCGTACAGGTTAGTGCTACTTGATCAAAATAATAACGAAATTAATTATAGTTACTATAACCCTTTGTCTGGAACCAGTTTGGCTCCAGGTATATATACAATTCGTATGATTCCAAATTGGAACTCATATGAAATAGATTCAATGACAGATAGCTTATCAATTATTTTAAACAACTAATAAGAACGTATAGTTCTAGAAAAGCTCCTGAATTTCAGGGGCTTTTTTTGTTTTGGCACTAATTTTGGTTTTCTATCTTTATAAGAATAATAAATTGTACAAAATGAAATGGTTTACCTATATATTTTTTAGTTTGTTGTTTTCGCTAAGTAGTTGTTCATCCCAAAAGGTTTTTGTTAAGGAAGCCCCATTTACCACGGGTAATGCTACTTGCCAGTATTGGGCCGGTGGTAGGGCGGAAAGTGGTTCGGGCACCAAACTAAAAATTCCTGTTGGTCAAATAGATAAAGAAGGAGTAACTTTTGCCCAAGCTTTTTTTAGGGGCAAAGTTGCGGATTTAAAAATAGTGAAGAACTCAGATGAAATGTATGCCGAGGCAAATTTTAGTAATAAAATGGATAAACCAGACATTGTAATGCATGCAGACCCAAAGAAAGAAGTGGGTAACAAACCTCCAAAACTGCAAAAGGAAAATCCGTTTGAACTGTCAGAAAATGAATGTGTAATCAGCTATACGGAAAACGGAGAGCTCAAATATCTTAAAATTGAAAACATAAAGGAACTAAAGCCAAAAATGTATCAGTAGGCTTAAAATGTGTACCTTTATCGTCTAAATATCCCCGGAGTCTTACTTCGGGGTTTCTGTTAAACATCTACCCAATTGAGCATCCTCAACAAACTGTTTAAGCAAACATTTATTTATGGTTTGGCCACGGTTTTACCACGGATACTCTCTTTTATATTAGTGCCTTTTCATACTGGGGTAATGAATACCAGTACCTATGGTGAAACCTCTTTGGTGTTTACTTTTATCGCTGTTTGTAATGTGGTTTTAGCCTACGGAATGGAAACGTCTTTTTTTCGTTTTTTTAATAAAGAGGCCAACAAACAAAACGTAGTTTCTACTAGTCTAATAAGTGTTGCAGCCACCACATTTGGCTTTGTAATAATTTCTTGGATTTTTAAGTCGGGTATCGCAGCATTTTTAGAGTTAGGCAACACCTTGTTTCTAATCGTTGTAGCGGTTTTGGCCTTTGATGCGTTGACCATTATCCCTTTTGCTTGGTTGCGTGCCAAAGAGCGCCCTATGCGCTATGCAGTGGTTAAAGTAACCACAGTGGCAATTAATTTATTTCTCAATTTATTCTTTTTGTCCATACTGCCGATGCTACAAGTAGGCGATAACGCTTTGTGGCAGGCAATTTATGTACAGGATTTTCAGGTAGAATATGTTTTTATAGCCAATGCCATTTCTAGCGGTATAGCCTTTTTGTGGGTAGGTGGTATTTATCTAGATACCGATTACACTTTTGATGCTACGCTATGGAGACGAATGATGCGCTATGCCCTACCAGTATTAATTGCGGGTATTGCCTATGCTATAAATGAGGTTTTTGATAGGTACTTGCTCGAGTGGCTGCTACCGGCAGATATCTCTAAATCTGAAATAGGAAAATACTCCGGATGTTATAAATTGGCGGTTTTTATGACGCTTTTTTCTACAGCTTTTAGATTGGGTATAGAGCCTTTCTTTTTTAGTCATGCAGATTCTAAAAATCCGCAAAAAGGCTATGCTCAGATTACGGGTTATTTTGTCATTTTTGGAAGTATCATTTTACTAGGGGTAGTTGTTTTTGCCGATTTAATAAAACATGTCTTAATACCCAATGAAGCTTATTGGGAGGCCTTAAAAATTGTGCCGTTTATTGTTCTGGCCAATTTCTTTTTAGGTATATATCATAACCTGTCCGTTTGGTATAAGGTTACGGATAAAACCCGCTATGGTGCATTTATCTCGGTAATTGGTGCCATCATCACCTTGGTCATCAATATTATTTTTATACCTAAAATGGGGTATATGGCCTCAGCAATAGCAACCTTAAGTGCCTACACAGTAATGATGTGTTTGAGTTATTACTTGGGCAAAAAATTGTATCCTGTACCGTATAACATGCGTAAGATTTTATTTTATGGAGGGTTGTCTATTCTATTCTCCTTTTCATCATTCTATATTTTTAACCGTAACTTAATCGTTGGTTCCTTTTTGCTTTGCCTATTTTTGGGAGTCATTTATAAGATGGAAGGCGATAAGTTAAAAGCAATATTCATTAAACGTGGAAATTAAAATTATCAACAAATCGGCTCATGCCCTGCCGCATTACGAAACTTTAGCGTCTGCTGGTATGGATTTAAGGGCTAACATTGAAGCGCCTATTACCCTAAAACCATTAGAACGAACAATTGTTAAAACGGGTTTGTTTATTGAACTACCTGTTGGTTTTGAGGCTCAAGTGCGTCCAAGAAGTGGGCTGGCAGCAAAAAAAGGAATTACCGTACTTAATGCCCCGGGAACGGTAGATGCCGATTACCGAGGTGAAATTGGTGTTATTTTGGTGAACTTGTCCAATGAAGAATTTACCATTGAAAATGGTGAGCGTGTGGCGCAATTGGTTATTGCCAAACATGAACGTGCAACATGGGTGGAAGTTAACGAACTTACTGAAACAGCGCGTGGAGCCGGCGGATTTGGCAGTACTGGTGTAAAATAACTATAGTATAAATAGTCCCTTTTTTAGGATAAAAATTGAAAAGTAAAACTAGTCGTGTATAAACGACAACTAACTGAATAAGAAAATGAAAATCATTGTACCAATGGCCGGTCGTGGTTCTAGACTACGCCCACATACCTTAACCGTTCCAAAACCTTTGATCCCTGTTGCAGGTAAACCTATTGTACATCGTTTGGTGAGCGATATTGCCAAAGTGTTGGGCGAACCTATAGAAGAGATTGCTTTTATTTTAGGAGACCCAGCGTTTTTTGGAGCAGATGTGGTAACTAGCTTAGAGAACCTTGCCCAAGAATTAGGCGCAAAGGCATCAATTTACAGACAGCTAGACCCTAAAGGTACTGGCCATGCTATAATGTGTGCAGAGCCATCCTTGTCTGGCCCTGCTGTAATTGCCTATGCAGATACGCTTATACGGGCAGATTTTGATTTGGATAAAGAAGCAGATAGCGTTATTTGGACCAAAAAAGTAGCTAATCCTTCTGCTTATGGTGTAGTAAACCTAAACGGGAATAACCATATAGTAGAGTTGGTAGAAAAGCCAGATACTTTTGTTAGCGACCAAGCCGTAATAGGCATTTATTATTTTAAAGATGTTGCCGTACTTAAAAAAGAATTGCAGTATGTATTAGATAACGATATTATTAATGGGGGAGAGTATCAAATAAACGATGGTATCAAGCGCATGATGGCAGATGGTAAGGTTTTTGTAACAGGTAAGGTAAGTGAATGGATGGATTGTGGTAACAAAAATGTAACCGTAGAAACCAACCAACGTATGTTAGGGTTCTTAGAGGAAGATGGAGAAAAATTAATTTCGGATACCGTACAAGAAGAAAATGCGAATATTATACCACCTTGTTTTATAGGGGATAATGTGGTTCTTAAGAACACAACGGTAGGGCCGTTTGTTTCAATAGGAAACAATACCGTTATTGAGAATTCTACCGTTAAAAATAGTTTAATCCAAGCGCATTCCTCTATCAAAAATGCTAATTTGGACAATGCTATGATTGGAAATCATGTAAAATACAATGGTAATTTTGAAACCATAAGCATAGGTGATTATTCTACTTTGGAATAAAATTTTATGAAGAAAAGTTATTTTGTTTTAGCAATTTATATTGCCTGCTTCCTCACAGGCCTAAAAAGCCTTGCTCAAAACAATAACGATTCTATTCCCCAGGTAGAAGAATCTGCCGAAGTATTTCTTGGAGATTATACCGATAGGTTTCAGGAGTTGTTTTTTGATGGTCTACGGCAAAAAAGCATTGAAAATTACGATAGGGCAATTAACCTGTTTTTAGAAGCCAAACAGTTAGAGCCCAATTCTAATGTTCTAAATCATGAGCTAGGAAAGGTTTATGCCTTGGATAAGTCCTATGTTAAAGCGCAGGAGTTTATTTTGGAAGCATTGGCCAATGAGCCAGAAAATTACTGGTACTTATATTCTTTGGTAGAGCTTTTAAATACGCAAAACACCAATTTGGTTGGAATAGACCATAACTTAGATTTGGATAATGAGAAAATAGGAAAGAATCTGGCATTGGCTTATTACAACTTAGGTAGTTATACGTTGGCCAAAGAGCAGCTAGAAAAAATTACCAATGGTGATTTTAAAAACAACTTAACGGTAAAGGTAGAAGATGCCTTAAGTAGAAGGCAAAACAATGTTCAAAAAACGTTTTCCAGCACCGTAGTTAGGCAACAGGGCAATCCGGTATCTAGTATTCAATTTAATTTGGAGCAGCAAATTAAGATGGAAAATTATGGGATTGTAGAACTACGAGCAGCATCCGCTCTAGAGTCCTATCCTTTACAACCCTATTTTTATTATGCCCATGGTCTTGCCTTGCATAAAAAAGGTAAAAATTACCAAGCAATTGAGGTTTTAGAAGGTGGTCTGGATTATTTGTTTGATGATATAAAGCTGGCCAATAAATTTTACAATACATTGGCAGAAGCCTATACGGCCATGCATAACCCAACCAAGGCTAACTTCTATAGAAATAAAATTAGACCAGGTTTTTAATTCGATTGTATGAAAGGGAATATTTATTTGGGATTTATTTTTTTAACCTTGCTTTTTATGGGGGGCTGTAAAAGTGCTGCGGTTTTGTCTTCTGGTACGGCAGAACCTTCTTTAACAGCTAAAAAAATAATACAACAACATTACAAAAACCAAACGGACTATAGTACCTTGACAGCTAAGCTAAAGATTGAGTATACCAGCGCTGATGCAAATCAGGCGGTATCCGTAAGTTTACGAATGAAAAGAGATGAGGCCATTTGGTTAAGTGCCCCTTTTGGGATGTTTAAAGCATTGATTACTCCAGACCGAGTGAGTTTTTACAACCGTTTGGATAACGAGTATTTTGATGGTGACTTTGCTTATCTTACCGAAATGCTGGGTACCGAAATGAATTTTGAAAAAGTCCAAAACTTGTTGTTGGGTAATGCCATCTTAGACTTACAAAATCAAAAGTATGAGGCAAACGTAGTAAACAACACCTATAAATTAACACCTAAGAAACAAGAAGATTTGTACAGTATTTTCTTTTTTATGGACCCTAAATACTTCAAAATATCTAGACAGGAATTGATCCAGCATACAGAAGCACGGTCTCTTGATATGGATTACACCTACCAACAAGTAAGCAGTAAGATTATTCCAAATACGGTACGTGTTCAAATTGATAATAAAGGTGAAAACACCAATATCAACTTAGAGTATAGAAACTTAGAACTGGGCAAGGCTTTAAATTTTCCCTATAAAATACCAAGTGGTTTTAAAAATATTAGTGCTCGCTAATGTATAGGCTTTGGATACATAAAGGGTTACTATTAGGGCTTTTGGTATTACTGCCTTACTGGGGTATTTCTCAATCTAGTGAACAAAAGGCCCTAGAGGCAAAAAGAGCGCGGATTCAGAAAGAAATAAAAGAAATGAACCGCTTACTTTTTCAAGAAAAAAAAGAAAGGGGTAATGTTCTTGATCAATTAGACGCACTAGATCAAAAAATAAACAAAAGTCAAGAATTAATTAAAGTTACCAACCAGCAAGCTAATTTGTTGAACAGGCAAATCAATGCCAATGTACGTAAGATTAGTAAGCTTAGGGAAGAACTAAAGGCGCTTAAGGAAGAGTATGCCACATTGATTCAAAAATCGTATCAAAACAAGACCGACGAGAACCGTATCATGTTCTTGTTATCCGCAGAGAATTTTTTTCAAGCTTTTAAACGTCTACAATATATAAAACAGTATACCAAATACCGTAAAACCCAGGGAGAACAGATTATTGCCCGTACGCAAGAACTTACCGCCTTAAACAAAGATTTGGTTGCACAGCGTAAGATAAAAGACCAATTGGTACAAGAAAATACTCAGGTAAAAAATCAATTGGCAAAAGAGGTGGCGTCCCAAAAAGATTTATTAAAAAGCATTCGTTCCAATGAGAGTAAATATGCCAAAATAATATCGGACAAACAGAAAGAATCTAAACGGATAGACCGGGAAATTGACCGATTAATTAAAAGTGCAATTGCCAGTAGTAATAAGAAAACTGGGGGAAAAAGTTCCTCTAAGTTTGAATTGACACCAGAGTACAAACTTATTGCTAATAATTTTTCTGCAAATAAGGGAAAGTTAATCTGGCCAGTAGAAAAAGGAGTTAAAAGCCAAGGATATGGGGTGTATGCAGATAAGTTATATCCAGGAATTAAACACCAAAATAATGGCGTTACCATAACCACCGATAAAGGCGAAAAGGCTAGAGCCATTTTTGAGGGCGAAGTTATTGAGATTATGTCGTTAAGAACGGGCCAAAAAGGAGTTTATGTAAGACACGGAAATTACATAAGTATGTATTTTAATTTGGCCAGTGTATATGTTAAAAAGGGAGATAAGGTAAAAGTTAAGGAAGCTATTGGCGAGGTATATACCAATGCATTGAATAACGAAACCAAATTAAAATTTTACCTCTATCAAAATACCGTTAAATTAAATCCAGAGCAATGGATTTACCAAATGTAGATTTATGGAACAAATAACAAACTTACAAGGAACTTTTACATTACATAATGGTGTTAAAATGCCTTATTTTGGATTAGGTGTTTATTTGTCAGAAGATGGTACGGAAGTTATTAATGCGGTTAAATGGGCCTTAGAAGCTGGCTATAGGCATATAGATACAGCGTCTATTTATAAAAACGAGGAAGGCGTGGGCCAGGCCATAAAGGAAAGTAATATTGCCAGAGAAAGCATTTTTGTGGTTTCTAAGGTATGGAACGCAGACCAAGGCTATGAAAGTACTATAAAAGCCTTTAACGAAAGCTTGGAGCGATTACAATTAGAATATCTAGACTTGTATTTGATTCATTGGCCGGTAAAAGGAAAATATAAAGAGACTTGGAAAGCTTTAGAGCAATTGTACAGGGATAAAAAAATACGAGCCATAGGGGTCAGTAATTTTTTGCAGCATCATTTAGAAGACTTACTTACCACTGCCGAAATTGTTCCCATGGTTAACCAAATGGAATTTCATCCGTATTTGGTGCAGCAAGATTTAATTGATTTTTGTAAAAAACACCAGATACAATACGAAGCGTGGTCCCCAATGATGCAGGGTAAAATATTTGAGATGGACGCCTTTAAAGAATTGGCCAAAAAGTACAATAAAAGCATCGCTCAAATTGTATTGCGTTGGGATTTACAGAAAGGTGTGGTTACCATACCAAAATCTTCAAAAAAAGACCGTATTGTTGCCAATGCAGCCCTATTTGATTTTGAACTATCCGCAGAGGATGTGGCCTTGTTAGATGGTATGGATAAGCAACATCGCTTTGGGCCAGACCCAGATAATTTTGATTTTTAAGGCGTTTTATTTTGTAAACAAAGCCTTAAGCTCAGTGGCATCGTCCGGTTTCATTTTACCAGCAAGTACTAAACTAAGTTGCTTTCTGCGTAGCGCCGCATCAAAACGTTGTTGTTCTAGTTCTGTTTCGGGTTTTAACTTAGGCACTTCTGTAGGTGTACCGGTTTCGTCTACCGCCACAAAAGTATAAATAGCTTCATTAGCTTTAACTTTTTCACCACTTATGCGGTCTTCCATCCAAACATCAATATAAATTTCCATAGAAGAGTTAAAAGCCCTTGAAACAGCTGCTTCTACGGTAACAACACTGCCCAAAGGAACGGAGCGGTTAAAAGCTACGTGATTTACAGATGCGGTTACGGTAATTCTTCTGCTGTGCCTTCTTGCAGCTATACTTGCGGCACGGTCCATACGCGCCAGCAATTCGCCTCCAAATAAATTATTTAACGGATTGGTTTCACTTGGTAAAACCATATCGGTCATAATTGTACGGGATTCGCTAGGTGTTTTTGTGCGCATGTTTAAAATTTTGCGCAAAGGTAGTTAAATAAATATGCTTAATTAGGGTCGTTTATTTACTTTTCAGAAAGCATCCAGGCATCCATAGATACCGTTCGTTTTATTTTACGTAAATAACGTAAAGCTTCATTGCTTTCTACAAAACTTTGGTAGGCCACTTGGTGAAGTCCAAATTTGTTGGTGCCCAAATATCTTGCTTTATAACCCATAGCCTTCAGTTGGCTAATTTTACGGTCTGCATTGGCCTTTTCTCTAAATGCGCCCGCAATAATATGGTGGTTGTATGTTACAGCGGTCTCTTTTTTTGTAACCTTAACATCTAACGGTGGCAATTCCAACGGTGAGGTTTGAAAAAAAGTGGCTTCTTGTATATGTCTATCTACCGCTTCCCTAGCTTGTTCTGCAACCAATAATTTATTGGATTGGTTTTGCTTGTGCAACAATAGCGAAGTGGTGCCGGTTGCAAGTAATAGTAATGCCACAGCAGCGTATTTATACAAAGGGCGTATTGGATTACTTCTTTTTTCTGGCGTAATTGAAAATGGAATAGCCTCTTCCAAAGTTTCTACCTCTTCTTTTAGAATTTCTCTGGTAACTTTTTGGCCGCTAACGGTGCTAAGACCAAAAGCAGCGGCTAAATAATTTTCTTGCCCTTCTGGTGCAAACAAGATACGCTCTTCTTGGCCCATCCATAATTTGCCTATCTTTTCTAATCGTAACTCACCACCCGCAACTAATTTTTCCTTCCAGTTTTTGGCTACGGAAACCACCTCTTCTAACAAGGCGTCATGAGATAATTGTTTGCTACTGGCAATATGAGATACCAACAGACCGTCATTTTTATGAAGTTGCTGATTAAAAGAAAGACTTTTAGAAGGCGGATGAATGGTATTGCCCACTATACGAGCTGAGTTTGTATTTGCTAAGAAAGCCCCAAACCCGGGTACTACTACACAATTGTAACGGTATAATAATTCTGCTATATAGTGTTCCAAACGCATAAGGGCAAATATTGTAAAAAATGAACGAGTGTAAAATATCTACGAGTAACTTTTTATTAACATTTGGTTTTGGGTATATTGTGAAAAACTTTTGAATGAATACTCCACTAACTGATAGTGAGTTACTTGGGTTGTTAAGATTGCAGCGAATTCCCAAAATTGGGGCAATAAATGCTAAAAAATTATTAGAACACTGTGGCGATGTTTCTACCCTCTTTAACGAGAAACAAAGCACGCTTCAAAAAATTGACGGTATTGGTTCTGTAATGTTAGCGCAGTTTTTTGACCCAATTTTTTTGGAAGAAGCAGAAGCGGAGCTTAACTACATACAACAAAACAACATTAGCTATGCGCATTATAAATCCCCGGCTTATCCAAGGTACTTAAAACATTGTATAGACAGTCCTTTATTATTATTCCAAAAGGGGAATATTGACCTGCAAAACCGAAAATTGATTAGTATAGTTGGAACCCGAAAAATAACCAGTTATGGCCAACGGTTCTGCAATGAGTTTATAGAAGAAATTGCACCGCTAAACCCAGTAATTGTTAGTGGTTTTGCTTATGGGGTAGATATTACTGCTCAACGTGCCGCTATGGATAATGGACTACAAACAATTGGGTGCTTGGCCCATGGTCTAAATCAGATTTATCCTAAAGCACATGAAAAGTATGTGCCCAGATTGTTAGAAAATGGTGGTTTTTACACCGAGTTTTGGAGTAATAGTAAACCAGATAGGGAGAATTTTTTAAAGCGTAACAGGATTATAGCGGGTTTAAGTGAGGCAACCATAGTAGTTGAGTCTGCGGATAAAGGAGGTAGTTTGGTAACCGCGGATTTGGCCCATAGCTACAATCGTGAAGTTTTTGCGGTACCGGGTAGGGTTACGGATAATTATAGTTTAGGATGTAACAATCTTATTAAAAACCAAAAGGCCCAAATGCTTACAAGCGCTGCAGAGCTGATTTATTTATTGCGTTGGCAACTAGAAAAACAAGAGGAGAAAGTTATTCAAAAACAGTTGTTCGTATCTATGGACGAAACAGAAAAGTCTATCTACAATTATTTGCAGTTAAACGGAAAACAGCTACTAGATATCGTTGCTTTAGAGTGTAATTTGCCCATATTCAAAGCGTCTTCCACATTGTTAAACATGGAAATGAAAGGTTTGATACGCCCGTTACCAGGTAAATTGTTTGAGGTGGTCTAGGCGGTTAAACGATTACTTCTATTTCTTTTTTATACCAGACTGTTTGGTACAATGGATTTAGTGATTGAGCAGGATTATTTTGACTTTTATCCCTATTAAAAGGATAATCGATAAAATTTTCAACTACAATTTCTATGCTTGTATACAGTCTTTTACACAAAAATTGTCGACTAAATACAGTTCTTTAAATTAGCTATCCGTCTCTTTCTGGTTGTAATCTAATAGCCAACTTTATTTCGTACCCTGTCAATTACGTTGTTTGCGATTTTAGCTGCTTTTTCTGCTCCTATCGCTAGCGCTTCGTCTACCTCTTTAAGGTTGTTCATGTAATATTCATAACGCTCCCTAGGTTCTGCAAATTTTTCCAAAATAACTTCGTACAAAGCTTGTTTGGCGTGGCCGTATCCATAATTGCCCGCTAAATAGTTCGCACTCATTTCTTCTATCTGCTCAGGTGCTGCCAGCAATTTGTAAAGGGCAAAAATGTTATCTTTTGCTGGGTTCTTTGGTTCTTCCATTGGTGTACTGTCCGTAACAATACCCATTATCTGCTTTCGTAACTTTTTATCGGTTTGAAAAAGATTTATGGTATTACCCCTGCTCTTGCTCATTTTATGACCGTCTGTTCCTGGAATGTACATGGTGTTTTCTTGTACTTTACCCTCTGGAATCACAAAGGTGTCTCCCATTGTGTTATGAAACCGATTAGCTACATCCCTAGTCATCTCTATGTGCTGTAATTGATCTTTACCAACTGGTACAATATCTGCGTCATATGCCAGAATATCTGCGGCCATTAGCATGGGGTAAGTGAACAAACCACTGTTTACATCTTCTAAGCGGCCTGCCTTATCCTTAAATGAATGCGCCAAGGTTAAACGTTGGTAAGGATAAAAACAACTTAAGTACCAAGATAATTCGGCTACTTGAGGTACATCGCTTTGACGGTAAAAAACGGTTTTATCTATATCCAAGCCAAACGCCAGCCAAGTTGCGGCAACCGCATAGGTATTTTGTCTAAGTAATTCCCCATCTTTGATTTGAGTTAGGGTATGCATGTTTGCTATGAATAAGAACGATTCGTTCTTTGGGTCATTAGAAAGCTCAATTGCAGGCTTAATAGCGCCTAAAATATTTCCTAAATGCGGTACTCCTGTACTTTGTATTCCTGTTAATACTCTTGCCATAGTAATTTAAAAAGGTAAAAGTAGCAATATGCAGAAGATTATAAAATGGATTCAACTACAAAAAAACAAGCATTAGATTTAGTTTTGAACGGTATAATCTAGAATAAGTATTTTTACCCGGTGATAAAGATTTTGAAGTATATAGGCCATACATTATATCGAATATGGTTTTACCTGCTGGTAACAATACCAATTTTGGTTTTTTCTCCGTTGCTTTTGGCTACTACCTTTTCTGAGAAAACCTATCCTCAGTTTTATTGGTTGGCACGTAATATTTGGGGCAAAACAATTTTATACGGCATGGGCTGTTTCCCAAAAATTACTAGAGTAGAGAAAATGGAGGAAAACAAAAATTATATGCTTGTAGCTAACCACACTAGTATGCTAGATATAATGCTTATGCTATATGTAAGTAAAAATCCTTTCGTTTTTGTGGGTAAGAAAGAGCTAGCTAAAATTCCAATATTTGGGTTCTTTTATAAGAGGGTTTGTATTTTGGTAGATAGGGAGAACCCTAAAAGTAGGGCGGCGGTTTACAAGAGGGTACAGGCTAGATTACAGCAGGGCTTAAGTATCTGTATTTTTCCTGAGGGCGGAGTTCCAGAAAGTCATGTGGTACTAGACCGATTTAAGGATGGTGCATTTCGTATGGCAATTAGGCATAATATACCAATCGTTTCCATGGTTTTTTATGATTGTAAAAAACGATTTCCTTGGGAGTTTTTTAGTGGGGCACCAGGACCTTTAAGGGTAAAGACATTTCCGTTTGTGCCTACAGAATTGCTAGATGTAAGCGATACACAGATGTTGAAACAACAGACATGGCAATTACTTTATCAAGAATTAATTTAAAATTTAAAGACCCCGTAAGCTCCTACGGGGTCTCAAAGATTGTCGATAAATCGACCAACCTAACCAACTTCTTTAGTTAAAACTGAAAACGTAGACCGCTGTATACACCAATGGTATAAGGTCTAAATTCTCCAGATGTATTATTAAATGTGTTTAATTGATATTTAAACATAGGTTCTAGATTAATTTTTAGCGCGTTGTTGATTTTATAGTCTAGACCTAGGCCAATATTGGTGCTAAAGCTTACATCGTTTACATTATTGGCGGCGCCCATTTCTGTAACCAGCTCATTGCTTTCTAAAGAAACCGCATTGTCTAATAAGAATAAAGATGATAAACCTCCAATGACGTTTATACCGAACTTATTGTCTAATAAACGATAGTTTAATTCCATGGGCACTTCTAAATAGCCTAATTGTTGCACCATGCTACCAGATAGGGGAGCAATGGTGTTGGCTACTTCTGCATTATCACTAAAAGCAGCAGTCCGTTCTTTGGCACTAGAAACCACAATAGTTCTTGCAGATTGCGAATAATCAATGTTTTCTATTTGTCCATTATTTAAAGCACTTAAAGACGAAGAAAAGCTTACACCTTTAGTGTCATACCCATAATCTACTTTGTGTATACCAGAACGTAGGCTAATTTTGTTACTTATTTGATACGCAACCGTAAGCCCGTAGCTTAAGTTAAGATTACCAGATTTGCTATTGGTGTTAAAAGTAGAATGTATAGGGGAGCCCTGACCAATAGCATCAAAATAAACTGGCGCTACAGATGGGCCTAAAGACCATTTTTTAGTTTCACCGTCTTTTTGTTTTACTACTTCTTCTGTTTCTTCAATAGCTTCAAAAATGGATTTCTTTTGCTGATTTGTAAGGGTGTCTTTTGTTGCTTCATTCTGGGCTACTTCAGATTCTCCATTTAAAATACCATTTTTTTTATTTTGTTTAGAAATGGCGATGTCAGTTTCATTGTCATTAGACTTATTATTAGTCCCTACTATATCAGCAGAAGTTTTATGGGTTGATTGCTTATTTAGAGTTGCTTCAGTAGCTAGAAAACCCACATTATTTTTTTGGGTTTTATTTGAAACAACGGAACTAGTTGTTTTTAAAATTGAATTTTCTACACTAGTTCTATTCCCTTCTTTAGCCTTTGGAGTAGCATTAGTGGTTATGGCATTAGTACCATCTTCTTTTGAGTCGGGATTACTATTTACCAGGGCATCGTTATTATTAACAGAATTATCAATTTCGGTTGGTTCTGTAATTTTTTTAATAGTTGTGGTAGTAATTTTTGGTTCTGTAGGTGGTTGGTTATTTTCACTAAAGAAAATGCTAAAAGTGATTAGCCCCAAAATTAATATTGCGGCAATGCCACCAAAACGCCACCAAATGGGTATTACCCTCCGGTTTTTCTTTTCATTTAAAGATGCCTCTATTCTTTGCCAAACCTCCGGGTTTGGTGGCGGCGCAAAATCTTTAAATTGCTCCTGATAGAGTTTATCCAAATTATTCCTTCTCATTATCACTGTAGGTATTTAAGCAATGTTTATGCTTTCTTTTATTATTTTTTCTTTTAGAATGCTCCGTGCCCGTGCCAAATTAGATTTGGATGTTCCCGGAGAGGTACCCAATAATTCGCTAATTTCTTTATGGGAATATCCATCTAAAACATAAAGATTAAATGTTACCCGGTATTTGTTGGGTAATTCTTGTATGTAACTTAATAGGGTACTTAAATTAATAGTTGGTAATTCTTCATCTTCATCTTCATTTTCTGGCCAGTTTTCAGAAACGACATCTAAGTATGCGTCTTTTCTATATTTCTGTAAGACGGTATTTACGGTAATCCTTTTTATCCAACCTTCAAAAGAACCTTTAAAAGTATATTGCCCTATTTTTTCGTAAATGGTCATAAAACTGTCATGCAAATTGTCTTCGGCTTCTGTTTTGTTTTTAGAATATTTTAAACAAATTCCATAGAGAATTCCAGCATATTGCTTGTACAATTGCTCTTGCGCGCTACGCTTGTTCGCTTTACAGTTTTTTATGAGTTCTTCTAGACTCAAGTTGTTGGTTGGGTAATTAGTATTGTTCGTAATTATTCTACCGGAACGGTATATTCCAAATATTTAGCTTTATTGTCACTATCTAATCCAGCATAAAATTTAAGGTCATACGTTTGGTCTATTAGAATGGTCACATCCAAATTCGCGGTTACCGTGTCATTCAATACTGCGCATTCATTTCCATCTAAAATAGAACCAACGGCTGTAATGTATCGCACACCACCATCACCGGATACAACATCAAATCCTTCAAAAAAGGTACAATTATCTGAGCGAATAAACGATACTGCAATCTTATAATTTTCATTAAGTCTAAACGTATCTGGTACTTGGGCATTGGTTATGGCCAAGGTTTCAAAATGAAAATTTTCTCCGGTATCCACGTCGCAATTAGAGAAAAACAAACAAAATGAAAATAGAACAACCCCTAGAACTAGTTTCTTCATAGTCTTTAGTTTCAACACTATAAAGATGATAACTTGCTCTAGGGGTTGCGTATTCCCTACGTTTTTAAGAAAACTTTATTCTTTTAGAGCCGCAATTGCTTCTTTAATTTTACCTTCTAGCTCTTCGGCCAGTTCAGGATTGTCGTCAATCAATGTTTTAACGGCATCTCTACCTTGTCCTAATTTGGTATCGCCGTAGCTAAACCAAGAACCGCTCTTTTTTATAATTTCATAAGCTACGCCCAAATCAAGGATTTCACCTACTTTAGAAACCCCTTCTCCATACATGATATCAAACTCAGCAGTTTTAAATGGTGGTGCCACCTTATTTTTAACCACTTTTACCCTTGTTTTGTTACCCATTACTTCACCGTCCGTACTTTTAATTTGTGTAGATCGTCTAATATCTAGACGTACAGAGGCATAAAATTTTAATGCGTTACCACCAGTCGTGGTTTCTGGGTTGCCAAACATAACACCAATTTTTTCACGCAATTGGTTAATAAAGATTACCGTACATTGCGTTTTGCTAATGGTAGAGGTAAGCTTTCTTAAGGCTTGAGACATTAGTCGAGCATGTAATCCCATTTTAGAATCACCCATCTCGCCCTCAATTTCGCTTTTAGGGGTTAATGCGGCAACCGAGTCAATTACAACAATATCTATAGCGCCAGACCGTATTAAGTTATCTGCTATCTCTAGAGCTTGTTCTCCGTGGTCTGGTTGCGAAATGATTAAATTGTCAATATCCACCCCAAGTTTTTGAGCATAAAAACGATCAAAAGCGTGTTCTGCATCTATAAATGCAGCTATGCCACCTGCTTTTTGTGCTTCGGCCATAGCGTGCAAGGTTAATGTGGTTTTACCAGAAGATTCCGGGCCATAAATTTCAATAATTCTCCCTTTTGGGTAGCCACTAACACCTAATGCCAAATCTAACCCTAAAGATCCAGAGGGTATTACTTCTACATCTTCAACAACACTGTCTCCCATCTTCATTACCGCGCCCTTGCCATAGGTTTTATCCAGCTTATCCAAGGTTAACTTCAGTGCCTTTAATTTGGCGTCTTTATCTTTGCTCATAGTGTTTTTAAAAAATTAGGAGACTAAAATACCACTTCTTTGCCATTTTTGCCTAACGCAACCATTTTTAATCTTTTACATCTATTATTTGAACTAACTCAATCTCCGTTTATCATTTTTAATGGTAAACATATATTTCTATGAAAAAGAAAGATGGTTAATCTAAGGGCGCCCAAACATTTGGGCGCCCTTATACTTTGTGTATTTTTGCAAAAAAAATTATTCTTTAACTTAAATATTGGTATAGCATGCAACTGTACAATAAATTAAGTGCAAAAGAAAGAGCCGCTCTTATTAAAGAGGCTGGTAAGGACAGGCTTACCATATCTTTCTATAAATATGCACACATTGGTAATCCGCAAATTTTAAGAGACCATTTATTTCTTACTTGGGACGATTTGGAAGTTCTAGGTAGAATTTATGTGGCTACAGAGGGCATTAACGCTCAGTTATCTGTTCCTGCGGAGAATTTTAAAGCATTTAAAAAACATTTGGATAGCATCTCTTTTTTAAAAGGAGTTCGTTTAAATATTGCTATTGAGCAAGATAATATGTCTTTCTTAAAATTAAAGGTAAAAGTTAGGCATAAAATAGTTGCCGATGGTTTAAACGACAACACATTTGATGTTACCAATAAGGGTTTGCATGTTAAAGCAGAAGAGTTTAATGAGCTAATAGAAGATCCAAATACCATTTTGGTAGATATGCGAAACCATTACGAAAGTGAAATAGGACACTTTAAGAACGCAATTACCCCAGACGTAGATACCTTTAGGGATTCTTTAGACATAATTGAGGAAAACCTGGCCGAACATAAGGAAGATAAAAAATTGGTTATGTATTGTACGGGAGGCATCCGTTGTGAAAAAGCGAGTGCATACTACAAACACAAAGGCTTTAAGAATGTATACCAACTAGAGGGCGGTATTATTGAGTACACCCGTCAGGTTAGGGATAAGAATTTAGAAAATAAGTTTTTAGGTAAGAATTTTGTCTTTGATCACAGAAGGGGAGAGCGTATATCTGAAGATGTAATTGCACAATGCCACCAATGTGGCGCGCCTTGTGATACGCATACCAACTGTGCCAATGAGGCTTGCCATCTACTATTTATTCAGTGCGATGATTGCAAGGCCAAAATGGACAATTGTTGTTCCGATCATTGTAAGGAAGTAAACGCCTTACCTTTTGAGGAGCAAAAGAAACTAAGAAAAGGTAAGAAGGCAAGTAATAAAATTTTCAAAAAGGGTAGATCAGAAGTGCTAAAATTTAAACGCTAGACAAGCGTATTGTTAAATTGTGCTATCTTTACTTTCAACATTTTTATGAACCCTTTGTTGGGCAACAAAAGTTGCCTAACTCAATATATAATATATGGGATGTAGTAGTTGTGCTACCGGTAAGGATGGCCAACCACGTGGTTGTAAGAGCAACGGCACTTGCGGCACGGACGGATGCAATAAACTTACCGTTTTTGATTGGCTTTCCAACATGTCCTTACCCAATGGGCAAGCACCTTTTGATTGTGTAGAGGTAAGGTTTAAAAATAGTAGAAAAGAATTCTTTAGAAATTCAGAAGGGCTTGCCTTAGCAATTGGCGATGTGGTGGCAACCCAAGCCAAATCTGGCCATGATATTGGTACGGTTACCCTTACGGGCGAGCTGGTAAAGATTCAAATGAAAAAGAAAAAGGTAGATCCTACCGACGATGCTTTACCAAAAATCTATAGAAAAGCCACAGAAAAAGATATTGATATTTGGATCAGTAGTCGTGAACGCGAAGAAGCAATAAAAAAGCGTTCAAGAGAAATTGCTATTTCCTTAAATCTACAAATGAAACTTAGTGATGTAGAGTTTCAGGGAGATGGTTCTAAGGCTACGTTTTATTACACAGCAGAAGATCGGGTAGATTTTAGGCAGTTAATAAAAGACATGGCCAAGGCTTTTGGTATCCGTATTGAAATGCGCCAAATTGGTTACCGCCAAGAGGCACAGCGCTTAGGTGGTGTAGGGTCTTGCGGTAGAGAATTGTGTTGCTCTACTTGGTTAACAGATTTTAGGTCGGTAAGTACCGCTGCTGCTAGATATCAACAGCTCGCATTAAATCCGCAAAAATTGGCGGGCCAGTGTGGTAAACTAAAATGTTGTCTCAATTTTGAGTTGGATATGTATTTGGAAGCCTTAAAGGATTTCCCATCATCTGACACCAAGTTATTAACAGAGAAAGGCATAGCTTTTTGCCAGAAGGTAGATATTTTCAAAGAAACGTTATGGTTTGCTTATCGCGGAGATGTTTCTAATTGGCATGCCCTAAAAAAAGAACAGGTTTTAGAATTAATAGCATTAAATAAAAAGGAGCAAAAAATTGAAAGCTTGGAAGCATTCGCCGTGGTAGACGAAGCCTTGGATGAAAAGCTAGTATTTGAAAATGTAGTTGGCCAAGATAGTCTTACCCGTTTTGATGCCCCAAAACGTAAAAAGAACAAAAAGCGCAAGGGTGGTAAGGGAAGAAGAAATAGAAATCCTAAAAATAAGGTGAACAATGGCAAGTAGGTTATGTATTTCCATGCTCTTTGCTTTACTTTTTATAGCATGTAATTCTAATGTGGTCTATACCGAATATAAAACATTGAACAATGGGATTTGGGACAATGCGGACACTTTGGATTTTGAGATAAAAGACTTGGATAGCACTACCAGTTACAACCTTTTTTTAAACGTTAGAAATGATAACGACTATGAGTTTAGTAATCTTTTTCTAATCACTAAATTAATAAAGCCTAACCAACAAGCACAAGTAGATACACTGGAGTATGAAATGGCATTGCCAAATGGCGAGTGGTTGGGTACAGGTACGGGCAGTACTAAAGAAAATAAACTTTGGCTTCGCGAAAACATCAAATTTCCAGATTCTGGCGTATATACCTTAAAGGTGCAACATGCCATGCGTAAAAACGGGATGGTAGAGGGCTTGCAAAGTCTTAAAGGTATTACCGATGTTGGACTGCAATTAGAAACGATACAGGAATAAAATGGCAACGACAAAAAAGAAAACCAAAAATCCATTTTTGAAATTTATAAAGTGGTTCTGGATATTATTTATATGTGGTGTTGTGTTAGTGGCATTACCTTTTCTATTTGCTTCATGGGGTCTTTTGGGGCCAATGCCAGAATATGAACATTTAGAAAACCCAGAAACCAATTTAGCTACAGAGTTAATATCTGCAGATGGCAAAACATTAGGAAAATACTATTTAGAAGATAACCGTACGCCGGTACCGTTTGATCAATTACCAGACAATTTGGTAAATGCCCTTGTAGCCACGGAAGACGCGCGGTTTTTTGATCATGCAGGTATAGATGCCAGGGGCACCTTAAGGGCGGTTGCCTATTTAGGAAGCAAGGGCGGTGCAAGTACAATTAGCCAGCAATTGGCAAGACAATTATTTGTTGGGGTAAGATCTAGGAATAAATTTGAAGCAATTACCCAAAAACTAAAAGAATGGGTTTTGGCAACTCGTTTAGAGCGTAATTATACCAAAGAGGAAATTATAGCAATGTATTTGAACATTTATGATTTTCACTATAACGCAGATGGTATTCGTTCTGCCTCAAGAATCTATTTTGGTAAAGAGCCTAAAGATTTAAGGATCCAAGAATCGGCAATGTTGGTGGGGATGCTTAAGAACTCATCGTATTACAATCCTATAAGGAGGGAAGAATTGGTGTTTAATCGTAGAAATACGGTATTGGCGCAGATGGCTAAATATGGTTACATTTCAGAAAAAGAAAAAGATTCCCTTCAAAAAACAAAGATGGATTTAAATTTTAATCCTGAGTCGCACAGGGAGGGTCTGGCCACTTATTTTAGGATGTATATGCAACGCTGGTTAAACCAGTGGGTTAAAAACAATCCTAAATTAGATGGGGAAAAATATAACATTTACCTAGATGGTCTAAAGGTGTATACTACCATTGATTCTAGAATGCAGCAGAATGCAGAAATGGCAGTAGAAGCGCACATGAAAAAATTACAGGCCGAATTTTTTGTACAAAATACACCAGAAAGAAACCCTACAACACCATTTTTGGATTTAGAGAAGCACGAAATAGATAATATTTTAGAGCGTGCCATGAAATCTAGCGCAAGATGGCGAACCATGAGCAGGGCAGGCAAAAGCGAAAGTGAAATTAGGGCTTCCTTTAAAAAGAAAACAGAAATGACCGTTTTTGATTGGAATAGCGATTCTTATGAAAAGGATACTATTTTAACTCCCTTAGACTCGATCAAATACTACAAAACGTTTTTACGTACGGCAATGATGTCCATGGAGCCACAAACCGGCCATGTAAAAGCTTGGGTTGGTGGTATAGATTATAAACATTTTCAATATGATAATGTAATACAGGGAGCTAGGCAGGCTGGTTCTACCTTTAAGCCTTTTGTATACGCGGCAGCTATAGATCAATTGCGCTTATCGCCTTGTGATTCTTTACCAGATACGCAGTATTGTATAGAACCCATGAAGCATGGTAACATTGAAGCTTGGTGCCCTAAGAATTCTGATGGTAAATATTCCGGGGAAAAAAAGACCTTGAAAAATGCATTGGCCAATTCGGTTAACTCAATTACCGCTAGGCTTATAGATGATGTTGGGCCGGCTTCCGTGGTTAAAATGGCAAGGAATATGGGTATTACCAAAGACTTACCAGAAGTGCCTTCTATCGCGTTAGGCACGCCGGACGTTAATGTTTATGAAATGGTTGGTGCCTATGGTACATTTGCCAATCAGGGTGTTTATGTAAAACCTGTGATGGTTACGCGTATTGAAGATAAGCATGGTACCGTTTTGTTTGAGTATGTACCGGAAACCAAAGATGTTTTAAGTAGAGATGTTGCCTATGCCATGCTTAACTTAATGGAGGGTGTAACCCAATTTGGATCAGGAGGTAGGTTAAGACATTCCTACAATAAGAATTCTAGGGTTTATAAGGAAATTATGACGGGTTACCCTTATAATTTGACGAATCCTATAGCGGGAAAAACAGGAACAACACAAAATCAAAGTGATGGTTGGTTTATGGGTATTGTTCCTAATTTAGTTACCGGAGTATGGGTTGGGGGCGAAGAAAGAGCAACCCACTTTAGGTCTTTAACCTACGGACAGGCCGCTTCTATGGCTTTACCTATATGGGGTTTATACATGAAGGCCAACTATGACAATGAGGAGTTGGCAGTATCCAAATCGGCATTTGATAAACCAAGTGATTTGTCTATTAACGTAGATTGCACCAAGGTAGTTAAGGAGCTTACAGAAGATATGGACACCGATGATGATTTGGATGATTTAGACTTTTAAACTTACTGATATAGACTGCATATGATTAACAAAACTGTAAATTCCGTTGCGGAGGCTTTAGATGGTGTCCAAAACGGTATGACGCTTATGTTGGGTGGTTTCGGTTTATGCGGAATTCCCGAAAATAGCATAGCACATCTAGTGAAACAAAATGTCAAAAATCTTACTTGCATATCCAATAATGCCGGTGTAGATGATTTTGGTCTTGGTTTGTTGCTTCAAAAAAAGCAAATAGATAAAATGGTTTCTTCCTATGTGGGAGAAAATGATGAATTTGAACGCCAGATGTTATCTGGGGAATTGGAGGTAGAGCTTACGCCCCAAGGAACGCTTGCAGAAAAGTGCAGGGCTGCACAAGCAGGCATTCCTGCATTTTATACACCTGCTGGTTACGGTACAGAAGTAGCAGAAGGTAAAGAAACCAGAGAATTTAATGGTAAAATGTACGTAATGGAAGAAGCGTACAAAGCAGATTTTGCTTTAGTAAAAGCATGGAAAGGAGATGAGGCGGGCAACTTAATATTTAAAGGTACGGCCCGTAACTTTAACCCGGTTATGTGTGGTGCTGCCAAAATTACGGTTGCGGAAGTAGAAGAGTTGTTGCCAGCCGGAGAATTAGACCCAAATGAGATTCATGTGCCCGGTATTTTGGTACAAAGAATATTTCAAGGAGAAAAGTTTGAAAAGCGAATAGAACAAAGAACCGTAAGACCTAGATAGTATGTTAGACAAGAATGGAATAGCTAAACGTATTGCAAAAGAGGTTAAAGACGGTTTCTACGTAAACCTTGGTATAGGTATCCCCACCTTGGTGGCCAATTTTGTGCGAGATGATATAAGTGTAGAATTTCAAAGTGAGAACGGGGTTTTGGGCATGGGTCCTTTTCCTTTTGAGGGTGATGAAGATGCAGATGTGATCAATGCTGGTAAGCAAACCATAACCACCTTACCGGGCGCTTCTTTTTTTGACTCGGCAACTAGTTTTTCAATGATAAGAGGCAAGCATGTTGATTTGACAATTTTAGGTGCTATGGAAGTTTCAGAAAACGGTGATATCGCAAACTGGAAAATACCGGGTAAAATGGTGAAAGGAATGGGCGGGGCAATGGATTTAGTTGCTTCTGCGGATAATATTATAGTTGCAATGATGCATACCAATAAGGCTGGCCAATCTAAGCTTTTAAAGAAGTGCACTTTACCACTTACAGGAGTTGGTTGCGTTACCAAAATAGTTACCAATCTTGCGGTATTAGAAGTAGTAGCAGATGGTTTTATGTTGTTAGAGCGTGCTCCGGGTGTTTCCGTAGAAGAAATTAAAGCAGCTACAGAAGGTAATTTAATAGTAGAAGGGAATATACCAGAAATGCAGCTTTAACAGGTTTCTTAATAAACAATAGCGGTTAATTAGTTAAAAAGATGCATTTACAACAAGATTAAATGCATCTGCAACAAATTGTTTTTTAAAAAATACTTTTAGGTTAAGTTTGAAATGATTAAAAAAATTCCCAAATTAACCCTATAAAATATTTGTTCCCATGACTTCTAATTTTAACCAAGAATCTGTAGCCTTTGAAGAGGATATTCAGGTTTACCGAACTGATTTTTTCAGCGGATTTATGAGGTTGGTTAAAAAGCTATTTATGTTATAAAAGCCACCAAAATTAAAGTTCCTAAAAAATTATTGGCTCGAAATTCGTTTCGGGCTTTTTTATGCCCTTACCTTAACAATTTCTAGGTGTTGTGTAATTTGTTGTAAGCAGCCATTGAGGTTTTGTTGTATTTCCTTTTGCCAAAACCTAAAAACAGTATAACCCATTTGGCTAAGTTTTCTATTTACCTCTAGATCTCGTTGCATGTTTCGTTCTATCTTGGCAATCCAAAATTCCCTATTGGATTTCAGTTTTTGTTTGCGTGTATTCCAGTCTTTTCCATGCCAAAACTCACCATCGATAAAAATAACCGTTTTGTATTGTTTTAAAGCAATATCTGGCTTTCCTATAAGCTTTTTATAATCTATTCTATATCGGTATCCTGCGTGCCATAGGGCCTTTCTAAAAGCGAGTTCTGGCTTGGTATTCTTACCTCTTATTTTGCCCATAAGTTTAGAACGTTCTGGTGTGGTATAAAACCCATTAGCTTCATTAAAACGAGGTACTTTTATGGGATGTTCCGTATATGATGCCATAGTACTAAATTAAAAAACCCGAACTATAAAAATAGTTCGGGTTAATTGTATTGTTAACTTAAAAGAATTATCCTTTTACGCTAGCTGCTAAATATTCTCTATTCATTCTAGCTATATTTTCTAAAGAAATACCTTTTGGACATTCCACTTCGCAAGCACCGGTATTGGTACAGTTACCAAATCCTTCTAAATCCATTTGTCTAACCATGTTCATAACGCGGTCCGTAGCTTCTACACGACCTTGTGGTAATTGCGCAAACTGAGACACCTTGGCAGACGTAAATAACATAGCACTTGCGTTCTTACAAGCGGCTACACAGGCACCACAGCCAATACAAGTAGCAGAATCCATAGCAGAGTCTGCTGCGTGCTTTTCAATAGGTATTGCGTTGGCATCTACCGTATTACCTGAAGTATTTACAGAAATGTAGCCACCAGCTTGTTGTATACGGTCAAAAGAACTCCTATCAACAATTAAGTCTTTAATAACTGGGAAAGCTTTTGCTCTAAAAGGTTCTATTACAATAGTATCACCATCGTTGAATTTACGCATGTGCAATTGGCAAGTAGTAACTAACCTATCTGGTCCATGAGGCTCCCCGTTAATTTGTAAAGAACATGTACCACAGATACCTTCTCTACAGTCATGATCAAATTCTACGGGCTCCTCACCTTTATTTATAAGATCTTCATTTAAGATATCCAACATTTCCAAAAAGGACATATCGCCTTCTACCCCGTCCAAGGTATAGTCTACCATTTGTCCTTTGGTACTGGCATCTTTTTGACGCCATATTTTTAGAAATAATTTCATAGCAATTTTATTTATAAGATCTTGTCTTTAATTCTATATTCTCGTACACCAAATCTTCTTTATGTAGCTGGGCATCCTTAGGCTCGCCTTTGTATTCCCAAGCCGCTACATATTTAAAGTTTTCATCATCTCTTAATGCTTCTCCTTCTTCGGTTTGGTACTCTTCTCTAAAGTGACCACCACAAGATTCATTTCTTTCTAAAGCATCTTTTGCAAACAATTCACCTAACTCTAAGAAATCGGCTACTCTACCTGCTTTTTCAAGTTCAGCGTTCTTAGCATTGATTTCACCAGGAATTCTTACGTTTTCCCAGAAGTCTTTTCTAAGTGCGGAAATTTCTTCAATGGCTTCTTTAAGGCCTTGTTCGTTACGAGCCATACCACATTTGTTCCACATAATTTTACCTAGCTTCTTGTGGTAGTAATCAACGGAATTTTGTCCTGAACCAGCTTTTAGTTTTTCTAAACGCTCACGAACAGCTTTTTCGGTAGCTTCAAATTCTGGTGAATCTGTTGGGATAGCACCAGTTCTAATATCATCTGACAAGTAGTCTCCAATAGTATAAGGCAATACAAAATAACCATCTGCTAATCCTTGCATTAGAGCAGAAGCTCCTAATCTGTTAGCTCCGTGATCACTAAAGTTAGCTTCACCTGCGGCATAACACCCAGGAATGGTAGTTTGCAAGTTGTAATCTACCCATAGACCGCCCATGGTATAGTGCACGGCAGGATAAATCATCATAGGGGTTTTGTACGGGTTCTCATCAACAATTTTCTCGTACATCTGAAAAAGGTTACCATATTTGGCTTCTACAACCTCTTCTCCTAATCTTGTAATAGTTGCAGCGTCTGGATTTTTAATACCAGAGGTCAACGCTTTTTCTTTACCGTAACGTTGTATAGCAGCAGCAAAATCTAAATATACGGCCTCGCCTGTTTTGTTAACTCCAAAACCAGCATCACAACGCTCTTTAGCAGCTCTTGAAGCCACATCCCTAGGTACCAAGTTACCAAATGCAGGATACCTTCTTTCTAAATAGTAATCTCTATCTTCTTCTGCTAACTGCGTTGGTTTTAATCTACCTTCACGTATTGCAATAGCATCTTCTTTTTTCTTAGGCACCCAGATTCTACCATCGTTACGTAACGACTCTGACATTAAAGTTAATTTAGATTGATGTTCTCCAGATACTGGGATACAAGTAGGGTGAATTTGTGTAAAACAAGGATTTGCAAAGAAGGCTCCTCTACGGTGTGCTCTCCACGCTGCCATTACGTTACTACCCATTGCGTTGGTAGATAAAAAGAATACGTTTCCGTAACCACCGGTAGCTAAAACTACGGCGTGTGCAGAATGACGCTCAATCGCTCCGGTCACCAAATTTCTAGCAATAATTCCTCTAGCCTTACCATCTACCAATACCAAATCCATCATTTCATGACGGGTGTAAGACTTTATCTTACCACGATTAATTTGGCGGTTCATGGCTGCATAGGCGCCTAATAATAACTGTTGCCCTGTTTGTCCTTTAGCGTAAAAGGTTCTAGATACCAATACACCACCAAAAGAACGGTTGTCTAACAAACCACCATACTCACGTGCAAAAGGAACACCTTGAGCCACACATTGGTCAATGATATTGGCAGACTCTTCTGCTAAACGGTACACGTTTGCTTCTCTAGAACGGTAATCTCCTCCCTTAATAGTGTCATAAAACAAGCGATAAGGACTATCTCCATCCCCTTGGTAATTTTTTGCTGCGTTGATACCACCTTGTGCCGCAATAGAGTGCGCACGTCTTGGTGAATCTTGGTAACAAAAGGTTTTTACGTTATAACCTAGTTCTGCTAAAGTAGCCGCAGCAGAACCTCCGGCAAGACCTGTACCTACAACAATAACATCAATGTTACGCTTGTTGGCTGGGTTAACCAGATTAATTTCATTTTTATGTTTTGTCCATTTGTCGGCCAACGGCCCAGATGGAATTTTGGAATCCAATACTCCCATATGATTAATGTGTTATTGGGTTAAGGTGGTGGTAAATTGCAATAAAGGCAAAGCCCAAAGGAATAACCACCGCAAATATTTTAGCAATTTTTTGAATAACCGGGCTGTACTTATTGTTTACTCCCATAGACTGGAAAGAAGAAGCAAAGCCGTGCCATAGGTGTAGACTTAGTAGCACAAAAGAAACTACATAAAGTACCGTTCTCCATATTGGCGCAAATTTTTCAACTGTTTCTGCATGGTATCTTGTAGGGTCCTCTACTTTTACTTCTACGTACTTGTAAGCCATCTCATGCACCCAAAAGTCGTAAAAATGCAAGCCTAAGAAAGCCAATACAACCAATCCGGTGTAAATCATGTTTCTAGACATCCAAGATGCGTTGGCACCTCCATTATACTTTACGTAAGAAACACCGCGTGCGCTTTTGTTCTTTGCTTCTAAAATAAAGCCCATTACAAAGTGAATAACAACCCCAGCAATTAAGATAGGTTGCAATACAAACTGCACTAAAGGGTTGTAACCCATAAAGTGAGACCACTGGTTAAAGGTTTCTGGCGCTATAACAGAAGTAAAATTGATGACAAAGTGTTGGGTAAGAAAAACCACAAGAAAAAGTCCAGAAAGGGCCATCACTAGCTTTCTGGCAATTGAAGATTTTATCAATCCACTCATTAGTTATTAGTTTTACTAGCAAATTTACGGCAGGATCAAGTTTTTAACAAGCTTTAAACATTGCAAAGCAGCTTATTTAGAAACGTTATAAGCAATTTTCGAAAACGTTTGATAATTTCAACTGATTTTGGTTACAAGTCTGTCTATAAATTGAACAAAATGAGTTGTTAAACTTTATTTAATATCAGAATTACCCAACCATTTGTTTTTTTTGCGCGATATTGAATTTAATTTTACAACCCTTGATAATTTAAATGGATATAGCCATTCTTTCTGTTAGCTTACATGTGCACTCTACACGTAGATTAGTAGAGGAAGCACAAGCAGCTGGCCACTATGTAGAGTTAATAGACCATACCAAGTGTACCGTAAAACTAGGTGCAGAAAAGCCTAAAATTTATTTAGAAGAAGAGGATGTTACCCATGAGTTTGATGCCATTATTCCAAGAATAGGCACAAAGGTTACCAGACATGGTGCGGCAATTGTACAACAATTTGAAGATAATGGTGTATTTACTACAGCTAGTGCGGTAGCTATATCCAACGCAAGAAATAAGGTTAGGACCTTACAATTATTGGCGCAACAAGGATTGCCAATTCCAGAAACTTTATTTTCCATAAACCCAAATAACATAGAGGAACAACTGCGTTTGTTAGGTGGGCCTCCGGTTATTATTAAGTTACAAGAAGGTACCCAGGGTCTAGGTGTTATTTTGGCAGAAAGCAAAAAATCTGCTAAATCTATAATAGACACTTTTTACAAAATGGATACCAGTATTTTGGTGCAAAAATTTATAGAAGAAGCAAACGGCACGGATATACGAATAATAGTGGTTGGTAAAAAAGTAATTGCTGGTATGAAACGTACTAGTGATATAGATGAATTTCGCTCCAATATCCACAGAGGAGGTTTAGGGGAACGGGTAGTTTTAACACCTAGGGAAAAGTATATAGCCTTGCAAGCTACCAAATTTTTAGGGCTGGGTGTAGCAGGCGTAGATTTAATTAGGTCTAGAAAAGGCCCCTTATTGTTAGAAGTTAACGCTTCTCCTGGTCTTAAAGGGATAGAGGCCGCTACGGATATTAACGTTTCCAAGCAAATAATACAGTACATAGAGAAAAATGTGGGAAGGAAAAGGTAATGCGGATTTAAAGCTTAATGGACAAACAATTGTTCCGGGCGCACAGCAATTGGTAAAAATAGAGATAGCCAAACTCCCAACTGGCACAGTCATAGATTTACCGGTTCATGTTTTTAATGCATCAAAGAAAGGGCCGGTGGTTTTGCTGCAAGCAGGCTTGCATGGCGATGAGATTAATGGTGTGGAAGTTTTGCGTAAGCTATTGGTAGATAAGAAAATAAAATTAAAAAGGGGAGCACTTATTGTTGTGCCCATTCTTAACCTATTTGGTTTTATTCATTTTTCTAGAGATGTTCCGGATGGTAAAGATGTTAATAGAAGTTTTCCTGGTAGCAATAAAGGTTCATTGGCAAGTAGAATAGCCTATACCTATGCACAAGAGGTATTGCCACTGGCAGATATAGCTATTGATTTACATACAGGAGGTGGTCAACGTTACAATTATCCGCAGATACGCTATACGGCAGAAGATTTAGGAGGTAAAACCTTAGCAGAAGTTTTTAACGCGCCATTCAATTTTCCATCTAGTCTTATTCGAGGAAGTTTTAGAAACGAAGCCTTTAAGTTGGGAAAAACAGTATTGGTCTATGAAGCGGGAGAAAGCATGCGTTTTAGTGCAGAAGCCATGCGGATTGCCAAATCAGGTATTTTAAATGTCTTAAATCATTTGCAAATGATTAAAACGAACGAAGCACCGCTAAAAAAGAATTCTATTGCTTTGACCAAAAGAAGATGGATACGAGCTCCAAGAGCAGGTATGTTTTTATCTGAAGTTGCTAATGGTAGTAAAATTGAAAAGGGACAGTCTTTGGGGTATATAACGGATACCAACGATCAAAAAATAAAAAGGATTAAAGCACCTTTTGATGGGTATGTCTTTTGTATAAATAATCAGGCGGTTGTTAATCAAGGTGATGCTTTGTACCACGTAGGGCATTAGATCGTGGTATTATTTTCTTCTAAAATTCGTTCTTGCGCCCAAGAAACGGCATCTTCCAAATTGGTAAATTGCCTAATTGCATTTTTAAAGAACATACGCTCTAAAACTACATTGGCGTAGGTTGACTTGTTTTTTGCAACCACACCATAGCACTTTAAACTATGTCTGTTTTTGTAGAATTTAAGCCAGTCTTTAGGAACAATTTGATATCGGTTTATTCTATTTGAAACATAAACCACAGGCAAATTATTAGCGTCATATACTTCGTAGGCGGCTTCTATTACCCGCTTTGCCATATTCCAATCAAAGGTTACGCCCTCTTTAATTTCAGATATAACAAGCCTATCAAAGAAGTAGAATTTTCCAAAATTATACTCCCTTATTTCTCTAATATTTTCGAAAAAAGCGATGTCTGTCACTCTTTCCATGGGTAAATCGTTTTAGATGGACTACAAAAATACAACAGGACTATTAATTAAATCTTAAAAATTAGATGAAAACCATAAAATAGTATGGTTAAAGTTAACCAAATCAAAGGTTTTAATCCAAAGCAACACCAAAATAGATCCATTCTACAGGCTCTTTAAAAGGATTTTCTTGGCTATGTAGCTCTTTGGCTTCAATTGTTATACAATGCCCTTCTTTTAAAATATGGTTTTCGCCGTTAACCGTAAAAATCGCTTTACCTTTTTGAATGTAAAATACTTCGGTCATGGTTTCATGGCTATGTGGCGTAACTTTTTGGCCAGGTTTTAAGATAGCAGAGCCAAACATCATTAACTGGCTAATCTCGCCCTTGGTGATAAAAACTTTTTTTTTAATGTCAGGGTCATGGGTCACTCCAACAGCTTGTATCGTATTTTGGTCAACTATTTTCATTCTTCCATATTTTTTAATTGTATCCCCAATGCTTTAGTAGAGAGTTGCACCTCTACAAAAGATAAAATCAGAGAAATCATCAGGAGAATTAAACTTATTCCGAAAATTACATTAGCCCAAACAACAAGTTCAATGTAAATTAGGAACATGGTTACCGCCGCTAACAGAAAACTGGCAATTGCGGTTGCCTGCATTCCTTTTATGATTTCTAAACGTTTCTTAAGAGATGAAATTTGTTTTTTTAGCGGTGCTGCTTTGGTTTCTGTAAACTGCCCATGCAATTGCCTTATTAAACCTGCAATTGCTAAATATCTTGCGTTATATGCAAGCATGGTTAAAGAAATTGCCGGAAATAATAAGGCGGGTATGCTAAGGGTCAAATTCATTATTCTATTTTAAAATTTAAGCTTTTTGTAGCGCCGTTGCCACTAACCTCTACAGAGTATTCACCTTTTGGTAAATAGGTTTTACCATTTTTGGCCGTTTCTAATTTTGTTTTGTTTTTAGATAGGTAGTTCGCCTTACCTTCCTTGTCAAAGGCAACATCATATTGTAATGTATTAAAACCTTTATCTGCATTTAATTCTCCAGAGCTTACCACCACACCATCTGTAGTTTTAATCTTGGTTTTAAAAGTTGCTTTGGTATTGGTATAAAAATCAACATTTAAGCCAGGTGTATTTGGGGTGCCCCAAGAACTCCAACTATTTCCCCATCTTCTAGAATGTTTAATGTTGGCTATATCAAAAAGTTTTAAACTTTCTCTATTAAGGTCAAAATCTACTTTTTGTAGGCTAGCAATGTTCATTTTATAAATGCTTCTCCCGTGGGTGCCAACTACTAAATGTTTGTCTCTGTTTTGTATTACAAGGTCATGAATAGCCACATTAGGAAGTCCATTAGTTATGGATTGCCAATGATTGCCAGCATCTAGACTGGCGTATAACCCGTTGTCTGTACCCACAAATAATAAATTTTCGTTTACAGGGTCTTCTACAATAGCATTCACGGGAGATAAGGGTAGAGTTTCTCCAATGTTTTTCCAACTTACACCGTAATCATCACTCACATAAACATAGGTAGTAAAATTATCCCAACGGTATCCATTTAAGGTAGCATACACACGTTCTTTTTTATGTTTAGAAGCTACAACTTCCGTTACCCAAAGGTCTTTGGGTAGCGGGTTTGCCACATTGGTCCAGTTGGCACCGCCATCTTTGCTTACGTGTATTAAGCCATCGTCCGTACCTACGTACAATAAGCCAAATTGAAATGGAGATTCCGAAATTGTGGTAATAGTTCCATACGCCACGTTACCTTTTTTACCGCCCCTTGTTAAATCGTCTGAAATGCTGGTCCAAGTTTCCCCTTTATCCATGGATCGATGCAATTTGTTGCTTCCTAAATAAAGAATATCCTGATTATGCTGAGAAAGCCTAATGGGAGTTTGCCAGTTAAAACGATAAGGAGCTTCTCCTAATTCGTGTTTTGGTTGAATGTATTTTCTGTCCCCAGTTTCTAGATTAAGACGAAAGTAATTTCCAAATTGAAATCCCGTATATACAATATTGGTATTTCTTGCATCAACTTCTACCTGCATTCCGTCTCCGCCCATGAGCATTTCCCAAGGGTTTTTACCAGATGCCAACCAATCATTGTTGTTTTCTGAAGTGTGTGGCGCTTTCCAAACACCATTATCTTGCAATCCGCCATAAACGTTGTAAGGTTGTTCGTTATCCACGGCTATAGCATAAAATTGTCCTACACTTGGTGCATTGTTTTTACTCCATACCTTACCATCATTATAGGTTATATTAATACCCCCATCGTTGCCATTTATTAAATGCCCCGGTTTATTTGGGTTTATCCATAACGCATGGTGGTCAGAATGTACATTGTTCTTATCTATAGACTCAAAGGTTTTGCCACCGTCTTTTGATTGTATCAAAGGAACACCAGCTAGATAGATAATATCTGAATTAGTTGGGTCTACATTAATTTGAGCAAAATAGTACCCATAACTATAAAATAAATCGTCTATGTAGTCTGTGTTCGTCTTTACCCAGGTTTTACCTGCGTTGGTACTCTTATATACCTCTGCGCCAATAACAGGAGTGTCAAATAAAAGGGAGTTGGCATCTTCTAAATACTTGGCCAAATCTATAGGTTCAACAACATCGTCCCTAACTAAGGATTTTACGTTTTCTGCCCTATACTTTTCTTGAAAACCGTTGGTTTTTAAAAAGGTGTTTAGCTTTTTGTTGTCCAGTTTTAAAAAGCTACGCTTGTTCATGGTTTTAAAATCATCCTTTACCAGTTTATCTCCATCAATAACGGTTTTTAATTCTTTTTCTCTTCGGTTTTGGTTGTCTAAAACCGCGTAAACAATAGAATCATTATAAACCGAAAGACCAATTCTACCCACACCGTTCCCCGTTGGGAAACCACTATTGGCAGTGCTAATTAGCTCCCAGTTTTCACCCGCATCCGTGCTTTTATAAATTCCTGATCCAGTTCCGTTTCCATCAAAATTCCAAGCTTTTCTGTCTTTTTGCCAGGCAGCGGCATACAACACATTAAAGTTGTTGCTGGCACTAGCTAAATCAATAATACCTGTTTGGTCATTGATAAAGAGGGTTTTGTTCCACGTTTTACCCCCATCTTTTGTGCTGTAAACCCCTCTTTGGTCGTTGGTGGAATACAGATGCCCAGCTACACCAACTACCACATGGTTTGGATTGTTTGGGTTAATTAATATTCTACCTATATGATGACTATCCGCTAAACCAGCAAATTTCCAATTTTTACCGTTATCAGTGGATTTTAACAATCCAATGCCTGCGTAACTAGATCTAGAGGCGTTGTTTTCTCCCGTACCCACCCATATGGTTCGGGTTGGCCAATGCACGGCAATATCTCCCAGATTTTGAGTTGGGGAATTATCCATTATAGGGGTAAAAGAGATGCCATTATCCGTGGTATGCCAAAGCCCACCAGAGGCATATGCCACATAGAATTCCGTTGGGTCTTTCGGATTAACGGCTAAATCTACAACCCTACCACTCATAATGGAAGGTCCTATGTTCTTTAATTTTAAATTTTTTAAAAGTGAAGTAGAATCTAGCTTTGCTTTTAGTTGTAATGCTTCAATGGTTTTTTCTTCTGAGGTTGATCTAAGTTGCGCTTGTAGAACCGTTGTTAAGAAAAGGGCGAATAGCAAATAAAATCTGTTCATTTTTTCTGGTTGAATTAGTCTGTAGAAAGGTAGTAATTAGTCCGGTTAGCCGCAAGTAGAGCACTATATTCGTTCGTTCTAATACTTATTTAAAAACCGTTGGTTTTTCTATGCAATGGGCATTCCTTAATTTTGAAAAAAACAGGATATATGAAATACAACCCAATAGACAGTCAATTATTTGTAAAAAACAGAAAGAAATTCATGGCGCAGATGAAGCCAAATAGTATTGCTGTTTTTAATGCAAATGACATTTATCCCATTGGGGCAGATAGTACCTTACCATTTGAGCAAGATAGAGACCTTTTTTATCTGTCTGGAGCAGACCAAGAAGAAACTATTCTTGTGCTTTTTCCAGATGCTATAGACCCTAAACATAGAGAGGTGTTATTTGTAAGGGAAACTAACGCGCATATTGCTGTTTGGGAAGGAGAAAAATTAACAAAGGAAGCAGCTACAAATGTCTCTGGAATTCAAACTATATATTGGTTAACTGATTTTGACAAGGTGTTTTTTGATTTAATGACAGAGGCAGAAACCATCTATTTTAATACCAATGAGCATTATAGACAAGCAGTTGAAACACAAACACGTGAGGATCGGTTTATAATAAAGTGTAAAAAAGAATATCCAGCACATACCTACGCTAAGAGCAACCCAATTTTACAAAGGATAAGAGGAGTAAAAGAGCCCGAAGAAATTGCGCTAATGCAGACGGCTTGTGATATCACCGAAAAAGGCTTTAAAAGAGTACTTGGTTTTGTTAAGCCAGGCGTTTTTGAGTACGAAATTGAGGCAGAATTTTTACATGAATTTATTAGAAATCGTTCTAAAGGGTTTGCCTATAGTCCAATTATAGCATCTGGTAACAATGCCAATGTTTTACATTATCTTGAAAACAATAAGGAGTGTAAAGACGGGGACTTAATTTTAATGGATTTGGCGGCAGAGTATGCAAACTATTCTAGTGATATGACGCGTACCATACCAGTAAATGGCAGGTTTACGCAACGCCAGAGAGCGGTTTATGACGCCGTTCTTCGTGTTAAGGACATGGCTACTTCCATGTTGGTTCCAGGAACATTATGGGCAGAATACCATAAAGAGGTTGGTAAACTAATGACCGCTGAATTATTAGGGTTAGGTTTGTTAGATAAGGCAGATGTGCAAAACGAAAACCCAGATTGGCCGGCTTATAAAAAGTACTTTATGCACGGAACTAGCCACCACATTGGTTTAAACACCCATGACTATGGTGCTTTAAAAACACCTATGGAGGCTAATATGGTGTTTACGGTAGAACCTGGCATTTATATTCCAGAAGAGGGTTTTGGCATTCGTTTGGAAGATGATGTGGTTATACAGGAAAGCGGAGCACCTTTTAATTTAATGCGAAACATTCCCATTCTGGCAGAGGAGATTGAGGAATGGATGAATGCTTAGTTGTTAATATTAGCTTCAGTACTATGAAAAGTTTATGGATTTATGCCCAAACCACGAACATAGATAAGAAAATACAAGAAGCTCCAGATAAATGGTATGAAATAGGTGTTGTGATTGGCAACTATTTGCCTTTTGTTGTTTTAGTAATTATTGCGTATCTCCTTTACTATTACCGTAAAAGAAAGCGCCAAGATTAATTCAACACCTCAGAATTTTTGCGGTAGTACAAGTTTGTTATCAAAAAAGTAAGTACGGCAGGTAAAATCCATCCCATCTGATATTGTGCCAGCGGTAGCCAATTAAAGGTATGTTGGCTCAATACCGCAAAACCTAAAGAATTTAAAAAATCTGGTATGCTAAATAATAAAGTTGTGCCTACCACCCATCTAAACACTAATTTACTACCGTATTTTTCGGGTACCGAGTTTAGAAGAATTAAGATAATGGTCAACGGGTATATAAACATTAAAGAGGGTATGGCAACTGCAATTATAAAGTCAACCTTAAATTGACCTATAAGAAATCCAAGCAAGCTACATATTCCGGCTGTTACTATGTAGGCAAAATTAGAATGGTTAAAACGGCCTCTTATAAAATCTGCCGTACCGGTTACTATACCTACTGCCGTTGTAAAGCAAGCAAGGCTTACCAGTATACTTAGAAATAGCGAACCACTTGTGCCTAAGGTTAATAAACTTATTCCTTTTAATAAACTTGTACGGTCAATTAACGGTTCAAATTCTGGCTGTAGTAATGCACCAGTAAAAATAAGCCCGGCATAGATAAGCGCTAAACCTAAACCCGCAACTAGGCCGCCCCTTGCTATTAATTTCTTTTTTTGTTGATAAGCTAGATGTTTATAATCAAAATTGATTGAAATTATAATAACACCACCTACAACTACAGCCGCAATAGCATCAAAGGTTTGGTATCCTTCAAGAAATCCATGGCTTAACGGGTGTGCATATACTTGTTTGGCATTAAAATCAAACGGAAAATTGAAAAGTGCCATAACTATTAAGCCAAACAAAATTAATAATATGGCCGGTGTTAGGAATTTGCCAATAACACCTAATACTTTAGAACGATTAATGGCAAATAAAAACACAAGTAAAAAATAAACAGAGCTTGTTACCCAGGAAGAAACATCCCATAATGGTAAAATACCAATTTCATGGGTTACCGCTGCCGTTCTTGGTGCTGGAAGCAAAACGGCTATGGCGTAAATGAGGTAGCAATAAATTATACTGAAAATAGGAGATACTTTTTTGGCCACGTCAAATAAAGTGCCTTGCAATCTTGCATGGGCCCAAATACCCAATATAGGAATAACTACACCGGTTAAAACAAAACCAAGGGTAACCAACCACCAATCCTTACTTGCATTAAAACCTAAAAACGGAGGTAAAATTAAGTTGCCTGCACCAAAAAAAAGTGAAAACAAGGCAAAACCGACTAAGAAAGTATCTTTTTTACGTAACATTCTAGGCTATTTGTTTGCATAGCTACAACTTATTTGTAAATTGAAGGCGCAACGCTCAACGATTTTTTGGTGTATTTGGTCGAAAAAACGCCGTTTATCGATTTTTTAGAAAAAATGCGGGAACGCTGTATACTAAACCAATAAGAGGTGGCGTTGCTATTTTATAGACAGCAAGTTATTAACAATTGTTGATAATTATGTTTCTAGCCAAACGAATCCTAATAAAGTAAAACGCATATCAAGCCCCAAGCTTACGTGCCCTTAAAACCTAGTTTATGAGTCAAACTATTACCCCTTCAGGTAGCAAAATCACTGGTTTGTTCTGTAGCTTATTCGGACATCACTTTGTTGTTTCTAAAAAAGTGACCCACCACATTAAAGAATACAAATGTATTCATTGCCAAACGCAAGTTACTACGGATGAGCGTGGTAAGCTAACTGCGTTAACAGATAAGCTTAAGGAAATTAACAAGACCTTAGAGGAAATGTACCAAAAAAGAAACCGTAGAGCTTCTAGAAAAAGAATAGAACGTAAACGAGTTGCCTAATTTTCAAACGAGTTCCACCCTTGGGCTTTTAGCGGAATTTGGGAGCCATCTCTGGCAATTAAATGTTGGCCGCTAGCCTTATCGGTCATATGACCAATAACCGTTAGGTTGGGGTTCGCTTTAATCTTTGGAAAATCTTTTTGGTCTATCGTAAATAAAAGTTCATAGTCTTCTCCTCCACTTAGGGCAATCATGGTACCGTCCATTTTAAATTCTTCTGCGGCACTAATTACAGTTGGGTCTAAGGGAATTTTATCTTCAAATAAATTACAACCTACTTCACTTGCTTTACATAAATGAAGTATTTCAGAAGATAGGCCATCACTAATATCTATCATTGCTGTTGGGGTAACATCTAGCTTTTCCAACAATTCTACTATATCTTTTCTCGCTTCTGGTTTTAGTTGTCTTTCAACTATATAGCTATAAGGTTCTAGGTCTGGTTGATTATTCGGGTTAACTTTAAAAACCTCTTTTTCTCGTTCCAGTACTTGTAAACCAAGATAGGCCCCACCCAAATCGCCAGAAACAACCAATAAATCATTTTCTTTGGCACCAGATCGTTTGGTTATCTTTTCGGTTACGGCCCCACCTAAAGCTGTAATGCTAATTAACATTCCTTTGGTAGAAGAAGTGGTATCCCCACCAATCAAATCAACATTATAAATCTTACAAGCCGTGGCAACACCATCGTAGAATTCTTCAAGTGCTTCTAGCGGAAAACGATTGGAAACGGCTATTGAAACTGTTATTTGTTTGGCCTTGGCATTCATGGCATACACATCGGATAGGTTAACCATTACCGCTTTATAGCCTAAATGTTTTAGAGGCATGTAGCTAAGGTCAAAATGTACACCTTCTACCAACAAATCTGTAGTTACCACCATTTTTTCTTGGTTATAATCCAATATAGCGGCATCATCACCAATTCCTTTTAAGGTAGATTCGTGTTTAATTTCAAAGTTTTTGGTTAAGTGGTCTATTAAACCAAACTCTCCTAGTTCTTCTAATTTGGTCCTGGGTGTGTTTTTGTCTTCTAGCATGGTGCAAAAGTAGGAGGAATTATTCAAAACAAGTTTTTAAAAAAATGCCAAAAATTAAATGCTTTCAACTACGTCTAGCTTGTCTTGGGGCCCATAGAAAACCCTTATGGAAATATTCGTTATAATAATGTTATGAATCCTGTTAAAATGCGTCTTAACCACTATATTTGTAAGCTATTTATAATTAATCTAATTGTAATATGATCAAAGTATCAGATACTGCAAAGGCTAAAGTTGCCGCATTGATGTCAGAGGAAGGCTTTGAAGCTGGTTCGGACTACGTGCGTGTTGGGGTAAAGAGTGGCGGTTGTAGTGGATTGTCCTATGAACTTAAGTTTGACCATACCGTTGGAGATGCCGATAAGGTGTTTGAAGATAATAACATAAAAATTGTGGTAGATAAAAAGAGTTTTTTATACTTAGTGGGTACCACATTAGAATATTCTGGTGGCTTAAATGGTAAAGGCTTTGTTTTTAACAATCCTAACGCCCAGAGAACCTGTGGTTGTGGTGAAAGCTTTTCACTTTAAATCCAGATAAATACCAAAAAGAGAACAGTAAGATTGTTATGGCGTATACTGAAGAGGAATTAAAAAAAGAACTAGAAACCAAAGAGTACGAGTATGGTTTCTATACAGACATAGAATCTGAGACCTTTCCTAAAGGGTTAAATGAGGAGGTGGTGATTGCGCTTTCTAAAAAGAAAAATGAGCCAGAATGGATGACGCAATGGCGTTTAGAGGCGTTTAAAATTTGGAAGGAAATGGACGAGCCAGAATGGGCAAACGTGCATTACGAAAAACCAGATTTTCAAGATATATCGTATTATTCTGCTCCCAATAAAAAGCCTAAATATGAAAGTCTAGATGAGGTTGACCCAGAATTGCTAGATACCTTTAAGCGTTTGGGCATATCATTAGACGAACAAAAAAAATTAGCGGGTGTAGCGGTAGATGTTGTTATGGATTCTGTTTCCGTGGCCACTACGTTTAAAAAGACATTGGCTGAAAAAGGAATTATATTTTGTTCCATTTCCGAAGCGATACAAGAGCACCCAGAATTGGTAAGAAAACACATTGGTTCTGTAGTGCCGCAAAAAGATAACTTTTATGCCGCTTTAAACTCAGCAGTATTTTCCGATGGTAGTTTCTGCTACATCCCAAAAGGTGTGCGTTGCCCAATGGAATTATCTACCTATTTTAGAATTAACCAAGCAGGTACAGGTCAGTTCGAGAGAACATTAGTAGTTGCTGACGAGGGTAGTTATGTAAGTTATTTAGAAGGATGTACTGCACCTTCTAGAGATGAAAACCAATTGCACGCAGCGGTAGTAGAGCTAATAGCTTTGGACGATGCTGAAATTAAATATAGTACTGTGCAAAACTGGTTCCCTGGAGATAAAGAGGGTAAAGGTGGTGTGTTCAACTTTGTGACCAAAAGAGGACTTTGCGAGAAAAATGCAAAAATATCTTGGACACAGGTAGAAACAGGTTCTGCGGTAACTTGGAAATATCCATCTTGTATTTTAAAAGGCGATAATTCCATCGGGGAATTCTATTCCATTGCCGTAACCAATAACTATCAGCAAGCAGATACCGGTACTAAAATGGTTCACTTGGGTAAAAACACCAAGAGTACCATTATTTCTAAAGGTATTTCTGCTGGTAAATCCCAAAACAGTTACCGTGGTTTGGTGCAGGTAAATAGTAGGGCAGAAAATGCACGTAACTTTTCGCAGTGCGATTCTTTGTTGATGGGCAATGAGTGTGGGGCACATACCTTCCCTTACATAGAAACCAAGAATAAGTCTGCACAAATAGAACATGAGGCTACCACCAGTAAAATTGGAGAAGACCAAATATTCTATTGCAACCAGCGTGGTATAGACACAGAAAAAGCAATTGCACTTATTGTGAATGGTTTTAGTAAAGAGGTGTTGAATAAATTACCAATGGAGTTTGCCGTAGAGGCACAGAAGTTATTAGAAATTAGTTTAGAAGGATCAGTAGGATAAAAATAAAAAGCAAGAATGTTAACAATTAAAGATTTACACGCAAGTGTAGAAGATAAAGCCATTTTAAAAGGTATTAACCTAGATGTTAAACCAGGAGAGGTACATGCTATTATGGGCCCAAACGGTTCTGGTAAAAGTACTTTGGCTTCCGTAATTGCTGGTAATGAAAATTTTGAAGTAGAAAATGGAAGCATCGTTTTAGAAGGTGAAGACTTAGAAGATGCGTCTCCGGAAGAAAGAGCACATAAGGGTATTTTTCTTTCCTTTCAATATCCTGTTGAAATCCCAGGTGTATCAGTAACCAACTTTATGAAAACGGCAATTAACGAGTCTAGAAAGGCACGTGGCTTAGAAGACATGCCGGCCAATGAAATGCTAAAGTTGATTCGTGAAAAATCTGAGTTGCTAGAGATAGATCGTAAATTCTTATCACGATCGTTAAACGAAGGTTTCTCTGGTGGAGAAAAGAAGCGTAACGAGATTTTCCAAATGGCCATGTTAGAGCCTAAGTTGGCTATTTTGGATGAGACCGATTCTGGTTTGGATATAGATGCCTTGCGTATTGTAGCCAACGGTGTTAACAAATTAAAGAGCAAAGACAATGCTATTGTGGTAATTACCCACTACCAGCGTTTGTTAGATTATATAGTTCCAGATTTTGTACATGTATTGTACAATGGTAAAATTGTAAAGTCTGGCGGTAAAGAACTAGCCATGGAGCTAGAAGAAAAAGGATACGACTGGATCAAACAAGAAGAAACCGTATAAGCAGCAGTAGATGGAGTTGAAAGATAAATTGATTTCTTCTTTTTTAGCCTTTGAAAATCAGGTAGACCTAGACCATCCTGTACACGAGGTGCGTTCTGAGGCTATTAAGAATTTTGAAGCAAAAGGTTTTCCCAGCAAAAAGGAAGAAGCGTGGAAATATACCTCGCTAAAGAGTATAGAAAAGGTAGACTTCAGCATTTTTCCAAAAGAGACTAATGCATTGGAGTACAAAGATGTAAAGAAGTTCTTTTTACATGAAATAGACACGTACAAAATTGTATTTGTAGATGGTGTGTATTCGTCTTACTTATCAGAAACCACACATGATGGTGTAGATGTTTGTTTGATGAGTGCTGCTTTTAGTAAACCCATGTATAAAGAGGTTATAGAAAAATACTTTAACAAAGTAGCTTCTAAAGACGAATCATTAACCACTTTGAATACAGCGTTTAGTAGGGAAGGAGCTTACATTTACATACCAAAAAGTAAAGCGCCGAGAAAGCCTATTCAAATTTTGCATTTAGCTACCGGTAACGAAGCTGCTTTAATGTTACAACCAAGAAATTTGATTGTAGTTGAAGAAAATGCAGAAGTGCAAATAATAGAGCGTCACCAAAGCTTAACCACAAATGAGGTGTTTACCAATGCGGTGACCGAAATTTTTGCGGCTAAAGATGCCCGTGTAGATTATTATAAAGTACAGAACGATGCACCTACCGCATCTTTGGTAGACAATACCTATATAGACCAAAAAACCAATAGTCAAGTACGTGTGCATACCTTCTCTTTTGGAGGTAAACTAACCCGTAATAACTTGAATTATTACCAGAACGGGGAGCACATAGACTCTACCTTAAAAGGGGTAACAATTTTAGGTGAAAAGCAACACGTAGACCATTATACTTTGGTACACCATGCGCAACCTAATTGCGAAAGTCACCAAGACTATAAAGGTATCTATGGAGATAGTTCTACAGGGGTTTTTAACGGGAAAATTATTGTAGATAAAATTGCACAGAAGACCAACGCGTTTCAGCAAAACAATAATATTCTTATTTCTGATAAAGCAACGGTGAATACCAAGCCACAGTTAGAGATTTTTGCGGATGATGTAAAGTGTTCTCACGGTTGTACTATAGGTCAACTAGACGAGGATGCCTTATTCTACTTGCAATCTAGAGGTATTCCTAAGAAGGAAGCTAGAGCTTTAATGATGTATGCTTTTGCTAATAATGTATTGGAAAGTGTGCGTATACCAGAGCTAAAAGTTAGAATCAATAAGCTTATTGCAAGCAAGCTAGGAGTAAATCTTGGTTTCGATTTATAGGATAATAGTTTTTTATGACAGAAGTGGAATTTGATGTATCGCAAATACGTAAAGATTTTCCAATTTTAAATAGGGAAGTCAATGGTAAGCCCTTAGTTTACCTAGACAATGCCGCTACCTCACAAACACCGCAACAGGTCATAAATGCAATAGTAGACTATTACCAAAATTACAATGCAAATATTCACCGTGGCGTCCATGCTTTATCGCAAGAAGCCACGGATAAATACGAGCAAGCTAGGCAAAAAATTCAGCAGCACTTTAATGCCGCCAAAGCCCACGAAATCATATTCACTTCAGGGACTACTCATAGTATCAATTTAGTAGCTAATGGGTTTTCTTCCCTATTGCAAAAAGGAGATGAGGTTTTGGTTTCTGCCATGGAGCATCACAGTAATATTGTGCCTTGGCAAATGCTTTGTGAGCGTACGGGAGCCATCCTAAAGGTTATTCCGATGAATACACAGGGGGAGTTGTTGATGGAAACCTATCACAATTTACTCTCTAACAAAACAAAACTGGTTTTTTGTAACCATATTTCCAATGCCTTGGGCACCATAAATCCCATTGAAGAAATTATTAGTGCTGCTCATGAAGTGGGAGCTGCAGTATTAATAGACGGAGCACAAGCTGCCCCGCATATTAAAGCAGACGTTCAGGCTTTAGATGTGGATTTTTATGTGGTTTCCGCACATAAAATATGCGGACCTACTGGTGTAGGTATGTTGTATGGTAAAGAGGAATGGTTAAATAAATTACCTCCGTACCAAGGTGGTGGCGAAATGATTGCTGAGGTTACCTTTGAAAAAACAACATACGCCGACTTGCCACATAAATTTGAGGCAGGTACACCAAACATCTGTGGTGGTATTGCCTTTGGCGCCGCCTTAGATTATATGAATGCTATTGGTTTTGAGGCAATAGCAGCCTATGAGCATCAATTACTGGACTATGCTACCACGGAATTGTCCAAGATAGATGGTTTAAAAATATATGGTACGGCAAAGAACAAAACTTCAGTAATATCTTTTAATATAGAAGGCGTGCACCCATATGATATTGGGACTATTCTAGATAAACTAGGTATAGCAGTGCGTACCGGGCACCATTGTGCGCAACCGATTATGGATTTTTACAAAATTCCTGGCACGGTAAGAGCAAGCTTTTGTTTTTACAATACTAAAGAGGAGGTAGATGCACTGGTAACTGCGGTTAAGCGTGCTAAGAATATGTTGGTAGGGTAACTTCTCCTTAAGATTTTCTCAAAATATTGATAAACACAACTGCTAGTTGTACTTTTGACAAAAGTATTGCTACATGGCTATAAAAGAGATACAAGAAGAAATCATAGACGAGTTTAGCATGTTTGATGACTGGATGCAGCGTTATGAATACATGATAGAGTTGGGTAAATCCCTACCTTTAATAGATGAGCAATACAAAACCGATGACAACATCATCAAAGGTTGCCAAAGTAAGGTATGGGTGCACGCTGAGTTAGAAGATGATAAATTGATTTTTACCGCAGATAGTGATGCTATCATCACCAAAGGAATCATTGCCCTTCTAATTAGAGTCTTTAGCAACCAAAAGCCTAAAGACATCATGGAGGCAGATACCCAATTTATAGATGAAATTGGACTTAAAGAACATTTATCACCCACAAGAGCTAACGGATTAGTGAGTATGATCAAGCAGATGAAATTGTATGCCGTGGCTTATCAAACACAAATAAAATGAGCGAAGAAACTACAATAGATACAGCGGAATTAGGAGAGAAAATCGTTTTGGTTTTAAAAACCATTTTTGATCCAGAAATTCCAGTAGATATTTACGAATTAGGACTTATTTATGATGTTTTAGTAAACGAAGATCATGAGGTTAAAATTCTAATGACACTAACATCTCCTAACTGTCCGGTAGCAGAAAGTTTACCTGCAGAAGTAGAAGAAAAGGTAAAGTCTATTGACGAAATTAAAGATGCTGAGGTAGAAATTACATTTGATCCACCTTGGACGCAAGACTTGATGAGCGAAGAAGCTAAATTGGAACTAGGGTTATTGTAAACTAACGGACATGGCAAAAAAACTAACCAAATCTAGAGACAGGGTGTTTCTTGGTGTATGTGGTGGAATCGCCGAGTATTTAGACTGGCCTAAACAACAGGTAAGAATACTTTGGATAATACTGACCCTCTTAGGTTTGGGTGTTTTAGTATATCCTGTTCTTGCGATATTTATGCCAGAAGATAATAGTTTCGATATTGAAAACTACCGGCAATAATTTGTTTGTTAATGGCAGAAGAAATTGTAAATAGGGTTGCGCAAAGCAAGTTACAAGTCTTTGATTTAGAAGATTACTATCCTGAAGGAAAAAGAGCAGTTTTGGATATTAAAGATTGGCTTTGGGAAGAACTCATTCTTAAAGAAAAAGAATTTAGAAGTCTAGCAGACACCCATGATTGGGAGCAATATAAGGATGCCTATGTGGCACTAAATTGCAGTGCAGATGCTATAATTCCGGGTTGGGCATATATGCTTTTAGTAAGCAAACTACAACCCTATGCCAAGCAAGTAGTGGTTGGTACCTTAGAAGATTTAGAAACCAGCCTGTATCAATCAATTCTATCCAATTTAGACGTTAGTCCTTTCCAAGATAAACCGGTAATCATTAAAGGTTGTAGCCATAAACCAGTGCCACAAAACGCTTACTTACAGGCTATGTTAAAAATACAGCCTGTTGCTAGGAGTGTTATGTACGGAGAAGCCTGTTCTGCGGTGCCTTTGTACAAGAAAAAGTAATTTTCCTTGTAAGGCAAGTGTGACTATTCTTACTTTTGCGTTTCTAAATCTATAAACACAAATCATTATGAAGAAAACACTTTTCGCCGTTCTTGCGGTTGCTGGAGTTTGGTTGGGCCAAGCACAGACAGAAGAGGAGTTAAAGGCTACATTGGCCGAAAAAAACGATTCTATTGCTGCCATTCAAGGTAGGGCAAATGCCATCCAAGCTAAAATTGACGCACTTCCAGGTTGGAAATTAGGTGCCTTTGGTACTATTGGTGGTAGTATTTCTCAGTTTAATAACTGGTATGCACAAGGTTTTCCAGATAACTCTAGCGGTAATATTGGTTTTTCGTTCAATGCGTTTGCCAATTTGCAAGAAGAGAAATTCTTTTGGAGAAATGCGTTAACTACTAATCTTTCTTGGGTTAAGTTTGATGATAAAAATGACCCAACAGATGATGATAGCTTTAGAGAAGCTACGGATGTATTTAACTTATCTTCCCTATACGGTAGAAAATTAAGTGACAAGTTTGCGGTATCCGGTTTAATGGAATACAGAACAACTATTCTAAACAATTTTAACGACCCAGGTTACCTAGATTTAGGTGTGGGTGCTACGTGGACACCTATTCAGAATTTAGTAGTGGTTATCCATCCTTTAAACTACAACTTTGTTTTTGCGGATGATGATACTATTTTTAACTCCTCTTTGGGTGCTAAAATTGTTGCGGACTATACCCGTAAAATAGGAGCGGTTGGTTTTAAAAGTAACCTATCTGCTTTTCAAAGTTACGAGAGTGGCGATTTAAGTAACTGGACATGGACTAATTCTTTCTCTTACACGCTATGGAAGATGATTGGTGTTGGTTTTGACTTTGGCTTAAGAAACAACAAACAAGAAACGTTGAACTATGTGAGAAATTTAGCTGCTACACCAGATGCCACGGCTACTTTTGATTCTATAGATAACGACTTACAAACGTACTGGACATTAGGTCTTAGCTACTCTTTCTAAGTTTAAAACATATATATAAAAAAGCCCGAACAATTTGTTCGGGCTTTTTTTTGATTGGATAGGTTAGTTCATACTTGTTATTGGTGTTAGTAATAACCTTGGGGCTAGTTATTAAGAACAGTGCTAAAGTACGCTAGTCTTACCTATGCCCAAACTTTTTGATGTAAACCGTATTTTTTTTGTGGTATTCGATAAAAATTCATTTTTCTGACAGAAAAACTATTCTTCTTCAGTTTGCGAGTATTCATCAAGGTTTTCTGGATACAAGAAATTGTTATACGGAAAACGGGTTACGTGTATTTCTCTAACTTCACGATACACTCTTTGTCTAAACTCATCTAAATTTTCTTTATTCAATGCAGAGATGAACAAGGCATTATCCCCAATTTTATTGAACCATGTTTTTTGCCACTCTTCCAATGTAAAGTGAGCAGATGTTTTTTCGGTTTCTAAATCATCTTCTTCTATTACTTCTGGCACATACTGGTCTATCTTATTAAAGACCATAATGGTTTGCTTTTCCGTACTGTCAATTTCATCTAATATTTGATTTACAGAAGCAATGTGTTCTTCAAAATTTGGGTGGGAGATGTCTACCACATGTAACAATAAATCTGCTTCTCTAACCTCGTCTAAGGTACTTTTAAAACTTTCTACCAATTGTGTAGGCAACTTGCGTATAAATCCAACCGTATCGCTAAGCAGAAAAGGAAGGTTGCCAATAACTACCTTTCTTACAGTTGTATCTAAAGTGGCAAACAACTTATTTTCTGCAAATACATCGCTTTTACTAATTACGTTCATTAAAGTAGATTTACCCACATTGGTGTACCCTACCAAGGCTACCCTTACCAAAGCGCCGCGGTTGCCTCTTTGGGTTTCCATTTGGCGATCAATTTTGGTAAGTTTCTTTTTAAGCAAAGCAATACGGTCCCTAACAATTCGTCTATCGGTCTCTATTTCTGTTTCCCCCGGACCACGCATACCAATACCACCACGCTGGCGTTCTAAGTGCGTCCATAAACCGGTAAGTCTGGGTAAAAGATATTCGTACTGTGCCAATTCTACTTGGGTACGCGCATAACTGGTCTTTGCACGCTGGGCAAAAATGTCTAGAATAAGGCTGGTTCTGTCCATTACCTTACACTTCAATAATTTTTCTATGTTATTTTGTTGGGCAGGCGTAAGTTCGTCGTCAAAAATAACCGAGCTAATATCGTTTTCCTTAACATAAGCATGCACTTCTTCCATCTTACCTGTGCCTATATAGGTTTTAGGGTTGGGCACATCCATCTTTTGTACAAAGCGTTTGGTTACTTCGCCACCGGCAGTATAGGTTAAGAATTCTAGCTCATCTAGATATTCTTCTACTTTTTCAGCATTCTGTAATTGATTGATTACACCAACCAATACGGCCTTTTCATAATCAATAGACTTCTTTTCAATCATATATAAAGCAAAATGCAAAGCTACATAATGTTTCGGTTCTGTTTTTGTAATTTGCTCCTTCTACTTAACACTTATGTAAATTTTTGTAGCGCTATTCTAAAAATTATGGAAAACCAACATGTAATTGCTTTTTATAACCTAGAAAATCTATTCGATACCGTAGACGACCCACATATTCTCGATGACGATTTTACCAAAAAGGGATTTAAAAAATGGAAGAATAAGCGATACCTGGCAAAAACCAGAAAATTAGCGAATGCCATAGCTAAAATTGGTGAGGACGAAGGGCTTGCACCACCCGTACTTGTAGGGGTTGCTGAGATTGAAAACAAAAGGGTTATAGAACGTTTGCTAGGAGAAGATGCTTTGAGGCACTTGGATTACGGTTATGTACATTATGACTCTCCAGACGAGCGCGGTATAGATACCGCTTTGTTTTACCGTAAGGAGAATTTTGAAGTAATGGAAAGTGAAACATTAGCCCTTTTAGTAAATAATGAACAAGGTGTTCGTGATTTTACTAGAGACATCTTATATGTAAAAGGAAGACTTAATGGAGAGGTTGTATATGTTTTTGTGAACCATTGGCCCTCTCGTAGAGATGGTGCTAAGCTTACCGCATACAAACGGATTGCCGCTGCGCACACCATTATTGAAAAATTAGAACAAATTAGACAAGTAGAAGAAGAACTCCATGTATTGATTATGGGAGATTTTAATGACGACCCTAATTCTGAAAGCATAAAAACGCTAATGCAAACAGGTTGGTTCATAAATCCCATGCAAAAATTACTTTCCCCAACGCTAGGGAGTGCCAATTATAGGGGTAAATGGAGTTTGTTTGATCAAATCATAGTTTCTCATTCTTTCCTAAATCATGAGCCGGGTACCCATAGCTTCGCCAAGGCCAAGATTTTTGCTCCGCATTTTCTACAAGAATGGAAAGGAAGGTATAAAGGAACACCCTTTAGAACATTTGGTGGTAAAAAGTACCTTGGTGGTTATAGCGATCATTTTCCTGTTTACCTGATTTTAAAGCAAAATTAGAATACTAAGAAAATTCTTACAACACTTTTTGTAAGTTTCACAACAAACACATGCTAATGAGTATGCAATTCATCGATTTAAATCTACAACTTAACGACAGTTAATTAGTTCTCATCTATATTTGTAGTCCAAATCCTACTTAACCTACGTTATGGACTACAATGTAAAACTTCCCGCAAAAAAGGCCTTGTTATTGGTCGCTACCAGTTTGGTATTCAGCATTTCTAGTTTAGCTCAAGAGCAAGTACAATTAGAAGCAATTAAAGCGAAAACCAATACAGCCAAATTACAAGATTTGGCAAATAGCTTTAAAAAAGAATATCAAATTACCGCACAACGTATTGCAACTCAAAAACTAGTGGGAGGTTTAGAGGCTACCAGAAAGGAAAAAGATGGAACCGTAGTGGCTTTAAATGGATTTGGACAAGATGGTACTCCTTTATATTATACTACACATGCAGATATGACCGCTAACATTTGTAGGGCAGATGCTTTGTACGCAGATGGGTTTTTAAACGCTAATATAGACGGTACTGGAATGAAAGTTGGCGTATGGGATGCCGGTGTGGCCTTAACCAGCCATAAAGAGTTTGGGGGTAGAGTTTCTAATGCCGATAATACCTCAGAAATAGATAACCATACAACCATGGTAACCGGTAATATTGTTGCGGCCGGTGTAGATTCAAAAGCTAAAGGGGTTGCTTATGGGGCAGAAGCTTTGACCCATAATTGGTCTAGAGATAAAGTAGAGGTGGCAGAAGCTGCTGCAGAAGGTCTTTTGGTTTCTAATCATTCTTACGGTATTACATCTTCTCAAGTACCAGATTGGTATTTTGGGGCTTATATTAAAGTTTCTCAAGATTGGGATAAAATTATGTACAACGCACCATATTATTTAATGGTTGCGGCAGCAGGTAACGCACAAAACTCTTTTGATAACGCAACACCTAACTATGGTAAAACACAAGATGGTTTTGATTTATTATTAGGGTTCACAACAGCTAAAAATAATTTGGTCGTAGCTGGTGTAGATGCCAGAATAGATAATGAAGGTGCAATAAAGAAGGCCAATGTTAGTGGCTATAGTAGTTATGGACCAACAGATGATGGTAGAATTAAGCCAGATTTGGCAGGTAACGGTACTATGGTATATACTACCGGATCTGCTTCTAATAGTGCTTATAAAACAGCAATGGGTACTTCTATGGCTGCACCGGGGGTTACGGGTTCTCTAATTTTATTACAGCAGTACCACGAAAGTTTATATGGTAATTTTATGAAGGCTGCCACCTTAAAAGGTTTGGCTTTACACACAGCAGACGATATAGAAAATCCAGGTCCGGATTATAAAATTGGATGGGGCTTGATCAATACTGCAAAGGCAGCCAAAGTATTGCAAAGTATAGATTATAGTTCTGTAGTAAAAGAATTAACCTTAACCAGTGGCGAAACCAAAACTTTTGTGTATGATAGCAATGGTGTTGATCCTTTCATGGTATCTGTCTCATGGACAGATCCAGAAAGTGGAGAGGTTAACAGAGGTACATTGAACGAAATGAAAGCCGCTTTGGTCAATGATATTGATATTAGGGTTACTAAGAATGGAGAAACGTACTTTCCCTGGAAATTAAATCCTGCTAAAGCAAGTGAGCCGGCCACCAAAGGAGACAATAAGGTAGACCCTTTTGAAAAGATAGAAATAAACAATGCTTCTGGTTCTTACACCATAACTATTTCTCATAAAGGTACATTGATGCATGGTGCACAAGACGTTAGCTTAATTGTAAGTGGTGTTGCTGTTTCTAACTGCAAATTAGAAGCACCAAAAGGTTTAGATTTAAGCCAAGTGAACGCTACAGGGGTTTCTGTAAAATGGGATGGCCTTTCTGAAGATAATTTATATGAAATACAATATAAGGCAGCAGACGATATACAGTGGGAAACCCTTTCTACATGGGATGCTGAAATAGCATTGGAAAATCTAGTTGCCGGAACCAAGTATGAGGTAAGAGTACAATCTGTTTGTACGGCAAATATTGCATCTGGATATTCAGAAACCATAACCTTTGTTTTTCAAGGCGATGCTACCCAGACCCAACAGCCAGAAGTGAGAAAAACTTCTGATAATATTGATTTGGTCGTGTATCCAAACCCAGCGGTAAATTACTTAGAGGTAAGCACTAAAATGTCTAAAGACGCACAATATTCCATCATTAACACCGCAGGTGGAACCATTAAAAATGGAAATGCGAACAATACGATAGATGTAACCAATTTGGAAAGTGGAATCTATATCATCTTGGTGCAAGACTACGAAGGAACCAAAAGCACAAAATTTTATAAGAGTTAATTATTCATATGCAAGCTAGCAATAGCTATTAACCATTACACTCCCAATGTGTGGCCTAGGTTACACAAAATTAGATACTGTGGACACTATTGTTGTAAGTATCCCTCTAAAAAGGCCCTAGTAATTTAGGGTCTTTTTTTTATATAGTTTTTATTTGATGCGCTTCTAGTAGTGGTTCGCATTTTAATCTTAAGAACACTTGGGCGGTGGTAACCACATCCAATTCGCAATATTTTATTATTCGGTCTATATCTTTTTCTTCATAATATACACTGCGTACCATGCTACCGTCCATATCTTCTTTTGGCGAGGGTATTCCTAATACATTGGCCATCAACTTTAAGGAGGTATAATGCTTATAATCGCCAAACTTCCAAAGTTCCATGGTATCTAGGTGTGGTACTTCCCAAGGTTTTTTACCAAATAAATCTAGCTTATAAGGTAACGTAATCCCATTGATTAACATTCGCCTTGCTATATATGGAAAATCAAACTCTTTACCATTATGAGCACATAATACGTGTCTAGCTTGGTTAAAATGGTCGTTTAAAAGGTTTTTAAAGTTTTTTAATAAGGTTTGTTCGTCTCCATGAAAACTGGTAACCCTAAAGAGGGGTTCACTTCCTTTGTTCACAAAATAGCCTACGGAGATGCAAACAATAAGCCCAAATTCTGCCCATATCCCTGCTCGTTCATAAAAGGCTTCCGGTGTGTGTTCTTCTTTTCTTTGGTACGCCGTTTTATGCGCCCAAAGCTCTTGTTTTTCCTCGTTAAGCTGGTTATAGGTTTCTGTTTCTGGAACGGTTTCAATATCCAAGAATAGAATACTGTCCAAAGGAATTCTATTTAACATCTTGTTTAAATTTTAAAAATAGATGACCACCAATATTGTGTAATTGTATGCTGTCTTTCTCTAGTAGGCTAAAAGATAAATCGGTCAGGGCTAATTCAACCTTCAAAACATCATTCTCTATTGATATTGTTTTCTTTTCTAAAGGAATACTGTCTAAGTTGTGCCCATACTTGGTAAATTCTTTTAGTCTACTTTTAAGCGGAATACTTGCTAAAGTATCTTGTTCTTGGTTACTTAAAATAAAGCTCAAGTTTTTGTTGGCATAGCTAATTTTACAATTATTTATGGCTACCCAATAATTATCATACGGGTTTAGTCTAACGGGTACAAAATAATCATATTGGTCAATTGGGAAAACCGTTTTGTCCGTACCATAATTATGCATATAGTATTGATTGTAATTTCTTTTGATGCTTTTTGTGGTAGAATCCATTTTTATGTTCATGGAATCTAGTACTAAGCGTGTATCTAACCATCGGTGGTTTTTCCAGTTGTTGGTAGAATCTAAAACGGCTGCATTTAAATCTATTTGAGTTACCTTACTTAGTTTATCCAAGCTTTCTCTTTTATCTAAGTACTTTAATATAGATTCTAGCCTTTGGGATTGCTCATAATTGGCAACCGTATCTTGTAATAACACTTGGTTATACACTTCTTTAAATTCTTTTGCTTGTGCCTTTTTAGAAACGCTAAATGCACCCCAAGGCCCTACAGCGGTAATTGTAAGAATTAGAAATAGGGAAATGGGCAAAACTATAAGTTTTGCCTTCTTTGTAAAAAGTACATAAAGACTAATACCCAATATCCAGAAGGCAGCTAGCAAAACATAATACCTGTTTTCTGTTATCCCATAATCACTTACACGCCTATAGATGGCTACAAACAAGAGTACCAACAAGGGTAGTAATAAATAGTAAAACCAAGGGTAAAAACGCTTAATGGTCCAAGCTTTAGAAGTCTTTATAATAGGGTTTATAATTATGTGTACCATAAAACCCAACAGCGCTAAAACGGTAACTAAATAGCTTACCCAGCCTTTTGGTAACTCCCATTCCAAAAGTATTTTGCCAAAATAGGCGTAAAGAATTACCAGATAAAGCATTATTAGCGGTATCAAAATAAACTTTACCAAAACCTCTAGCGCACGTTCAAATTGAACAATACTATTTTTCCTTACCTGTGATGGAAAATCCGAGAGATAAATCCAAGTATTTACAATGCCTAAGCTAAATACAAACAACTGGCCGTAACGTTCCCCTCTAATATATACATCAAACAATGCATCTATTGCCAATAGCGCAAGTACCAGACCTAAATACAATACCAAACTATAAAGGAGGCTTCTGGTTAACGCTATACCTACGGATTTAAGGTAGTTCCAATAGGCATGTGCATGCCATTCTTTTAAAAATGGCGCAAACAATACAAATAGATGACCAGCAATTAGAAATATAAAAAAATGTGAAAGGTAGGTGGGATTGTCTTCTAAGAATAGGGTTTTGGATAGGTAAAAATAGAAGCCGCCTAATCCTATTAAAATTAGGATTTTTAGTAGTTGCCATATTTTGTTTTTTGCTTGCTGTTCAATAAAAAACTGAGCCCCAATAAACCAACTTACCCCCAAAATAAGGGTTAAAACAATATCTAAGTTCTCATCAAACGTGTTACTTACCCTATCACTGCCAATAAGATACATTACATAAAAGGTCCCAAGGACAGCCCAAACAAGTGTTATTGGAAAGCGTTTAAACGCATTAAGGCCACGGTCTAAAACTTCTTGTATAGAGGGTAGTTTCATATTATAAATTTGGAGCTAAAGGTAGTTTTTAGGCCAAAATTGGAATACCCTGAAAATAGGGAAATTAAAATAAACTAGTCTGGGTAATAGGACTCTCGTGCTGTAATAACCATTTTTTGCGAGGCAGTCCGCCAGCGTATCCTACTAAATCTCCATTGCTGCCAATTACCCTATGGCAGGGAACAACAATCCATAGCGGGTTTTTTCCATTGGCCGCTGCCACGGCGCGTATGGCCTTGGTGTCTCCCAAACGTCTAGATAATTCTAGGTAAGATACCGTCTTGCCATAAGGTATTTCCTGTAGCGCTAACCAAACTTTTTGTTGAAAAGGCGTGCCTTCTGGATTTAATTTTAAGGTAAATTGATTTCTCTTACCGTTAAAATACTCGTTTAATTGTGTAACGGCTTCTTCTAAAACTTCTGGTATTATTGTGGTAGCAGCAATATCTTGGTCTAGTACCGTAATTGATTTTAGGCCATCTGAGTCTCCTTTTATAACGGCTGTTCCCAGCGGCGTATGTACAAAGGCCTCTTCCATTTATTTTTTGGAATCTTCGGGGGCTTCAGGGTCTTTTATAGGCACATCTATAATGCCCAAACGTTGGGCTCTGCTTTCCCAATTTTTACGTGCTAAAAGCTGTAGGTTTTCTACATTATCGCTCTCGTCCATGATTTCGAGTCCCAATAGGGTTTCTATAACGTCTTCCATGGTAACCAAACCACTTACAGAGCCATATTCATCTACTACTAAAGAAATATGTTCGTTTTTTTCAACAAATTTTTCCAACAGTTCTGGTATGGGCTTATTTCTATTGGTAACCAAGATTTCCCTTTTAATGCTTCCCAATTTGGTATCCCCTTTTTCGTTTACGATGTTTTCTAAAAGTTCGTCTTTTAAGATGAAGCCCGTTATGTTATCCATACGTTCTTTAAAAACGGGAATTCTAGAAAATTGCAATGGCTTGTTCTTGTGATAAAATTCGGAAACGGAAGTATCTTCAGAGGCTATCTTCATAACAGTACGTGGGGTCATTACATCTTTGGCATGAATTTCATCAAAAGATAAAAGATTACGTATAACCTTAGATTCAGAAGCATGAAAAACACCTTCTTCCTCAGCAATATCCGTCATGGCAGAAAAGTCTTCCCTACTAAGTACACTACCATGAGCTCCTTTTTTACCAATTAGTTTAGTAAAGAGCTGTAAAATCCAAAGTAAGCCCGTCCATTTCATGATAAAGACCATTATGGTCAGGGTTTTAGCCGTAAAATTGGCCAATTGTTTCCAATAGGTTGCACCAATGGTTTTAGGTATAATTTCTGAAGCAACCAATATAAGTATGGTCATTACTGCAGAAACGATAAATACACCATAACCTCCTTCATCGCCATATAAGACCTCTGCTTGCCCACCTACCAAAATAGCACCTACGGTATGTGCAATGGTGTTCAAGGTTAAAATAGCAATTAAGGGTTTGTCTATGTCTTTTTTATGCTGTTCTAAAGTTGTGGCGTATACCTTCCCTTCTTGTTTTTTTACATTTAAAAAAGTTGGGGTAATACTTAAAAGTACCGCTTCTAGAATGGAACATAAGAAGGAAAAGAATATGGAAATTAACGCGTAAAATATTAATAATCCCATTGGATGTTATTGCTTTTGAATTTTGGGTAAGTTATAAAAAACATCTTGTACTTTTTCTCTAATTTTTAGTTCATATAATTTTCTATGTGTTCTAGAAGGATAAACTCGGTTAGATAGAAAAATATATACCAATTGTTCTTTTGGGTCTGCCCAGACAAATGTTCCCGTAAAACCTGCATGCCCAAAACTTTCCTTACTTACTTTAGGAGACGGATAGGCATCCATAATTCTTAAAGTATCGTTGCCAATTAACGGTTTATCAAAACCTAATCCGCGTCTGTTATTGTTTTCTGGATATTGAATTTGAGTAAAGGTGCGAACAATTTCTTGGTCTATAATTTGGCGACCTTTGTATTTGCCAAAGTTTTTATAAAATTCCATAAGCTTGGTTAAATCTTCTGCCGTTCCAAATAGCCCGGCATTTGCAGAAACACCACCAAGGAGTGCCGCATTTTCGTCGTGTACCCAACCTAGGGTTACATCATTTCTAAAAATAGAATCGCTTTCCGTAGGGATAATAGGTAGGTGATTTTGTTTTAGGGAAGGATTAAAAACAAGATTGGTAATTTCTAAAGGTTCATAAATTTCTTGCGTAAGGTAGGTCTCAAAGTCAACCCCTGTAAGTTGTTGCGTCAATTCTGGAAGTATTAGAAAGAACAAACCAGAATACCGATAGGTTTTTTCTTTGCTAACAGGCGAACGGTTGATGGTTCGATACATTTTTTTGTTAAATCTATTTTTGATATATCTATTGGTGTAAGCATGCCTATTAAATCGTTTAGAAGGTTTTTTTCTTACAAAGCGTTTTTTAAGATTGCCGTTCTTTTTACGAACCTTAGAAAGGAAAACAATATAGGGTTCCAAACCTGCTTGGTGTGCTAAAATTTCCCTTAGTGTAATTGCTTTCTTGTCTTTGTGCCTTTTCCACGGATGCCAGTAATTGGCGAATGGATTATCCAGGGTTAATTTTCCATCTTGTACCAATTTCATAACAACGGGCAAACCAGCTGCTATTTTGGTTACGGAAGCCAAATCGTACAAGGTATTCTTTGTAACGGGAACAAGACTATCATAAGTATTATAACCATAAGTTTTATGGAACAAGTCTTTTCCATTTTTTTGAACTAAAACCGTGACTCCAGGAAATGCTTCTTGTACAATAGCATCTTTTATTATGCAATCAATTTTTTCCTCATAGGATTGGCCAATGGCCATAAAGTAATAAAATACCAGTAGGTATGTTAATTGAAATGGTTTCAATCTGTGCTGTTTTTTAGTTGGGTTAATTGCTTGTTCAATAAATAGTATATACGATCTTTAAGTTCTGGGGGTTCTATAATCTGGGCAAAATCACCATACATAAGGTACCATCTGGCAAAACCGTTATCTAAATCGTCTACTAGAAAAGTCATCTCTATACCTTTAGCTACAGGTTTTTCTTCAATTAAACCGTAATTTTTTTTGTTTCCTAAAAATTTGGCAATGGTTTTATCCACTACAATTTTAACCTTCAACTTGGTTCGGGCATCCTTTAATCTTAGTTCTTCTAAAGAGCTATGTTTTTTTTCAAATGGTGTTTCGGTTCGTTTTATGCCTTGTATACGATCTGTTCTAAATTGTCTGTAATCTTTACGCAATTGACAGTAGGCAAGTACATACCAAAAATTATTCTCATTAAAAATACCAACTGGTTCTATAATACGATCTACTGCATGGTCTATTTGTATGGAAGTATATTTTAAAAAAACCTGATGTTGCTCGGCTATACTACTTAAAATAAGTTCCATTGCATTGGCAACGTTTGGATTAAATATTTCTTGGGTTGGAAAAAAGCGAATATGTTTTTCTAGGGATTCTACCCAATCTTTTTCTTTACCCCGTAGTACTGATTTTATCTTAAACATTGCGGTTTCATAATGTTTGCCCAAGGTTTTATCGGTAAAGTTTTGCATCAACTTCTGTGCGGCCACAAAACTCGCGGCTTCTTCTTGGGTAAACATAACGGGTGGTAATCGATAACCCTCCATAATGGAATAACCAACACCCGCTTCACTTACTATAGGTACGCCTGCAGTTTCTAAAGAACGAATATCCCTGTACACTGTGCGTAGGCTAATTTGAAAACGATCTGCCAGCTCTTGGGCCTTAACCACACGTTTACTTTGTAATTGTACCAAAATAGCTACGATACGATCAAATCGATTAACGGATTCCATGGGTGTTTGGGTTGCTTTCCTATCAAAGATAAAGGCTTTTTAAAAAGAAAGTTATGGATTTTTTGATTCTGTAAATTACTGCTGACATAGGGCTGTCACCATCGGGTTTTAGTTTTGAAGCATAGAAACCAAAATTCAGTTATCATGGAAACTACTTTAGCAACTACACAAGAAGTAATTAACGGGGCGCAATTTTTTGTTCACTGGCAGGGTCATAGAAGTTTAACCAGAAAAGTAATAGAGGCATTTCCGGAGAAGGAATTGTTTACGTTTAAAATTGGTACGATGCGCACTTTTGCAGATATGGTTGGCGAATTATTGGCTATTGCCGCACCAGGCTTAGGTGAAATAGCTACTGGTAAAAAGGCTGTTTTGAATGAAGCTATTGATTTTAAAAATAGTAAGCGCGAGCTTCTAAGATTATGGGATGAGGCAACAGTAGCTATTAACCAATATTGGAACCAAATGGATAAGGTTGATTTTCAAAACGAACACCTTTCTTTTGGACAATTTCCTGGAACGGTGCAATCTGCTTTGTTCTACTTTGTAGATAACGAGATACACCATAGGGGGCAAGGCTATGTGTACTTAAGAGCCTTGGGGGTAGAACCACCATTTTTTTATGATAGATAAATGGCTATTTTACTTTTTAAAACAACGGTAAGAAAAAGGCGCAACATACGGTATGTTGCGCCCCATCTTAATAGGTTGATCCAAAATAAAGGCAAATGGAATTTCGACCTTGAGGATCAAGACAATGTATTACGTATTGCGGGAAATTATACCAATGGGTTTGAAATTACACAAACCCTGAAGCGGCTAGGATTTTGTTGTAAAGAATTGTTTTAGCCCAATAATTTTACCGCGTCTTTTGCAAAATAACTTGCAATAATATCGGCACCTGCTCTTTTTATAGCTGTTAATTGCTCTAACATTACGGCATCATGGTTTAACCATCCTTTTTCTGCAGCCGCTTTTAGCATGGCATACTCTCCAGAAACTTGGTATACTGCAACAGGTACTTCTACCGCGTTTTTTATATCTCTAACAATATCTAGATAACAAAGTCCTGGTTTTACCATAACAATATCGGCGCCCTCATCAATATCCATTTCTGTTTCTTTGATAGCTTCTTTTCGGTTAGCCGGATCCATTTGATAGGTTTGCTTGTCTTTTGGCACGTCTTTAATGTCAACGGGAGCAGAATCTAATGCATCTCTAAATGGCCCGTAAAAAGCGCTAGCATATTTAGCAGAATAGCTCATGATGCCGGTATCCGTGTAACCTTCGTCTTCTAAGGCCTCACGTATGGCCAAAATACGACCGTCCATCATATCGCTTGGCGCTACCATGTCCGCACCAGCTTGGGCATGGCTCACGCTCATCTGTGCCAGAATGTCCGTGGTTTCATCATTTAAGATTTTGCCTTCCGCAACAATTCCGTCATGGCCGTAAGAGGAATAGGGGTCCATGGCCACATCTGTCATTACGTACATTTGTGGGCATGCATCTTTTACGGCTTTAACCGCACGCTGCATTAACCCGTCAGGATTCAATGCTTCCGTACCTTCATTATCTTTTAAGTGGTCTGGTACTTTTGCAAAAAGTAAAACGGAACACAAACCCATATTCCAAAGTTCTTTTACTTCTTTTGCCAAATTGTCCAAACTATAACGGTAGTAGTTAGGCATTGAAGCAATTTCTTCCTTGATATTTTTACCTTCTACCACAAATAATGGTACTAAAAAATCGTTGGGATTAAGATACGTTTCCCTAACCAATCTGCGAATGGAATCGTTTTGTCTTAATCTTCTATTTCGTATAAGTGGATACATATATTTAGTTTTAATCTTCTATTAAATTACCAAGCCAAGTATAAATTACCAATAGAATTAGCACTCCAGATCCAGCCATTAACGGAGAAACAAGGAAACTGCCAATTAAGCCTACTGCGGCCATAATTGCAGAATAGGCAAATACGAATATTTTATTATTTGGGGCTTTTTGCTGAAATGCACGTGGTAATGGCAACAAAAGGCACAAAAAAGCTATAGCGAATACCCCCAATATAGGTTCTTTGAGCACATAATATAATATACCAAAAAGTATTGCGGACAATAAAGCTAATCCAAAAACGTAGCCGCTTTGTTTTTGGGAACGGTCCAGTAAATATTTGCCATGCTTATCAAATAGTAAAATAGTGTCAGATAATGCCTCCATTATCCAACCGCCCAAGGCAAATATCAAATACAAAACAATTAGCGGAATAGCTAAATAACTTAAACCATTTGCAGATAATACCCCAACTAAAAAACGGTACGCCAAGTAAAGGCCAATTATAAATACCCATTGGTATTTTGAACTTTGCTTGGCCATCCAAAAAGAATACTTTAAATAGAGCGCGTATACTGGATTTTTGGATTTTAAGGCCGTAGCCATACCTTGTCTGGCATACTCAAAGTTGGGGTTAAAGGTTAGGGCCTCTTTAAAATGCAATAAAGCTTTTTGTATTTTACCTTGTTCTAAAGCTACCCATCCAACATTTGCATGAGAATACTCATCTTCCGGATTGTCTTGAAGAATATCCTGTATGGTATTGTTTGCTTCTTCTTTGCGGTTTAGTTTGGTTAGAATTTTAGCCCTATTATTTAAGCAATGGCTATCTTTTGCATCTATTTGTAAACCTTGGTCAGTTGCTACCAACCCATCTTCATATTTTTTTTGAGCCAATAAAATAGAAGCTTTTAGACCAAAATAATTAGCTATATAAGGCGCCATGCCAATGGCTTGTTCTATTTCTGAGGAAGCTTGTTTTAGGTTGTCTTTATTAAGGGATATAATAGCTTTAAGGTAGAAAATATTTGCACTATCTGGATGTGTTCCTAACAAAGCATTACAAATTGCTTCTGCCTTATCCATATTATCCAAATGGATATAGCAAAGTGCCATATAATACTTTGCGTTAAAGTTGTCTGGTGCTTCACTTAACGCATCTTTAAAATAGGGTACGGCGGCTTCGTAGCGTCCTAATTCAAAAAGTTGTAAACCCCGTTCTTCGTTCTGGTTTTCCATTATTTTTTAATGTTCAAATAAGTTAGTATATCATCATACAAACCAGAATCGTTAGCATACAGGGCATAATTTCTTGCAGAACTAAACCAATCTTTGGTACTTGGCTTTGTCTTTTTTATACCTTTAAGTATATCTTTTGTGGTTAGCGGTTTTGGAATACCGTCTACAAAGGCAGATTGTAATTTATCTTCAATGGCAAGGTCAATAGCAGCATTGATGTCTGCACCAGAAAATTCCTTTGTTTTTTTAGCAAGTTCTTTTACGTCTATATTTTCTGTGGGTTTATTCTTTAACTGCACATCAAAAATGGCTTCTCTTGAGGTAGTGTCCGGTGGGGAAACAAAAACAATACGATCAAACCTTCCGGGTCTTCTAAAGGCAGGATCTAGATACCAAGGCGCATTGGTAGCACCAATGATTAAAATACCATCGTTATTGGAATCTACCCCATCCAATTCGGATAAAAATTGGTTTATTACGGTTCGCCCAGCGGTTTTGTTCATGTCATTTCGGTTGGCACCAAGGGCATCTATTTCATCTATGAATATGACGCATGGGGTGTTGGTCCGAGCTTTTTCAAAAATTTCATGCAAGTTTTTTTCAGAACTTCCCAACCATATATCTAGAATGTCATTAATACCTACATTGATGAAATTGGCATCTATTTGGCCAGCGGTTGCTTTTGCCAAATAGGTTTTGCCACATCCTGGAGGGCCGTATAAAAGAATGCCTCCACCAATTTTTTTACCATACGCTTTGTAGACTTCCTGGTGTTGTAGGGGCTTTATGATTTTAAGGTCTATTTCGTTTTTTACCTGATCCATACCGCCCACATCTTTAAAAGTGATATCGGGTTTGGACATAAAACTTACTACGTCTTCGGTAAAATCATCTTCATTTGTTAGGACTGGGTTTTTTAATGCTTGGTCAAATTTATGATTTTGATACCCGGGTTGTAATTCAGTAATATACCGATACGTATTTTGAGCCTCGCTGTAGTTATCTTGTGCTAGCTGGCACTCGCATAACAATTCTAAATAATGAATATTGGTGCATTGTTGCGAAAGTTCTTCTGCAATTATTTCTGCAGCAGCATATTTACCTAGTTTTAAAAAGCAACTGGCCAATAAATATTTGGCTTCCTCATGTTGGGGTTCTAAGGCCAAGATACCGGTAAGGTGTTCTTCTGCCATAAGATAATCTAGTTTCTCTAAATAGAGTTTTGCCACCTGTAATTTAAGCGGCACATTATCTGGTGAGTGCTTTAGGGCCTCTAATAAACTTTCTAACATAAATCTGTTTTTAATACTAAGAAATCCACTGTTTGGGTTGTTGTAGCACGGAAATTAATTTTTCTTCCTCGCTACCCGGTTCTGGGCTATGGTCATATACCCATTGCACGTGTGGCGGTAAACTCATTAAAATACTTTCTATTCTTCCATTTGTTTTTAGCCCGAACAGGGTGCCTTTATCATGTACTAAATTAAATTCAACATAGCGCCCACGCCTAATTTCTTGCCATTTTCTATGTTGATCGGTATAAGCAGTGTCTTTACGTTTTTCTACTATGGGTACATAGGCATCTAAAAAACTATCTCCTACTTCAGTAACAAAATTATACCAATCGTTCATGCTCATTTCATCATTGGCTTTACAGTAGTCAAAAAATAGACCGCCTATACCGCGAGCTTCATTTCTGTGGGTATTCCAGAAATAGGTATCACAGCGTTCCTTGTAAGTAGCATAAAAGTTTGTATGGTGGGCATCGCAAGCTTTTTTACAAGTTTCATGAAAATGTGTGGCATCTTCAGGAAATAGATAATAGGGCGTTAAGTCCTGTCCACCGCCGAACCACTGGTCTACAATGTTCCCTTTTTTATCATACATTTCAAAATAACGCCAATTGGCATGTACGGTGGGTACAAAAGGGTTTTTAGGGTGTAATACCAAACTTAATCCACAAGCAAAAAAATCGGCATCCTTTACGCCAAAGTATTTTTGCATGGAATCTGGTAAGACACCGTGTACGGCAGAAATGTTTACGCCACCTTTTTCAAAAACATGTCCTTCTTGTATAACACGGGTCCTACCGCCCCCGCCCTCCGGGCGATCCCATAAGTCCTCCTTAAACTTAGCTTTACCATCAACAGTTTCTAATTTATGGGTAATGCTATCTTGCAAATGTTGTATGTATTGATAAAATTGGTCTTTTAGCTTCATTTTTTTATATGTACCAATTGGTTTTTGTGTTTTGCGAACGTATTAATTTGGGTAATGTAAACCGATTTTTCCGTCTTCTGTAGTAAGATATTAACAAAATCGGTAACAGCAATAGGCCCATGTATTTTAAATAAATGTCTGCCTACGGCATTGTTGTGTAAATCCATTTTTTTTGCTAATTCCCGGTTAGGAAAAGCACCCTCATGCCAATCGGTAATGCTTTTAGTATAATTGAGTACGGAAATACTGTTTTTGCTGCTTCTGGAGCAGTATTTGGCTATTAAAAAGTTCCATAAAGCATGCCTAAACGCGTTAGCAGGACCATTTTCGTGGTGTTTGTGCCCAAAATTTTCGTTAGATAGCGCTATGCATTTTCTAGTTGCCTTTGCAGTTGGCAGTATAAATAATGGATATTTAAGACCTAAGCGAAACAAGGTAAGAAATGCCGAAAATGAAATTTTAGTAAGTATTTGCAATAACCTCATAATTACAGCGCAATGTCTTCTTCCTTACAATGCTTAAAGTTTTTGTTGTTTCTATGCCATAAGGCGAGTCCAAAAGTAAGTACACCCAAACGACCTATAAACATTAAAACAATTAAGGTAAGTTTTCCTAAAATATCTAATTGACCGGTTATACCAGTACTTAAACCAACGGTACCCAATGCAGAAGCAACTTCAAAAAAGAGGTTTTCGAACTTATAATGATTTGTAAGGGTAATAATAAAACACCCTAAGACCAAAATAGAAGAGTAAAATATAAAGGAAGAAGTAGCAATGCTTAATCTTTCTTGTGGAATGGCTTTACCTAGAAACGTAACTTGTTGGTTGCCTTGAATTCTACTTTTTAATATGGCTATTAAAGCAGTTAGTGTTGTTATCTTTATTCCACCGGCAGTTCCAGAAGGTGATGCACCAACATACATTAAGAATATTATTACCAATAAAACAGCTTGCGAGAAAACCCCAAAATCTACAGAGTTAAAGCCAACAGTGGTCATAGCAGACATGGTTTGGAAAAATGCAGCTAGAAAGCGTTCTTTTCCTATTAGTTGATTTATAGTGGGTTCTAGGGTATATAAAAGGCCAGTGCCAGATAGCAATAAAAATAAAAAACCAAAAAGTATTATTTTGGTGGTAAAGCTCAATTTGTGAGCTTTATATCGTAATAACAGGTAAAAATCTGTTACTACAATAAAGCCAAGAGAGCCTGATATGGCCAGTATGCTAATAACAACATTTACGCAACCATTTGCAGTGTAGCTTGTAAATCCATCACTGAACAAGCTAAAACCAGCCGTGCAAAAGGCGCTAACGGAATGAAAAAATCCATGGTAAAGTGCTGTCCAAAAAGGTTGCCCTTCTTTGGTAAACGCAATTGTTAATAACACCGTACCCAACAATTCCATAAGCACCGTAAAAAGGATTACGGATTTTAAGAATACCCCAATTGTAATGGTTTTTGGAAGTGAGAACTCTGTCTTTAAGATTTTTTGGTGCCAATGCGTAAGTTTTCGGGTTGTAGATAGTAAAACAAATGTGGTAAAGGTTAAATAACCAATACCCCCTAATTGAAACAAGGACAAAACTATGAGTTGCCCGCCTAGATTGTAACTTTCGGCAAGCGGCACGGTAACCAATCCTGTTGTAGAAACGGCACTTGTAGCCATAAATAAACTATCTAAAAACGGAATAGGAACCGTTTGGAAAATGGGTAAAGCTAAGAGTAAAGTGCCTATAAATACATAGCTAAAAAACCCATATAACAGGTTTTGCTGAGGGCTAATGCCTAATTTAAATTTTTGGTAGCGCTTACTTAAACGCTTTAGCTTTTCCACATTGTTGGTTTATTCTTTGTACTCCTTTACGGCTTCTATAAACGCACCTGCATTTTCTAACGGAATGTGCGGCAAAATACCATGACCTAGGTTAACAACGTATTTGTCTTTGCCAAACTCGCGAATCATTTGGGTAACCATTCGTTTAATTTCTGCGGGTGGCGATAGCAATCTGGCCGGATCAAAATTACCTTGTAGGGTAGTGTTGCCACCGGTTAAATAGCGCGCATTCTGTGCAGAACAGGTCCAATCTACGCCCAATGCAGCAGCTCCAGAGTTGGCCATTTCTTTTAAAGCGAACCAACAACCTTTGCCAAAGACAATAACTGGTGCCATGTCCTTTAAAGCGTCTACTATTTGTTGAATGTATTTAAAGGAAAATTCTTGATAATCTACAGGAGATAACATACCGCCCCAAGAATCGAATACTTGAACGGCATTACATCCCGCTTTTACTTTTTCTTTTAGATAGGCAATAGTGGTGTCCGTTATTTTTTGAAGCAAGGCGTGTGCGGTTTTGGGGTCAGAAAAACATAAACCCTTGGCCAAATCAAAACTTTTGCTTCCTTGCCCTTGAACGCAGTAGCATAAAATGGTCCATGGAGAACCGGCAAAACCGATTAAGGGTACTTCGTCATCCAATTTTTCTTTGGTCATTTTAATGGCATCCATAACATAACCAAGACTATCATATATATCTGGTACTACAACATGTTCTAAATCTTTAGCTGTCCTAATAGGCTTTGGCAGGTAAGGACCAAAGTTTGGTTTCATTTCCACCTCTATGTTCATGGCTTGTGGTATAACCAAGATATCGCTGAACAATATAGCTGCATCCATGCCATATCTGCGTATGGGTTGTACGGTTATTTCCGATGCTAATTCTGGTGTTTGGCAACGTGTAAAGAAATCGTATTTATGCTTTAATTCCATAAATTCTGGTAAATAACGACCAGCTTGGCGCATCATCCAAACGGGTGGTCTATCTACAGTTTCACCCTTTAGGGCTCTAAGGAATAAATCGTTTTTAAGCATAGTTTAAAGTTTTAATTGCCTGTACTAGTACGTTTTCTACCGTAGGCTTGTTCGCAATAATAATCTTATCGGTATATTTTTTGGCCTCAGTTGCTGTTGTATCGCCAATACAAAAGGCAAACGCGCCATCAAATTTATTCTTGGTGGTATAGCTATTTACACCAGAAGGGCTAAAAAGTAAGATGCCATCAAAATTACGTTCAAAACATTTTGGCTTTGTAACTGTGTGGTAACAAATAACCTCTGAGAACAATATGTTATGTTTTGCAAGCAATTCTGGAATTTCATTTCGCCTTAAGTTTCCGGCTAGAAAAGTAAACCGTTTATTTTCAAATTTTGTAGCTATGTAGGTAGCCAACTCTTTTCCGTATTGGGCTAGGTGAGCTATTTTAAATCCGTTTTCTAGTAGATAACTACTTGTCTTTGTGCCTACACAAAATACAGGAATATTAAAAGCTTCTTTTTTATTGGGATTTTGTTCTAGATACTTTAAAAGTGCCTTTGCGCTATTTTTGCTGGTAATGATAAAATAATTTGTATTTAAATCTACGTGGAATGGTATAAAATGAATTGCTATGGCATTATAAGACACCAATCCAAGGCCAGAATTCAACACTAATTCTTGTTGATGCGGTTCTAAGATTTTAGTTGACAGGATTGTTTTGCTCATCTTTTATTTTTTGCATCAATTCCTTACCACCATTTTCTAAAATTGCTTGAGCACACTTTTTGCCAAAACCGGTTATCTGTGCCAATGAGGTTTCTTTTTCAATAACCAATTCTTTAGAACCATCTAGGGCATGTAGGCAGCCTTTAAAATATACGGTTTGGTCTTTTATTGTGGCCAATGCTCCAATTGGCGCTGTACAACCACCTTCAAGGGTGCGCAAAAATTCGCGTTCAATTGTGGTTGCCTGTTCACTTGGCAGATGGTTTAATTGGCTAGAGGCATTAACAGCTTCTTGGTTTTCTTGCATAGCAACTATTACCATGGCGCCTTGTGCCGGGGCAGGAATCATCCAGTCTAATTCCAAGGCATCTTTAGGTAAAAGTTTAATTCGTTTTAAGCCTGCCTGTGCAAAAATTGCGCCCTGCCAATTATTTTCTATTAATTTAATTAGGCGTGTATTTACATTGCCCCTTAAATCTGTAACAGTATGGTTTTTATAACGATGCAGCCACTGGGCTTTTCTTCTAAGACTACCTGTAGCAATGGTGGCTTTACCATTCTCATCTAATAGAAAATGGTCTCCTTTGTGTATAAGTACATCATTGGTAACTTCTCGTTCTAGAACGGCGGTTTGGACCATTCCTTTGGGCAAAGCCGTAGGTACATCTTTCATAGAGTGTACGGCAATATCTATTTCTCCATTAACAAGGGCAACATCCAAGGTTTTGGTGAAAATACCAGTGATGCCAAGCTCGTACAGTGGTTTGTCTAAAATTATATCGCCTGTAGATTTTACCGGATGTAGAACGCTATCAACACCTAAACGCGCCAGCTGAGCTTGTACCGTTTCTGCCTGCCACATGGCCAGTTCACTGTCGCGGGTGCCAATTCTTAAGGGTTTGTTCATTTAGTATCTATTTCTAATTGGAATACCTGCTGTATAAGTTGTAAGCTTTCTTCGGTATCTACGGCATCGTTTTTAAGATGGTTGGCAAACTGTTTGGTTATTTTTTGAATAATACGGTCAGAAACCAAATCAGCTTGTTTTTCATTAAAGTCGTTAAGCTTTTTAGATTGAAAATCCAGTTCTTCCTCTTTAATGGTCTTAAGTTTGTTCTTTAGGGCTTTAATAACGGGCGCAAACTTTCTGGTTTCTAACCAAGCAACGAATTCTGACTGAATTTCACCAATAATTTGTTGGGCTTTAGGCACATATTTTTTCCTTTTTTCTAATGTCTCGTCCGTTATTTTAGATAATTGGTCTAAATGCACCATGGTTACATTTTGTAAATCCAACACATCATCGGAGACATTTTTAGGAATGGATAAGTCTAAAATCCACAACGGTTTTTTGTTGTGAATCAGTGCTTTGGATACGGTAGGTAATTGTGCCCCGGTAGCAACGACCAACACGTCCGTTTTCCGTATTTCGGATTGTAAATCGCCAAAATCCTTTACGGTTAGCTGAAATTTACCACCAATTTTTTCTGCCTTTTCTTTGGTTCGGTTAATTAACGTAATATGCTCATTACCTGTATGCTTTATTAGGTTTTCACAGGTATTACGGCCAATTTTGCCCGTTCCAAATAATAGAATGTTTTTATTGGCAACGTCTGGAATGTGGTCCAGAATATATTTTACCGAAGCAAAAGCTACAGATGTGGCACCAGAAGAAATTTCGGTCTCGTTTTTAATACGTTTGCTGGCTTGTATAACAGAATTGCACAAGCGTTCTAAAAACGGATTGCTCATTTCTAATTTCTTGGCACGATAAAAACTCTGCTTGATCTGACTTATTATTTCAAAATCGCCCAAGATTTGACTGTCCAAACCTGTGCCCACCTTAAATAGATGGCTTATGGCATCATGGTTCTTGTGTACATAAGCAACTTCTTGGAACTCTTCTATAGTACCTTTGGTATGCTCACATAAAATCTTGATTAATTGAAAAGGGTGCTGTGCAAAACCATACATCTCCGTACGGTTACAGGTAGAGATTACAAGCAAACCATCTACGCCTTGTGCCTTTGCATCTAGCGTAACTGCATCAATTTTTGGTACGTCCAAACTAAATTTTCCTCGTATGCTGGCGTCTGCTTTTTTATAACTTAAACCAACGGCATAAAAAGAACTATGTCTGGATAGATGGTAATTCTTCATTCTTGCTCTAAACCTGAATTACAAAAGTACTATGCCTTGTTCCAAAAAAAATAACGCTATCGGTACCATTTTTGTCGGTTGCTGTTTCTTATTGATTTGGTTTATCGTTATTTTTGGTGAAATAGCCGATTTTACTGGCAATTTTCACTTAAATCGCATTTGTTTAGAGTCGTTCTAAATAAACAACGCATGAGTTCTTAAATCGAGTAATTATGGAAGAAAATAACGCTATGGGTTCCTATGAACAGGTATTTGTAGAACCTGGTTTTTATGTGCTTAAAATTCAGAATGATACAGAAGCCATTAAAGAAGTATATCATGAGTTGGATAGTAGCTATATACAATTTCATTTTTCATTAAAGGGTAGTGGTCAGTTCTTGTTTAACCAAGGAAATTATCGTTTGAATGTTTCCGAGGAAAATTCACTATTGCTGTATAACACACAGAAAGATTTACCCATCCATTTAAGTTTACAGCCAGATAGTTGGGTGTTTTCCGTAATCATGAGCATACAGAAGTTTCATTCACTTTTCTCACAAGATGCTAATGCTATTCCGTTTTTAAGTGAAAGCTTTAGTGAGAAAAAGTATTATGCACAAGAAATGTTAACGCCTGGTATGGCTGTGGTATTGAGTCAGTTAATGAATTATAACCTGCACCCGTCCATTAAAAGACTGTACGTAAAAGGTAAGGTTTATGAATTAATTGCGCTCTATTTTAATAGAACGGAAGATGCGGATTTAGAGCAATGCCCGTTCTTGGCAGATGAAGATAATGTACGTAAAATTAAAAAGGCCAAGGACATTATTTTGGAACGCATGGTAGAACCGCCAACCTTGCAAGAACTATCAGATGAGATAGATTTGAGCTTAAAAAAGTTAAAAGAAGGCTTTAAGCAAATTTATGGGGATAGCGTGTATGGTTTTTTACTGGACCATAAAATGGATTTGGCACGGCAAATGTTGGAATCTGGAAAGCATAATGTTAACGAAGTAGGCTTAAAAGTGGGATATAGTACGGCTAGCCATTTTATAGCCGCATTTAAAAAGAAATACGGTACTACGCCAAAAAAATATTTAACTTCCATTGTTAAAACGTAAAACCATGAATGTGAAGGCTCTTATTTGTTTACTGTTATGTTTTTCTTCAATTGGCTCATTTGCACAAGATAGCAAAGATGCTTGGGAATCTACCAGAATTCCTGAGTTGGTGCTTGCTTTTACCAAAACCGAAGGTTGGCGCCATAAAAGCATAGAGAAGGGTGTAAAAACATTACGAGAACTGGGTAGGGAAAATGGTTTTATTGTACTGCAGACCGAAACGGCTGCCGATTTTAATACGGAGAATTTAAAGAACTATAAGTTGGTTGTTTTTTTAAATACAACAGGAGACGTATTAAATACCCAAGAGCAGGCTGCGTTTAAAAACTATATAGCTGGAGGCGGTTCTTTCTTGGGTATACATGCGGCAACGGATACGGAATTTGATTGGCCTTGGTACAATAAGCTGGTTGGAGCCTACTTTAATGGCCACCCTAACGACCCCAATGTTAGAAAAGCCACTATATCTGTAACAGATACTACACACCCGGCCACGGCACACTTGCCCCTAAGCTGGGAACGTACGGACGAATGGTACAATTTTAAAAGTATAGACCCAAACATTAAGGTGTTACTTAAGTTAGACGAAACTAGCTATGAAGGAGGTACCAATGGCGATAACCATCCTATAGCTTGGTATCATGAAAACTTGGGCGGAAGGGCCTTTTACACCGGCGGCGGGCACACCATAGAATCCTATGATGAACCACTTTTTAGAACACACCTGCTTAAGGCAATGCTTTGGTGTTTTAATAGAGATTTGGAATAATATTTTACTGGGGCCGTGCAACGATAATACCAATGTTGCTTTTTATCTTTTTTAAATAGTCTACTAAGGGTTCTTGGCTTAGTACCACTTTCTTTTGGGTGCTAGAGGCATGTAACAAATAAACCCTTCCATCAGGTTTTTTTACCAAAATTCCCGTGTGGGTTACATCCAAACCTTTTATATTGGTTGCAAGCGCTACTATGTCTCCTGTATTTATGTTTTGCTCTGCTGCTCTAATTTCTGATTGGGGCAAATAGCACAGGTCTTCTTTTGCTAATTTTTGCTCTATAGCAAGTAGCTGCTGGTAGTTGGCATCGTTTTCTTTTAAATGAGGATACAATTGGCGGTGCGTACCCATAAAATTGATAGATTTTGTAAGGGGAACGCCACCCAAATCAGTAGTAATGTCTTTTACCAAGCCTTTTCTTTGGTTGTCTTTTATCCATTCTGAAAAATAATGCAATCTTGATGGATAACCACTACGTACACCATTTCTATACCGAATGGTTTCTAAATTTTTAACAAAGTTATTCCAAGTGGCCTCTTTATTTTTGGTAAGTAGGCTCAAGGCCAACGTATTTTCCACAAAAGTGGTGCAATCCAAACCAGACTGATTGATTACCAAGGGTTCCGTGGCATCCACTTCTAATGTCTTTTCTACGTAAGGCGTGTCTATATACCATTGACCAATAGTAAATAGTGCTTCGCCCGGTGCTTTCTCCTTAATGTTGTTAAGTTGATCTAGCTTCTTTACAATAAGCAAGCTATCCTTTTTATCGTAGACTAATTGTGCGCTAAGTAATTTGCTGAAAATAAGAAATGTTAAAAACAGGCTAGGCTTCATCTGGAGATTCGTTTTTAGTTTTGTCCCACAATAATACCCGATTTCTGGCAATGCTCTCAGGATAGTTTTTTTGCAAATAGGCTATCAATTGTTCCCGTACATGTACTCTAAGGTCCCAAGCGGTAGGCGAATCTTTGGCGCTCATTAAAGCGCGTATTTCCACATAATTCGCTTTGGAATCGGTTACCTGTAGCACATTTACTTCTTTATCCCATAAATCCGTACTTTCCAATATGCGGGTGAGTTCTGCCCTAAGCTTATCAAAAGGTACATTGTAATCCGTATATAAAAATACCGTGCCCAAAATGTCAGAAGAGGTCTTTGTCCAATTTTGAAAAGGTTTATCAATAAAATATGGTGTTGGTACAATTAATCGGCGTTTATCCCAAATTTTTACCACCACATAGGTTAGGGTTATTTCTTCAATACGGCCCCATTCCCCCTCAACTATGACCACATCGTCTAGTTTAATAGGTTGTGCAATGGCTATTTGTATGCCCGCAATTATGGTTCCTATAAATTTCTGGGCAGAAAAACCGATTATAATACCTGCCACACCTGCAGAAGCAAAAACACTAAGTCCAATTTTTCTAATCTCCTCGAACGTCATAAGTGCGGCACCCATGGCCAAAATAATGACCACAAAAATGACAATGCGCTCTAAAATATTGAATTGGGTATAAACTTTTCTAGCCTTTAGGTTGTTGCTTACGCCAACATCGTACCGCAAGAGCACTATTTTTTTTGTAATTTTTAGAATAGCAACAATTAGCCAGGTAAAAGAAAAAATAAAAAGTAAGGTGCTTATTTTTCTAAACCAATACGTATGCTCTTCTAGCATTAACACTTCGCGTAAAGACTCTGATCGTATTAAAAAAGAAAGTAGAATAAGAAATATAGGGTAAGAGAGCCTTTTAAATGTTCCTTTTGGTAATAGATATTTAGGGTTTTTCCCTAGTTTTTTTAATATATACCTACTAAATGCAAACGCAATAATTAACCCTAAAAAGGTAAGCGCAAAAAACACCAAGGATTCTTTTTGTAACGCGTTTAAAAAGTTGTTCATGGATATTATTTAGCTAAATTGAATATACTGTATTCTATTTATATAATATTTACTTATTAACCATAAGAAAACAATTTAACCCAGTATTAACGAAAAGCGCTGCAAGTTGTATTTTTGTGTTCCTTAAAAAATGCAACTATGAAAAAAGGCGTACTTCTGGTAAATCTTGGCTCCCCAGATAGCCCAACCCCAAAAGACGTAAAACCGTATTTGGATGAATTTTTGATGGACGAAAGGGTAATAGATGTAAATCCTGTACTTAGAAATTTACTAGTAAGAGGTATTATATTACAAACCAGACCAAAAAAATCTGCAAAGGCTTATTCTAAAATTTGGTGGGAAGAAGGGTCTCCTTTAATTATCTTATCAGAGCGCTTTAAGGAAAAAGTTGCTGAGCAGTTAGCTATTCCAGTTGCACTGGGGATGCGTTATGGTAGCGGAAGCATAAAAGAGGGCCTACAAGAGTTAAAGGATCAAGGTGTAGAACATGTGTACTTAGTTCCTTTATACCCCCATTATGCCATGTCTTCTTATGAGACGGTCGTGGTAAAAGCCATGGAAGATAAAGAAGCTTTTTTTCCAGAAATGAAATTGACTACCATGCCGGCCTTTTATAGCAATCCAGATTACGTAAAAGTGCTTTCTAAAAGCATTAAGGAGCATTTAGATAGCTTTGAATACGACCATGTCCTGTTTTCGTACCATGGTATACCTGAGCGACATATACGTAAGTCTGACCCCACAAAATTTCATTGTAAAATAGATGGTAGTTGTTGTAAAACCAACTCCGTGGCACACCATACTTGCTATAGACATCAATGTTATGATACAACGGAATTGGTTATTAAAGAACTAGGTTTGCCTAGAGATAAGGTAAGTTCTTCTTTTCAATCTAGATTGCCCAACGATCCTTGGTTAAAGCCGTATACCGATTTTGAATTTGAACGTTTGGCAAAAGAGGGCAAGACCAAATTGGCCGTTATTACGCCTGCGTTTGTGAGCGATTGTTTAGAAACCTTGGAAGAAATTGCCATGGAGGGTAAAGAAGAATTTATGGAAGCTGGTGGTATGGACTACATACATATACCTTGTTTAAATGATAGGGAGGATTGGGTGTCCGTTATGGTAGGCTGGCTTAAAGAATGGCAAGAAACAGATGCTTTACCTCAAACCCATATAAGGTAAACCCCGTTAATACTTAAAAAAATGACCAAAGCAAAAGAAATAGAGTTAGCAATAGCTCCGTTGAGAGAAACGCTTAACAATCACCAATTATATTCGTGTTTAGATACTGTAGAAGACGTACAACTTTTCATGGAAAGTCATGTATATGCAGTTTGGGATTTTATGTCCCTATTAAAAGCATTACAAAATAAGCTTACCTGCACCACATTACCATGGAAACCTGTGGTAAACAATGCCACTGCAAGGTTTATCAATGAGATAGTGCTAGAAGAAGAAACAGACGTTGATGTAAACGGGGAGTACAAAAGCCACTTTTCTATGTATTTAGATGCGATGAAAGAGGTTGGTGCCAATACGGACAACGTGCTAAATTTCATTTCTAACTTAAAGGACTTAGAGGATATAACCGAGCAAATACAGGCTTCTTATCTAAACGAAGCAGAGAAGGATTTTGTTAGCTATACTTTTGATGTAATTAAAACCCAAAAGCCGCACATCATTGCTGCAGCCTTTACTTTTGGTAGGGAAGATGTAATACCAGATATGTTTTTGAAAATAGTAGAAGGTGCAGAAAAAAGCGGGGAAGGCAACTATCCTAAATTGACCTATTATTTAAAAAGACATATAGAATTGGATGGGGATGAACATGGGCCCCTAGCCTTAAAAATGATTGCTGAGCTTTGTGGTGAAGATGCAGTTAAATGGAAAGAAGTATTGGAATATTCACAACTAGCCTTGGAAAAGCGGGTAGCCTTGTGGAGTAGTATTGCCAATACAATAAAGTTGAACAAAGAAAAATCTACTGCAGTTTAGCCTTAGTTAAAATGAAATAGGAAAACATGGCCAACGTATCTTCCGAAGCATTAGGCACGGAACCAATAGGGAAATTATTGGTTAAACAAGCGGTGCCGGCATCTATTGGTATTTTAGTCATGTCTTTAAATATTTTGGTAGATACCATATTTGTGGGTAATTGGATAGGTCCTATAGCTATTGCCGCCATAAATGTAGTGTTGCCCGTTTCATTTTTTATTGCCGCTTTGGGTATGGCCATAGGTATTGGAGGGGCAAGTATTATCTCTAGGGCGTTAGGTTCTAATCAAAAAGAAAAGGCCTTGCTCACCTTTGGCAATCAAATAAGTTTAACCTTATTGGTAACCATTAGTATGGTAATACTGGGGTTATTTTACGTAGATGCTCTTATACCTGCTTTTGGTGGAAAAGGAGCAATATTCGATTTAGCTAAAATTTACTACGTAATAGTGCTATACGGCGTGCCGTTTTTAGCATTGTGTATGATGGGCAATGCCGTAATCAGGGCAGAGGGCAAGCCCAAATTTGCTATGACGGCCATGATTATCCCATCTATAGGTAATTTGGTATTAGATTACTTGTTTATTTATGTGTTTGATTGGGGTATGCACGGTGCGGCATGGGCTACTACAGCAGGTTATTTACTTTGTTTTGGCTATGTCTTTTATTTCTTTCTTTCACCCAATTCAGAACTCAAAATTAATTTTCAGCATCTTAAACTTAATGGCTCGGTTTTAAAGGAAATTGGTTCGCTAGGGTTTGTCACTTTGGCTAGGCAAGCCGTTACTAGTATTACCTACCTTTTAATGAATAATATTCTGTTTAATTTAGGTGGTGAGCCACTTGTTGCGGTTTATGCCATAATTGGGCGCATGCTTATGTTCGCCTTGTTTCCTGTTTTTGGGGTTACGCAAGGCTTTTTACCTATTGCAGGGTTTAATTATGGTGCAGAAAAATATGACCGGGTAAAAAAAACAATAGTCACGGCCATAAAATATGCCGCTTTGGTGGCCACATTGGTTTTTGTGTTTTTAATGGTTTTTCCAAAAGAAATTGCCCAGTTATTTTTAAGTGATAGGCCAGATTTAGATGAACAGGCCTTGGCCATCAACGCCTATGTTTTGGAGCACATACCACTTGCCATGCGTTTGGTGTTTTTGGCTACTCCAATAATTGCTTTGCAGTTAATAGGGGCAGCTTATTTTCAGGCAATTGGCAAGGCCGTTCCTGCATTAATTTTAACACTTACCAGGCAAGGAATATTTTTTATACCGCTAATTTTAATGTTGCCATCCTTTTATGGCGAATTAGGGGTGTGGATGTCCTTTTCTATTGCAGATGTACTTGCCACCATTGTTACAGGTGTTTATTTGTACAAAGAAGTAAAAAGAACATTACATTAGTACAACTAGTTATCTATTCTTGTAGTATTGGTCGCTGCCTTGCTAATTATTTTCCAGGTTCCAGAGAGTTTTTTAAGCAAAAACATATCCACATAGGTTTCTTTCGTTTTTTCAAAATAAATTTCTGCCTTTGCCAGGGCAATATCATTCAGTACTTCTATGGAAATAATTTTAGTGGCTCTACCATTGTAAGCTCCTTTTTCTTTGTTTTTATAAAATCCAGCATAGTGCTCTGGGCTAACTAGCCATATTTCTTGGTCTGGCTTAGATAAAAATAAAGGAGCGTCTTTGTAAAAAGCCTCCTTAATTTTATCGGGATAGTTATAAGAAGAGCCCTCAAGGTATAAATTTAGTGTTGTGGTAATACCGGCTACGTTGTTCTGACTATAGGTTAATATTGAAATGAATAAGAATAAAATAATGCACAGATTTTTCATAATTAATTTGTTTTAGGTTTTGGTTTTATTTCGATGATTTTTCCGTTTTCTTCATCCGTAAGTAGGTATAGTTTGCCAGCGGGACTTTGAGCAATTTTTCTAGAGCGCACACGACTGTCTAAGAATAGCTCTTCTGCCGCAATAGGGGTGTCGTTTTCTAGTTGAAATCGCCATAAACTACCCCTAGAAAGTCCAGGAACAAAAAGACTGTTGGTCCATTGTGGAAAGGTGTTTCCAGTATAAAAGCACAAGCCTGTTGGTGCCACAGTATGTTGCCAATAATATATAGGTGCTACCACGCTACTATCTGCTAAAACTGGTGGTTTGTAGGTTTTACTACGTAGTTTGCCTGTAGTTCTACTGGGCCAACCATAGTTGCCCGCAATTTGCAAAAGATTAAGTTCGTCTCCTTCTATAGTGCCATGTTCCGTAAACCACAAAGATTGAGTGTTGGGGTTTAAGGCTATGCCTTGGGAGTTACGTATGCCAAAAGCATAAATACTTTCAATAACTTCCTTACCAACAAATGGATTGTCTTTTGGTGTGCTACCATCTAAGTTAAACCGATGTATTTTTCCCCTTGGGTCGTTTAAGTCTTGTGCAATTGGGGTAGTAGGCTCGTCATTTTCCCAATATAAACGTTCCCCTACGGTAAGGTAAATTTTTTGGTCCTCGCCAATCGCCATGCCGCCACCGTAATGAAAGTTGTCTTTGGTATAGGGGGCGGCAACTAATAGGGTTTGGATAGCTGTTAGTGAGTCATTTTCCAATCTGGCAGAAATGAATTTAGTAGTGCTGCCCACACTTGATTTTTTAGCAGCATATGCAACAAAAATTCGCTTGTTTTGATTGTAATTAGGGTCTATTAAAACATCAAAAATGCCTGCATTATCGCCAAAATCTACCGTTCCAATACTATCTTTTAAATCGGAAGGAAAACCTTTGATATTAATCTTAGTTTGCGTGGCTAAATTCACTTTTACCAAAGCGCCATTTTTCTCGCTCACCAGTGCTATGTTTTCTGATAAAAAAGCAATACTCCAAGGCTTGTTTAAGCCATCTACCACTATTTCTTTTACAGGAGTGGGTATCCATTTGTTTTTGGGTGTAATTTCCTTATTAGAGCAATTTAGAAAGCAAATGGATAGCAGGAAGACCAAATAACGCATAGGAGTATTTTTGTTCAAAACTCCCCATTTGTGGGTACTTCGTCTTTAAAAATCATGATTTTTAAGACGTTTTTAGAAGATTTAAGCGTGTGCTTTTTTGTATTGCGTTGGCGTTGTTTTGGTCAATGCCTTAAAAGCGATGTTAAATGAAGTAGGGTTGTTAAAGCCAGAGTCGTAAGCAATGGTAACCATTTTTTCATCGGCATAATCCGGATGCACCAAAAGTTCTTTTGCTTTCGCAATGCGATACGAATTTACATACTCAGAAAAATTCATCTGTAGCTGCTCATTTATGGCTTGGGATAATACCCTAGGCGTAATAGTCAATTGCGCTGCAACATTAGCTAAGCTTATGTTTTGTTGTAGGTAAATTTCTTCTGCTGTAAAAAGCCGTTCTAATTTGGTGGTAATGATATTTGCTTGGTTGAGGTCTAAGGATGTATTTGCATATTTTTCTAAGGTAAAGGTGTGCTGTTTCAGCATTAAAAAGGAAAACACATACATTAAAAAAGAGAAGAACAATGCGCCACCGATGTAAAATGGAACAATGCCTAAAATATTACCCATATAAAAGAGCCAAATTAGACCAACGCCAATTACTAAGTTTCTAAACCAGCGTTTTGGCACTTCTGATACTATATGCTTATCCAACCTTAAAACAACTAAAGCAAGTACAATATACATTGCAAGGTGTACAAAAATGGCATAGTAAATAAGATAGGCAATTAGTTGTCCATCATTAGGAATTGACCAACAAAACAACACAAAAAAACCAAATGGTGTAAAATGATAGTAAGCGTTTTTTGGTATTGCTTTTAATTTATAGAGCAGCACCCTACCATACCAATACAAACTAGGCCCCACCAATAAAATGCCGCTTAGGCCAAAGTTGCGCTGCCAAGGACTAAGGTCTAAATAAACGTGAAGAATGGATTTGCCAATACGCAGTACCAATCCAATTAAGATTAGAGATAACAACTGGTTGCCTAAAACATTTCCTTTTTTTAAACTCAATAAATAGCCGCATAAAAATAGGCTTTGGGCAATACCAAGGCTACATAGAATTAAGATGATACTGTCTTTATCCACATCGTAAATATAAAGAACGTTAAGCCTTGTTCTAATTCTAGTTAGAAATAGTTACTTTAGGTGGCCGCAAACCACACGAAACATGAAATTGCAATACCACATTTTAGCCATAGTACTTTTGTTATTTACCGCCTGTAAAAAAGAAAAACCACAAGAGATGCAAAAAATTTATATAGGTACGTACACCGCTGGAAGTAGTGAAGGCATTTATTCTATTCAATTTAATCCATTAACGGGGGTTCTAGACAGTTTAAAGCTTGAGGCTAAGTTGAATAGCCCTTCCTTTTTAACTTTGTCTGATGATGGTAAAATGTTGTATGCCGTGGAGGAAACCTCGGATTTTGACGCTAATAGTGGGGGGGTAGTGGCACTCCAAGTTACGGCAAGTGGTTTAAAAGAGCTAAATGCTAAAGCAACAGGAGGGGCACATCCGTGTCACGTGGCCTATTCGCCAACTGGTCAGTTGGCTGTGTCTAACTATTCGGGAGGTAATTTGGCCATTTTTGATTTGCTAGAAGATGGGCAGTTGGGAGACCGACAATTAATAAATCATAATCCGCCAGACACTACGGGTGTTAGTCATGTGCATATGGCTCATTTTAATGCCGATGGATTATTTGCAGCCGACTTGGGGTTAGACCAAGTAAAAAGATATACAAAACAACCCTATGGCTGGGTGCCTGCAGAGCAAAGGGCATTAACTTTAGATAAGGAGGCTGGACCAAGACATTTTGTGTTTGATGAGAGTAGAAATTTTATGTACGTTATCAATGAACTTAATGCTACTTTAACGGTGTTTAAAAGAGATGCTTTAGGTAAATTTCAGCCTTTGCAAACAGAAAGTACTATTGACCCAAACTATGCTGGTCCACACCCATGTGCAGATATCCATTTGAGTCCAGATGGGCAGTTTTTGTACGGTAGCAACCGTGGAGAAAATACTTTGGTAATATTTAAGATTGATAAAGCAAGTGGTAAGATTAATTTGGTAGGCAGAACGTCTGTAGAAGGCGATTGGCCAAGAAATTTTACCTTATCTCCAGACGGTAAGTTCGTTTTAGTTGCAAACAAAAAAAGTAATAATATCGCCGTATTTAAACGAGACGAAAAAGAAGGGACTTTAAGCTTTTTGCATGAAGTTACTTTGGATAGTCCCGTTTGTTTGGTGTTTGAATAGGTAATTTAAATACTTGTGTATTTGTATTTATAAAGAAGGCCTTTTCTAGAATAAGCAAATTATCCTTCGGCAGTCCTTAATGGATACTTCTTCCCATTTAGGAATTTACCTATCAACGTATTTCGAACCGAGTAGTGGTAGCTTAAAAAACAGATTATTCCTGTTAGTATAACCACAATACTAAATTTTAATAAAGCAGGTAGCGGAAGATTTACCAATATCGCTGGCAATAATACGGTTAGGGGTAGGTGAATTAAATACACCCAATACGATGCGTCTGAGATGTATCGCAGTTTAGGAGCATAGGTGCTAGCGTAGCGCACAAACAAACCTGTTATACCAAAAATAAACAAGGTAACAATACTAGCATTAAATATAATGAGCAGGTTAGAATTTCCGCTTGGATTTAAATTGTAAGTCGTAATTAATAATCCTTCAGTAACGGAAAGACCTAAAGCCAAAGCGGTGGTGAGCCAGCTGTGTTTTATAAAAATAGTTAACTGCTCTTTAGAGGTATAAATTAACCAACCCAACAGGTAAAAAATAAAATAGTAGGTAAAAGTACGGTAATCGGGCACCAGAGCAACCGAAGTGGCAATCATACTAGTGCCTAAAGATTTTAGCACCAATGCAACTACGGCAGATAAGCTGATGACTCTTGCTACGGGATGTTTAATTATCGCCTTAAAAAGAGTTTGTAGTTTAGTTTTAAAAAATGGCCAAAGGTTCAAAAGTAGAGCGATGAGAACAGTTGCCGTTGTTATAAGTATTAGATAATACAAAAACCATAAATGAGAGGTGGTCTTAGGAATAAAATCCTTTATTGTTGTTAACTGTCCTAAAGCGTGTGCAATGGGATGGGATTTAGCTAAAAATACGCTATTGGTGTACCCAAACGCAAATACAATTACGGGCCGTAATAACACTAGAAACACAAGAAAAGGCAAAACAATTCTAGAAAACCTGTTTCTAAGCATCTTGCTCATAGACCTTTCGTAAAAAAGAAGGGCGCCAAAAAAGCCAGCAACCATAAAAAATACGGGCATTCTAAAAGAATGAATCAGTAACACCAAAAAATCTGTTACAAAGCTGGTAGTATTTGGGTCTTTTATAGACCAAGCATCACCATGGGGGGTAAGATTGTAGGTTAAGGCACTGTGTAAAACAATACCCAACAACATCATTATACCGCGTAATGCATCTAGGGCATGCAATCGGTTGGTTTTTGGGGATGTTACTTTAAAAGAAATATAGTTATCATAAATGGCAAAAGCTATTTCCCAACCACCACTAATATCCCTACAATGATGAGTCCTACTAAAACCGCAAAGAAAATCTTCCAAGCGCTATAAGGTCTAGAACCTGAAATGGTTCCGTTTTCGCCATTAACAAAGAAATTATATTCCTTGCCGTTATACCGGTAAGAACTCACATAAACAGGGAGCAATATATGCTTAAACGTTTCTTCTGATAACTGCACATCCATACTACTTACCCGTTGGGTATCCCCACCAATATCTTGCCGGCACCACCGTTCTGCAATCCGCTTAGCTTCACCTTTGGCAGTTAAATGCCCTTGCGATAAGGGAATGGTATATTTTTCGGTTACAAAACCGCGCAAAAAGCTGCTGTTAAAAGGCTGTAGTAATTTAAGATTCCACCTAGCAATTTTACTGGGAACTCGGCCCTTTCTTTGCTTGCTAGCTTCAACCAAAGTATCGTCTACAAAACCGGAGACCCTACCAGAGGCCGGATACCAACGCGTTTTCCGTACCCGTTGATTTACCATTTTACCGTTGCTGTTGCGTACCCGTTTGGTTTCATAATAATACTCACCACGCTGCCCAGAATATTGGGCTTGTAGTTGGGCGTCAAACGTCCAATAGGGTAAATACAATCCTTTGGTGAACTGCGGGTCTAAAGCCGCTTTTTTTAAGTTGTCTGGAGCAAACCAAAGCGAATTAACCCACTTTTTAAAGATTTGAAAGGACTTTTGTTTATCTATCTGAAATGGCAATACCGCACCGGGCAAAATCCATTCTTCTTTATACTGGTCTTCTAAAACCAAAGGCATGCTGCAGTAAACACAGTGAAGCGATTTGTAGTTTTCTTCTACATGCTGGGTAGCCCCGCAATTTTTACAATTAAGCATGGAAATTTCTTCGGAGTGGCGTTGCGCTCCCATTTCCTTAAGGTACGGGTACAGCTCTAGCTCTTCAAAACCATTTTCGTCTAAATGAATTTCTTCGGTATGGCCACAATATTCGCACAGTACACTTTTAGTGCCCGGGCTATATTTCATTTCTGCACCACAGTTAATGCAGGGTTTTTTAAGTTCCGTTTGTTGGGTATTCACCGCTTCCATGAGCTGGGTATGCTTTGGTGTTTATATGTGGGCAGCAACTTTGCTGCTGCCCATAAATTAGTTTTATTGGAATACGCTAATTAAGCTGTTGGTGGTAGCGGTGGTGGCGTATTACCTCCTAAGAAAGATTTTAATTCTTCTACCTCTTGTAACTGTGCCCAATTGCTCATGCCTTGTTTCCAAACCAAGCTTTCCCTATTAATGGTGCGGTTGGCAAATAGCGCTTTTAATTGGTCAAACGTTACCGGACCTTGTTGCGCGCCGTTCGCCGCATAAAAATAGTGTACTTGTACAGGCATTGGTGGTGGTACGGCACCAGTAGCGGCAGGTTGCTGTGCTGCAGCTTGCCCGCCCATTTGCGGATTCATTAAGCCACCCATTTGTTGTGCCAAGACAAACCCCATGCCCATACCCATGCCTGCACCGGCGGTTCCACCTTCGTTTTTAGCAGCAGCCTCAATAGCTTTGGCAGCCTTGAACTTGGTCAACTTATCTAAATCTAACTTGTCTATACGGCTGTATTCAAAGATTTCTTTCTTGAGTTCTTCTGGCATAGAAACATTTTCTATGTAGAATTTTTCTAAAGAAATACCCACACTTTGGAATTCTGGAGCCATTACTTCCTTACACGTTTCAGAAAGTTCTGAGGTGTTGGCAGCATACAGTTCAATTGGTAAGTTGGCTTCACCAACGGTATCTGTAAATCGGGTGGCAATTAAACTTTTTAGATGCTCGTTAATTTCAAAATTGGTAAAGTTGTTGTCCGTACCTACAATATCAATAATGAATTTACCAGCATCAGAAACGCGAAAAGCGTAGGTACCAAAAGCACGAATTTCTACCAGACCAAAACGGTCGTCACTTAAGGTAATTGGGTTTTTAGTGCCCCACTTTTCATCGGTAAACAAATGGGTATTTACAAAATATACTTCGGCCTTAAAAGGAGAGTTAAAACCATATTTCCAACCCTTTAAAGTAGAGAGGATGGGTAGGTTTTGGGTGGTTAAATCATAGGTTCCGGGCGTAAAGACATCTGCCAACTGCCCTTCATTTACAAAAACAGCGGTCTGCCCTTCTCTTACAATAAGCTTAGCACCATTTTTAATTTCGTTTTGGTACCGTTCAAAACGGTGGGCAATGGTGTCGTCTGTGTAGTCTAGCCACTCAACAATATCTATAAATTCATTACTGAGTTTTTCCTTGATTTTTCCGAAGATATCCATGTTTTTGAGTTTAGGTTTATAGTAGAAACCACCGTTATAAAACGGTTGTTTCTTGGTTATTAGTACTTTTTAAATGGTAGGCTGTGCCTAGCCTTAAAGCTAATAAAAATTGCCTAGCCGTACTTTAGATAGGTGTCAAATTATAACTAAATGTTACAGATGCCAAGTTTAGTTCATTATTAAATCAATCTTAAATGTTTAAAAAAAAAATAATTAAATTAAACAAAATGTTTATTTTTAGAGGGAAGAAGAAAAAGAATTGCTATGAAAAAGAAAACACCTTATATGATTGAACGTCCTTTGGCCGATATGCATGCCGATGGCGTTCGTTTTGATGTATCTATCATTGAAGCCTTACGAAATCAGCAGACCATTTCTGAAACCCAGCATCGCACAGAAAACAATGCCCAATAACGTTTTAGGAACTGCTTTAGAACCTTGTTGTTTTGCGCCAAACACCGGATTTTATAGGGATGGCTATTGCAAAACCGGCGATATGGATACTGGTACTCATCTGGTTTGTGCTGTACTAACGCAAGAGTTTTTGCAGTTTACATTAAGCCGTGGTAACGACTTAATAACACCAATTCCGTACTATAATTTTCCAGGATTAGTTTCTGGGGATAAATGGTGCCTCTGTGTTTCTCGGTGGAAAGAAGCTTACGACGCCAACGTTGCACCGCCCGTAATTTTGGAGGCTACCCATGAAAAAGCGCTCAAATCGGTATCTTTTGAAACGTTATTGGAGCATAAACATACCGTTTAATAGCTTTTTATAGCTGATTCATTATTAATTGGGCGCCTGCTTCACCAGACTGCATGGCAGCATTTAAAGAGCCGTTTAAGATATAATCGCCAATAAAAATATTGTTAGGCGAGTCCTTTTTTGGTGTATAATCTTTCCGTATGGTTTCTAAATCTGGCAACGCTTTTTTAATGTGGTAGTGTTTTAACAGCTCTCCCGTTTCTATGTTACAATGTTGCTTTAATTCCTCACGAACCAATTGTTCTAAATCAGTTATAGTATGGGTACTCTCTTTAACCACGGTAACCGAAAGTATGGGCGTTTTGGTATCAAAAAGATAATTAATGTTGTTGGCATAGGTTTTGGGAGTGGTAAGCAAGCCTATAATACCGGGTTTAAACGCCCATTCCGTTGTTTCAAAATAGAAATTATGGCAACTTTTCCAAGCAACTTCGGTATTTAAAGGTGTGCTACAGAGAACCGCATCAGCAGGTAGGGTTTCGTTCCTTTCATTTAAAATATTACCAGTAGCGCTTAACTGTACAGTAGTATTAAATTGAAACGTGGTCTGCTTTAGATTGCTTTGTAATTGCTGGGCCACCGCACCAATTCCTTTTTCGGGAACTGCAGCATAGCCTTCACTAAATAGTTTAAAAATAAACTGAAACATCCTGGATGAGGTTCGCAATTCTTCTTCTAAAAAAATACCCGTAAAAAAGGGTTTAAAAAAGTTGTTAATCAGCCTATCTGTAAACCCATAGTCTCGTAAAAAAGCTAGCGTAGTAGTTTCTTTAGCCGCAAAAATTTCATCTAGAGAAGTGCGTTTTAATTGGAGCGAAAGTTTAAAAATTTTCCATTTGTCTTTAAGGCTACCAGCTGTAGAAACCAAGGTAGGCCATAAGGCGCTAAAATCCCGAAGCGGATCGCCAATTCGTTCTTTTTTACCATTAAAAAATAAAAGAGCTCCCGGTTTAAAATAGTTAAGGTTAACCGCTTTTAAATCTAAGTGTTTTTGCACCATAGGGTAAGCGGTTAGCAGTACTTGAAAACCGTGGTCTAAAGGTGCCCCAATACTAAAATCGGTTTTAACCCTACCACCAACCCTTTCCGTAGCCTCTATAATAGTGGGGCTATAGCCCTTTCCTTCTAAGGTTTTGGCAGCGATTAGTCCGCTTACTCCAGCACCTATAATGCTAATTTTAGTTGTTTTTTCCATGATTTTCTATCTATTAAAGAGGCTTTGTTCTGTTTTAGACTTTGTTTTTTATTGTTTCATTAAAGTTGAGGTAAAGTTAAACAGAAATGATTTAGTTTATCACAAATTAATCTTAGCATTTTATTATACTAGGGTTTGGAGGTTTCCTTTTTATTACTGTTATTTTTACGCCAAATAGATGTAAGATGATAAAAGCAGTTTTGTTTGATATGGATGGGGTAATTATAGATTCTGAACCCCTGCATACAAAAGCCTACCATGCCATGTTTAAAGAATTTGGCATAGATGTATCTGCTGCCTTGTACCAAAGTTTTACCGGAAAGGCCACTTTGGCTATCTGTGAAGAATTGGTGGCCGAGTTTAACCTAGATGCGGACCCCAAAGATTTAGTGGCGAGCAAGCGTAAAAATTTTAAATCGCTTTTTGCTTTGGATACGGATTTAGAACTGATACCTGGCGTTCTAGACCTGATAAAGGACTACCATGCCAACGGACTCACGCTAGTTTTGGCAAGTTCTGCCAGCATGCCTAGTATTAATAATGTGTTTAAACGTTTTAATTTGGACCAGTATTTTGTGGCCAAATTAAGCGGGGCAGATTTAAAGGCCTCTAAACCGCACCCAGAGATTTTTATAAAAGCAGCAGAAGCTTCTGGCCAGCCCAAAGCAAATTGTATGGTAATTGAAGATTCTACCAATGGCATAAAAGCTGCACACAGCGCAGGTATTTATGCGGTAGCGTTTGATAGTCCCCATTCTAAAAACCAAGATTATACCCTAGCCGATAAGGTAATTACTTCTTTTAAAGAGATTGCTTTTAGCGAATTACAGTAGACTGACTATATGGGTTAGAGCGGTTGCACTATTTAAAACAGTAGTGTATAAGAATTAGTTTATCTTTATGCTAAAGGTGGAATATCCGTCATATGACGGATATCCGCAAATATTAGTAAATATCCGTTATATGACGGATATCCAATTGTTGTGCGGCATACCGAAAAAATAATACTTGTAGCTCTTTTTTAATCAAACTATTCCCTTGCTCTTTTGCCCTGTTTTTACAGGAAATACTGCTGGTCGTTAATTTAAAGGTAGTATTATTACAATTGCTTAATATGAGCAACTAGGTTTTAGAATATTAAAATATAATAATACAACTTGTTAATATAATAACAGTACTAGTAGCTATAGGAAATCACAAAACTGTAATCACCTTCTTTTTGTCCAATATTTTTAATAAATGAAATTTTGTAATAGGGATTTTTTTTAAGCTTATAAACCCAATCTGTGGCAGGTTTTGCAGAACCTTCTAGATGTGAGGCCCTGTAATATTCATCATTATTTTTTATCTGTGTATAATAGTTTAACCAATAATCTTTATTATCTGTATAAAGTATTGCTAACCTTTTTTGCCTATATTCAAGCATAGTAAATAAATTGAAATCTTTTTTACTCGATTCATCAATCGGGCCATAGCTAACAAATCTAATTTCGTTTTTTCGTGACATAGGGGAACCCTCTTGATTATCTTTCCTTTCTAGAGCGTGTTTTTTCACTATATCCTCGTAAGCAATTTTGCCGCTAGTTGCAACCTCATAAAATTCACCTATCGAAATATCTTGTGCCTTTATATCTGTATAGTATAAAATAAATACAATAAGTATTAAAATATTTTTCATTTAGAATGATAATAATGCTTATAAAAAATTATCTTAAAGTAAAGATAGGTATTTACATTATCATATTTAAATTAGATGCAGAGTCTTTAAAATTTTAAGTGAAAATAAATTAACTAGTGCACGACTAGAGAATACTAATTTCTTTTTTGCGCTTTAATTACTAAATAAATACCTACAATTAAAAATAAAAACAATAGCGAGTAACTCAGTTGAATTTGAGAGTTCAAGTAATAATAAACGAAGTAGCGAGTTCAAGGTTTTGGACTTTGAGTACTCACTAATTTTTATTCACACGTTGCCTACAAACCTAGGGCGACCTTACAGACATCATTATTACAACAAAAAAGACAGATAGCTGCTACACCATTAATTTATCTGAGATAAACAAAGAAAGACCATTGAATTCAACACGCTAAATTTGGAAACCTACTTTTAAAAATAAAACAGAAAATATTACTGAAAGTAGTTATAGTAAGCGATAAGATTACACCAACTTTTAAAGACAATGAATTTTCAAATTTTGTCCCTATCAGAATGGACGAACTTCAAAACACACTAGTTAGAATTGATAATGTGTTTTATTGCAAAGGAAATAAAATTAAAGGGAGTTTGAAAATCGTAAAACCAAGAGCTATTTTATTAGCAAGGCTTGGTCCGAGTATGCTCAATAGAAAAATTTTTGTAGTTCCTACAATTCCCCAATCAGTAGACTATATGGTAGTTTCGCCAGAATTTATCGTAAATAGACCTAAAGACCTCATTTATATTACAGGAGTGTTAAGAACTGACTTAATGCTAAAGTATATGTATTCCAAAACACGTGGCGGAACACCAAGTAGATAAATGCTAAATAAAGATGACTTTAAAGAACTTGACTTTCTAATAGTTGGTGAAAAGGCAAGAAAAAAATCGACTAACTTCTCAAAGGCTTTAATTTATTATCAAAAAACAATTCAAAACGTAGAAAAGAATCTAATAAAATCCCTTATAAATATAGAAAATGATTTATAATGTCAACTCATAAAGCCATACACATTTTCAATTCGCATAAGCCAACGCTGCAACCAAAAACTGCAAAAGAGTCTGTCTTTACCAACGCTGATGAACTGAAAAATAAAAAATACGACCGCACAACAACGTATATAAAAAATAGCGGTTTAAGTACTTAGATAGAAGTTATTTCTTTAAATTTATCGTCAGTACCAAACCGAAAAGTCTCTTTGTAAAATCCGCTACTTTTCATATACAAGACCGTTGGCTGTAATGTCACTAAACCAAACTTATAAATGATTCGACTTTTCTTAAGAGCCAAACATTGGCAACTTTTTGTTTTGATGTTAGGAATTCCTTTACTCTATCAATTTTATTTCATGTCTCAAATTTGGGGATTTCAAACTCAACCTGAAGAAGTTGTTGGAGAAGAAGGATTTACTCAGGTTCTAAATGAGCAATTCATTCAATTCGATTTTTTCCCATATGTAATGATTTTTTTTAGTCTCATTTTTTTCGGTTGGTTCTGGTCAATTGCAATTGGACTTCAAAAAAACATTCCGAACGAAATTGAAATGAAAGTAAATAAATTTAAAGTTTTCTTCTTTATCCCTCTAATCTATATCATTTTGCTAATGGTATATATGGGCGGACTATTTTCTGGAATGGGAAATACTGGATTTGCGAACAGTGGTTGGATTGTTGCAATTATTTTACCACTACATCTGTTCTCAATGTTTTGTATTTTTTATTCATTGTATTTTGTTTCAAAAACAATTAAAACAGCTGAATTTCAAAGAAAAGTCGGATTTGGAGATTTTGCTGGGGAATTTTTCCTGTTGTGGTTTTATTTCATTGGAATCTGGATTGTCCAACCAAAAATCAATAAACTTTACGGGAATGAAAACACTACAGCCAACAATGCCTAAACGTAATGCGGACTTTAGGGTAAAACCAAAGGTCTGCGTATATTTACTTAGTCGCTAAATCTTATGGATTTAGCTTTGGACAAGAAAAAATAAAACTAAACAATAAGCTTTAGCTTCGTGCACAGACGGAAACGAAAAGTTTCCTTACAACCGCACTACGCTTAGCCGAACCGTTGTGCATAATTTAACCAAACCGCAAAATGCCATTTCCATTAGAAGAAAAATATATAAAAGAAACTGAATCGGATTTGAACGTAAAATTCCCATCTGAATTTAAAAACCGTATGATTAAATCAAATGGTGGAGAATTAGTGACGGACAAATATGAATTTGAACTTTTCCCTTTTTTTGACAAAACTGACCGTAAAAGAATAAGTCGAACTTGTAATCATATCGGACTTGAAACAAAGAATGCTCGTGAATGGAATGGATTTCCAGAAAATGGAATCGCAATCGGCTCTGACGGATTTGGAAACCTAATAATCTTAACCCATAACGGAAATGGAGTTTTAACTGATGAAATTCACTTCTGGAATCACGAAATGGGACAAACGGAAAAAATAGCGGAATCAATAACTGAACTGGATGAATAAAATAGAAATAGAAGGCTCTTACATTCAATATGCAGGAGGTTACGATAAAGAGAATATTGTTGAATCCGATTTACTAAAAGCCCTGAAAGATATTGAACAAATGGATGATGAACACGGAGCATTTTGGATTGGAGTTTATGGAGCAGAAACAGATGAATTTGTTTTAGAATTACATAAGAGTTTAACTTTATTTGGAAATTTTGGTGAAAAGGAAAATTATAAAATTCAACTTAAAAATTTAGAAGCCTCTAAAGAGTATTTTAATTTACTTTTGAGTGGAATGATAGAAAATTTAAAAGAGAAATTAAAAACTATGCACAACAATGTATAACCGCAATTACGGCGGATTCGACTACGTCCGAATCCACTCGGAATTGCTAAAGTCTGTGCCAAACCGAAAATTAACGTTTATAAACCCGTAACTGACGGTTATACGAGACCGTTGTAACACATTTTACCCAACCATGAAAATTAAGGACATTTTAAATTCTTTAAAGGCTTACACCTTATTTGGAATTGTATGGATTGGATTTGTTGCTATAATTGCGGGACTTGGTTATCGTGGAAGATGGAAACCAACAGGGGATATAAATCCCTACTTTATTCTTTTGGGAATTGTTTTCATTAGTCCATTTGTATTTTGGATTTTTAAAACAAACTTGAATAAAAGAAAAAAGACAACAGAAAACCAGAAAAGAATTGAAGAGTTAAAAAAAAATGGGCAAAAAATCGAGATAGACCTAGAAAAGGTTAAGATAAATTCGAGCTCATGGCAGGAAAAAATTATAACGGACAATACACGATACGCTGGACTTAATGAACTGGTGGGGAGAGGAGACAGGAATTTTAAATTAGTAAACAGGACTTTTAATCAGATATCACTAAAAAAAACCTTCAAAGGAAAAACAATTACCTATCGAGAATCTATTAAAATGGACACGGACAACCTAAAAATTCATCTCGCTCTAAAAAAGAAAACCTTTCTTTATATTGACCCCGACGACAGGAAAAATATATATCTAGACTTAGAATTTTTGAAATAAAAACGTGTTACAACACAGGCTAAAATTCATTGCGGCGGAATTTCCAAAATGGAAATTCCTGGCAAATAGCTATCTTTAAGACTACGGCGGAATGTTCACTGCGTGAAATTCCGCAACGAAATCTTAGCCTAACCGTTATGCATAATTAAATCAAGCTCATATACTTTAAATAATGGACAATATTGATGAGGAGAAGAAACGCTTATTCTTGAAGCGAATTGACGATGACATAGAAAAATATGGTTATCACGTGACTTATGTAATGGAGGAAAAAGACTTCACTCCTTTCGGATATTCAACAGGTTTATACAAAAATTTCGGAATTCCAGAAGTTTTTGTTTCAGGATTACCAAATGGTTTGACTAATACGATAATCACTAATTACGCTGAGATTTTTAAAGACAAATCAATTCCTTTCAACGAGAAACTGGATAATCTAATTGATAGATTTTTAGTTTATTTAATTCCCGTTGAAACTTCATTAATTGAGGAAAAAGTATTAGCATCCTTGAGACTTTATGATGGAATTGGCTTTGACTCTGTTCAGGTAATTTATCCCGATTTAAATGGACTTTTTCCAGGTGAGGTAGGATACGATTATGACATGGAAATATTTGGAGAAATAAAAGAAAAAAATGCATAACACTGTATATGAAATCATAGCCGCCTAACGGAAGGCTACGCTTCATATACTAAACGTTACCTGTAAGCTAAAAAAGTAAGATTATGACCGAAAAAGTGATTTTTAAAGTTTTTCTCTTGCTATTTTGGTTAAAACAAATTTACGGACATATTAATGAAAAATAAATCTATAAGGTACTTGTCGATTGCAATAGCTGTTCTATTTTTTAGCTGTGAGTATCAATTTTCCGATGATTATTATAATGACATTGAACTACAAGAGGTAGATTTAAATGTTATATTAACTAATCTTCAAAAGGATGAAGTTCTAATTTCATCCAGGGAGATTCTTTATCAATTCCCAAATTCAAGAAACACACTCTACAATATCTCTATTTATCTTGATGGTGCCTTAATTGAGGGTACCTCAAATTATTCAGGTTCTTTTATATTAGATTTAAATACTATTGAAGATGGCGAACATCTTTTGGAAGTATCATATTCCTATGCTACAAACTCTGGTAGTTTAGCAAACATCTTAGACGCGGAAGCTTTTACGAAATTAGATCTTTATCCTTTTACGGTCAACAAATCACTATCTAATCCTTTTGAAATAGAACGTGTTGAAGTTGTTGATGGAACAATTTTTCTTTATTGGAATGAAGTACCAGATTACCAGGAAAATGATGTTTATTTGGTGGTAACCCATAGAAGTTCAGATGGCTACGAATATATAAGCAATGAAATTAGTTTATCTGATGAGATTATAGAAAACGGAGTTTTTAATGATACTCTAACCGTGCTCTACGACCCTATTTATCATATTAGGGTAGTAAATGAATTTGAAGAAAAGAACGGAGCTGAAATTCCGCTTATAATGGACCAGATAGAAGTACTATCAGTAAATCTTATCAATGGAACAGATTTTGAAATTGAATTTAGCGAACACCCTTTATATAGTAATTTTGAAGAATATTATGTTTGGTTTCAACGTTCGTTCAGTGGTGGTGTAACTACTTTAAAGAAATCGTTAGACCCAAAAGGTGGCACAGTAGCTTTAGATGGATACCATTTTGGGCCAAGTGACATGTCTTTCTACTTCAGAACAGGTTCCAGTATTTTTGCTACTCAGGTACATTATCTAAATCATAGACTAGGAACAAAATTAAATATAGAACAAATTGTAGATGTTGTCTATTCCTCAAAACATGATGAATTTTATCTTTTAGAAGAAAATAGCGTCAAAGTTTACAATAGTGAGTTTCAGTTAAAGGAAACGCTAAGTTTTAGTAGTATTTCGGGCTCAAGCGTTTTTAAAAGTATTGAATTAGATGAAAACCAAGATTACTTTTATGTTGACTCCAATGAACAGGCTATTGCCTATGATATAAGTTTAGGTAGCGTTTCTGATTCTTATACTATAAGCGAATATGGCACGCATAGTTTGAACTCGGTAGCTTTCGTTAGAGGAAATCTACTTTTTGTAGATGACGATTTAAACCAATTGGTTACCGCTTATGATATTCCATCAAAAAATATAATAATACAACAACAGAAAAACGAATATTTCTCTATAGGTAGGTCTACATCCTATTTTTCTGTTGATGGTATACTTTATGAAAATACCGGGGGTTCATTTTTACTTTACGATGATCTAAACTCCTATATTGATGTTGATGTGGAATATGTTGAATTTGGTAATGATGACGAGAATTTATGCTTTGGTAATTATACGAGAAATTGGACGGGCCAAGAATACAATGTGGCTACCAAAATTGCTAGTAGAAGTAGGTTACGGGACGCTGGCCATACGTTTAGGGAAATAAACTATACTGAAGATTCAGAGGTTTTCACAATTGGTTACTTCAATTCTGGTGGCATTAGGGCCACCAAAACCGATTTGTCTGGTAATACCTCCGAAATGAGAATTTATTCAACACAGGATACCAGATACTGGTATTTTAATGGTTATATAATTGATTCAGATGGGTATCATCTAAAAACTAATCTATATTAATAAGGTTTATGAAAAAAACGCTTTTATTTTTTTCACTGGTATGTTCCTTTGTTTCATTTGCTCAAAACGGAAAGATTGTTTTTGAAGCCAACTACAATACGTTTTCCCATAAATCGCTCTCAAATTTTCAAGAAGAGTTTAAAGCTGATTTGCCAGAAATTCCGATTCAAACAACCGACGATTTTCCGGGAAACATCGGTTTTACTTTGGGCTATGAAATAGTAAAGGCCAATGTGCTTGTTTTTGGGAGCTACAATACCACAGGTGGAAAACTGTCGTATTCGGATTTTTCTGGTGTCGTGCGAATTACGGAATCTATAAAAGGATATACTTTAGGTGCTGAATATTTAGTGCCTTTCAATAAAACAGATAGCAATTTCACTCTTGGTTTGCGTGGATTTGGAATGTTCTCAACAATGATTTTAGAGAACTATACCGAGATATTAGATGCCATAACAGAAGAAAATATAGATTTTCAATCGATAAACTTGGGTGTTGGGGCACGGGTAATTTATGAATATCCGTTATCATTTTTGATTATCAAGGCATCGGTAGGTGTTGATTTATCTTTTGGAGGAACCCTGATGTTTCAAGAGAACAGCGATTTTCACTTAGAAAACAATGCCGGTGAAAAGGTCAAAACAAATTGGACAGGCTTGAGAACCGCTCTCGGTATCGCAATCCCGTTAAATAATCTATAGCAACTCTAATTATGCTTTGAACGAAATACAAAATTGCTGAAAATCAAAAAGCCTACAGGTAACAAAACCTATACGTAATGCGGGCTAAACTGCAAATATTAAAGCTATTACATTAATCAAACTTATCGGTATTAGGAAAGTTAAGTGCCTTAAAATCCCGCACTACGCATAGCCGAACCGTTACAATGAATTATGAAGAAAAATTATTTTAAGAATTATATTGTCATAATTATATTGACATTAATATCATGTTCTGACAAGAAAGATGAATTAGTGGGAGATTGGGAAATGTACGATATGGCTGACCAAACTTATTATAAAAAATCAGTGAAAATGTTTTCTTCTGATTATGCCGTACAAGAATATTTGAAAAAAGCAGGAAATACAGAATTCATTGAAGAGTATAATAATTACACTAAATTCGAGAAAGAAAAATTTAGAAAAAACTTAGAAGAACAGCTCTATTTAAAAGGACAAAAATCATGGTCTAAATTTCACGAAGGTGGTTTCGTCTCTTTTTATAAAGATAATAATTTTAGCTTTTACTTTTATCCATATTATTTTATTGGCACATATTCTATAATTGATAACAATAATATAAAGCTTTTAATTTCAAAAAAGTCATCAATTGTAGCCTACGACATTCCATTAGAAGAAAGTTATAAAAGTTTAATCCTAGAGTATAATTCTATTGACGATAAAAGTTTTTTTGTTATAAGACCGAAAGAGTTTCCAACCATATGGGAATTAGATACTCTATATGTTAACAAAAAAAGAAATCAATCAATGTCTAAGATTCCCAAAAATAATGAATGGAGATTTGAAATTGAAAGTCCAAAAGAAAGGCTTAAATCTCATATAGATTACTTGATAAAAGTATTTGAAGATGCTTTAATGAATAGAGAAAAACGTTTAAATATAAATTCTGAATTCAACTGCTCGCCATTAAAATTTTATGGAAACGGAGTTATGATCAGAGGCTTAAAAGATAAAAAATTAAATTGTTGGAAAAGCTTATTCAAAAATGAAAATGATTTTCTTGAAGCCTACTATCTTTTAGATAATAGCTTTGGTAAGTATAAGCCAAAACTAAATAAAAATCGCTTTAAAATGAACATTGAATATCTGAATAGTATAAGAAACTCATTGTAACATGGTATATAAAAAATAGGCGAAGCAATAAATAAATATGCAGCTTTTGGCTCGTATGAAACTTTGCTATTAACCAAAAATTTAGTTCTTTAAAATCGCCTACTTTTCATATACTAACCGTTGTGTATAATTTTGAAAATAAAATGTGGAAACGAAATTGGTTCTGGATTATAATTTCACTCCTACTTTTCTTGACTTGTTATTTTCTAACAGTTGGACTTGGTACGGAAAAGATTTTCAAGGAACGGGATTAAATGCAGCCTGTATATACGAATTGTTAAAATTTGGTTTTGAAACCATCGGCTTTAGAAGAATACAATTTAGTGCAGACGAAGAAAATATACGCTCACAAAAGGCCATAGAAAAACTTGGAGCAACAAAAGAAGGTTTGTTTAGAAACAACTATGTTGACACAGAAGGTAAAAGTAAAAACGATGTATACTATAGTATGATAAAAGAAGATTGGAGCCATTTAAAGAGTGAAAGATTTAAAAGATTTAGTACATAATCTATTGCTAACAGCCCAATGGCAATTGGTTGCTTTCTAAGCTAAGATTTTACAACTAGAGTTAGAGGTTAGCGTTTTGTTGTATTATTGTTATAAGTTGTTATTTTTCAGTTATTAAAGTTAAATTAAGTAAAATGAAAAGCCTAAGAATTAGTACAATTCTAATTGTAGTATTGCTACAAATTTGTTCTTGTGAAACAAAGCCAGAACAACTGGTAAATACCAGTGATTTAACACCTTGGTGTATAAAAGGGTTTGATGCATTAGAAAGAACACCAGAACAGCGTATAGAACTACTTAATAAGATGGGGTTTCATAAATACGGCTATAATAAAGGGGATGGAGATTACAGTCAAATGCAGAAAGAATTTAATTTGGCAAAGGAAAATAATATAGAAATAGTATCTGTATTACTTTGGTTAAATGCTACTAGAGACAGCATAGGCAAATTGAGTGAAGCCAATGAAGAATTACTTAGCAACTTAAAAAAAGCAGAACAGAAACCAACTATTTGGTTGAGCTTTAGTAACAATTATTTTAAAAATCTTAGTGATGAAGCGTCTTTAGATTTTTCAATTAAAATGGTAAAGTTTATTAAAGCAAAAGCAGATGAATTAGGGTGCAAAATTGCTTTGTACAATCACGGAGGTTGGTTTGGTGAGCCAGAAAATCAAATTAAAATTATAGAGCAAATAAAAGATGATTCCATTTCCATAGTATATAATTTTCATCATGCTCATGAGCATATCCAAGATTTTAATGCAATTGCCAAGAAAATCACACCATATCTATCTTATGTAAACTTAAATGGAATGGCTAAGGGCGGCCCAGAAATAGCGCCAATAGGGGATGGTAAACATGAATTAGATATGATTAAAAGCCTTAAAAAGCAAGGCTATAATGGGCCATGGGGTATATTGGGGCATATTAAAACAGAAGATGTAGAAGTTGTTTTGGAGAGAAATATCGCTGGCTTAAAACAATTGAATGCTGAGTACATAAAGAATCAGTAAAAAAATACATATACACTAAATCAAGATAATCTGAATGAAGCTGTACCGTGTGGGCCATGTAAACAATCTTAGCTTGTAATTTAATTTATGGGTGGTTAAAAATTTAAGTATTACTTTTTTTAATATCCCATCAGGCATCGCGTCTAAGAGGATAGCCTTCTTGTAATTGTAGCAATCTCTAAAAATGTAACCTTCCCCGTTTTCTGCAATTGATGATTCAGAAGCTGTAAGTTGGAGGAAAGTTCAAAAAAGGATTTTCTGCCCGTCTAAGATTTAGAAGTTTTATCCAAAAGAGATATCCGTTATTACGGATATCTAAAAATAATGGTATATATCCATCACATGAAGGATATTCAATTGTTGGCAACAATTTAGCCGAAACGTGTGAAACTAAAATCTTAATGTAACAAATACTTTAATTGAGTTACTAATTTTTTAAAATCTATAATCAAATGAAAAAAATAACGAAAAGAAGAGCATTAATTTTATTATCAATTGGAATGCTTGTAATTGCAACTTCACAAATTTTATCTCACTTTTTTGAATTACCTGATTTTGCAAAGGGTTCTTTTATCGGAATTGGAATCGGACTTTTACTTACTTCTTTAATTTTCGGAAATTTCAAAACTGTTCGTAATTAGAAGTGAAAAAAAAAGCGAAATTGAATATAATAGGCGGAAAGGAAAACTCTTTTTTTAAATTACACTGTCCAAAATCAAACGAACTCAATTAAATATCAGCACAAAAATAATTTAAAGAACTATTTCGGAATCTGAATTTGAAGAATTAAACGGAAACTAGAATCTTATTAGTTACGAAAAAAAACGGCATACAACAAAGAACTGAGGTAAAAACCAACAAATTTCTGCATTAAATAGGGGTCTACTTATGTTAGCTAAATCTCTCACAGCTATATAGTTTGGTGTGCACCTGTAAAGTTAGAGTTAACCCATGCAGGTAGTTATAACTTAGACCCTTGCAAACAAACAGATAAACAAAAAAAATATAATGGAATTTGACCGCACTGGAATAATACTATATACCCTAGAATACGATAAATGCGTGGCGTTTTATGAACAGATGTTAGGACTAAAAAAAATGTTTGAAAGTGAAAACTTAACCTGTTTTGAATTTGGACAAGCATACCTAATGGTAGAATTGGATGATGCATATGATGGGCAAGAAACCGGAACAGAACGGACAAAAATGTGCTTACGGATGAATGTCCCAAACGTAAAAATACTTGCAGATAAGTTGATTTTGAATAATGTAGCAGTAGATTATCAAGAGCATACTTGGGGTACAATTGCCAAATTTACGGACCCAGATGGTAATCTATGCGCATTTAAAGACAGCTTAAAATTTGAAAAACAAATCTCGGATTTTAAACATGCTGAAGGACTTTAACAGGATAGTCAGTTTACATTATGGTTAATAGTTATACAAAATTGTAATAGTTATCCATTTCATAATAGTATAGTAATAACTTAATAAAGGGTTGTATAAAAGGGTGTTATAGTTTTATTAGTTAATAGTAACAAATATATTGACATGTATATTTTCAATTTAAATCGCAACTCAACTACCAGAAAATTAGTTGTAGGTCTGTTAATGGTTTTAGCTATAGCATGCTCTAAAGAAAATGACCTAGAGAATGTTACAGGAAAGGACAAGGAAGATGTGGATACTAAAGCACCATTAGTATCTGGTGACCCTACCAACAATGACTTTATTATTACTTCTTTAGATGAAAAGTTATATGCTGTAAATGCTAAAACAGGGGAGGAAGAAAGTATTTACACCTTTCCCAATTCAACAGATCTTGTCAGACTTGCAGATTATGATGATGGCAACTTATATGTTACTACAAATAATAATGCTGTAAACGCTATAAATTTGGCCAATAAAAATCTACTGTGGAGTACCCCAATGCTCAATTACAATACAAGTAGTTATGGAATAACACCGCCTGCTTGTGTAGACGGCATATGCTATGCGTCTGGCAACTATGGTGTTGTAGTAGCTTTAAATCAAAATACAGGAGAACTTTTATGGTATTATTCAACAGATATCAGTGGCGATTTGGATAATGGCTTAAACGAGAATGTGACCCCTGTAGTACATGGAGATAAGGTGTTTGTGCTGTCAGAAGAAAGCTTTTATGGGTATTTCCCCGTCTATTTACATATTTTAGATAAGGCAACAGGGCAGTTATTACAAAAGATTGAGTTTCCAGAAGATATACAAACCATTAATGAACCTTTAATTGTAAACGATGTTCTTTACATATCTGCTAGAAATTTATACGCAATAGATTTACAAAGCTTAGCGGTTTTATGGGTTTTTGAAGCTAAAAGACTAGGAGATGTACATATTCTTAACAACAGGTTAGTAGTACAAGGAGAGCCTCTGAGGGATACCGTATATGCTTCGCTTTTCTGTCTGGATGCCCAGACGGGTCAATTACAATGGGAAATTGAAACAGGTTTTAAAGCCATATGGGCGCCAATTATTGTAGAGAACGTGGTTTATGGTCTTTATGACCGAGGTAATAGTTTAACTTTTAATGATGTAAGACCTTATGCAGTTTCTTTGATTGATGGTGAACAACTATGGTATAGGGATGATATCTCCGTAGACAACAATCCTGTATACGCCAACGGACAGTTATTTTATCATGGGCATGCCATTAATTATACGGATGAAATCGAAAACAATTCAGGATTAATCGCATTAAATGCCAATAATGGTAGTATAGATTGGTTAAACCCTGTTTTTAAGTATGGTACTTCAATGACTCCATTAGTAGTAGGTCAAAACGGTGTATTTGGTCCCTCCTATTACAGAGGCGGGAATTAAATTGGGACTTAAAAGTGAAGCCGTAAACCTAAAAACATGATGTATTCCCATTTCAAGTTTCAGTAGTACGCCAATAGGCCACTTCACCTAAAGCTTGGACCCGCCTAATTCAAGATGCTCCAAGACCTAGGGAAAAGAGCTTTCTTGCAATATTGTAACACGATTTTGGTATATTTCCGTAATAATCCATGTGTTAAGGTAAATCCGGTTATTATCCTGCTTAGGCACCAAACAAATTAAAACCACCAAGACTATATGAGAACCACTACCGTCCTTCTCCCTTTTTTACTAATGCTATTGTTCAGTTGTAAAACCGATAAGAAAGAAAAGAGCGAGCAAACCAAAACGGAACAACAGACCACCAACGATTATCAGGATTTAGTAGCACTGTTTAGTGATTGGAGAAGCTTTGAAACGCCTCCGGCACATGATGGTGCACCCGATTATAAAAAAGCTACGTTTGCCCAACGAATGCCGGTTTTTGACCAATTACGAGCACGCCATGCGGCAATTGATACTACGGGCTGGTCCATCCCTAATAAAGTGGATTGGATGGTAGTTTGGGCAGAGATGAACGGTTTTGATTTTAACCATCGTGTACTAAAACCATGGGAGCGAGACCCAGCGTTCTATAAAACCATTTGGACCGCCAAAAGTGATGTGCCAGCGCATGAAGGTCCCACGCATCATGGTACGTTGGAGTTATGGACCTATGAATTTCCGCTGAGCGATGCTGCACGAACAAAAATGCTCAAGGAGCTGGCCGTGATTCCATCACTAAACACACAAGCCAAAATCAACCTAACAGGTAATGCCAAAGACCTTTGGATAACGGGTATCAGAGATATTAAAACCCAATCAGAAGTACTAGAAAAAATGAAAAATGCTGCAGGAGTAGCTGCTGATAAAGCCGTGATGGCTGCTATGGATAAAGCCCAGACATCCACAAATCAACTGGTAGAATGGCTAGAAGCGCAATCCGATAAGAAAACAGGTCCTTCAGGTATTGGTAAAGAGAATTATACCTGGTATATGCAAAATGTGCATTTGGTTCCGCTTACTTGGGAAGACGAAGTAATGATTCTCAAAAGAGAACTTGCCCGTGCGTGGTCGGCATTAAAATTGGAAGAACATCGCAATCGTAATCTCCCGCAATTAATAGCCGCAGATACGCCAGAGCGTTATGATGCCTTGGCCAATCGCGCAGCCAAAAGCTTCATGAACTTTTTAGCGCAGGAAGAAATTTTAACGGTTAAAGATTATTTTGAGCCTGCTTTAAGAGAGCACTTAGGCACGTTTGTTCCAGAGGAAACAAGAAACTTTTTTTACATCACATCGCATTATGACCCTCGCCCACTATTTTCTCACTTTTACCACTGGTTTGAACTGGCTAGAATGGAAAATGAGCCTAACCCAAGTGCAATTAGAAAAGGCCCATTGTTGTACAATATCTTCGATTCTAGAAATGAGGGTACGGCCACGGCTGTAGAAGAAATGTTTATGGATGCTGGCTTGTATGACGATGACCCTAGAGTACGGGAGATCGTCTATATTATGATGGCACAAAGGGCTGCCAGAGGACTAGGTTCGCTTTATGCGCATGCCAATGAAATGACTATGGAAGAAGCTGGAAGTATACACTCAGAATATACCCCTAGAGGGTGGATGAAAACGGAAAAAGAACTATTGATATTTGAGCAGCACTTGTATTTAAGACAGCCGGGTTATGGTACCAGCTATATTACAGGAAAATACTTGTTAGAAGCCGCAATGGCCGCATATGCGCATAGCAAAGAGCAAAAGGGAGAAACCTTTGAACTCAGTGAATTTTTTGATGGCATCAATGGCATTGGTAATATCCCTGTAGTGTTAACCCAGTGGGAAATGACGGGTAATGCAGACCATATGATTATGATGCAATAAGTAGATTTTTAGCTAATTTTTTTTTGAAGTAAACGCATGAACTATATTTCTTTTTGGCAAAAGTGGGCAATTACGGGCTTTTTAATAGCGATAACATTAACCGTTACAGCACAAGAAACAGCCCTCACACTTAACGCTATCTTTGACACCCCAAAACTTACAGGAACAACGCCATCAAAACCTGTTTGGGCACCCAACAGCGAGCACTTTGCCTTCTCTTGGAGCAAACCGGGCACCTCAGGTCGAGGTTTGTGGATATCCTCAAAAGATGGGAATACCATGCGCCTTTTATCCAATACCGAATCTGCGCCAGTGCGCGATATGGTCTGGGTAAATAAAAATACCCTTATTAGTCTACGCGGTAACAATCTATGGCAAACAGGACTGCGTAATGGAGAAGATGTAGAATTGATGCCAGTAATGGAAGGTGCGCATCACTTGTCCATATCCCCAAACGGCAATCAGTTGGCATATATTAGCAAGAGTGATTTGTGGCTTGCGGACCTAACCACCAAACAAAACCATCAACTTACTAAAATTGGAATTGCAAGTCTGTCTAATCTAGGAAAAGGGCGTTATAGTAGAGCTGAGCGCGAAATTGGTCCGGGTATTTGGAGTGGGCCAACCTATAAATGGGCTCCAGATGGGAAACAAATTGTTTTTCATGCTGTGGATAGGCGTGAGATGAAAAAGGTACCTTTTCCCAATTATCTTGATGCAGAAACCAACCCCAATGAAGTACGCAGAAGTTACCCGGGTGATGCCAACGAGATACGTAGGGTGGGACTGCTCAACATAGAAAACACAGAAATAACCTATCTAGATTTGCCAGACCCAAGTGCGAATCAGATTATCGATTTTAACTGGTCGCCAAGTGGTTCTTTACTTATTGATGTTGCCTCTGATACTGCTGTAGATCGTAAACTTTTTGTTGTAGCTCCTGATGAATCCCAAGCCCGTGAGATTTGGAATGGCGTGCGTGAGAGCCGTATGTACACCTCCTTTGGGTCTAATTGGCATCCAGATGGGCAGCAGATTGTTTTTTTAAGTGATATGAATGACCGTTATGGGCTTTATACCATTGACCCCTTAAACGCTAAAAGTAATCCAAAACTCCTAACGGATCCTTCTTACGATGCATTATCCGCGCCAAGCATTGCTGGCGATATGCTATTTTATACAGGTAATGGGGTTAATCCGTACGAACAGCACGTATATCGTTTAGATGCATCCGGTGGTAAACCGGAACAAGTAACCCGTTTAGCTGGCCAAAACGTTGGTTATCCTTCACCAGATGGCCAGAATTTGGCAGTATTGCATAGTAACGACACTGCTCCCCATGAGCTCTATGCAATAAGCGATAAGAATGGCAACGCTAAGCGAGTAACCCATTCGCCTTTACCGGCCTTTACGGAAAGAACATGGACAAGCGCAGCATACGTTACTTTTCCCAGTCTTGTAGATGATTATACGCTGCATGCACGTATACTAAAACCTAGTAACATGAAGCCAGGCAGAAAGTATCCTGTAGTTTTTGGACCTGTATATTCCAATACCGCTAGGAATCGCTGGGCTGGCAATTACAGTCTGGTACAGCAACTGTTGGTGAATAAAGGGTATATTGTGGTGCAGGTAGATTCGCGTGGCAGTAACGGTTATGGTAGGGCATTCCGTGAAGCGTTTCTGTTAGGCTTTGCCGACCAAGACATAGAAGATTATGCAAGTGCGGTTGCTTACTTAGAGTCGTTAGATTACGTAGACCCCAATCGTATTGGTATCTGGGGCAGCAGTTATGGTGGTACGCTCTCTGTGTATTCGTTATTAAAGAAGCCTGGATTATTCCAAGTAGGCGTTGCTGCAGCTGCGGCTGTGGACCCAGTGTTTTTTGGTACAGATGATGTTGCTATCGTGCGTACCCCACAGACACATCCCGAAGTTTTTGAAAGAAAAGCAATTAAGTACGCAGGCAATTTGCAAGATAAGCTCTTGTTTATCCACGGTATGCAGGATCATGTGGTTCCTTTTAAGACTACGGCCACTTTAGCAGAAGAATTAATTAAACAGGGTAAAAATTTCGATTTTGCTTTTGCACCGGGAGCAACACACGGATGGAGTCGTGAGCCCAATTACGACCGCTACCTCTTTGGTAAACTAATAGAATATTTTGACAGATACTTGGCCGAGCCATCTAAATAGCCCGTTAATAGTGTCTTGCCTAGATTTATTGGAGCATTAATCCATAGGGTTTGTTTACAAAACTTCTGTAATTTATAGAGCAGATGAGCAAAAACAAACCCCATACTTTATTATCAAAGTATGGGGTTTTGTATATAGTTGTAATGTAAAGCTAGATTTTACTCTGCTGGTTTTTGGTGTAACAACTCTAAACCAGTAACAGACCTTTCTTTAAATCCTTTCCAATCCGTTTTGTTATCGCTAGTCTCTAAATCTAAAAACGCATCATTGTTTTCACCTTTAAGATGACGGCCCAAAAACGCGGTTATAAAATGCTGATTGATATTATTAATTCGTCTGGAATCCCATGCAGGTTCTGCATAGCGGTAATATTCATCAAAATGCAATGCAAGATTTAAAGCTTCTTTAGGAGCAGGGTTGGGTGCCACATTGTGTCTGGCATTGGCATAGGTTAACAAGTACCTATCGCTATTGATTGCTTCTTTATAAATTGCTTTAATCCCGTTTTCGTATCCAGAAATATCGTCTTTATCACCAGTAATAAAAAAAGTAGGCACTGTAATTCCTTTAAGATTATCTGCGGTCCATACTCCTCTTTCTTTTCCCCATGGAGCAAAAGCGACTACAGCTTTAATTCGGGCATCTTTTTGGTTTTGGTAGTCAGCATTACTAGCCAAATTCACCCTAATAGCATCACTCCCTTTAGTCATCGTTTTAAAAAACGCGCCTAAACCATCGCTATAACCACCACCTGCAACATTTAATACGCCATAACCACCCATGGAATATCCTATTAAGGCAGTGTTATTGGTATCTACCAGATTTTCCAATACCATATTGGAGCCTTTTTTAGAAATAGCTTCAATGGTATTTAATACAAATCTAATGTCTAGCGGCCGGTTTAAAAGGGTGCTGTAAAAGGCGTTGGCATCTTTAAAAGTACTATCGGTATGCGCTATAGCTACTACTACATAACCTTTGGAGGCTAAGTTCTCCGTTAAATACGTCATTAGGTACCTAGATCCAACATAGCCATGAGACACAATAACTAGTGGATATTTCTCTAAAGGCTTTTCTGGGATAGCATCTCTCAATGCTCTACCTTTAAAAGTAAAGGGTATCAGCGGTCTAAGGCTGTCGCCAGCAAACCCCATATAATCTTGGTATGTTGTGGTAGCACGGTTTCCCTTTTTGTTTACCGGATACCAAACCTCTGTGGTTAACGGTCTAGTGTACCTAACCGTTTTATCTCCCGTGGAGTTTAAAATATCTACCTGATTAGGATTTTCAAATTGCATGGTTTTTACTCCTACAGTGTATGTTCCTCTAGGAGCCAATTCTGGCGCATCTGGTAAAGGATCTCCATAAACAAATTCTTGTGCTGTAAGGGATAATAGACTTAAGTTAAGTGTAAGCAGTAATAGCATCCAATTTTTACTATTGGATAAGGCAGTTCGTTTCATTTGTGTTCAGTTTTAGTACTGGTAAGATACGTAACAAGAGAATAATGTGGTCTGCGATTCTAAAGTTTGACTGGCCATATAATCTGTGTTCTCAGCATATCCGTCAAGGAAAACGGTAATCGCACTAAAGGGCATGCTCAATTCGTGGCAACTTTGTAAAAAAAGAAAATTGCTATGAATTTAGAGAATAAAGTAATCGTAATTACAGGTGCCTCTAGTGGTATTGGTGCCGCAACGGCAAAGCGCTTAGCAAAGGCAGGCGCCAAAGTTGTACTTACTGCTAGGAGAGAGGAGCAGTTGCAAGATTTACAAGATGAAATTAAAAAGAATGATGGTGAAGCCCTAGTGGTAGTAGCAGATGTTACCAATAAGGACGATATGCGCCAAGTGGCGGCAAAGGCAAAAAGTGCTTTTGGGACTATAAACGGAATTATAAATAATGCTGGTGTAATGCCACTGTCTTACATAGATAAATTAAAAACGGAAGAATGGGACCAAATGGTTTCTGTAAACATTAACGGGGTTCTTAACGGTGTAGCCGCAGTGTTACCTACTTTAATGGAAAACAAAGGTGGTCATATCATCAATATATCTTCTAGTGCGGCGCATAGTTATTTTCCAGGTGGTACGGTGTATTGCGCAACAAAGGCGGCAATTAAAATGTACTCTGAAGGCTTGCGTAAAGAATTGGCCCCTAAGTATGGTATTAACGTAACGTCTATAGAGCCGGGATTTACCTCTACAGAACTAACGGATACCATTACAGACGATGATATTTTGGATATGATGAAAGACATGCAAGAAATGACTCCGCTACAAGCAGAGGATATTGCAGAAGCTATTTATTATGCCATGGCACAACCACAAAGAGCTAATGTAAATGATGTTTACGTGATGCCTACAGAACAACACTAGAATTTAAAAAAGAAGAATGATGGAGACGATAACAATAGAAACACAAAAAATAGAAACTACAAATCCTGCAACGGGCAAAGCGCTAAGCAGCTATCCACAAATGACGGACGTAGAAGTGGCAAACGCCGTGCGCAATAGTCATAAAGCCTATACCTCTTGGCGACACAAATCGTTAGAGGAGCGCGGAGAAATTATCAAGAATATTGGTAAAAAGCTTTTGGAACATACAGATGAGCTAGCGCAATTAATGACAGATGAAATGGGCAAGCTTTTATCTCAAAGTAAACACGAAGTGGAGTTATGCGCAGCAATTTGTGAATATACGGTAAATAAAGCCCCAGAGCAGTTAGCATCAGAAAAAAGAGAACTGATGAACGGGGGCGAAGGTATAATCACCTATTCTCCAATGGGTGTAATCTACGGTATACAGCCATGGAATTACCCTTCATACCAGGTAATTCGCTATGCAATAGTCAATTTAATGGCAGGGAACACGGTGCTGTTAAAGCATGCTAGTAATGTTACCGGAACCGGTAAGTTGTTAGAGAAAATTTTTAATGAGGCGGGATTGCCAGAAAATGCTTTTCAAGCCTTAGTTATAAATCACGACCAGTCCGATGCTATCATCAATAACAACTTGATACAAGGTGTTACCTTAACGGGTAGCCCAAGTGCAGGTAGAATCATAGCGGCAAAGGCAGCCAAAGTGTTGAAGAAAACTGTGATGGAGCTGGGTAGTAATGATGCTTACTTGGTTTTGGCAGATGCGGATGTAGAAGCTGCTGCCGAAGCTTGTGTAAAAGGTAGAATCTACAATAACGGGGAAACCTGCATCGCGGCTAAGCGTTTTATTGTGGTAGATGCCGTTTATGACGAATTTAAAAAAGCGTTTGTCAGCAAAATGAAGGCGTTAAAAATGGGCGACCCAAACATGGAGGAAACTGAATTGGGCCCAATGGCCCGTAAAGACTTAAGAGAAGAATTACACCAACAAGTAATAGAGAGTGTGGAAAAAGGAGCCGATGTATTATGCGGTGGACAAATGCCACAAACGGATGGATACTACTATCCAGCTACAGTCTTAGAAAATCTAGAGCCAGGAATGCCTGCGTTTGATGACGAATTGTTTGGCCCTGTAGCTTCGCTAATAAAGGCAAAAGATACAGAAGATGCCTTGCGTATAGCTAATGATAGTCAGTTTGGTTTAGGTGGTGGAATCTTCACCAAAGACAAAGAAAAAGCAATAGAATTGGCGCAAAATTATTTTGATACCGGAATGGTATTCATTAATTCCTTTGGATTGGCAAATCCAGAAATGCCATTTGGTGGTATTAAAAACTCGGGTTACGGTAGAGAACACGGCGGTTTTGGTATGCGCGAATTTGTAAACGTAAAATCAGTTATCCTTTCTGAGTAGAAGGATATGTATTGTGATGGTGAAAAGAGGGCTAATAGCCCTCTTTTTTTGGTATTGCTCAATTTTCATTTTGATAAGAAAAGCTGTTTTAAAGTACAAGGCTAACGGTAAAAAGTAAGAAAGAAGAGTGAATCAGCTTATTATCGTCATTTCGATAGGATTAGCAAAGCTACGACTGAGAAATCTCTTTGAAAGTATATAGTATAAGAAGTACGAAGTATTAAGTACGAAGTATCGTTTTCCTTTGTCATGCTGAACTTGTTTCAGTATCTGGTTTTTAAAGTTATAAGATTATCTTCTTTGAAAACAAATACAGCTGCTCCCATTAGTAAGGGGAGCTGTCCAAAGGACTGAGGGGTCTGTTTTTTTGAAGTAAAAAGTAAAAAGTATTAAGTGTCGTTTTTTTCGTCATGCTGAACTTGTTTCAGCATCTTTTTATGATGCCTAAACTGCCAAATAAAAAAACCACAGCTTTAAACTGTGGCTTTTAGTCTTTTATGGTTTACTCAAACACGGCACTCGTTGCAAACGAGCGCTAGCGGGGGAATCCATTTTACCAGAAGTTGTAGTAGTGCAACAAATAATAAAGACCATTTGAGATTATTTACCGCAGCAGCACAGCTACTGCGGAGCGGGGGTAGAAGAGGATTGACTTTTAAAATACTCTTCAATTTTCCTCACATCATTAAGGACATAGTCATTTCCTTCAAAAAGCAGCATTATTCTTTTCAATAGCAAATTGGTATCTTCTCTTTTCAAAAGGTATGATACCACAACACCGCTCAAAACCTCCCTTTTACCATAGCCTTTTTTAAGCTCTTTCTGCTTTTCATCTATCTTTAGTAATGCATCGTCTACTTTCAACACCTTTTCATTGATGTACTCATGTATTCCTTCCAAAGAACTTAGTTTTTCAATAAAAGGTAGGCCAATTAATTCCATGAATCGAATATGATCAGATGCAATAGGTTCAATATCTGTATTAATTTCTACTCGATAGTAATAGGATTTCCCGTCTGCTCCGTGATCGTTTACAAAAGGAGATTCAAAATCTTTAAATCCAAACTCATTTGCAAAGTCCAAATCTAACACCCTAATTATGGTATTGTTTTTCAAAGACTTTGGGAAAATGATTGATAACACGTTTGATATTTCTTTGTTTTCAAGGGTGATACTCGGTCTAAAGACAAGTGAGTCTACACCCTTACTCGTTTCTCCCCAGAAAATCGAAAAGTCATTTTTTAAAAACTTTGAAAGACCTTTTTTGAGCTTAAATCCTCTATTGATATAGAAACTTGAAATAGCGCCTAAGACCTTTTCATTTATCTCTTGACTTAGCTTTTTATCCAAAATTTTAATTTTTAATTGTTACCACTGACTTAACAGTAGTCTGCCCCGCTCCGCAGCAGCTGTGCTGCTGCGGCAGAAAACATAAAAGTAAGTAATCAGAGGTAATATAAAACGAAACAGATTAGTTACTTCGTAACAATTTTTTACATTGAGGCATGCAAAACACTGGACAGCAATAGCAATTTATGAAATAGTAATTCTCATTACTACAACAATAAGATGCTGAAACAAGTCCAGCATGACGAATACAACCTGTACTTTTTACTTTATAGTCCAAAAGAGATTTCTCAGAAATAGTTAGGCTATTTCTTTCGAAATGACGCCATAAATTTCTTTAAAACGAGAAGCTGAAACAAGTTCAGCATGACGAATACAGACAATACTTTTTACTCAGTACTTTATACTTCTTGCTCGGTACGGCACTAGTTACAAACTAGCGCCAGCGAGGTTATTTCTGTGAAATCATAGCTATATAGTTAAATATAACTTAGGTATAACTATGATTATCTATTGCTAATTAAAAACTTCGATATTCACCGGACAAATATATGTTTGCTTCTTCTTCCTTAAAACGTGCTGCTTTTGCGTCCCAATGTAAGGTTTGGTTTGGAAATCGGCCTGCAATTACCCCTAGGAGTATGGTTTCTGTTAATCGTCCGGCATAAGAAAATGGCGCCGAGCATGTATCCGTTCCCAAACAAGCGTCTACAAACTGATGGTAATGTTTAGGACCTTGGGTTTCATAATTCCGTATGGGACTTCCCAATTGGTATTGCTGGTCCAATGCTTCAATCTCCTTTGTAATATCAACATATTTTCCACGAACTATTTTCCTGGGTAATTGCATAAAATGGGGCAGCAACAACCGCCCTTTAGTACCTACGAACATGGCGCCTTGTTCTGGCAATTCGTTCAACGCAGCTGCTTTGGCATCCAAGGACATTTTATCCTCCATACTGGTTTTAGACGCAACATTTTTTTTATCGGTCATTCCGGGCAGCACTAAATCTTCATGAAGCGTTGGCATACCGGGTCCGTCATACCAAATCCATTTAAGGGTTTTATCGGTGTATGGCGTGCCAGGAAACTCATAGGTAACCTTATTGTTTTCTGGGAAACCAAACCCGGTACTGGGCCTGCATTCGTTTTTAATGGTCATAGGAACGTCTAATTGTAAGGCGTTGTAGGGGGTGTCAAAAATATGAACGCCCATATCGCCCAAAGTGCCACAGCCATAGTCCATAACTTTTCGCCAATTACCAGGATGGTACTGGTTATCTTTAAAAGCACGGTAAGGAGAAGTACCTAGCCACAAATTCCAATCCAATTGGTCGGGTACGGCATCTTCCCCACTTGGCGCTTCGCCATCAAACCCCCAATTTTTTGGGCTCCAAGCATGCACCGTGTGTACCTTGCCTATAATCCCAGACTGTATCAATAATGTGGCTAATTTATAATCGTAAAAAGAATGTACCTGTATACCCATCTGGGTAATGAGGTTTTTATCATTGGCCAATTGCATCATTTTTCTAGACTCGGCTACATAGTGTGTCAATGGTTTTTGGCAATAAACGGCCTTGTCCATCTCCATGGCCAATAAGGATGCGGGAGCATGGGTATGGTCTGGTGTTGAAATGATAACAGCATCAATCTCGTCTTTCATTTGTTCCAACATTACCCTATAATCAAAAAAGATTTTAGCCTTTCTGTGCATTTTGTGGGCTTTGGACAGGTAAAGAGCATCTACATCACAAAGGGCAACCACTTCTACGTTTTTATGTGAAGAAATGGCAATTAAATCTTCCCAACCCATATTGCCCACGCCAATATGTGCAGTTCTAAGCTTTTTGTTTGGCTGTTGTGCATGTAATAAAGATGGTGCAAGGGCAACACCCAGCGCGCCAGCTCCGGTGGTTTTAATAAATTCTCGTTTGTTCATTGGTCTGGTTTAAGTTATAAGTAGCTTAATTTACAAAATATGGCACAATAGAATTGTACTTGTTTTTCATTACTTTTAGGACTGACTAATTCAACTTGCTTAAAAAATGAGAACCACGCTTAAAAAAATGGGCATTCTATTATGTGCCCTTGCTTTGGCTATTCCTACTGTCCAAGCACAACGCAGAAAAAAACAAAATCAAGACACAGCACCTAAAGAAGAGCTGTATTCTAGTTTGGAATACCGCCTGGTAGGTCCTTTTCGTGGTGGGCGTTCTGCCGCGGTAACGGGTGTGCCCGGAGAACCTAACCTTTATTATTTTGGTGCTACTGGCGGTGGCGTTTGGAAAACCCTAGATGGCGGTAGGTCTTGGAAAAATATATCTGACGGCTATTTTGGCGGTAGTATTGGAGCCGTTGAGGTTGCTAAAAGCGACCCTAATGTAATTTATGTTGGCGGTGGGGAAAAAACCCTGCGTGGCAACGTATCTAGTGGTTACGGTATTTGGAAAACAGAAAACGGGGGTAAAACTTGGGAAAAAGCCGGTCTAGAGAAAAGTAGGCATGTACCTAGGCTACGTGTACATCCTACGGATTACAATACCGTATATGCTGCAGTGTTGGGTAATATTTATAAACCCACCAAAGAACGTGGTATTTACAAAAGTACCGATGGTGGTAAAAATTGGAAACAAGTTTTGTTTGTGAATGACCAAGCTGGTGCGGTAGATTTAACCTTTGACCCCAACAACCCTAGAATTTTATATGCTTCTACGTGGCGCGCGCAACGTACACCTTATTCTTTAAGTAGTGGTGGTGATGGTTCTGCCTTATGGAAAAGTACGGATAGTGGTGAAACATGGACAGAAATTTCCAAAAACGAGGGTTTTCCAGCGGATACCTTAGGAATTATAGGGGTTACCGTATCGCCAAAAAATAGTGAACGCGTATGGGCTATCGTAGAGAATAAGGAAAAAGGTGGTTTATACCGTTCGGACGATGGTGGTAAAACGTGGAGTCAGGTAAATAGCGAGCGTAAACTACGCCAACGTGCCTGGTATTACACCCGTGTGTATGCAGATACGGAAGATGAAGATGTAGTGTATGTACTTAACGTACGCTACCACAAGTCTACCGATGGCGGTAAATCATTTAAAACCTTCAATGCTCCCCACGGAGACCATCATGATTTATGGATTTCTCCAGAAGATTCTAAACGAATGATTATTGGGGATGATGGTGGAGCTCAAGTTAGTTATGATGGTGGTGAAACGTGGAGTACTTACTACAACCAACCAACAGCACAATTTTATAGAGTTACTACAGACAATGCTTTCCCATATCGTATTTATGTGGCGCAGCAAGATAACAGTACGTTGCGAATTAACCACCGTTCTGACGGTAGCTACATTAGCGAGGCAGATTGGGAGCCAACGGCAGGGGGGGAAAGTGCGCATATAGCGGTGGACCCTCTGAATAACGATATTGTGTATGGGGGTAGTTATGACGGATTTTTAACTCGCGTAAACCACGATAAGGGTACTACTAGAGGTATTAACGTGTGGCCAGATAACCCTATGGGTGCGGGTGCAGAGGCGATGAAGTATCGCTTTCAATGGAATTTCCCTATCATTTTTAGTAAGCACGACCCTAAAAAATTGTATACATTTTCTAACCATGTGCATTTAAGCACCAATGAAGGGCAAAGCTGGGAATTGTTGAGCGATGATTTAACACGTAACGACCCTACCAAACTTGGTTCTAGTGGAGGGCCCATTACCCAAGACAATACCAGTGTAGAGTATTATTGTACCATTTTTGCTGCAAATGAAAGTCCGTTAAAAGAAGGTCTCCTTTGGGTAGGTAGTGATGATGGTTTGGTGCATATAACCCAAGATGGAGGTAAAACATGGAAAAATGTTACGCCAGCGGGCATGCCAGAGTGGATGATGATCAATAGCATTGAACCTTCCGCTTTTGATGAAGGTACGTGCTACGTGGCAGGTACACGCTATAAGTTGGGCGATTTTGCACCCTACTTGTATAAAACCACGGATTATGGGGCTACCTGGACAAAAATAACGAATGGTATAAACGATGAGCATTTTACAAGGGTGGTTCGTGAGGACCCAAAACAAAAGGGCTTGTTATATGCCGGTACAGAAACAGGCATGTACATTTCTTTTAACGATGGTGCTTCTTGGAAACCTTTTCAGTTAAATTTACCTATTGTGCCTATCACAGATTTGGCCATTAAAGACAACAATCTAATTGTGGCCACGCAGGGACGTAGCCTTTGGATGATAGATGATTTAACCGTGCTACATCAGTTGGCAAATACGGATAATGGAAGCGCGGCCAAACTTTTTGCGCCTAAAGATAGTTACCGTACCAAAGGTAGGGCAGCCTCCAAACCAAGTTTATTGCAAGGACAAAACCACCCTAATGGAGTAGTAACCCATTTTTATTTAAAAGCTTTTGATAAAGAAAAAGATACGGTTCAATTAACCTATTTAAGTAAATCTGGGGATACTTTGGCCATGTACAGCAGCATAGCAAAAGATAAAAAACAGGCCCTAAAAGACCTTAAAGCCGGTGGTAATACCCATGTTTGGGATACCCGTGGTAAAGGTGCGGAAAAATTAAAAGGAATGATTCTTTGGTGGGCCTCCTTAGAAGGGGCAAAAGCAGTTCCAGGGGAGTACAAGGTAAGTCTTAGTGTAAATGGAAGCACACAAACGGAAAACTTTAAAATTTTGCCGGACCCTAGGGCAGAGGTTTCTGTTGCCGATATGCAAAAGCAGTTCGATTTTATAACTAGTATTAATGAGACCATAGATAGGGCGCATCAATCTATAAAAAAGATTCGTGCTATAAATACCAAGCTAGATGCCTTTGTAAAGCAGTACAACGATAATTCGGCCACAAAAAGCTTGGTAGAGAAGGCCAAGGGTATGAAAGAAAAGTTTGGTGAAATAGAAAAAACCCTATACCAAACCAAGAATAGAAGTAATCAAGATCCGTTGAACTTCCCAATTCGCCTGACCAACAAGCTTGGTCACCTGAACAGCCTTGTCAGTATAGATGATTTTCCACCAACGGCACAAGATATAGCGGTTAAAAACGAGATGACCGCTAAAATTGAAGCCCAATTAAAGGCTTTTGATACCTTGGTAGATGAAGAAATGAAGGCGTTTAATGCGGAGTTTAATCAGCTTGGATTAAATTATTTGTCTATTGAGGAATAGTCGTAATTTCTATCCTTTCAGTTAAGTGAAGTACTTAATAGAAAGATAATTTATAACCACCCCGGTTAACGCCATCCCTCCTTAAAGAAGGAGGGGACAAGTGGATGATAACTTAGTACTTTAAAGATATATGCATTTAATTTTAGGTCCTCCCTTAAGTTAGGGGAGGTGCCCAAAGGGCGGAGGGGTCTGTAAACAGTTTAGATTTGTCCTCTCTTAAAATAGGCGATAAGAAGAAATTGCAAATTATTCTTTATGATATCAATATAATTTGATGAATAGGAAAGTTCATAATCTCAAGAAGTTAGAAACGTATAGGAAAGAACTTAGAAACAACCCGACCAAGGCGGAATCGAAGTTGTGGAAAGTTTTAAGTAACAGTCAACTAGAAGGAAAGAAATTTAGAAGGCAACACAGTATTGACAATTATATAGTAGATTTTTACTGTCCAAGCGAACGATTAGCAATAGAAATAGACGGGGGTATTCATGAAAATACGGTTAACCAAACTTATGATTATGAAAGAACAACAAATTTAAATAAGTACGGAATTCGGGTTTTGAGATTTAGCAACGAAGCGGTTATTAGAAATATAGAGCTTGTTCTGGAATCTATTAAAAATGAAATTAACGGTAAGATTTAAGAACCACCCCGGCTAACGCCACCCCGCCTTGAAGAAGGAGGGACAAGTGGATGACAACTTAGTACTTTAAAGATAAATGCATTTAATTTTAGGTCCTCCCCTAAGTTAGGGGAGGTGCCCAAAGGGCGGAGGGGTCTGTAGAACGTGGTGTTTATTAATTTGATAAACAATCAATCAAGAAAGATAATTTCAAATAAAATGAATATTAAAAAAGCTGTTTTACTACTAGCGTACATGGCAATCACTGTCACTTTTGCCCAAAGCGCCAACGATTATTTTAAGCCACTTAAATACCGAAATATTGGTCCGTTTAGAGGTGGGCGTTCTGTAACGGCAACCGGTGTTATAGGAGACCCGCTTACTTACTATATGGGTACTACGGGTGGTGGTTTATGGAAAACAGCAACAGCTGGCCAGCGATGGGAAAATATATCTGATGGTTATTTTAAAACGGGTTCTGTAGGTGCCGTTGCTGTCGCTCCTTCCAACTCGAACATTGTTTACTGTGGAATGGGAGAGCATGCGCCACGTGGCGTAATGACATCTTATGGCGATGGTGTTTATAAATCTACCGATGCCGGTAAAACGTGGAAGCATATTGGGCTTACCAAAACCCAACATATCTCTCGTATTATTATTCATCCTACAAATCCAGATATCGTTTATGTGGCAGCACAAGGTGCTTTACACCAAGGGAATCCGGAACGTGGTATTTATAAATCGGTAGACGGCGGTAAAACATGGAAAAACATCTTGTTTATAAATGAGCTTACTGGAGCATCAGAATTGTCTATGGATGCTAATTATCCAGAAATTATGTATGCTGCAATGTGGGAACACCAACGCAAACCCAACATGGTAGTAAGTGGTGGTGCAGGTAGCGGCCTTTACAAGTCTACGGATGCTGGTGAAACCTGGTCCAAAATTCATAAAGGTTTGCCAGAGGAAAAAGGTAAAATGGCCATTGCGGTTAGTGGTGCCGATTCCAATAAAGTTTATGCGTTGATAGAGAGCGATTCTAATCAAGATAAGGGCGGATTGTTTGTTTCAAATGATGCAGGTGCTTCTTGGCAAATGGTGAGTGGTGATAATCGGTTGGTACAACGCGCGTGGTATTATATTGAAGTTTTTGCAGACCCTAACGATGCGGATACGGTGTATGTGCTAAGCGCATCCGCCTTACGTTCTACCGATGGTGGTAAAACATGGGAAACCTTATCAGGAACACATGGAGATTATCACGATTTATGGATTAATCCAGCCAATTCCAATAACATGGTTATTGCCAATGACGGTGGTGCCGCGGTGAGCTTTGATTTTGCAAAAACCTGGTCGCCACAAGACAATATGCCAACAGCACAGTTTTATCGTATTAGTGTAGATAATTTATTCCCCTATAATATTTACGGAGGGCAGCAAGACAATACTTCGGTACGGATTGCAAGTAGGTCTTTGGGGCGTTCCAGTATAAGTGAGCAAGATTGGACCTATGCAGCAGGTGGTGAAAGTGCCTTTTTAGCGTTTGACCCAGATAATCCTAAATATGTTTTAGGAGGAAGTTATTTAGGCACAATTGAAGTGTTAGATATGGAAAGTAAGGCTTCTACCCAAATTATGGCAGCTCCTATACAGTATCTAGGACGGGAAGCCCGTAACATGAAATATCTTTACAATTGGAACGCTCCCATAATTGGTTCCAAACACGAACCAGGTACATACTACCATGGAGCACAGTTGGTATTGCGTACACGCGATATGGGTAAAAATTGGGAAGAAATCTCTCCTGATTTAACGCGTGATATTGATGAAAAGCAAGGCAATGGTGGCGGGCCATATACGAACGAAGCCGTTGGTGCTGAAAATTACGGCACCTTGGCTTATATGATAGAATCACCACACGAAAAAGGCGTGCTGTTAACAGGGAGTGATGATGGGTTGGTGCACCTTACCAAAAATGGAGGTGAATCTTGGGAAAATATCACACCTAAAGGAATAGGAGAAGCTTTGATTAATGCTATTGAAGTATCGCCACACGACCCTGCTACCATTTACATAGCAACAACGAAGTATAAGTTTAACGATTATACCCCGGCCATTTACAAAAGCACCAATTACGGCACATCTTGGGAGAAAATCAACACGGGAATTCCCTACGGAGCCTTTACCCGTGTAGTTCGGGAAGATACTAAATGTAAAGATTTGCTGTATGCGGGTACCGAGCTGGGCATGTACATTTCTTTCAACGGTGGTGCTAGTTGGGAACCTTTTCAGTTGAATTTACCCACTACGCCTATTTTGGATTTAAAAGTTCACGAGCGCGATTTAATCGTAGCGACTTCCGGTAGGTCTTTTTGGATTTTAGACGATTTGGATGTACTAGCTACTTATGAGAAATCGAGTAGCAGAGAAGTAAAAATCTATCAGCCAGACGATGCCTATTTGGGTTCTTGGGGTAGTCCCATGAGTGGTAATACCGATAAATTTAATGGAACACATCCTTTTGAAGGTATTAATCCAGCAAATGGAGTGGTGTTGTATTACGAGTTGCCTAAGTTGGATGATTCAGCAAACATCACTTTAGAAATAGCTGACAATAACAACAAATTGATTCGTTTCTTTACTTCGGAGAAAGATTCAACCTATGTGCCCCACAACGGAGGAAGTGCCCCGCCAGCGCCTAGATTACCTAAGAACGAAGGGTTAAATCGTTTTGTGTGGGATATGAAGCATCCCATAATGCCAGGTGTGCCAGGGGTGTATATTGAAGCAGGTTTTACTGGACATAAAGTGATTTCGGGCACCTATAACATCATTCTTAAAGCGGATGGAAAAACGGTTACGACCAAGGCGGTAATTAAAAAGATACCCACATACAATGTTTCTGCAGAAGACTATCAGGAGTTTGGTGCTTTCATGAGTGCTATGGAGCAGGAATTGTCCGCCATGCATCAACAGGTAATTAGATTGTATAAAATTCAGAAAAAACTGAATGGTATTTTACCTAAAATTAACGACAAAGAATTAAAGCAAAAGGGAACAGCGTTGTTAGAAAAATTGAAATCTTGGGATGAGGAGATGGTACAACGTAAATCGCAAGCTTATGATGACGTGGAGAATTTCCCCAATAAGTTTACTGCAGAGTATCTGTTCCTAATTAACCAAACCAATAGTGATTTGCCAAGGGTAAATACCGCTAACAAACAACGTAAAGCGGAATTGGATAAACAGTGGCAAATGCTAAGGAGAACTGCAACAGATTTGGAACAAAACGCTATACCAGCTTATAATAAATTATTATGGGATGCAGGTATTGGTGCGTTGAGTTTATAAGCAAGCCAAAGCTTTAAAAATTGGGCTTGTAATTAAATGGAAGGTGTGTTTTTTAAACAAGCTTCCATTTTTTTATTCAATTACCTTGAAAAAATATTCTTGCGTAGTATTTACGCCAATGTTTTGAATAGTTAAGTTAACCTTATTAGGAGAATAATCGTAACTGCTAAAATAAGCGACATTAAAGTCTAACTTAAATTCTCCAGCTTCAACCAAAACAATTGCGGTGGTAGAGATGTAAGTTTCAGTCTCAGAGTTATAGCTTGCTAAATTGGTTTCCCCATCAGGTGAATAATAGTTACTTTCTTCGGTAAAGATTCTTTGATAACTATTGGAGAAACTCGAAAACTTACTGAATTCTACATCATAGTGAAAATTAGTTGCTCCTGTACTTTCAAAGATGTCTAAAAGATTTGGTTGCCCTTCTTCCGGAAGGTAACGGCTAAATTCGAGCGTAAAATAAATGGTATCTCCTACTTGATAGTTTTCTTGATTTTCAAAGGTAAATGCATCTTCGATAGTAAGTGGTGGAGTATAAAAATCATCATCAGAGATACAACTGCCAACTAGTATTAAACCAATAAGGCTTAGGATTCCAAATAATTTTTTCATAGTTATATTTTAAAATCTATATCCAATATTTATCCCTGATTGCGCGGTTGAGATGCCCCAATCGTAATCGTAATAGGAATTTCTTCCTACTATATCGCCTCCTAAACCAAACACCAACTCTAATGAAACACGTTTTTTGAACAACAAAAATTCTTGACCTATAGCAACTCCCATAGCAAGATTGGTATAATTATTTATACCTCTTCTATAAACTCCAAAACCGGCTGCTGTGGTTTCTCTATTAATACCGTCATAACGGCCACCATAAATGCTTGCAAATCCTTGAATAAAGAAACTTGTGCGTTGTGTTCCTCTTACATACCATCTTGCAAAAGGTGTAATTTCATAATCACGTGTACCATCGCTATAACCATCCGTAAAATCTTTGCTACGGATGCCGTATCTGCCGTACCAAAGTCCAGCTCCTGCAGAAAACTTTTTGCTAAATCTGTTTTCATAAACTAAATAAGCTGATGCGTCTGCAAGTAGATAAGTGGTATTTAGCGCTATCTCATGCTGGTAATCCGGAATAGAATCTTGACTGTGACTATGGTAAAGGTTTCCTATCAAAAAAGCGAAACAATAATATACTAGAGGTATATTTTTAGGTAATATTGCCATATAAAGTAGCTTGGTTTTTACTAAGATGTAAATAATTAAGATAGGATGCTTTAAGAAATAGTTAATTGCTTCAATATCAAAAAAGTTAAAAAGGTTGTAGTAAGTTTGTGAAGTAGTTTAAAAGCATATGCAGGCATATTTTTACATTAAAGCGCTTCACTTAATATTTGTAGTAACCTGGTTTGCAGGGCTTTTTTATATTCCCCGGCTATTTATTTACCATATTGAAGCAGCTGAAAAAGCATCCCCAGAAAAGGAAATTTTGACAGCACAATTTAAGTTGATGACCAAACGGTTATGGAATATTATTACGTGGCCATCTGCTGTTTTATGTACGCTATTTGCTTTGGGCTTGTTGCATTTAAATCCTGGACTACTAGGGATGCCTTGGATGCAAGTAAAGTTGGTTTTTGTGACCTTGTTATGGGCGTATCACATAAAATGTCATTTTATTGTAAAAGAATTACAGCGAGATCAAATAAAATATACCTCTCGGTATATGCGAATTTTTAATGAGGTAACCACCTTGATACTTTTTGCGGTTATTTTCTTGGTCATTTTAAAAAGTGCCGTAAACTGGATTTACGGCGTAGTGGGAATTTTTGTTTTGGGAATTTTGTTAATGCTGGGCATAAAGTTATACAAACGCATTCGGGATAAAAATCCCAATGCATAATTGGAATTGGGTTGAATTTTAGTTTTGACTTTGGAATTTTAGCCTTTGGTGCGATTATTGTTAACTTTAAGTGCAAATAGCTTGTCTTTGATTAAAAAACTATCTCTTAGGTCACGCATCTTTATAACCATGATTTTATTGGTGGTTATTGCGTCCGTTTTAATAGCAGGGGTAACCATCTATCAATATAGGGAGCAATCACAAGATTATCATGAAAATCGTTTGGAGCGCAAAGAGGAACAAATCTTGCAAAGTATTAATTACGTGCTTCAAGAAACCACTTACGAGGCCAAAACAGAAAATCTTAAATATATTTTTAGGGACGAGATTTACAAGATTGCTGATGTACAAAACGTAAATTTCAATATCTACGATTTGGAAGGGCAACTGATAAAAAGTTCCAAACCCGCATTTGAGGCCGATGCTGTTTCCAATTGTCTAGATCCTGAAGTCTTGAACCATTTAGAATGGAGCGTAACAAAACGTTACGTAGAAGAGAAACGTACGGCAGGAGATAACTACAAAGCTTCTTACTTATATATTTTAGACCCAAGGTTTAAGCCCATTGGTATCATGAACCTGCCTTATTTTGAAGACAATTCTTTTAACGATAAAGAATTAAAGGAATTTCTGTTTCGTTTAGCAGGGGTTTATCTTTTAATGCTATTGGCGGCCATTATTTTAGCGTATTTCATTTCTAAATACATAACCCGCTCTTTGCAAACCGTGGCAGATAAGTTGCACCATACCAATTTAACCAAGCGAAACGAAAAAATTTACATTAAAAACCCGAGCGAGGAAATAGGTAGCCTTATAGACTCTTACAATAATATGATTGATGAGTTAGAGCAAAGTGCCGCTAAATTAGCCAAAAGTGAAAGGGAGCAGGCCTGGCGGGAAATGGCCAAGCAGGTAGCCCACGAAATTAAAAATCCGTTGACACCAATGCGGCTAAGTGTGCAGAGCTTTGAACGTAAGTTTAATCCAGAAGACCCTGAAGCACTTGCTAAATTAAGTGAGTTTTCTAAAACCATGGTACAACAGATAGATATTATGAGCAATATTGCTTCCGCTTTTTCCAATTTTGCGGATATGCCTGCGCAGCAAAAAGAAACCTTAAATGTAGTTAAGGTAACCAAATTGGCATTGGATATTTTTCAAGAGCCCTACATCCACTTTATATCGGATAAAGAAGAGTTAATTGCCAAATTAGACCGTACACAATTAATACGTGTTATAACCAATTTGGTAAAGAACGCCATACAGGCCCTGCCAGAAGTAAGTTCTCCCCGTATTTTGGTTACGGTTGCAGAAGAAACAGAATGGATTAAAATCTGCGTAGCAGATAATGGGGTGGGAATTTCAGATACGGTAAAAGATAAAATTTTTGAACCTAAGTTTACCACAAAGTCCAGTGGTATGGGGCTGGGGTTGGGTATGGTAAAGAACATTGTAGAAAACTACAAGGGCAAAATAGAATTTACTTCGCAAGAGGGTAAAGGAACGGTTTTTACCGTGCGTTTTCCAAAACAATCTTAGGCTAAACCTTGCCTTGTTTTGTGCCTCAATGCTTAACTTTATCCTAGCTGATAATAACAACAACTAAAATTAAGCTACATGGATTATAATAACATCTACATAGAAGAAGAAAATGGTCTTGCTACAATAACCATAGACCGCCCTAAAAAATTAAATGCGCTTAACAAAGAAACCATTGAGGAACTGCACAATGCCTTTAAAGAGTTAGAAGAAGATGCTAGTACAAAGGTTATAATTATTACCGGTAGCGGTGAAAAGGCTTTTGTTGCCGGTGCAGATATATCTGAATTTGCCGATTTTGCGGTAAAACAAGGTGCTCAATTAGCATCTAAAGGTCAGAAAATTTTGTTCGATTTTGTTCAAAACTTGTCCAAACCCGTTATAGCGGCCGTAAACGGTTTTGCTTTAGGGGGCGGTTTGGAGTTGGCTATGGCCTGCCATTTTAGAGTAGCTAGTGACAATGCTAAAATGGGTTTACCAGAAGTTTCTTTAGGGGTAATACCTGGTTATGGCGGTACCCAACGTTTGCCACAACTGGTAGGTAAGGGATTGGCCATGGAAATGATTATGACTGCGGGTATGATAGATGCGCAAAAAGCGTTGCAAAACGGATTGATCAATTATGTAGTGCCTCAAGAAGAATTAATGCCCCTTTGTACAAAATTGGCCGGAAAAATCATGAATAATTCCTCTGTAGCCATCGCGCAAGCAATAAAAGCCGTAAATGCGGGTTATAATCCTGAAAAAGATGGTTTTGCCGTAGAAGTAGAAGCCTTTGGTACTTGTTTTGGTACGGATGACTTTAAGGAAGGTACAACCGCCTTTTTAGAAAAACGAAAAGCCGATTTTCCAGGATCATAATAACTAAAAGAAACAAACGTCCCACATGAAAAATCTTATAGTTTACCTAACACTTTTTTTGGCCGTCATGGTAACGGCGCAAGAAATGCCCATAACATATAGCTTTGGCGAAAAGTACAATGATCGCCACCGCTATTCTAATTTGGTTACCATAGCTGAAGATGGCGATAACGGTTACATCTTGGTACGTTCTTATTTTCAAGGACTAATCTTAAAGCCTAAAGGCTATCTAATAGAGCGATACGATAAAGATTTAAACCTAATTTCTGAATACAATTACAAGTTCAGGGATATGCAATTTATTGATGGCTTTGTAAAAAATGGCACCCTTAACCTAATCTTTTTTAATTACGATTACAATAAAGGCCAATATGAGTATTGGGTGCACAAAACAGCAACTACCAATATGAATTTTACAACAGAGCGTTTTTTTAGCATAGAAACCAAAGTTGTAGAAGGGGCATATGGTAAAAACTATTACAATAGAAATTTTAATAACGGATTTTCTACCACTTTACTTTTTAATAGCGATAAAACAGGTTTTATAATCAGTACGGATCATGCCAAGGGCAAAGAAGAGAGCCATACGCTACACATGTTCGATGCCAGCTTTAAAAAACGTTGGGAGGTAGATTTTAATACCGAAGCCGAAGAGAAGAATTATGCCTTTGAGCAATTGGCGCTTTCAGATGATTTAAGTGAAGCTTATTTGGTAGGGAAAGCATATTTTAAAAAGCGTAGGTTTAAGGTAGACGAGCGCAAGTACCAATATGAATTAATGAAAGTTGGCCCTACGGGTATACAAACGCAAGATTTTACCCAACCTGGTATTTATCCGGAAGCCTTGTACCCCATTTTAGAAGGTAATGCCGTTAAATGTGTTGGGTTTTATGCAGATCGTAAAGACAATCGGTATAACGGGATATCGTTTTATGCCGTAGACAAAAACTCATTGGCTATAACCAACCAAAAACACCACCCTTTTACGGAAGATTTTATGTTTGATAAGTTTGGTAGGGAAGATAACCGAGTTATTAAAAATTTAGTGTTTAAAGGGGTAGACATTACGGAAGAGGGTAACATTCTTTTTAATGCAGAAGAGTATTTTGTTACCAATAGCATGTATAGAACCGGTGCGGGGCAGCGTATGCAGGTAGAGCGTTTTCACTACAATGATATTATGAGTGCCAAATTAAAAGCCAATGGTGATTTAATATGGGTGCGCAACGTAAACAAATCTGAAGTTACGCAAGGGGATGAGGCATATGCTTCTTACAGCTCTTTTAGTAAAGATGGTAATACGTATTTCTTTATTTGTACGGCTGCTGAAAATCCGCAGTTGATCAATAACGAAAGAATGATTTTTAAACAAGGGCTCACCCAAAATAGAAACGTGTTCACCATCTTATTAGATGCGCAAGGTAAAATGACCTACAAAAAGATAATAGATGGTAAAGAAGCGAGATTACCTTTAATGGTTTCTATGCCTTTTACAAGTAAAAAAGACGATGCCATGTTGTTCTATGCCAAACGCGGTAGCAAAAAACAACTGGTTAAAGTAGCCTTCTAGCAAACGTTAAAAATAATATATTATAGGATTTATTCCATAAATTTGGAATAAATCCTATTTTTTGTCACATATTTCCTATCAGAAAGGCCGAGGAGCACAACTAAACGTGCATAACAGATTTTTAAAAGACGTTCACGAACAACGAGACGATTTTTTAGAATACTGCCGATTATCTGGGGAAGAAGCGGTATCTAATAAAACCAAAGTAACCCCCATCTTTCCTAAGACCATAGTGAATAAGGTTAATAGTCCGGATGTGGGTTTGGAATACAGTTTAAACCCGTATCAGGGCTGCGAACATGGCTGTATTTATTGCTATGCCCGTAACAGTCATGAGTATTGGGGGTATAGCGCTGGTAAGGATTTTGAACAGCAAATCTTAGTAAAAAAAGATGCGCCTAAATTGTTAGCGGCCCATTTAAGTAAAAAGAGTTGGCAAGCCAAGACAATTGTGCTTTCTGGCAATACGGATTGCTACCAACCGGTAGAGAAAGATTTTGAACTTACGCGTGCCTGTTTAAAAGTATTTTTAAAGTATAGGCATCCAGCGGGAATTATAACCAAGAATGCTATGGTCTTGCGAGACTTGGATGTTTTAAAGGAACTTAATGCCTTAGGTTTGGTGGGCGTAAACCTTTCTATAACCTCTCTAGATGAACATACCCGCAGGTTGTTAGAACCAAGAACGGCCACTATAAAAAAACGCTTGCACGCTATGGAACAATTGTCCAATGCTGGCATTCCGGTAAATGCTATGCTAGCACCAATTATACCGGGAATCAATAGCCATGAATTATTAGATTTGGCCAAGGAGGTGGCTGCCTGTGGCGCACGTTCGTTTGGTTATACCGTTGTGCGGCTCAATGGAGCAATTGGCACTATTTTTAAGGACTGGCTGTATAAAACAATGCCAGACCGGGCAGAGAAGGTATTAAGTTTAATAGCACAATGCCATGGCGGACAGTTAAACGATAGCCGTTTTGGAAGTAGAATGAAAGGTGATGGCGCCGTTGCCCAGCAAATACAGCAAATGGCACATTTGGCCAAGGCAAAATATTTTAAGGGAAGACAATTTCCTAAGCTACGTACAGATTTACATGAGGCCTATAAAGATGGTCAATTAAAGCTGTTTTAACGCCGTGTAATTCTAGTTAATGAATTAACACAAAGTAACCTTGTTCTTTGCTATGCTAAGTTTGTTTAGGCTTTCATTTAGTGGTTTGGCAAATTGGTGTTTAGTTATAAAAATTAAAATAAAAACCACTGCCATATCCTAAATAAGATTACTTTTGCGCGCTATTTTTTATAAATGTAAGTGACAGACATTCATGACCTTGAAGATTGGCTCAACTGGATAGATGAGCTCTCTGATAAACACTACGTAGTGGTAGACAATTTTTTGAGCCAACCACTTTATACTACCTTAAAAAATTACTTTGTAGAACATGAAGCGTTATTTGCACAAGCTGGTATTGGTAGTTTGGATAACCACCAAGTACGTACAAAAATTAGGGGAGATAAAACGTACTGGTTGGATGCCAATAGAGATGTGGACTTAAATTCTTTTTGGCAATTGGTACAAGAGACTAAAAATGTGCTAAACCGCTACTGTTACTTAAGTTTGTCTGGGCATGAGTTTCATCTAGCACATTATCCGCCAGGCGGACATTACGCTCGCCATTTAGATCAGTTTGAAGAACGAAGCAACCGTATGATTACCATGATTGTTTATTTAAACGATAATTGGAAAACCGGTGATGGGGGCGAATTGGAAATTTTTGAACCAGATAAATCTTTGAGTTTGATACAACCGCTTGGGAATAGATGTGTACTATTTAAAAGTGGGGTAGTACCACATGCGGTATTAAAATCTCACAAAGATAGGTATAGCTTAACGGGTTGGCTTACCTATCAACCCAAGGGACTTGCATGGATTTAAGACTTGGGTTATTGCAATGGTCTTTCCATTTTTAAAGCTAGGAGAGATTTGCTTGCCTAAAGTGGTTTGTTTTGAATTTGAATAAGTTGTAGTTGTTTACACCTTTATTGGCTAGAATTATCGCTTTATATTTAATAACTGGCCCTAACTTTTTTGGAAAAACTAGTAGAAAAGCGAAGCGTAATTCCAATAGCTGGCGTATTAAAATTAGTTCTGTGGTATACCTGGTTTTCAGGATTAAGATGGTTTAGGGTTTTACCGGCATTAAATCGGGTATACCTCAAATAAATTCCAAATTGGTTGTAATTTTTTAGACTCAGAAATTCATATCCAGCACTAACGGACCAATGATTACTATTGGCAAACGCTCTTGTTTTACTCACATTAGCTTCGGTATCACTATATTCTCCAGTGGCTTCCTGTTTGCCAAAGTGGTATTTGGGTAATAAAATAAATTGTCCAGGGTCATCATCAATTATAAATTTAGCTCCAAAAGCAGCATTCCATGCCACAAAAGATTGGCTGTCAAAAGACCTAAAGTCAATTTCTCCATCTCTATTTCGGTCGTCAAAATCTTCATCAGAAACGCTCCCGTATAACAGATTAATACTTAAATCTGGTGCAATCCATTGGTATCGGAACAACTCTGTGCCCAAATCAAATTGTAGGTATATTCCATCCAATTGCTCTTCATAGAAACCTGTTGCTTCTGCATAAAAAGATGTGGGTGCTTTGTCTTGTGCACTTATAGAAGATGGTAGTAAACTACTAATTAAAGTGAGCAGTAGATACCCAATTTTGAGACATTTAGGCTTCATAACTATAATGTATAAGTTATTCTGCTGCAACAAGAATTATACCAATACAATCTTTTAAGTGCAAATATGTACAGCACATGTAAAAAGCCTACGAATTGTTTTTCCACTCGTCTTTTAGTATGCTATAATACAAGGTATCTCTTCTACGGCTGTTGGTCATTAACGTATGGCTACGCAATACACCTTCTTTTATTAACCCAACTTTTTCCATGCCTTTACGGGCAGCAATATTAAGCACGTCTGTTTTAAACTCAATGCGAAGGATTGCCGTTTCTGTAAACAAATAGTTGAAGAGTAGTTTTTTTACCAAGCTGTTAATTCCAGTGCCTTGGTATGCCTTGGCAATCCAAGTCCACCCGATTTCTACACGGCAATCCTTGGCAGAAATATTTCCAATACGTGTAGTGCCAATAACCGCGCCCTTAATTGGGTCTACAAGTGTAAAGGGCAATTCTTTTTGTTGCTCATGGTTTTTGACTGCGGTGGTAATCCAGTTTTTTAAGGTAGCTTCATCAGATAAATCGGCAGTGAAGTAATACCACATTTGGGTGTCTGTTGTAAGCGTTTTCATAGTTTCAAAATCATCTAATTGCATAGGTCTTAGAATAACCTTTTGAGTAACTATTGTTTTATTAAAATCGAGCATTGCTTTTGGTTTGCTTTAAAATTCGCTTAGAAAGTAAAAAGTAAAAAGTAAAAAGTAAAAAGTAAAAAGTAAAAAGTAAAAAGTAAATGGTACTAAGTGTTAAGTATCGTTTAAATTATTCATGCAGAGTTTTCTTTGAATTTTTTTGCTAATAAAAAACCGAGAGCAGGCTCTCGGTTTTCCCTATTTAAAAGCAGTTTTAAGAGAGTTCCCAGCCAGTTCTATACTTACGGCCTACCCATTCGTTGGCCTTTTCGTAATTGGTTATGCGCATATTATCACCATCCCAATGTAGTTTTCTACGGCCTTCGTACATATACGGGTCCCAATCGCCCACTTTTTTGCCAGGTTTTAATTTTTTGTATTGGTACGCACGTACTGCAAGGTTCCCCATAAGTACGGTCTCGGTAAGTTTACCGGCCTTTTCAAAATTAGAAGACGTTTCACTTCCGGTTAGGCATCCTTCTACAAAGTTTTGGATGTGTCCGTTCATGCCGCCGGGTATCCGTGCATATTTGGCTTTTGGTTGTTGGTACAGCTCGTTTAAATTAGAAGGTAACAATCGTGCGTTTTGGGAGTAGGTATCCGTAACAATTATGCCTTTTTCACCATACATAACAGTACCGCCATCGCCATTACCAATAGTTTCACCATCTTTTAGTTCGTCTGGTAGGTCTGGTTTTATACCACCATCAAACCAGTTTAACTGTATGGCGCCATGGTAATCGTGTTCAAACTTTAAATGTATTTTAGAAGATGGGGGGCAAGAATGGCTATAATCGCCCTCTACGAAATCGCCCACCCAAACAGTTGTACAGCTTGCTTCGGCTTCTTTGGGATAACCTAGGTCTAGCACGCTAAAAGGCGTTTCCATAATATGGCAACCCATATCGCCCAAAGCTCCAGTGCCAAAATCCCAAAAGCCACGCCATTTAAACGGCAAGTATCTATCGTTATAATCTCTCATGGCGGCAGGGCCTAGCCAAAGGTCCCAATCCAAGCCTTTAGGAACCCTATCTTTTTTAGACGGTAAAGCTACCCCTTGTGGCCATACCGGTCTGTTGGTCCAACAATCTATGGTATGTATTTTGCCAATTACACCAGATTCTACCCACTCTCTAGCAATTCTACTATCATCACTACTGGCACCTTGGTTGCCCATTTGAGTAACAATATTATTTTCTTTCGCTACTTGTGTCATTAACCGTGCCTCACGTATGTTATGTGCCAAAGGTTTTTCTACGTAGGCATGTTTTTTGGCTTTCATAAAGGGCAGGGCAATAGTGGCATGGGTATGGTCTGGGGTGGCCACCATAATAGCATCTATCTCAGAAAGGTGCTGGTCATAAACCTTTCTAAAATCTTTGTAACGCTTTACATCTGGATATTTGGCATAGGTATCTGCCGCACGGCGGTCATCTACATCACAGAAGGAAACAAATTTTACTTTACCCGTGTTTTGTAGGCCTTCTATAACCCCGCTTCCTCGACCACCTACACCAAAAGCGCTTACGTATAACGTATCACTTGGGGGTACATGGTTTTTGCCCAGCACAAAACTGGGAACAATGGAGAAGGCGGCAGTGCTCGCAGCCGCATTTTTAATAAAATTTCGTCTTTGCATTTGGTTTAGTTTAAAGTTGTCTAGAGAAAGATACTAAAAAGGCTAGGCTGTAAAAAATAGAAAACATATCAATTTTTGGCGTAAGTCTTATCTATTTGATAGTAAAGAACATAAAAATTTATACTAATGGTAATTTGTCTAAGCTAATGTTGCGAATATGATTGCTTAACAAAACGTGAACTAGTGTTAAAGATTGCCAAGAAATAATCCAATGAACGCAATGACTCGTAAAACAGAACGAGCACCCGTAAGGGAACACTAATTATAACTATTACTAAGTAACAAAATGGTTCAAAACTACAATAAACGATCCATTAGAAATTGGGTCAACACATTTTTTACCACTGCAGACGCTTGGTCTGTTTTTATCAAGGGTAGTTCTTTTGCCCTTATGCTAGGATCCATTTATTTGGTGTATGTATTACAGGAAGATTTTACACAGTTTAATCAAGAACAACGCAACTCTACCCTTGGCTATTACTTTTTGTTGGTTGCATTTGGGTTGTTGTTATTCCGTGGTTTCTTCTTTATTTACACCTTGTATAACTATATTAAATACAAACCGGTTGCAGGGGTAACCAATGATGAACTGCCTACTAGTACCGTTATTGTACCAGCGTATAACGAAGGCAAACAGGTTTACGATACTTTGGTAAGTTTGGTTGCGAGCGATTTTCCTGAGGAAAAATTGCAAATTGTTTCTATAGATGATGGGAGTAAGGACGATACCTGGCAGTGGATGCAAAAAGCAAAAGCAGAGTTGGGTAACCGTGTAGAAATTTACCAACAACCTAAAAATATGGGCAAACGCCATGCACTATACCGTGCTTTTGATTTAGCTACGGGCGAAGTGTTTGTTACCGTAGATAGTGATAGTGTGGTAGACAAAGATACCTTACGCAATTTGGTTAGCCCATTTGTGGTAAACAAAAATTGTGGTGCGGTAGCAGGGAACATAAGGGTACTTAACAATAAAAAGGCCTTATTGCCTAAAATGTTAGATGTAAGTTTTGTGTTGAGTTTTGAGTTTATTCGCTCTGCAGAAAGTAACGTAAACACCGTATTGTGTACCCCAGGTGCCTTGGCAGCCTATAAAAGGGAGGCCATTATGGCATGCAAGGAAGATTGGATACACCAGCAATTTATGGGTAAGCCATCGGATATTGGAGAAGACCAAGCCTTGACCAACATGGTGTTAAAACAAGGAAAAAGTGTTTTGTTCCAGAGTAACGCCTATTGTTATACCAATGTACCAGAACGCTACAAGGGGTTGTACAAGATGTTTATTAGATGGGATAGGAGCAATGTAAGAGAGGTATTAGAGATGTCTAAATTCATCTTTACCAATTTTAGGAACTTTAGCAAATCTGGCGCCCGTTTGTTGTTTACCAGCCAGGTACTAAAAATTCTTATGAGTTACCCGTTATTTATTTTTATGGTATTCTTTATAGTAACCCAACCCTTATTATTTCTAGGGTCGTCTATGGTGAGTATTCTACTGTTATCTAGTTTTTCGGTTTTGTTCTATGCAAAGCGTTACAATTGGGTAGAATCTTTCTGGGCTTATTCTTATAGTATTTTCTTCACCTTTGGCCTGTTTTGGATTACACCGTACTCCATTGCAACCGTAGCCAAGGGAGGATGGTTAACCCGAGGATTGGGTAGCCGATAAAAGTTAGTTTTTGAGTTAGTTGGTTAGTTAGTAAAAAAGGGTCTGAAAGTAATTCAGATCCTTTTTTTGAATTTTCAACGGTTAGTATATAAAGTAGGCGGTTACGAAGCACTAAACATTCAGTTAAGCACAAAGATTAAAATGAGCCTAGAGCCTTGATTTAATTACTGTTTCGCCTATTTTTTATATACCTTGTTGTGTGCTGTATTTTATACTACTATTGTTTTTAACAAAGTATATCCATCAGTAGTATTTCCAGTCAAGGAATCAAGCATATTACCATCAAGGCTATCAGAAAAAACATTGTCACTTGCATTTAGTGTATCAGCTTCTCCATTGTAACCCGTTGTTGCATAAACCGTATCACAAATATCTTTAGGAAATGCAATTTGCGTAACACGTAACGAATTTTCATTTGAGTCCAATATTTCTACGTGAATATGAGGTGCTCTACCCATATACCAACCTGGAAATATGCTTATGAAAGAAACTTGTCCATTAGAATCCGTTGTTTGTCTTCCACGTAAGAAATCTTCATCTGTATAATCTGTTTGTTGCATTTGAGTTCCACCATATTGCGAATAATTTCCTTCCGCATCACAATGCCATAAGTCAACTAATACTCCTGAAAGTGGGTTGCAATCGTCACTTTGGTCTTGAATAGTAAGTGTTATCAATAAAGCCACGCCTGTTCTATCTCCAACAATATTTTCCAATACTAATTGAGCAGGTGTTTTAATTGGAAATGGACCTGCAGTTTCACTTGGGGATAAATCACAATCTCCTGTTGTCGTTGGGTTGTTGTCATCATCTTTTGAGCAAGAAGTAATAACTGTAGGTAACGCTACAATAGTTCCTAATCCAACCAATCCTTTCTTTAAAAATTTTTTTCTGTCCATATTATGTCTTTTTTAGTTATACGTTTTTTGTTCTGTTATATTGCACATAACTGTATCGTATAAGAATAGTAGCGGATTTCACACACTAGCTTTTCAGTTTAGCGTTGACCTTTATTTTATATTTTATTGTTTCGTTTTAGCATTTCAGCCGCTATTATTTCTTATACATTGTTAGCAGCTTTCTTTTTTATATTTAGCAATTAAATGTTCATTATTATCATCAACTAAAAACGAGGTAATATTACCATCTCCGTGATATGAACTACCACCGATATCTATCCCGCAACTTAGAAGTAGATAATCAAAATTCAAACAATATTCTTTATCATCCCACTTTCTTGATCTTAAATTCCCTATAGTATTTACAGTCAAAGTTTTAGTCTCTTGATGGAAGTGAGAAAAATACTTAGGTACATTTTCTTTTAAAATAGCACTATAAAAAATATGGGCATTAATTTCCAAGTATTGAGCAAAGTTGATTCCATAGTTTCTTAGGTTTTTAAAAACTCCCATAAAATCTGAGATTATGTTATTGTCCTCGAAAGCTATTGTCAAAGAAACTTTACCAAATTTCATAGATAGACATAAAGAACTAAGAATATTATGATAGAAAAATTCTTCGTTTTCACATTTGAAGATGAAAATGCTCCAAGGTTTAGGCTCATTAAATTTTGTTTCGAATCGAATTGATTGAAGGAAAAGATGGAGAGCAGAGTAACTTTCCAGTTCTTTAGGTGAAATAATTTTACCAAAGTCTGGATTCTTTCTGTCAAGAAGTAAGGAAAGTTCTTTATATCTAGTCGCATATAGAATTTTTCCTGTCCACTGAAATATTGTTTTTTCATCTTCAAAGGTTAAATCTTCAAAAGACCTATCTAATAAAATTTTAAATCGTTCTTCTAATTGCGATAATTTATTATTGTTACAATCTGAACAACAGGGAACTGTTAAATGTCTGTATGGAATAGTTGTCCCATTGGATATTTTTAATTTCTTGTCCCATAAATCATATTTGTGTTGAAGCCATTTTGGGAAGATATGCTCAGCAGTTTTTAAATCACATTCTTGTCCACACAGAAAGCAACTTTCTTTATCAAATGTTTCTTCTTTTAGATTTCTGTAAAATTTGATTTCATCCATTTATTTAGATTGCTGCTAACGGTGAGTATAAGAATAGTAGCCGATTGTGTGGCATTTTCCTGTCAAGCTACAAGAAAGTTGAAGCGGGCTACAACCCTTGAATTTACTACTATCTCGGCTATTATTTTTATACATTGTTGTGGGTAGTGATTTTTGGGGGTAACTTTCCAGTCCAACCTGAATTAATTGGTTGGTCAATCATAGGTTTCAAGCCAGATACCGTATTCTTAACTTTGTCATATTCATGAATTCCATCTATTTGTTTTGAATTGCTAATTTGGGCACTGGAATACTCTTGGATTTTTCCTTTTCTTTCTGTTATTAACCCTTTCTTTGCAGATATTTCGTAAAATTCGTCTCCTTTCTCGTAGTAAAACAATGAAGAATTCTCTCTTTCAAGAAAACCGTAGCTATATAATCCTGTTCTACAAAATATCTCTTCTAAAGACAAATCTCGGATGAAGTGCTTATCTCTAACTTCAGGAAGTTCCTTTATTTCACTATAATTAGAAATGTCAGAAAAGGAAAAATCATTGAAAATAAAAGTCTGGATACTATTATTCTCAACAATCGAGGAAATTAAGCCATTACTATATCCTTTGCTTTCTTGCCATAAATAACTGACCATTGTGTGAAATAAACGATTATACAAAACATAAATTTCATCTTCGTAAATATCCTCCTTATCATCTGGAAATCTTAATAATTCTTCTCTTGTTGGTTTTTCTTTAATTGTAGGTGTGAATTCATCAGCATCATGAAAGTCTTTAAGTATTAAACCAAATTCCTCATCTCTATCGTGAACTCCATCTGCGGAATCAGGAAGAAGAGATAGTCCATAATCACCAGAACCACGCCAATATGAAAGGTGTACATCAGAACTATAAATAGATTTGATGAAGTCAATATCATATTTTTGTGTCACTTCGATAAATACCTTTCTTAAATGCTCTTGGTTTGAGGCTAGATATTCAATTTTATCCAATAGTTGATTTTTGAGTATTGGATGCAAAGAATTACCTTCATTATACCTCTTAAGAATATGCTTAATTTCTTTTATCATGGTCTATTTTTTATTACCCACAACAATTGAATATCCGTCATATGACGGATATATACTATTATTTGGGGATATCCGTACTAACGGCTATCTCTTTTGTATAAAACTACTAAATCTTAGACGGGCATAAAATCCTTTTTTTATATATCTTCTTTTACGCCAATAGGATTCCATTCTGCATAAAATTGTTCTAAGTAATTAAGCATAAATTGATGCCGTTGCGCAGCCATTTCTTTACCGGTTTGGGTATTCATTTTATCTTTTAACAATAGCAGTTTTTCATAAAAATGGTTAATGGTAGGTGCGGCACTTTTTTTATAGGCTTCTTTACTTTGGTTAAGGTTGGGCGGTATGGCGGGGTTGTATAGTTCCCGGTTTTTAAATCCGCCGTAATTAAATGTACGTGCAATACCAATTGCCCCAATAGCGTCTAGGCGGTCTGCATCTTGCACTACCTGCAATTCTGGAGAGGTAAACGTACTTGCGTTGGGGTCCAAGCTATTTTTATAGGATATGTTTTCAATAATTTTTACCACATGATCTATTACCTTTTGGTCTACTTTCAAAGAAGCTAAAAAAGCAGCTGCCATTTTAGGCCCTATGGTTTCGTCCCCATTATAAAATTTGGCATCGGCAATATCATGCAACAGGGCGCCTAGACTAGCTACTAAAACATCTACTTTTTCATCTTTTGCAATAAATAGTGTGTTTCTAAAAACCCTTTGAATGTGAAACCAATCGTGGCCACCTTCGGCACCCTTTAACGTCTCTTTTACAAATTGTATGGTCTCTTCAATAATAGCGTCGTCTGTCATGGTTAACTTTTAATACCAGATTTTACTACGGTTTCTATTTTTTCCATAAGAAGGTCCAAATCACCCTCATTGGCAATAAGCGGGTGTACCTCAAAAGTAACATGGGCGCCCAATCCCATTGGAAATTTACCGTATTTTAATAGTTTCCAAGAGTTATTAATGCTTATGGGGACCACCAATGCGTTGGGTGCTTTTTTTAGTAGCGTTTTTAATCCCATGGGTTTAAATGGCTTGGGTTTTCCATCTCTACTTCTTGTACCCTCCGGAAAAATAACGGCAGAACGGTTGTGTTGTTCAATATATTTACCCAATGAGGCAATAGCCATTAGGGCTTGTTTGGGGTCTTTACGATCAATTAATACGGACCCACCGTGTCTTAGGTTATAGGATACACTGGGGATGCCCTTTCCTAATTCTTTTTTGCTTACAAATTTAGGATGGTATTTGCGCATATACCAGATAATAGCAGGTATATCGTTCATGCTTTGGTGGTTGGAAACAATTATTAGGGGTTTATCTGTTGGTATCTCTTGTTTATTAGTAAAAGTATACCGGGTACCCAACACATTGGTGCAGCGTATTAAAAACCAATTAAGTATAGAAACACTTCGTTTATGTGCCTCGTAGCCAAAAACATTAAAACAAAACCACTGTATGGGGTGAAATATAAGTAAGGACAACCCAAAGCAGAGAAAATAAATAGCCGTTAAGGGGTAAGAAAGTAATTTAAGCATGGTGGTAAACACAAATTATGGTCGTAAGGTAATTCAGAATTAATAGAACTAAAAAAACCACCCGTAACGGAGTGGTTTTTAAGCTTTTCTATGGCAATGACTTAACAATGCTCGTTATAGGCCTCCATTAAGTTTTCTGCAATCATTTCTGCAGGTCTGCCTTCAATGTGGTGTCTTTCTATCATGTGTACCAACTCTCCATCTTTAAATAATGCCATACTTGGAGAAGAAGGTGGAAAAGGAACCATGGCAGCCCTTGCCGTATCTACAGCTTCTCTGTCTACACCAGCAAATACAGTTACCAGGTTATCTGGTTTTTTACTATTTGCTAGGCTTAACTTAGCAGCTGGTCTAGCATTGGCTGCAGCACAACCACAAACAGAATTTACCACTACAAGTGTAGTACCTTCTTGTTTTAATGCTGCTTCTACAGCTTCACTGGTATATAGTTCTTGAAAACCTGCTACGGCAAGGTCTTCTCTCATTGGTTTTACTAATTCTTCTGGATACATAGAATCAAATTTTTTCTAAGGTCAAAGATACCAAATTGATACCTTTTTGTTTACTAAATATATTTTAAGATTTTCAAAGGTTTTGATTGCTCTGCGTTTTAGAGCTATGTTGAGCCAATACCAGCCTATATACAAAGGCCGTTACCAACTCTAAACACTATCTTTGCGGCTAAATTTGTTTAAGATGATCAAATGGGTGGCCGCTGTTTTAGGCTATACTTTTTTACGATTTCCAGGGGCTATCCTGGGTTTTATTGTGGGTAGCTTTTTAGATAACTTAAATTCTGGCAGCAAATCTGGTAATACGGTGTTTAGGGATTTTACCAAACAAACCGTTTCGCCTGCAGATTTTGAACTTAACTTACTTTCTTTATGTTCTATTGTAATTAAGGCAGATGGGCATGTTAGCCAACGAGAGCTAGATTATGTTAGGCAATATTTTATAAGTACCTATGGTAAGGAAAAGGCCAATGCTATTTTTAGAACGTTTAATGATGTTATTAAAAAAAGGGAAATTTCCGCAGCTAAGATATGTGCCTACCTAAACCAACGTACCCGGCACGAAGTACGTTTGCAATTGATTCATTTTCTTTTTGGAATTGCCCAGTCCGATGGGCAGGTAAGCCAAGCGGAAGTAGCTAAATTAAAAGAAATTGCTATCTACTTGCGCATTGGTAACTACGATTTTGAAAGTATAAAAGCCATGTTTATACAACAAGCGGATAATGCCTACAAAATCTTGGAAATAGACCGTACCGCAACGGACGATGCCGTAAAAAAAGCATATCGGAATATGGCAAAAAAATACCATCCTGATCGCGTGGTTACAGAAGATGAAGCCATTAAAAAGGGTGCCGAAGAAAAATTTAAACAAGTTCAAAAAGCCTACGAAACCATACAGAAAGAAAGAGGAATGGTTTAAGCCATGGCCTCTGTGGTCACGCTTTTTCTTTTGCGTTTTTTCTTTAGTTTGTTAATGTAGATAAAGGTGCCGGTAATTGGTAAACTAGTACCCACTAGACAGGCCAAAAAATACAATATTTTACTAAAGGTACCGTAAATGGCACCTGTATGTAACGGTTTTATGGCCCCTGCTATTTTTACGTTTAAGGGCTTATCCGCATAAATTTCTTTGTTTACCATGGTTCCTGTGGTGGTTAGGGTCAATTGATCAAAAGCAACGGTAGAAAAGCTAGCATCCGCTAATTTTCTAAAGTTATAAACCGGATTCTTTTTATTGGGTAAACTTATAGTTAACTCCCCAGCATAAGGAAGTTCTTTGTTTGCCAAGGCCACTGCCTCTTCCAACGTAAGTTGCTTTCCATTTGTATTACCCACAGACATTTTGGGAGCACCTCTTCTATTAAAAACGGGCGTGCCCAAAACGCTACTTAAACCGTCTCTGTACCCTTCAAAAGACCAGCAAAGCCCGGTTAAGCCCATAATTATGATTAATAGACAAGAGTAAAAACCAAGTGTGTTGTGTAAATCATGATTAATTCGCTTCCAATTGGCGTCGGTTTTAATTTTAAGGCCTGCTTTTACGTACTTCCACTTTATCTTTTTAGGAAACCAAAGTACTATTCCGGTTAGGGATAGAATTAGAAATACAATAGTTGCAATACCAACAATAGGCCTTCCAATACTAGTATCTAACAATAACCATCTATGTAACCGGAACATAAAACGCATAAAACCTTCCGCACTAGATTTTTCGGGTTTTAAAATTTCGCCGGTATATGGGTTTACCTCATATTGGGTGCCCCTACGTTGTTTGGGGTCTTCTTTAATAGAAAAAACATAAGGTTGTTTCGTATTTGTAGGTAAAGTAACGGCTGTAAGTGTACCTTTTTCCTTTAATGCAGGTAGTTTTGTCAGTTTATTTAAGGGTTGCTTATTGCCTTTAGGTACAACTACCAATTCTTTTTGAAACCATCCTTCAATTTCTTTTTCAAAGGTTAAGATGGTACCACTTAGGCAAACAAGGAAGATAATTAAGCCACTTATTAGGCCCAGCCAAAGATGAATATCATTTATAAGCGCCCTAAGGCCGTAGGTCTTTTTTTTGGTCATGTTAATCAAGTAAAAAATGAGCAAACAAGCTGCTTTGCTTGGTGGGCTAAAATACAATGGCTTTTTAGTTTGAACAAGAGTAGTTTAGATTTGTTTTAAATAAATATAATTGATATGTAAAGTTGATTTTTGGAGGAGCTACAGCGGTATTTACTTATTTTCGTATCACAACTCATAAACAACTCATGGAGAATTTTTGGTTATATCTAAAATTGGGAATAGAACATGTTTTAGATTTAAACGCATACGATCATATCCTATTTTTAGCTGCATTGGCTTTGCCTTTTACCTTTAAAAAATGGAGATGGGTATTGTTTTTGGCAACTGTTTTTACGGTAACCCATTGCACATCTTTAGCACTATCTGCCTATGATATTTTACGGGTAGATGTAAGTTGGATAGAATTTTTAATACCTGTGACCATAGCTCTAACCGCAATTTTTAATTTATACCGGGTTTCTAGGCCTACTAACAATACAGGTTGGTATTTTACTGCTTTGGCAACCGCTTTTTTTGGATTAATACATGGTTTCGGCTTTTCTAATTACTTTAATATGATGATGGCAGAAGAAACCGAGAAGATAGAGCCGCTTCTAGGTTTCGCAGCGGGTATAGAACTATCACAAGTAACTATAATAGGAATAATACTGTTGCTTTCTTACCTATGGCTAAGCTTACTTAAGCAAAAGCAAAATTGGTTTATAATTGGATTGTCAATTTTAATCTTAACCATAACAATACCAATGCTAATAGCTACGTTTCCATTATAGTAGAAGCGTTAATATTATGGCAAAATAATTGATGTTGCCTAGTAAAGCCGATATCTTTAGAAAATGAAAATCTCCAAACAAGAGAAATACGATCGTGCCTATTTAAGAATGGCTAAGGAATGGGGCAAGCTGTCTTACTGCAAAAGAAAGCAGGTAGGGGCAATCATCGTAAAAGATAGGATGATAATTTCTGATGGCTATAATGGTACGCCAACTGGCTTTGAAAACTTTTGCGAGGATGAAGCTGGGTATACAAAATGGTATGTGCTGCACGCAGAGGCCAATGCCATTTCAAAGGTGGCCGCCTCTACACAATCTTGTAATGGTGCAACTTTATATATTACCCTATCGCCTTGTAAAGAGTGTAGTAAATTAATACATCAGTCAGGGATAAAGCGTATTGTATACCAAAATGCCTACAAGGACGATTCCGGATTAAGATTTTTGGAAAAAGCTGGCGTGGAAATTGTGCATATGCCGGTAGTAGAAGAAACCGTTTAAAAAATGAAGAAAAAATACAGGTACATATTGCCAACTGTTCTTGCCCTTGCCTTGGCGTTGGGTATTTTTATTGGGGGCAAGCTTCATTTTGACGATTCGCCGGAAAGGCTTTTTTCTACCAACTCTAAAAAAGATAAACTCAATAGATTAATTGATTATATAGATTACGAATACGTAGACGATATTGATACAGATAGTATTGTAGATGTTACCGTAAATAATATTCTAGGCAAACTAGATCCACACTCGGTTTACATTCCAAAGGAAGAAATGGAATCTGTTGCCGAGAACATGAAGGGCGATTTTGTGGGCATTGGTATAAGTTTTAATAAGGTTAAAGATACCGTTACCATTGTAAGAACCATAAAAGATGGCCCTAGTGACCAAAAAGGTTTATTGGCAGGAGATAAAATTCTTATTGCCAACGGCGATACTATTTTTGGTAAACGTATACCAAACGCCGATTTGGTAACCCGGTTAAAAGGGGAAAAAGGGAGCAAAGTAGCGCTTACTATCTATAGAAAATCTGAAGATAGGATATTTGATGTTACCTTAAGAAGGGGTGTTGTACCCATACGTAGTGTAGATGCCCAATTTATGGTAAACGATGATATGGGATATCTAAAAATTAACCGTTTTGCGGAATCTACATTTAAAGAATTTAAGGCCGCCTTATTGAATTTACAGCGAAAGGGTGCCCAGAAATTAGTTTTGGATTTACGGGATAATCCTGGTGGCTATTTGGGAATTGCCGAAAAAATGGCGGACGAGTTTTTAACCGATGGAAAACTTATTTTATTTACCAAAAACAAGAAAGGCAATATAGACAAGGTGTTTGCAACTGATAAAGGCACTTTTGAAAATAAACCAGTATACGTGTTGATCAACGAGCGTTCGGCCTCTGCCAGCGAGATTATCGCAGGAGCTTTACAGGATAACGATTTGGGTACAATTGTGGGCAGGCGTTCTTTTGGTAAAGGTTTAGTGCAGCGTGAAATGGATTTGGGAGATGGTTCTGCTGTTCGTTTAACAGTTTCTAGATACTACACGCCAACCGGGCGTTCAATTCAAAAACCGTATAACAAAGGTCATGACGATTATTACCAGCAATTTATGGAGCGCTACCATAGCGGAGAAATGGTTTCTGTAGATAGTATTAAAGTTGCAGATTCCCTTAAGTTTACTACGCCTAAAGGAAAGGTGGTATACGGTGGTGGCGGTATAATACCAGATGCTTTTGTGCCTATAGAATCTTTAGACCATGAACGTGTTTTAGGTTTAGATGCAGCTGGTTATTTTTCTAACTATGCTTTTACTTTCTTAGAATTGGACAGAAGTAGGTTTGCCAACTATCCAGAAAAAGAATTTTTAGAGGAATACCATGTAGATGATATCATCTTTGAGCGGTTTATAGACTTCTTGCTAAACCGAAACATTCGTATGGATTTCTATGCAAACGAACAGTTGATTAAAACCTATTTAAAGGCCAATATTGCCGAACAACTTTACTCACCCAACACTTCTGCCAAGATAAAGTCTAGCCAAGATAAGATGTTGGCCAAAGTAATAGCGTTGGACCAAAATGATGAGAAGCCCGAAGAAAATTAGTGAGCTTACTCCTTTAACTTGTTCTCTATTTTTTTAGAGGTGGCAAAAATCAATATCAATACAATAGCACATAAGGAGGCCATAATACCAATACATGCAATTAGACTATCACCAGCAAAAAGGTTGTCGAAGTCTAAAAGGGTTATGTTGTAAATAATAAGTGCTAACGCTAAAACAGAAAGTATTATGTACAGTGTCTTGTTCATCGTCCCATTAATTCATTAATATTCGCTGCAAATAGCTTAACTGCTATTGCCAACAAAATTACGCCAAAAACTTTTCTTATAACCTCTAATCCATTAGGGCCAAGTAGTTTTTCAATTTTTTTGGATGATTTTAAGACTAGGTATACAAATGCCATGTTTACTACAATGGCCACAATAATGTTTTCTACATGAAATTCTGCCCGTAGAGACAGGATGGAAGTCATGGTACCAGCACCAGCAATTAATGGAAAGGCTATAGGTACCACAGAAGCCGTTTTGGGCTCATCATCTCTAAATAGCGGGATGCCCAAAATCATTTCTAATGCCAAGAAGAAAATAACAAATGCACCAGCTACGGCAAAAGAATTTATATCTATACCAATAAGGTTTAAGATGCTTTCTCCAACAAATAAAAAGGCAACCATAATACCAATGGCTACTAGAGCGGCTTTTTCAGACTGTATGTGCCCCACCTTCTTACGTAAAGAGATGATAATAGGTATGCTACCTAAAATATCTATTACCGCAAAGAGTACCATAGTGGCTGTAACTATTTCTTTAAAATTAAAATTCATGGTGCTATTAATTTTACGGTGCAAATCTACAGTTATTTATTGCGGCTGTTTTATTAAAACCCTATTAAATTTGTGCAACTAAATTCTAGGTATGTTTCAAATTGGTAAAACGCTCATCTCTGAGGAAATTATAGAAAAAGATTTTGTGTGCAATTTAAACGCATGCAAAGGGGCTTGTTGTGTGGAGGGTGAGTCTGGTGCGCCCTTAACAGACCAAGAGCTTCCTGTTTTGGAAAAGGTGTATAAGACCGTTAAGCCCTATTTAAGAAAAGAAGGTATTGCGGCTATAGAGGAGCAAGGTACTTACGTAAAGGGTTGGGATGGCGAATGGGAAACGCCTTTGGTAAACCATGAGGAGTGTGCTTACGTGGTTTTTGCCAAAGATGGTATGGCCAAATGTGCGTTGGAAGAAGCGTATAATGATGGTTTAACCGATTGGAAAAAACCGGTCTCTTGTCATCTATATCCGGTTAGGACTAGGGAATACTCGGCTTTTACGGCTGTAAATTACCATAAATGGGCTATTTGTGATGATGCTTGTACGCTGGGGGCAGAACTTAAAGTGCCTATTTACAAATTCGTAAAAGAGGCATTGGTTAGAAAGTTTGGGGCCGATTGGTACAAAGAATTGGAAGAAGTGGCTGCCCAGCACCTTAAATAGTAGGTATTTCTATAACTACTTTAGTTCCGTTAGGTTTTCCTTTTTCGTCAAAAAGGTCAATTATATCCACGTTGTAATCATTCTGATAATCTTTTGCAAAGTTGGCCAAGCGCTCTTTTGTAATATCTATACCAACAGATTTTCTTTTAATTACGCGCTTTTCCTTTATTTTTTCTGATGTAGCCCTACCTACACCATTGTCAATAATATTAATATGTATGTGGTAATCATTTTTTGGGGTAATGGTAACCATTAATTTTTTTTCACCTTCTTTAGAGCTTAGGCCATGCCATATGGCATTCTCTAAAAAAGGCTGAAGTATTAAAGACGGTAATTTTAAAGTTTCTGGATCTAGGCCTTCCGTAATTTCTATTTTATAATCTATGGTATTAGAAAACCGTATGTTTTCAATGTTCAAATAAAGTTCTGCGGTTTCTAGTTCTTCTGCCAGTGTGGTTTCTTTTAAGGTAGATCCATCTAAAATACGCCTTACCAGTTTAGAGAACTTATTTAAGTAATGAACGGCGTTCTTTTTATCATTATTGATAATGTATAGCTTTATCGAATTTAAAGAATTGAACAAGAAATGGGGGTTCATTTGGCTACGCAACATATTTTGTTCCAATCCTATTACCCTTTTTTCATAGTTGGATTGATGCTGCCTATACATGATGAATAAAATGGTAATTACCAAACCGGTTAGTAAAGCACTAACTAAGATTGTGGTTTGGTGTTTTCTTAATTTAAGGTTAATCAGCTCGTTTTTCTGTGCCAGTTCCTTTATTTCCGTGGTTTGCTTCTCTGCCTCGTACCGTAGAATTAAATCGTTAATGTAACGGTTGTTCTGATCACTTTTAATTTCGTTTTCATAGCGCTCTGCTTCTTTAAAATAGACTAACGCCTGCTTATAATTATTTTTCTTAATTTCTAAATCAGACAACAGTTTGTTGCCATATATTACTTGGCCCAAAATGTCATTTTCTCTTGCCATTTTTAATCCAGCTCGCATATTTTTCTCTGCGGTTAGCAAATTGCCGGTATTCATTTGTGCCCAACCTAGATTGTGCAATACGCTTGTCCAAATAAATTTGTCGCCAATGTTAGAAATAGGTTCTACCAATTGTTCCAAAAGCACTAAGGCGGCATTAGGCATATTCTGTTTTAAGTAGATTTGTGCAATGCTGTTTTTGCAAATAACCCTACCGTATTCATTGTCCATTTCATCATTAATAGCTAATGATTTTCTATAGTAATCCAATGCCTCTTCTAGCTTGCCTTGTTGTTCTAGACAGTCTCCTATATTTTGATTATTTATGGCCAAACCCAGATTATTTCCTAGTTCGGTTTCAGAAGCCAATGCCCTTTTAAAATTACCAATGGCTAAATCGTATTGTCCAAGGGCTTGGTAGATATTGCCTATAGAATTTAAAGCAATATTGATGCTCTTTTTAACATCCTTAGAATTAGAATCTACCGCCTCTGCCTTTTCTAGTGCTTGTTGGTGGTAGTCTAAGGCGGTTCTTACCGCATCGGTTCTTCTATAAACAACTCCAAGCATGTTAAGGCTACTAATCTCTAACTCTTTATTTTCTACTTTTTGGGCTAGTTCAAGAGCTGCTTCATGGGCCTCTACCGCTTTGGGATAATTAGATTTGTTTCTAAAATAGGTGCCCATCATATTAAGGGCGTAAATCTGCCCTGCTGGGTAATTTTTTTTAATAGCCTCTTCCAGAAAGTTTTTAATTAATAGCGTGTCTTTCTTGTATTTGTAGAAATAGCTATTTATATCCTCATAGTTACCTGGTTTTTCTCTTAAAAGTTGATTTAAGGTAACTTCAAATGGCTTTTCTAGCTTTAAACCATCTTGTGCCTTACCAAGAGATAGAACAAATAGAAGAGCAAGTTGTAGAACAACAACGTATTTTGGATAAAATGGTAAGCGTTTGGTAGTAGGTTGCCTCATGCAATTGCATTATAATAAGTCTAGGAAGTCTGATTTTTTTTGCCTAGAAACAGGGATTTTATGGCCAGACTTTAAGATAACATAACCGTCTGTTTTAAGGTACTCTTTAATTTTACCTAAGTTAACAATAAACGAATTGTGTATTCTAAAGAATGAATTTTCTGGTAATATAGCATTAACTTCTTTTAGTTTTTTTGTCAATACCAATTTTTGACCATCTTGTAGATATAACGTACTGTAGTTACCATCAGATTCCGCATACATAATCTCATCACTTTCTAAAAATAATAACTTGCCGTCTGTATTAATGGTAATCTTTTTATCTAAAGACCTAGAATTGAAGTTTAATAATATCTGTTCTAACTTTTCAGAAGTCTGATGCTTATCGTTGTATTTTTTGATTTTAACAATGGTGTCATTTAAATCATCCGTGTCAATAGGTTTTAACAGGTAGTCTATTGCTTCATTTTTAAGCGCTTTTAACGCATATTGATTGTATGCGGTTGTAATAACCACCGGAAAATTCTTGTTTTTTAAACTTTTTATAAACTGAAAACCATCCATTAAAGGCATTTCTATGTCTAAAAATAGACAATCTGGCGTGTTTAGTTCTAGGTAATTAAGGGCTTCATGTGCATCTGTAAACGAAGCTACAATGTTAACTTCATTACTTAAGTTGCTCAATTCCCAGCTTAGACTTTCTAACGCTTTGGCTTCGTCATCTACGAGTACGGCTTGTAACATACAGCGATTATTTAGTATAAATATAGAATACTAGATGGATTTTGCTTAAATAATTGTATCCATGGATAACAATTGGTTATGAATGGTAAGTTATTGAACATCAATAAAATGAAAGAAAAAGATTACATTTTGATAAAATGTTAAAATTTTTCTGTCAGAAAGTAAAAATGGTCAGTGCCATTTGCACATGTTTTGGTACCAATTATACAAACTGTAGTTTTTCTGTTTAGCTATGATGCTACTTTAGAGGCAGATTACTTTACCATTAAACCAAACTAAAATGAGAAAGTGTATCATTTTGTTCATCGTATTATTGATTTCCTTGGTTTTTGCTGTGGTGACAGAAACTGATTCTAGTTCTGGCACGGACAGTAAAGAATTATTGGCCATCAATGAGTAAGATACATTATTGCCAACCAACGTACGGCCGACCAATGTGCATAAGCATATGAATTTACAATATAATGCGCTAGATACGTTTAAAGTGCTAGGTTTCGGGGGAACTACCTAGGCTTTTAATTATCACTACACCGCATTGGCCGTACGGTTTGGTAATGAAATATTAAGACCAAGAATTTTCTTGGTCTTTTTTTTGCAATTTGTTGAACCAAAAGCTTAATAGGATTAACCAAATTTCGGTTCTGTTAAAAAAAAATGCAGTTTATCGATAAATAATCTGTAAAAACATGTTCCACAGCTATTTATTATCTATTGTGTTTCTTAAATTTGCAATGGATATTGCAACAATTGAGTGATAGTGTTTATTAGATTTAACGCCCTTGAATTTTTCAAGGGCGTTTTTCTTTTCTATACCATAAAAAAAGCCCTCCTACAGGAGGGCTTTCTAACTAATAATTTAAGTTTAGTTTTAAAGAGACCACGCTTTATTGTTGGTCAATTCTGTAACATCTCCACAAGGTACGTATTCTCCCGGAATTGGAAGGTATGCAAGTACCTCTTCTCCAACATATTCTGAATTTTTATACGCAAAAGTAGCCATATCCCTTATATCATTGGCAAATGAGAAGTTGGCGATATCTTCTTCTAGAGTAGCTTGGCCACCTTGCATTATAGACTCCATGTAGTTATTAATGGCTTTGGCGTGCAATTCTTCCTCTTCGTCTGTACGTTTGGTTAAATATTGCTTTAGGGCCGGTTCTATATCTTCTACGGTTAAATCTTGCAAACTCTCCTTACCAGATGTTTTCAGGATTTTATTGTAAAACGTATCCATTTTTAAACGAACAAAATCTTGTTGTTCTTTTGGAAGTACTTCATTTAAAAAAGAATCTATGAACACATGCACGTTCATTTCCGTTGCTGAAGGTGTTTCCGTTTTTGGTAAGATAATGTCCAAGGTTTGCGCTAAGGCATAACCTTTGTCTTTGTCTAAAAATGTAGGAACCCACTCTGCATAAGAAGGCTTGCCCTTACAACTTTGTAGTACGCTCAATAAGGTAGGGGTGGCAACGGCATAGCCAAAAGCCAATCCCATATTTTTAAGTGCCGATCTTCTTTCCATTATAAATTACCTTTTTTTAGTTCTTGTGCTGCATGGTTTGCTGCTCTTGCCGTAAATGCCATATAGGTTAAAGATGGATTTACACAAGATGCCGAGGTCATAAATGCACCATCTGTAACGTAAACATTTTTACATCCATGTACTTGGTTGTTTGCATTTACTACAGACGTTTTAGGGTCATTGCCCATACGTGCGGTACCCATTTCATGAATACCCAAACCAATTGCATAGGTATTGTCATATGGTACAATATCTCTTGCACCTGCTTTTTCTAACATTTGTACGGCTTGATCTTGCATATCCTTACGCATGTTAAGCTCGTTTTGTCTTATTTCTGCATCAAAAGTAACCGTTGGCAAGCCCCATTGATCTAGCTTGTCATAGTCCAAGGTCATTTTGTTGTCATGGTATGGTAAAATCTCACCAAAGGCCAGCATGTTCATATTCCAACCACCAGGGGATAGTACGGCATCTTTATAGGCTTTACCAAAAGTTGCTTCTGCCACCAATTCTTCATAATCCCCTCTACCAGCTCCACCTTGGTATCCGTAACCACGTGTAAAATCTTTCATGTCCGAGGCGCCACCTAGGTTTCTAAATCTTGGAATGTATATGCCATTAGGTTTTCTACCTTTATAATACTTATCGTCAAACCCATCCATTTTACCTCTTGCACCTACAAGAAAATGATGGTCCATTATATTATGGCCCAATTCACCGGAATCATTACCTAAACCATTAGGAAATCTATCGGATTTGGATTGCATTAAAATAGAGGTAGAGGCAACCGCAGAAGCACATAAGAAAATTACTTTTGCCTTAAATTCAAAAGTTTCTTTAGTTTCTCTATCTATTACCTTAACGCCTGTTGCTTTTTTGGTATCTGGATCGTACATGATTTCATGAACGATAGAATCTGGCCTTAGGGTTAGATTACCCGTGGCCTCGGCAGCTGGTAAAGTAGAAGACAAACTACTAAAGTAGGCACCAAAAGGACACCCTCTTACACAACGATTTCTAAATTGACAGCGTACACGCCCATCACCTTCAAACTTTTTATCACTATTTATGTGTGCAACCCTACCCGAGGTAATTATTCTACCGTCAAAGTGTTCTGCTACCTGTTCTCTTACATGTTGCTCAACACAGTTAAGCTCCATCATTGGCTCAAACTTACCGTCTGGTAATTGGGGTAAGTTCAAAAGTTCACCAGAAACACCTATGTAGGATTCAACCTTGTCATACCAAGGGGCAATATCTTTATAGCGTACGGGCCAATCTACAGCAATACCTTCATTCTTGTTGGCTGCAAAGTCCATATCACTCCATCTATAACTATGCCTACCCCACATTATGGATCTACCACCAACATGGTAACCACGCATCCAATCAAAACGTTTAACTTCATTATAAGGATGCTCCAAATCATTAACAAACCAATGTCTGGACTCTTCCTTTACGGTGTAACCCGTTCTAGCTTGTTTTTCTTGTTTTTTTAAATCTTCCGCTGTAGGATTCCCTGCGTGTTTAAAATCCCATGGATCTTTGTTGGCGGTAACATAGTCTTCTCTATGCTTAACCATTCTACCTCTTTCCAACACCAAGGTCTTTAAACCGTTCTCGCAGAGCTCTTTTGCAGCCCAACCGCCGCTGATACCCGTTCCAACCACGATGGCATCATAAGAATCCTGCTCTTCGTTGTAATAGAATTTGCTCATTTAGTTTTCAATTGTTTATTCTCTAAATGTATTAAATATTAAATTAATTTTCTACATTTATTCCCTATGTATATTAAGAATATCGTACTATAACGTTATAGTTGTCGGTATTTTTTGCAAAATCAATAAATACTAAATGACCACCATGAAAAGACGAATTTTTATAGGTAATTCCGCTAAAATTGGACTAGGAGTTGCACTACTAGGAACTTATGCTTGCAAACAAACAAAGAAGGAAAATGAAAAGGATGAAATAACGGCAGAGGAAAAAACGGATGAAGTTGAAAATAATGCCTTGTTTTTTGAATTGTCTTTGGCGCAATGGTCAATCAATAGAATGATAAGACAAGATGGTCTTGATCCATATAGTTTTGCGGAAAAAGCAAAAAACTGGGGTTTTACTGGATTAGAATATGTTAGTGGTCTTTATTATCCAGAATTGGAGAAGGAGAATTTTTCGGAAGCTGCAATGAAGAATTTTGTTGATAAATCTAATGCAGAAGCAGAAAAGTATGGGTTAAAGAATTTACTTATTATGGTAGATGGTCAAGGAAACTTGGCTACCGCAGATGAGGCGGAGCGTAAAGCGGCCATAGAAAATCATTACAAATGGGTAGATGCGGCCAAGGCAATGGGCTGCCATAGTATCAGGGTAAACCTAGCAGGAAGCAACGATCCTAAGGAATGGGTGCCTGCTGCTGTTGCCGGGCTAACTGGTCTAAGCACCTATGGTAAGGAAAAGGGTATAAATATTATTGTTGAAAATCATGGAGGCCTCTCTTCTAACGGAGCATTGTTAGCGGAAGTGATGACGAAAGTTAATATGGACAATTGCGGTACCTTACCAGATTTTGGAAACTTCTGTATTACAAGAAAGGACCCTAAAGATTGGAGTGCCGGTTGTGCCGAAGAATATGATCGTTACAAAGGGGTGAAAGAGTTGATGCCTTTTGCAAAAGCAGTGAGTGCTAAATCTCACGACTTTGATGCTCAAGGTAACGATACCGGAACAGATTATGAAAAAATGCTTCAAATTGTAAAAGATGCTGGGTATACCGGTTTTATTGGGGTGGAGTATGAAGGAAATGAACTGGGAGAAGAAGCCGGAATTATAGCAACTAAGGAACTTCTAGAAAAAGCGGGTAGACAAGTAAGTTAATGTCGAAAATCAGAGTGCTATATGGAGACTTTATTTAATCCTCTTTTTGATTATAATTACCAAGCCAATAAAACTTTGATTACACAAGCTTTAGAAAAACCCAACTATCCTCCTAAATGTACAGAATGGTTAAGCCATATTTTAAATGCTCACCATATTTGGAATAAAAGAATATTAGAAGAGGAAGCAAGTTATACTGTTTGGCAATTACACAAACCAACAGCTTGGGAAGACCTGCACTACGAGAATCAAAGGGAAACATTTGAGATTCTTAGAAATTTGGACGATTTTACGAAAAGGGTTTCGTATACCTCTAGCCTAGGCAAGAATTTTTCCAATGAGGTGAAAGATATACTGTTTCACATAGTAAACCATTCCACCCATCATAGAGGACAAATAGCTGCAGAATTAAGAAAGAACAACATTGAACCTAAAGAACTGGATTATATTTATTTTAAACGATAAAAACCACAATTAACTAAATAAACTCAAATTTAATGGAACAGATAAATAAGAATAAATTATTTGTAGCCGCGTGTATCTCCCTAATCGTTACTTCCATGACATTTGCCATTAGGGCGGGAATACTTACCCAGCTAGGCGTAGATTTTGAAATTAATAATACCCAACTGGGCTATATTAACAGTATGGCTTTTTTAGGCTTTCCAATAGCCATGCTAGTAGGTGGCTTTTTGTACAATTCCATAGGGCCTAAAAACCTGTTGATAATAGCTTTTGTGGGTCACATACTTGGTCTTTTGCTTACCATTTTTGCGGGTGGTTTTTGGTCTTTGATTATTTCTACCTTCTTTATAGGGGTGGCTAACGGTTCTGTAGAAGCCGCCTGTAATCCTATGATAGCAGATATGTATACCAACAACAGAACGGCTATGCTAAATAAATTTCATGTTTGGTTTCCTGGCGGATTGGTAATTGGTTCGCTTGTTTCTAAATTTATGACAGATGCGGGTATGGGCTGGCAATTGCAAATTGCTACCATGCTAATACCTACAGCTATTTATGGTTTCTTGATTTTTACACAGAAGTTCCCAAAATCAGAGAATATAGAATCTGATACTTCTTTGAACATAAAAGCGCTGGCAGACCCATTGTTCATATTTATGATAGTGTGTATGACGCTGACGGCTACATCAGAATTTATTCCCCAACAATGGGTAGAAACCATTTTGGGTAGCTCCGGGGCAAGTCCTATGTTGGTACTGGCCTTGGTAACCGGTATTATGGCTTTGGGTAGGTTCTTTGCAGGTCCGTTGGTACATAAATTAAATCCAATTGGGGTATTGTTCATGTCTGCCATTATTACTGCGTCTGCTATTTATTTTATGAGCGTAGCAGAAGGAAGTATGATTTACGTGGCCGCAGCACTATTTGCGTTAGGGGTTTGTTATTTCTGGCCTACTATGATTGGTTTTACTTCAGAATACACCCATAAAACGGGTGCCTTAGGTATGTCTTTAATGGGAGGCGCGGGAATGTTCGCGGTTTCTATTTGGAACCCAATTATTGGTTCTAGGTTAGATACGGAAAAAGCGACCGCTTTAGCATCTGGTTTAGTAGGCGAGGTAGCAGATATAGCAGCCGGTAGGGCAGTATTGGGCTTTATGGTTTTCTTTCCTTTGGCACTAGTACTGTTATTTGGAATTTTGTTCGCCCTAAGACAAAAAATTGAAAAGAGAAGATTAAATTCTCATGTAGAAACAGCTTAATTAATAAATCTTAAAATTTAAAAAAGAATGCCAAAGAAAATAAGATTGGGAATTGTTGGCGGTGGTGGAGATTCGCTAATTGGTGTTTTGCACCGTGTAGCTTCTCATATAAATGATAACTACCAGATTACAGGTGCAGTTTTTAATCCAGACTTTGAAAAAAACAAAGAGTTTGCAGAAGAGATAGATGTTCCCTTGGATAGAATCTATACTGATTTTGATGCTATGGTAGAAGAGGAGCTAAAGTTGCCAGAATCCGAAAGAATTCAGGTTTTCTCTATTCTTACCCCAAACTTTTTACACTTTCCAATGGCAAAGAAGTTATTGGAAAACGGTTTTCATGTTATTTGTGAAAAACCAATGACTACTTCTTTGGAAGAAGCTAAAATATTAGCGGAAACCCATAAAAAGGCAGGGACCATATTTGCGCTAACCCATACCTATACAGGTTATCCAATGGTTCGTCAAATGCGTGAAATGATCAAAGCCGGTGCTTTGGGAAAAATTCACAAGGTAGATGCACGCTATTACCAAGGGTGGATTAATCCTATTATACATGACAAAGAGAAAAGAAATAGCGTTTGGCGTTTAGACCCAGAAAAAGCAGGTATCAGCTCGTGTATGGGAGACATTGGGGTACACGCGTTTAATATGGTAGAATATACCACTGGTCTAGAAGTTGAATCCTTGTTGTGCGATTTTAATTACCTATACGAGGACAACAAGATGGATGTGGATGGCACGGTTCTTATTAGAATGGGAGACCATGTTAAGGGTGTTATTAGAGGTAGCCAAGTAGCAACAGGTGAGGAAAATGGTTTGGCCATTGCTATTTATGGCGAAAAAGCTTCATTTAGATGGGAACAAGAAAAACCCAATTTCTTGTATATGATGAGCGATACAGAACCTACCAAGATTTATAAACCCGGTCATGCTTATAATAGCGAATTTTCCTTAGATGGAACCAAGTTGCCGGCAGGGCATCCAGAAGGTATTTTTGATTCTATGGCCAATATTTATCTTGGTGTGGCAAGGGCCATTAGAGGAGAGGGCCAAAACGATGGTGCCTACCCAACTATGAAAGACGGTGTTAGAGGCATGAGTTTTATAGAAGGTACCGTAGCATCACATAAGAACGGAAACGTTTGGGTAAAAGTGGAAGGTTAAAATTCAATAGGATTATACTTTAAAGGACTGCTTTTGCGGTCCTTTTTTACATAACTTCAGATGGGCTATGTAAATTAATTTAAAGGTAAAACAGTAACTAAGTATTTAAAGAACAACAGATGAAAACAATAAAAGGGCCAGCAGTATTTCTGGCACAGTTTGTAGATAGTAAGGCGCCATTTAATTCTTTAGACGGTCTGTGCGAATGGGCTTCTGGATTAGGGTATAAGGGCATTCAAATTCCCACATGGGAAAGCTTTTTAATTGATTTGGATAAGGCGGCAGAGAGCCAAACCTATTGTGATGATTTAAAGGGCAAGATTAATTCTTATGGTTTGGAGATTACAGAACTGTCTACCCACTTGCAAGGCCAGTTGGTTGCCGTAAACCCTGCCTACGATAGCATGTTCGATGGTTTTGCGCCAGAAGCTGTACGTAACAATCCTAAGGCAAGGACCCAATGGGCTATAGATACCGTTAAAAAAGCGGGAACAGCTAGTAAAAGGTTAGGATTAAGTTCGCACGCCACCTTTTCTGGAGCGTTACTTTGGCAAACGGTTTATCCTTGGCCACAGCGTCCGGCCGGCTTGGTAGATAAAGGTTTTAATGAACTAGCTAAGCGTTGGATGCCTATTCTTAATCATTTTGATGAAAACGGAGTAGATGTATGTTATGAAATTCATCCAGGAGAAGATTTACATGATGGGGTAAGTTTTGAGCGTTTTTTAAAAGCAACTGGTAACCATAAGCGTGTAAATATGCTTTATGATCCAAGTCATTATGTATTACAGCATTTAGATTACATCACTTTCATAGACTATTATCATGAATTTATAAAGGCCTTTCATGTTAAGGATGCAGAATTTAATCCAACCGGAAAACAAGGCGTTTACGGCGGATATTCAGATTGGATAGACCGCGCTGGCAGGTTCCGTTCTTTAGGTGACGGGCAGGTAGACTTTAGTGCAATATTCTCCAAACTTACCCAATATGGTTGTGATGTTTGGGCGGTTATGGAATGGGAATGTTGTATGAAGAGTCCCGAGCAAGGAGCAAGGGAAGGCGCACCATTTATACAAAAACATATAATTGAAGCTACGGAGAAAACTTTTGATGATTTTGCCGGCGGAGACGTGGATGAGGCTTATTTAAATAGTATTCTGGGATTATGAAAAAATGGATAGGATTAGTGGTTGTATTGGTCATAGTAGCGTGCAAGCAAGAAAAGAAAGAAGACCCGGTAAAAGAAGTGGTAGAGGAATTATCCCAAGAAGTGGCAGCGCCAGATTGGGAGGTGTTATTTGATGGTAGCTCTTTTGATGATTGGCATTATTACAATGGCGGAGCAGTTACAGAGCCTTGGAAAATAGAAGATGGTGCTATGGTGTTTTATCCACCAAAAGAGCGCAATGGCGAAAGCTATAATCTTGTAACTAATAAAGAGTACACCAATTTTTTATTACAGTTAGAGTGGAAAGTAGCAAAAGGTGCTAATAGTGGTATCTTTTATGGAGTAAAGGAGCTAGAAAAATTTGGGCAACCCTATGCTACAGGTCCAGAAATTCAGGTGCTGGATGATGAAAATCATCCTGACGCCAAAAATGGTACTACACACCAAGCGGGTGCTTTGTATGACATGGTGGCTCCAAGTGAAAAAACCGTAAAGCCTATAGGTGAGTGGAATAGTGTGGAAATTAAGATAGATCACCAAGCTAACCAAGGCTACGTAATACAAAATGGAACCAAAATCGTAGAATTTCCGGTAAATGGTGAAGCCTGGACAAAGATGGTAGAAAATTCAAAATTTAAAGGTTGGGAAGGTTTTGGTGAATACCAAACCGGAAAAATTGGACTACAAGATCATGGTGATCAGGTTGCCTTTAGAAATATTAGAATAAAAGAACTCTAAAAGAAACTAAAATGAAACTGAATACGATAAGTTTATTAGGCTGTGCTTTACTTTTTATGATTGGTTGCAAGGATCAGCAAGCTAAAACCGCTGTAGAAACGTCAGGAACTAACAATACTGGAATGACCGAGGCTAACAAAGAGGCAGAGCCTACTAAACCAGAAGAAACGGAATTTTATGAGCCCGTACCCCCAAAAGTTAACCTTAACAAAAATGGGGTGCCTAGTGATGCAATAGTGCTTTTTGATGGTGAAAATCTTGAGAATTGGGTTAGTAGTAACGATGAAAATTCTGCGGCTCAGTGGCATGTTAACCAAGATGGTTCCATGACGGTAAACGATAGAACGGGCAACATACAAACCAAGCAAAGTTTTGGTAGTGTACAATTGCATATTGAATGGAAATCTCCGTCAGATGTGCAAGGAGAAAATCAAAGTAGGGCCAATAGTGGGGTGTTTTTACAAAAACGCTATGAAGTACAAGTGTTGGATAATAATGATAATCCTACTTATGTTAATGGCCAAGTAGGCTCAATCTACAAACAATCTGTTCCATTGGCAATGGCATCTAATCCTACGGGCGAATGGAATAGTTATGATATTATTTACCATGCGCCAGAATTTAACGCAGATGGGGATAAAACTAAACCGGCTACAATTACCGTACTTCATAATGGGGTATTGGTACAAGACCATTTTGAAATAGAAGGAACCACAGAGTATATAGGCTGGCCCAAGAACGATGCTCATGGCAAGGCACCTTTAATGCTACAAGACCATGGGGATAATAGTCGTGTAAGTTTTAGAAATATCTGGGTACGAGAACTGTAACTAGATAATAGTAGGGGTAATCAGTATACAATTCTATATTGGTTACCTTTGCCAAAATTTTCCAATTCACATGATTCAATCCATGACCGGTTACGGAAAGCATGTACTGCAGCTTTCCAATAAAAAAATTACGGTAGAGTTAAAATCGCTGAACAGCAAAAACCTGGACATCAACGCGCGTATTCCACAAGCTTATAAAAGTAAGGAGTTGCCATTGAGAAAATTAATTGCCGATGGTCTTACCAGAGGTAAAATAGATTTTGGTTTATATGTAGAGATGACGGGTGAGGAGACTTCTGCTGAAATTAACACCGCTATTGTAAAAAAATACATGGAACAGTTGGGGCAGATTGCAGATGGTGACCAAGTAAAGTTGTTAGAGTTGGCCCTTCGTATGCCAGACACCCTAAAAACAGACAAAGAAGAGATAGACGAAGCTGAGTTTGAATCTATCCAAGATACCGTCTTGACTGCCTTGGAGAATATAAACCTGTTTAGGACTGAGGAAGGTAACGTATTAGAAAAAGATTTTACGGAACGTATTAAAACTATAGCCGTTTTACTAGAGCAGGTAAAATCCATAGACCCGGAGCGCGTAGCTGTGGTTAAGGAACGTTTAGAAAAATCAGTGTCCGAATTAAAGGTGGAAGTAGATGCCAATAGGTTTGAGCAAGAATTGATTTATTACTTGGAAAAGTATGATATAACTGAAGAAAAAGTGCGTTTGGCCAATCACCTCAACTATTTTAAAGAAACTTTGGGCACAGCGGACTCTAATGGTAAAAAGCTTGGTTTTATTTGCCAAGAAATTGGGAGAGAAATTAATACAATTGGTTCAAAAGCCAATTATGCACCAATGCAACAGTTGGTTGTTCAAATGAAAGATGAGTTGGAGAAGATTAAAGAACAATTATTGAACGTGCTATGACAAAAGGTGGTAAGCTTATCATATTTTCTGCCCCTTCCGGTAGTGGTAAAACAACTATTGTAAGGCATTTGTTGCAGCAGCCAGAGTTAAACTTGGCGTTTTCTGTTTCCGCAACATCCCGTGCACCTCGTGGTGAAGAAAAAGATGGTATTAACTACTATTTTATTTCTGCAGAGGAGTTTAAAAAACACATTAAACAAAACGATTTCTTGGAGTGGGAAGAGGTCTACAGAGATAACTTCTACGGTACACTAAATACAGAAGTAGAGCGACTTTGGGCAGAGGGCAAGAACGTTATTTTTGATATAGATGTGGTTGGTGGTTTGCGTATTAAGAAAAAATATCCGGAAGAAACCTTAGCGGTTTTTGTGAAGCCACCTAGTGTGGATGAACTTAAAATTCGACTTAAAAAACGCAGCACGGAAAGTGAGGATAAAATAAACATGCGTATTGCCAAAGCGTCGGTAGAATTGGCTACAGCACCTCAGTTTGATAAGATAATAAAGAATTACGATTTGGATACTGCGCTACAAGAAGCCCACCGTATGGTAGCAGATTACGTAGGGGTAACCGCAAGTATAGATTCTGACAAAGAATGAAAAAGGTAGGGCTTTATTTTGGGACGTTTAATCCCATACACATAGGCCATTTGATTATTGCAAACCATATGGCCGAATTTTCGGATTTGGATGAGGTTTGGTTCGTAATTACCCCACAAAGTCCATTCAAGGTTAAAAAATCGCTTTTAGACAACCACCATAGACTAAGAATGGTAGAAGAAGCCATTGAAGACAACTTTCCTAAACTAAAGGCAAGTACCATCGAATTTAATTTACCCCAACCCAATTATACGGTAGATACCCTTGTGCATTTGGGAGAAAAATATGGCGATAAATACCATTTTTCTTTATTAATGGGAGAGGACAATCTAAAAAGCTTTCATAAGTGGAAAAACTATGAGGTAATCTTAGAACATCATGATATTTATGTGTATCCCAGAATTTCAGAAGGTATTGTAAATCATCAATTTTTAGAGCATCCAAAAGTACACCGAGTAGACGCGCCTATTGTAGAAATCTCCTCCACCTTTATTCGAAAAAATCATAAAGTAGGTAAAAATATTAGACCCTTAGTACCGCCAAAAGTTTGGACCTATTTGGACGAAATGAATTTTTATCGCTAAAATTTAGTTTTATTTAACTTATCTAGATGGTTTTTCCTTTTTCAAAAGTTTCATATTTGAAAGATGAAAAACGTTCTACTTTTAGGATTAGCATGCCTTTTCCTGACCAACCAAACACTAGAAGCTCAAAAATCGAAAAAGAAAAAGAAGAGCAAACAAGAAACTACTACTCCTGCTAAGAAACCAAAAAACGGTATTAAATCTTACGAGGAGGTGATTACCAAAGATGCAAAATCAGATGATGGCGTTTTTAAAGTGCATCAGGTTAATGATGCCTATTTCTACGAAATTCCTTTTAACAACTTAAATCAAGATATGCTTTGGGTAAGTAGAATTGCCCAAATACCCAATGGTTTGGGTGGTGGTTATGTAAATGCAGGTTCTAAAACCAATGAACAAGTAGTGCATTGGGAGCGTTTTCAGAACAAAATATTACTCAAAATAAAATCCTACGTTAATGTTGCAGAAGAGGGTAAGGCTATACGTAATTCTGTTAAGGTAAATAACTATGAGCCTATTCTGTACGCTTTTGATATCAAAACATTTTCTAGAGATTCTACTGCAGCTGTAATTGATGTTACCAAGTTTTTTACCTCAGACGTGCCTGCCATAAGTGGTTTGTCCGCACGGTTGCGCAAAACGTACAAGGTTAAAAAATTAGATAGCGACCGTAGTTTTATTAATAGCGTAAAGAGTTTTCCTAAGAACATAGAGGTAAAACAAGACTTCACTTATGTGGCATCAGAACCGCCAACAGAGGGCAGGGCAGAGACCATTAGTCTACAAATGAATCAGAGTATGATTCTTTTGCCAGAAAAACCCATGCAACCCCGTATTTATGACCCAAGGGTGGGCTTTTTTACGGTAAGTCAGTACGATTTTGGCTCTAAAGAGTTGAAAGCAGATAACAAAACATACATCCGCAGATGGCGTTTAGAACCAAAAGACCCAGAGGCATACGCTAGAGGCGAATTGGTAGAACCCGTAAAGCCCATAGTGTATTATTTAGATCCTGGAACGCCGGAAGAATTGCAGAAGTACATAAAGCAAGGAATAGAAGATTGGCAAAAACCGTTTGAAACTGCTGGTTTTAAAAATGCAATTATTGCTAAAGATGCACCAACCCCAGAAGAGGACCCAGATTTTAGTCCAGAAGATATACGATATTCTGTGGTGCGTTACGTGGCAAGTACCACAAGGAATGCCGTTGGCCCAAGTGTATCTGATCCACGTAGTGGCGAAATTATAGAAAGCGATATTATTTGGTACCATAACCACCTTAGAAGCTACCGCAACCGGTATTTGCTAGAAACAGCAGCGGCCAACCCTTCTGCTCGTACCTTAGATACGCCAGCAGAAGAAATTGGTGAGATGATGCGTATGGTTATTGCTCATGAGGTGGGGCACGCTCTTGGCTTTCCACACAATATGGCAGCAAGTTATGCGTATCCTGTAGATTCCCTACGTAATGGAGCCTTTACGCAAAAAAATGGTATAGCGGCTAGTATTATGGATTATGCGCGCTATAATTATGTGGCACAACCTGGGGATGAAAATATTCGTTTTGTGCGCCAAATGGGTCCTTATGACCATTATGCTACCAATTGGGGGTATAGGTACTTGCCAGAAGCATCTTCACCATCGGAAGAAGTGCCTACGCTAGACCAATGGATTTTAGCAAAAGCAAACAATCCTGTTTATAAATTTGGTAGACAGTCAAGCAGGTTCGACCCGCAATCCCAAACAGAATGTATTGGTGATAATCCCGTATTGGCTAGTACTTACGGACTTAAAAACCTTAAATATGTGGCTGAACATTTACCGGAATGGACATCTGAGCAAACCAATGATTATGCCGATTTGGAAGAGTTGTATGGTGAGTTACTCCGTGTCTATAGTCGTTTTGCGGGTCACGTGACCACAACAGTAGGTGGCGTTTTTGAAGATTTGAAGAAACCTAACCAAGAAGGCGTAGTGTACCATGCGGTACCAAAAGCGGAACAACAAGAGGCTATGCGTTGGTTGCACCAAAATGTATTTAACACGCCTAAGTGGTTGTTAATAGAAGACGCAATGCCTAATATAGATCATGCAGGTTATTTTGAAACCCTACGTAGTGTCCAAGCTAGACAGCTTAATTCTTTATTGAGTTTTGATAGGCTAGGCAGGCTTATAGATAATGAAGAAAAAGGAGGGTACACTACTTACGATATGTTTAAAGAACTGAGGGCTGGTCTTTTTAAAGAGGTAGCTCAAGGAAAGAGCGTTAGCCTATACCGTAGAAATTTACAGCGTACCTATGTAGACCGTATGCAGTATTTAATGACAGAGGAGGATAAAGGCTTCAATTATTCTAGACCTGGTTTTGAAAGTAAACTGGTGTACAATGTAAATACGTCTGATGTAAGAGCATTGGTGCGTGGCGAGTTAGAAACACTTAAAAGGCAACTAAATGCGGTAAAAAATAGTGGTACAACTATAAGTCGTTATCATTACAAAGACCTTATAGCTCGTATAGACAAATTGTTGGCAGTAGATTAGTTTCTTTAATGTTACTAAAAAAGCCCCTTTAGTGCAGCTTGTAAGGCACTAAAGGGGCTTTCGCATTAAAAATTGACTTTATTTTTCGGGCTGCTCGTAATATTTCATATCTCTCGTGTTTTTTTGTACGGCAACTGCAGCAAAAATACTTAAGGTGTAAGACATGCCGTAAAAGCCTTTTTCGCTTAACTCCATATCTGCATTCCATAATCCTATCACTAAGAGAATAATACTGGCAAAGGTGGTGAACCAACTTATGCTGTAATACGCATCTGTAACGGGTAGGCCTTCTAGCCTATCACGAACACTTTTTTGTACAGAGACCACGGAAAAAAGTCCAAATAATAGTAACGTAAAATAATAGCCTTTCTCATTCAGCCAAAGGGAAGAATTCCATAGGCCAATACAATAAGACGCCATTCCAATACTTAAAGCTGCCCAAGATGCAGAAATAAATGCTGGTGATGGTTTTAAGGTTGATTGGTTTTCTTTTCTGGTTTTTACTTCTTTATTGTTTTCTAAAGCATTTTCCATAACTAAAGTTTATAAAATTAGTATGGGGCAAAGCTATTTTAGGACGATGCAATACACAATGGTGTTATTTTTATTATACTTACGATATAAATATTTATGCTTGTCCAAAATATATTGTAATTAGTGATATAATGGCGTATTAAACTTACGATTTAATGGATTTAAAAATACTTATTGATAGTCTTTCTGAGCACGAATTGAAGGAGTTTTTACAGTATTTGGGTAAAAAAAATAAGAGAACTGACGTAAAAAACATAACGTTGGTAAAGCTATTGGCCAAAGGCGATGTTACCAATCTAGACGTAAAACTTTATGGACAAAGCAATAAAAATGCTTTTTATGTGCTGTGTGCCAGAGTCCAAGATGCATTGTTAGAATTTATTGGGAGTTATGGTTTTGAGCATGAAAGTGCAGAAGACTTTCACGCTTTAAAACATTTATTGGCTGCGCGAATACTTTTTGAAAAAGGAACAATTAAAATGGCGCGTAAAGTACTGTTAAAAGCCGAAGAATTAGCTAACGTTATAGATGCCTATCCTATATTGTCTGAAGTAATACAAACCAAAATACAGTTTGCGCATCTGGTGCCCGATTTTACTTTAGCTAATCTGGTGCAAGATTTAGAAGCAAATAATAAAAAACTCCAAACAGCAACACGATTTAATATTGCTTACGCACAAATTAGAGCGCAATTAAAAGAGTCTAACCTACAAAAAGCTTCAAAAGACTTAGAACAAATCTTTTCTGATTTAGACATCGAACTTGAGAACGATTTAAGTTATAAATCGCTCTATCAATTAATGACCATAACGGCAACGGAAGCCAACCTGCAACGTAATTTTTATGCAATATCGCCCTACATAGAACAACTTTTCATCGCACTAAAAAGTAAAGGAGGCGTGCCGGCTAAATACAGGTATTACTATGTGCGTATGTTGCACTTATTGGCGCTATCCTTTTTTAGAACTAAAGAATTTAAAAAGTCTGCTAGTTTATTGTCTGAGTTGGAGACGGTACTAGAAGATGTTGATACTACAGAGCAGAAAGCGTTATTTAAAAAACGAATGCTTCTAAAAGCGCTTCTGCTATTGTATACGGGTAAAGTTGCCCAAGCAGAATTACTTCTAGATGGTTTGCCTACTGCTTCTTTGGACACCAAATTGGTGTTGGTCATGTGTCTTTTTCAACAGGGGAAGTTTAAAGAAGTATATCGGGAGTTGCGTTTGCTTAAAAAATCTGACAATTGGTACGAAGAACATGTGGGTTGGGCCTGGGTGCTTAAAAAGAATATTATTGAGATATTAACGCTTATAGAACTGCAAGAGCACGATTTGGTGCACGCCAAAGGGCAACAATTTAGACGAAAGTTTAAAAGTAAGTTAGTGGCGGTACAAGAAGAGCGGGTGTTGACTTTTATACAATTAGTGTTAGCGTATGCAGAAAACCCTGATTTGGCTACAACTCCAGAATTTAAGGCCAAAGTAGAAAATGCTTTTGACTATAAAGGGCGGAGGCAAGAAGATATCTTTGTTATGAGTTTTTATGCATGGCTTAAATCAAAATTAACCCAGCAAGAACTTTATGCCGTAACGCTAGACCTAGTGTCTAATTTGGATGACTAAGAATGTCCGTGCCTAAAAATTTATCGTCCTTATTGTAATACCACTTGCGTGTTTTAGGCATCTTAATGCCCTTAAAATTTTCTATACCAGATAGTAGTATGTACTCACCATCATTGTCTGCTTCTTTATGGTAAAATTGATATACTTCCATGGCATAAGTGGTAGGGTCAAAATAAAAATACCAAGTGTCTTTACCTACTACGGCATCATAGGTAACTTTTAAAACCAAATACGTTTTACCCTTAAACGTTTTGGTAACCACCTTAGGATCTAGGTTAGTGCCAGGATCTTTTAATTTCATGGGCAGCCCATAAAGATAGGTGTAGTAATCCTTCATCATATAAGCACGGTCACAGTCTAATCTATAGGTAGCTTTTTCTTCTTCAGTAAAATTGCGCTTACCATTAAAACTGATGTTGCAATTATCTTGCTCTAATTGGTATTGCGTTATGTTTTCCTCTTTTTTTACCGTAAGGTTAAACACCTCTTTTGGTAAATTTAGAAAGATAATACTTTCCCGATCAGCACTATTTGGGGTTTCCATAACCACTTTTAAACTGTCTTTAAAGGTTGGCCATTGGCCGTTAGGGTCATGGTAGGCAATAGCTTTATCTAATAATTTTGAGCCAGTTAAAGTTTGGGCATTAATTGCTACCGTACTTACTAAAAAAGCCAGTATACTAATTAATTTACACATCTTTAGGAAGCTTAGCTGGCTCTATAGAGCTGTCGTGTTCGCTGTAGTACAACTCCATTAATCGCATAGTAGCCTTAACAATGTCTTTACTTTCCGTAAGTAAGGAGAAGTATAAAGTGGTATTCTTTGGGCTAGATTCTTCTGTGCGGGTGCGGGCAACTTGCTTCTCTATCTTCTGATCTATAACATCAAAAAGAACTTCTTTTTTAGCCAACAACGGGCTTAAGTTTTCAAAGGAGTGACTTATAAATGCTTTGGAAGTTCCGTTGAACAGCTCTTCTAAATGCTGGTCCAAGTCTTTTAGCTCTTTTATTTGGTTGTATTTAAGCTTTTTGTGGTTGTTGTTAACGTGTTTGTATCCCACTTTACTAATATGTTCCAAACTTTGGGAAATATCTTGTAGATGCCCCAAAAGGTTAATGTAAAAGTTAGAAGCGCCACCAACGCTAGACTCGTCCAGATTTTTAATAAAATAGAAAATATTATTTTGTAAGCTCTCTATCTCCTTAGACATTTTACTTACCTCTTTATTGTTCTTTTTTAAAGTCTCTAAATCGTGCCTGGCTAATCCATTAATGGCACCAGTATAAATTTTATTACTACGCGCTATAACATGGCCAATATTATCCGCGCTTTCTTGTATAACCCCTTGTATGGAGCTACTTTCTGCTTTTCTTAAACTGTCCTCTGCCTTTATTTCTTTGCTCTTTTTATTGTGAGCCATGTAATTTCTAAGGAGTAAAACAGCAGCGATTACCAATAAAACCACTAGAGCAATGAATCCTCCTAAATGCAGTATGTAAGCAATTATAGCAGCAGCGGTAAAAGCACAGATGGCGGTAAAAAACCAACCACCAATTACATTTAATACCCCTGCAACCCGGTATACCGCACTTTCTGCTCCCCAAGCTCGATCGGCTAAAGAGGTACCCATGGTTACCATAAATGTTACGTAGGTGGTACTTAATGGTAATTTCATGGAAGTTGCCAAAGAAATAAGAATACTGGCAACCATTAAGTTAACAGAGGCTCTTACCATATCAAAAGCAGGAGCATCTTGGGTTTTGCTTTTAGGAATATAATTTTTAGGCATGGTAAACCTTGAATCCAGCTTTTTTAACCATGATGGAGGTAGGGTTGCCGTAATATTATTAGATGCGGTTATGGTAAATTTTACAATTTGTCTTGATAAAAAATTGGGTTGAAAACGTTCGTCACCTTCATCTTGTCTGGCTAAATCAACACTTGTTTTTACTACGCTACGTGCTTTGGAAGAAAGCCATAGGGTAATTACCATAATAGCACCAGACAGCAATAACAACAATGTGGGTGTTTTTACGGCTGCCGTTAGGCCCTTCATATTAAAAGAATTTGGGTCTACACCAGAAGCAGACCAGTCTTGATAGGATTGTAAGGCGGCAATGGGTACACCAATAAAGTTTACCAAGTCGTTACCGGCAAAAGCCATTGCCAAGGCAAAGGTGCCTAGTATAATTATTATTCTATAAATATTCCAATTAAAAAGTAGCGTAAACGCCCAAGATATCAAGGACCAGAAAACTAGGTTTATTAGTAGAAACAGGCTTGTAGATTCGGTAATAAATTGCATAAAAGTGGCATCAAATAGATTTGCACTTTTTAGGCCTTTTACCAATATAAAGTAGATGATAGCGGTGATGGCAATACCTCCAAAAATAGATTCTATCCACTTAGGGTTCCTTTTAAAATCAAAAGAAACCAAAATCCTTGTAATGAACTGTACCAGGGCACCAATAGAGAAGGCCACCACCACAGATAGCAAAATTCCAAAAATAATTTCCGTTGCTTTTTGAGTATTTATGTAATTGACCAAATCGCCAAAACTACCATCTGCACTAACTATTTTAACCAATGAAATAGCTACCGCAGCCCCCAATAACTCAAAAACAATAGAAACGGTGGTAGATGTAGGCATCCCTAGGGTATTGAAAAAATCCAGTAACAAAATATCCGTAATCATTACGGCCATAAAAATGACCATGATTTCGGCAAAGACAAATTCAGTTGGATTAAAAATTCCCTTTCTAGCAACCTCCATCATACCGCTAGAAGACATTGCCCCAAACGCAATACCCAAACTAGCAACAATCATTACGGTTTTAAAAGAAATGGCTTTGGAGCCAATTGCGGAGTTTAAAAAGTTAACAGCGTCATTACTAACACCTACAACTAAATCCGTAATGGCAAGGATTGCAAGTGCAATCACCATAAACAAGTAAATATTCTCCCCCATAGGTCGCTTTCAAATAGCGCAAAATTGCTATTATAAATTAAGTTGCAGGTTAATTAAACGTTACCAAATACCCGATGTAGTGTTCTAAAAAAGCAAAGTAATTATAAATTCTATAAAAAGAAGGTTTAAAGTATCTTCGCTAGAAATAAAGACGTTGGCATGGAATGGCATAAATTATTGTCCTTAAAACGATTTGGAGATACCCAAGAAAGACCTAGAAAAGAGCAAGACGAAACCCGATTGGGATTTGAGGTAGATTACGATCGTATTATATTTTCTTCTGAATTTAGAAGTTTACAAGACAAGACGCAGGTTATGCCATTGCCCATTCATATTGGGTCTGATCGTAATTTTGTGCATACCCGATTAACTCATAGCCTAGAAGTAAGTGTGGTTGGTAGAAGTTTAGGTAGAAAGGTAGGAATTGAGCTTTTAAAAAAATATCCTGAATTAAGTACGGAATTAGGGTATCGTTTTAACGATTTTGGCACCATTACTGCTGCCGCGGCTTTGGCTCATGATATCGGTAATCCTCCTTTTGGGCACAGTGGGGAAAAGGCAATTGGTAATTTTTTTGCATCTGGATCGGGAAAGCAGTACAAAGAGTTCCTTACCGATTCCGAGTACCAAGATTTGGTAGATTTTGAGGGAAACGCCAATGGCTTAAGGTTGCTAACGGCTTCTAGAAAAGGTATACCGGGTGGGTTACGCTTAAGTTATGCCACATTAGGAGCCTTTGTTAAATACCCTAAGGCTTCGCTTCCAAAAAAGCCAACCAAACATATTTCGGACAAGAAATACGGCTATTTTCAATCTGAAAAGGTTTTTTTTGATGCCTTGGCCAATGATTTAGGGTTGTTAAAGAAAACCGCAGGAGATAACCCCTCTTACCATAGACATCCATTGGTTTATTTGGTAGAGGCTGCAGATGATATCTGCTATACCATAATCGATTTTGAGGATGGTATTAATCTAGGTTTAATTCCGGAAGATTATGCTTTGGAATACATGATAAAGTTGGTGAAGGATTCCATAAACACCAATAAATATCATGAAATGGAAAGTGTTAGTGATCGGTTAAGCTATTTGCGTGCCCTGGCCATTAACACCTTAATAAATGAAGCAGCTAGGGTGTTCATGGAAAATGAAACGGCTATCTTAAATGGAACATTTGATTGTGCCCTTTTGGATAAAAGTACCTACAAGGCGCAAATTGAGGATATTATTAACCTGTGCGTAAATAAAATTTATCAGTCTAAAGAGGTTGTGGAGAAAGAGCTTGCCGGTTACAAGATAATTGAGAATATTTTAGAGCATTATTGCGAAGCGGTTTTAAATGCCAAGGACAACCGAGCGGGTAGTTATGACCATTTGTTGTTAGGCACCTTGCCCGATCATTTAAAAGATGTAGATAAATCCGTGTATGAGTTACTCTTGGGGGTTTGTTCTTTTGTAGCTGGGTTGTCTGACAGTGCTGCGGTAAAACTAAACAATACCCTTACGGGCAAACAGCTTTAAATTAGAAGGTATAGGTTAAACCTAGGCCTAAACTTTGTTTAAATTGGATTTTAGGAATACCTGGGTCTAATACAGAACCATCTTCTGCCAAAACTTCATCAAACTTAATATCATCGTCATAAATAAGATGTCCGCTGATATTGGCTTGTATAAATTTGTTCACTTTAAATAAAAAGTTGATTTCCCAATCCACATCAATATTTCCAAAACTGTTTATATAGTCGGTATACAAGGATAGACGGTGGTTAATAAAGATATTGGTAAAGATTTCTTCTTCCCAATTGTTTGTCAGAAGGAAACCAAATTGCATAAAAACATTGTCGCCAGGGTTAACACCAAATGCACCCTGTTGTGAAAGGGCGTCATCCAAAACAAAAGTTGCTTTTTGCGTAATTGGCGATAGGTAAAGTTCAAACTTTTTACCTTCCGGATTAAAGGTTGTACCCGCACCCAACAATAGGTAACCCGGAGCCATAAACCTAGAAATAGGTGTAGAACGGTCTGGGTATTTGTATCCGTTAGAGAATTGGGTGTTAAAATTGAGTTTGGCAGACCAAAACCATTTGGAGGTAGAATCTTTTCTAAAACCAAAGGTTGAGGTAAGTTTTATAAAGTCGTCTGTTTTTCTAAGTTTTCTTCCTTTTTGTGCGTTAATACCATAACGCAGCCGTAGTTCATTATCCCAAGAGGTGTGTGCAAATTTGTATTTACGCGTAAAGTTGAGGTTTCCTAATGCGGACACTGCATTTTCACCACCGGCATTCCAGTTAACAAAGGCGGTTTCTGTAATATCTAGATTAAATTGATTGGAGTTTTCCCAAAAACTGGTGGGGCTGGCAAAACGAGCTCTTTGGTTCAACGGTTTTGTGCCTAAAAACGAAACCTCAGGAGCCCTAAGGTCTACCCCCTTTTTAATATTGTCTATTTTCTTTTGCTCCCAACGTATAACAATGGTATCTATGGCCATAGAGTCTATAGCTACTTGCGTACTGTCTTGTGGGGTTTCTTTCTCTTCTTGGCCAAAGGCAAACACGCCTATAAAGAGAAAAAGTGCTGTAAAGAGTTTAATTGGTCTGGTCAAGGTATTTTTTTATTTGTTCCCAACTAATTCCACAAATATCGTGCAATTCTTTTATTGTACCATGACCAATTGTGTTATCTGGCACCCCAAATTGTTTAATTTTTGTTTTAAATCCTTTAGAATTTGCATACGCTAGTACAGCGGAACCAAATCCGCCAACTACACAACCATCTTCTACGGTTACAATGTGCTCATAATTTTTAAAAATAGCATCCAAAGCCTTTGTATCCAGTGGTTTGGCAAAGCGCATGTTAAAATGTCCAATTTTATCCGGGTGTTTAGCAGCGGCTATGGCCTGTTTTACGGCATTGCCAATTGGGCCAATAGATAATACCGCTGTATTGCTTCCTTGTTTTAAACAAACAGAACTTCCAATAGTTATTTGTTTCATGGGTTGCTGCCAGTCTATTAGGTAGCCTCTACCTCTTGGATATCTAATGGCAATGGGTTGTTTAAGTCCTTTTTGGGCAGTGTACATAATATTTCTAAGCTCTACTTCGTCCAAAGGAGAAAATATGATCATATTCGGAATACACCTAAGAAAGGCAATGTCATAAATTCCATGGTGGGTTGTGCCATCTTCTCCTACCAGTCCAGCTCTATCTAAACAGAAAATGACGGGTATGTTTTGTATGGCTACATCATGTATTATTTGGTCATACCCTCGTTGAATAAAAGTAGAATAGATGTTACAAAATGGAATAAGGCCGTTGCTGGCCATACCAGCGGCTAAGGTTACTGCATGTTGTTCGGCAATACCTACGTCAAATGCACGGTCTGGCATCTGTTCCATCATGTATTTTAAAGAACTTCCTGTGGGCATTGCTGGTGTAATACCAACTATTTTCTCATTTTTTTCCGCTAATTCTATAATGGTTTTACCAAATACATCCTGGAATTTTGGGGGCACTGGTTGTGCGTTTTTAAGTTCCCGCTCGCCTGTTTTGGCATTGAATTTTCCTGGCGCATGGTAGGTAACCTGGTCTTTTTCGGCCTGCTTTAAGCCTTTACCCTTTGTAGTAATTACGTGTAGCAGTTTTGGACCATCCACCGTTTTTAACCGTTCTAGTTCTGCAATAAGAATGGGTAAATTGTGCCCGTCTACAGGGCCGGAATAGGTTAGGTTTAAGCATTCAAAGATATTTTCTTCTTTTGCCGTACCTTTCTTTACGTTGGTTAGGTATTTTTTTAATGCACCTACGCTGGGGTCAATACCAATAGTATTGTCATTTAGTACAACCAGTACGTTGGTGTTGGTTTCTCCTAAATGGTTCAATGCTTCAAATGCCATACCGCTAGCTATAGAAGCGTCCCCAATAACCGCAATATGTTGGGTGTTGTCTGATTTTTTTAATTTGGAAGCCAAAGCCATTCCTAAAATGGAAGATATAGAGGTAGAGCTATGTCCTGTACCAAAAGCATCATATTCACTTTCGTCCATTTTAGGAAAACCACTTATACCGTTAAGTTGCCTGTTGGTATGAAAGCGATTTCTTCTGCCGGTTAAAATTTTATGTCCATAAGCTTGGTGGCCTACGTCCCAGATTAGTTTGTCCTTAGGTGTGTTAAACACATAGTGTATGGCTATGGTTAATTCCACAACACCAAGGCTAGCACCAAGATGCCCTTCTTTAGTGGCCACTACATCTATTATAAAAGCTCTTAATTCTTTTGCTAATAGTACTAATTCATCTGGCTTGAGTACTTTTAAATCTGCCGGAGCATTAATTTTTTCCAACACCTTTTTCATATTTCAAAAATACCTATTAATAGAGTAATCTTTAGCTAGGATTTGTAGTTTTGATCAAGCAGAAGAATTATGGAGAATCCGTTTGACGATACTTATTTTATGAAAAAAGCCTTGCAAGAGGCAGAAATAGCTTTTGATTTAGGCGAGGTGCCCGTAGGCGCAGTTGTTGTTGCACAAAACAGAATAATAGGTAAGGCACACAATTTAACAGAGCGCTTGCTAGATGTAACTGCACATGCCGAGATGCAGGCTATTACGGCTGCGGCTAATTTTATTGGCGGAAAGTATTTGCATGATTGTACACTTTACGTAACCTTGGAGCCCTGCCAGATGTGTGCAGGTGCACTGTACTGGAGTCAGGTTTCTAAGATTGTTTTTGCCGCTAGCGATGTGGAACGAGGCTATAGGGCAATGGGCACCAGTTTGCACCCTAGAACCAAGGTGGTCAGTGGTATTATGGAAGAAGAGGCGGGAGCCCTTTTAAAGCGCTTTTTTATTGAACGAAGAAATTTAAATTAGCCATAAAAAAACCTTGGCATTTGCCAAGGTTTCCTGAGTCTTCAAAATAAAATATAGTTTTAGATCACTTCCACTTGGGCAGCAACCATACCTTTGCGTCCTTCTTCTTCTTGATATTCTACCTTGTCTCCATCGTTCAAAACTAAACCGTTAAGGGCGGTAGCATGTACAAAAATGTCTCTACCTGTTTCGTCGTTGGTAATGAATCCGTAACCTTTGGACTCATTAAAAAATTTTACTGTACCAGTCATTAAAAAAAAATAAATAATTAAATAAAGTACGAAAGTAATCTTTTTAAGGACGATTAGGATTAACTGTACATTATTTTTACGAAAATTATTGATTATCAGTATTTTTGCTTTCTTTTTTACGCATTTTCTCAATATTTTCTTTGGTTAACATATAATCTTTCATCTGCTTACCCTTGCTTTCTGTGAATAAAAACAGCGGCATAGCTATAAAAAATAGGCTTATAACGCCAAAACCTATGTATTTGTGGTGTGTTGTAGTGGTTTCTTCTGCCGTATATAAACCGTATCCAATAGCCGCAAAAGAGGCCAATACTATAAGCGCAACAAGGTATCTAGATTTCATATTAAGTGGTATGCTGTATTAATTTTCTTCTGTATGCGGTCAAGAGTTTAGATTTGGAAACAAACCCAATGTATTTGCCGTCTTTTACCACGGGTAAGTTCCAAGCTCCACTTTCTTGAAATTTTTTCATCACTTGGTTCATGTTGTCCTTGTCTTGAAAAATATATTCCGGGGCGGCATGCATAATGTTTTCCACCTTGGTGGTTTCATAAAGTTCGGACTTAAACATGATATCCCTTATATCATCTAGCAAGATAATTCCAACCATTTTTTGGTCTGCTTCTACTACGGGGTAAATGTTACGGGTAGATTTTGCTACAGATTTCTTTAGCATTTCGCCTAAGGTCATTTCAGGATGCACCATTTTAAAATTAGTCTCGATAACATCGTCCAAATTCATTAAGGTAAGTACGGTTTGGTCTTTATCATGTGTAAGTAAAGCACCTTTTTCTGCCAATTCTTTGGTGTAGATATTAAAGTCCATTGTATTCTTAGTAACCAAATAGGATATGGAAGCCGTAATCATTAGGGGAACAAAAAGTTCATACCCACCGGTAATTTCTGCAATTAAGAAAATGGCGGTTAACGGCGCGTGTATTACCCCGGCAATTAGTCCAGCCATGCCAATTAACGTAAAATTGCTTTCAGAGACCGCAAACCCAAGCCCAATATTGTTAATTAATTTGGCTACTACGTTGCCCAAAGCGCTACCCATTACCATGGTTGGAATAAAAATACCCCCGGCACCACCGGCTGCAATTGTGGTAGTCATGGCAATGGCCTTGAAAATGGTAATACCGAATAATAGTAAAATAACCACCCAAATGTTTGCGGTGTAGGCATCAAACGGCGTCTTGCCCAAGGCAACTAAATCATCCCCGTGTAATAAGTTGTTTATAAACCCAAAACCTTCACCGTAAAGCGGTGGTATTAAATAGAGCATAATACCAATGGCAATACCGCCAACCAACAGCTTGTATTTAGGGCTCTTTAATTTTTTGAAAGCATTGTTTATCCAAAAATACATTTTGGTAAAATAGATAGATGCAATGGCAGTACCAGCGCCTAATAAAATGTAAAAAAAAGTGTCTTTTAACTCAAAACTTTCTTGTAGGGAATAACTAAACAGTACTTCATTACCTAAAAAGAAATAGGAGGTAAGCACCCCAGAAATAGAAGCCAACAATAGCGGTAGAACCGAAAGCATGGTCAAATCCAAACTAAAAACCTCTACTGCAAAAATTATGGCCGCAATTGGGGATTGAAAAATACTAGCTATAGCACCAGCGGAAGCACAGGCAATAAGTAAGGTTCTTGTTTTGGCATCTATTCTTAAAAATTTGCTGATATTAGAACTTAAGGCGGAGCTAGACTCTACCGCAGGCCCTAACAAACCTACAGAACCACCAAAACCTACCGTTAACGGGGCGGTGATTAGAGGGTTATAAATTTTCTTAATATTAAGGATTCCATTTTTTTTAGACAATGCAAACATGATGGAGGAAACCGCATTGCCCAAAGGATGTTTGTTTACAAATTTGGTATACAAATACACCAAGGTTAACCCAACTATTGGTAAAATAAAATACAGCTGATTTTCAGATAGAATAATACCATTCTCCAAAAGCGCTTCTATAAAATAGGTGATGTTTTTTAGGGTTACTGCAGTTAAACCAGCCAAAAACCCAATAAGAATACTAATTAGTTGAACAAAATATTTGTTGCTAATATTCTTGTAGCGCCATTTTAAGAATTGCCTAAAAAGGTGGGTGCTTTTTTTCATAAAGGCATGGATTCCCAATAAAAGTATTAAAAATCTTAACCTAAATTTCTATTTACAAATCTAATTTTATGTGTAATTCTTTCAATTGCTCCTGATCTATATTGGCCGGGGCATCTATCATTACGTCCCTACCACTGTTGTTTTTAGGAAAAGCAATAAAATCCCTTATGGTTTCTTGGCCACCTAAAATCGCTACCAATCTATCTAAGCCAAATGCAATACCGCCATGTGGTGGTGCACCATATTGAAAAGCATCCATTAAAAAGCCAAACTGCTCTTTAGCTTCTTCTGGTGTAAACCCAAGGTGTTTAAACATTATTGCCTGTGTATCTTTATCGTGAATACGTATAGAGCCACCGCCAATTTCATTACCGTTCAATACCAAATCATAGGCGTTTGCTTTAACGGAACCGGGTTGGGAATCTAACAATTCTATTTGTCCAGGTTTAGGAGACGTAAACGGATGGTGCATGGCATGGTAGGTATTGGTCTCTTCGTCCAATTCTAAAAGGGGAAAATCTACCACCCAAAGAGGGGCAAATTCGTTTGGTTTGCGCAGCCCTAAACGGGTAGCCATTTCCATACGTAAAGCGCTTAACTGAGCTCTGGTTTTATTGGTTTCTCCAGATAGAACACAGATTAAATCACCTTTTTGAGCTCCAGTTGCGTTTGCCCATTTAGCTAAATCTTCTTGGTCATAAAACTTATCTACAGAAGATTTAAAAGTGCCATCTTCATTACACTTTACATAAACCATCCCTTTAGCGCCTACTTGCGGTCGTTTTACCCAATCTATGAGTTTGTCTATTTCTTTACGGGTATAGCTAGCAGCACCAGGAACGGCTATCCCCACAACTAATTCCGCACTATTAAATACAGCAAAGTCTTTATGTTGTGCAACGGCATTTAACTCGCCAAATTCCATCCCAAAACGAATGTCTGGTTTGTCGTTACCATATTTTGCCATAGCTTCATCATAGGTAATACGTGGAAACGTTGCTACCTCAACCCCATTTATTTCTTTAAGCAAATGGCGGGTTAACCCTTCAAAAATATTGAGGATATCCTCTTGTTCCACAAAAGCCATTTCGCAATCTATCTGTGTAAATTCCGGTTGTCTATCGGCCCTTAAATCTTCGTCCCTAAAGCACTTTACAATTTGAAAATACTTATCCATACCGCCTACCATAAGCAATTGCTTAAAAGTTTGGGGAGATTGTGGTAGGGCATAGAATTGCCCTTCGTTCATACGGCTAGGTACCAAGAAATCTCTTGCGCCCTCTGGTGTGGATTTTATTAAATAAGGTGTTTCTACTTCTATAAAATCTTGGTTAGAAAGGTACTTTCTAACCTCCATGGTAACCTTATGTCTAAAAATTAGGTTGTTTTTAACCGGATTTCGTCTTATATCTAAATAACGATACTTCATTCTGAGGTCTTCGCCACCGTCCGTTTCATCTTCAATGGTAAAAGGTGGTAATTGCGCTTTGTTTAGTAACGTAAGCTCTTTAACCAACACTTCAATTGCTCCTGTTGGAATATTATTGTTTTTAGAAGCCCGTTCTATTACCGTACCCTTAACTTGAATAACAGTTTCCCTACCTAGGTGCTTGGCTTGTTCTAGAAGCGCTGTAGCTGTTCTTTCCTCATCAAAAACAAGTTGGGTAATACCATAACGGTCTCTTAAATCAACCCAAACCACAAAACCTTTATCCCTTACTTTAGATATCCATCCACTAAGGGTTACACTTTGTTCTATATGTGATGCTCTTAATTCACCGCAAGTATGACTTCTGTACATGGTAATAAAATTAGCTGCGCAAAGGTAATGAGATATGGGGTTGGATAACAACTTTAATTACTACGAAGTTTTTGAGTTGATGTATGCCCCTATATGACCTTATATTGATGACTTTAATATGTTGAACTAATGATTTGCAACTATTGTAAGTAGCTGTAAAACAGTGTTTAATATCTACAATGTAAATATAATGTTAAGTAAAAGTTATGTAAATATGTAATTAGTGTAAAATAATACGTATATTTGTAACGTTAGTGTAAATGAATTATTAATTAAACCCCATACAATGAAGAATATTACAATTATAGTAGCGTTAATGATATCTATGGTTACTTTTGCACAAGAAGTTAAGCCAAAGTTTGAGAAAGAGGGTAAGATGGTAAAGGCAACTTATTTTCATGATAATGGCGAAATTGCACAAACAGGTTACCTAAAAGATAACAAATTACACGGCCAGTGGTTCATGTATGATGCCAATGGTAAAAAAATAGCTACCGGTAAGTACGTAGATGGTACTAGAGAAGGTAAGTGGTTGTTTTGGAGAGGCGATGTCTTAAGAGAAGTAGATTTTGTTGATAACAGAATAACCAACGTAAAAAATTGGAACCAATCTGAAGTGGTTTCGATACACTAATTAGGGTAAGTGTTAAAAAAAGCCCGGCCAATTGGCCGGGCTTTTTCTTTTTATATGGTTTCTGGTACCGCATCTGGAACCGTAGATTTTGAATTGGTATAATCTCCTTTTAATCTAATTTTAATTCGGTATACGATATTGAACAATACCGGTACAATAATTAAAGTTAGGAAGGTAGCTACAATTAAACCAAATATAACAGTCCAAGCCAAAGGCCCCCAAAAGATTACGTTGTCTCCTCCCATGTAAATCTGTGGGTCAAACTCAGAGAACAAGGTTACAAAGTTTATGTTTAAACCAATAGCTAAGGGTATTAAACCAAGAACGGTTGTAATGGCTGTTAAGATAACTGGTCTTAAACGTGCTTTACCACCTTTAACAATGGCTTCCGTGGCTTCTTCTATGGTAAGCAATTCTTCATCAGAAATATTCAAATCTACTTTTTTACGATCCATAAGTATTTGGGTATAATCCAAGAGTACTACGCCATTGTTTACCACAATACCGGCCAAGGAAATAATTCCCATCATGGTCATCATTATTACAAAGGGCCACCCCGTAACAATAAGACCACCAAACACACCAATAAAGCTTAAGAAAATAGCCAGCATAATTATGGTTGGTTTGGATACACCGCCAAACTGAAAAATTAGGATAAGCATAATTAAACCTAGTCCGCCAAAAAAGGCACCCATTAAAAACTGCATTTGCTTTTCTTGCTCTTCCAACTGTCCAGTGTAATCAATCTTTACTTCATCTGGTAAGCCGTTAAAGGCTTCCATTTCTTTCTGTATTTCTGCTACAATGGCACCAGCATCTGTAAACCCAGGCTTAAGAGCAGAGTAAACGGTTACCACCCTTCTAGTATCTACGTGTTTAATAGCGCTAAAAGAAGAAGTGTTGCGTTTATTGGCTACCGCAGAGATTGGTATTTCCTTTATTTGCCCAGTAGCAGGATCTCTAAAAATGATGTTTTGGTCAAAAAGAGCACTGGTATTGTAACGCAGGTCTTCGTTAAACCGAACATAGATGTCATAATCTTCTCCATCTTTTTTATAAATACCGGCTTTGTCTCCAAAGATAGAACGTCTAAGCTGGTTGCCCACTTGACCCACGGCAACGCCCAGTTCGCCCGCTTTTTTGCGGTCTACAATTACTTGCATCCCGGGCTTTCCTTTGTTTACGTCTACCTTTAGTTCCTCTATACCTGCAATGTTTTTGCTATTGATAAAATTTCTAATACGCTCTGCCGTATTGATTAGCGTATCATAATTTTGCCCCGCAATTTCTAGGTTTATGGGATAACCGGCCGGTGGCCCAACCGCATCTTTCTCTACGGATATGGTTACTCCCGGATAAACGCCAGTTAAGGTGTCTTGTATTTTAAGACGCAATTCTTCTGTATCCAGACCATTGCGGTATTTAAACTCTCTCATAGAAAGGGTAATCTTACCTCTGTGCGGCATTTCTGCAGAAGATCCTCCTTCTGTAAATGGGTTTTGTGCGCCTTGCCCTACTTGAGAAACACTGGATTGTACCAAGTAATTGGTGTCTCCATTATTATACTTAGGCCTGTTTACGACACCATAAACACGTTCTTCTATTTTTTTAGTAATCGTGTTGGTCTTATCTATATCTGTTCCTTGAGGGTACTCTATGTATACATAAATCTCGTTTGGCGTATTATCTGGGAAAAACTCTATTTTGGTTCTTTGAGAACCTACGGACATTCCAAAAAACACGAAAGCAAGCAATAGTAATACAAATGTAATACCAGAGTACCAGTATACATTTTTACCACGCACGGCTCTAATCAGTTGCTTTTCATAGAAGTTTTCAAATTTTACCAATGTCTTGGTTTGGAAATTAATTGCCCATCTTTTTAAGAAGTACTTATAAATCCAGAACAAACCTGCAATTACAATCATTAAGGTTCCTAAACCTCTAACAGAACCTCCTACAAAAAATATGAACAGTCCAAAACCGCAAAGAATAAGGGTTATACGTATTAGCTGTTTTTTAGTCAATACTTTTTCGCCTACCTCCATAAATTGAGATACCAACATGGAGTTCATAAAAATGGCCACAAATAACGATGATCCCAATACTATGGAAAGGGTTATTGGAAAATACATCATAAACTGCCCCATTATACCGGGCCAAAATGCCAACGGAACAAATGCAGCTACCGTAGTAAGGGTAGAAATAATAATAGGAATTGCAATTTCCCCAATACCTTTTTTGGCGGCTTCTTTTCTAGATAGGCCTTCTTGATCCATTAAGCGGTAAACGTTCTCTACAACTACCACCCCGTTATCTACCAACATACCAAGACCCATTACCAAACCAAATAAAATCATAGTGTTGAGCGTATATCCCATTAGGTTAATGATCATAAAGCTCATGAACATGGACATGGGTATGGCAAAACCAACAAATAAAGCATTTCTAAATCCTAGGAAAAACATTAAAACGGTTACCACTAGAATAATACCAAAAATGATGTTGTTAACCAGATCATCTACTTGATTAAGGGTTCTACTAGAAGAATCGTTTGCAATGGTTACATCCAAGTTTTTAGGAAAAACCGTTTCCCTAGATTCTTTAACTATGGCCCTAATTTTATCCGCCGCCTCAATAGTGTTTTTACCAGAACGTTTTTTAATATCCAACATCACCACCGGTTCACCAAAATCTCTAGCATAGGTGGTTTTATCTTCTTCATGAAAGGAGATAGTTGCTATGTCTCTTAAATAAACCGCCCCGTTCTGGGATTTTACCACAAAATTCTGTAGCTCTTGTGGATTCTCGATTTCTCCTAGAATACGAATGGTTCTTCTTTGCCCACTGGTAATTAAATTACCGGCACTCATGGTTACGTTACCACCGTTAATGGTGTTGATAACATCGTCAAAACTAATTTGAGCGGCCATCATCTTGTAAACGTCCACGGCAACTTCTACCTCTTTTTCTTGTGCACCGCGAATATCTACGCCTTTAATTTCAGGTAGGTCTTCTATTTCATCTTCTAGATACTCTGCAAATTCCTTTAGTTTTTCTACAGGATAATCCCCAGTGATGTTTACGTTCATAATTGGGAAAGACTCTGCAATGTTAAGGTCAAAAACATTAGGCTCTACCTTTGCTCCGTTAAACACGGGCCAGTCTTCACCTGCTTTTTCGCTATCTACTTCGTCTTTTACCTTTTGCTTGGCATTTTCTACGGTAATGTCCTCATCAAATTCTACTTGGATCATAGAATAATCTTCCTGAGAGGTAGAAGTAATTTCTCTTACATTACTTACGTTTTTAAGTACGTCTTCCAAAGGATCGGTAACCAAACGCTCCATATCTTCTGCGGTGTTACCCGGATAAATGGTGCTAATGTAAATTTTGGTTTCAGATACTTCCGGAAAATCTTCCCGTGGCATGGCAAAATAGGCAGATAGTCCAAATATTAAAAAGAGGAATATCATTACATATACTACCGATGGGTTCTCTATGGCCCATGAACTAGGGCCAAAAAGTTTATTGGCGTTCTTTTTTGCTTTTTCCATGCTTTATTTTTTGGCGGTTTCGGTTGTATTACCTACGCGTATCTCTTGTTCGTCCCTAACGCTTCTGGCACCTTCGGAAATAATTTGGTCGCCAGCTTTTAAGCCGTTCAACACCTCTATGTAATCTCCCTGTGTCTTACCGGTCTCAATAACTTGCTTATGGGCAATAAAGTTGCTGTTTCCACTCTCTTGGGCTATATAGATGTATTGCTCTCCTTCTGCGTTCTCAGAAACTACGGATTGCGGTATTAAGATGGCATTATCATTGGTGTAATCGTTAATTTTAACTTGTGCCGTTAAGTTGGGTTTTATGGTGCCTCCTTTATTTGGTACGGGAATTTCTACGCTAAACGCCCTATTGCTTGGATTAATGAAGTTACCTGTTTGTCTAACCTTGGTATTAACCGTTTCTCCTAGAATTGGAAAATATACCTCTACCATTTTGCCCGGGGTTACCGTTTGCAAATGTGCTTCTGGAACTTCAACTTCAATATACATGTCGTTTAAGTTTACAATTCTAAAAACCTCTGAGCCCGGACCTGGACTTACCACAGTTCCTTGGTCTTTGATAACATCATCTATAATTCCAGAAAAAGGAGCTCGTATACTTGATTTTCCTAATTGACTTTCCAATTGTTTTACGGCACTTTCTTGGGCTTCGTATTGTGCTTTTGCCTGTAAATACTGAATTTCTGAGCCAATATTTTGTTCCCAAAGCCTTTTTTGACGTTCAAATGTGGTTTTGGCCAACGCTGCTTGTGTTTTTATCTGTGCCAGTTGGCTAGACATTCCGCCGTCATCTATAGCGGCCAAAAGCTGTCCTTTGCTTACTTTTTGGCCTTCTTTAACATACACGCGGTATAATGTGCCTGCCATTTCTGGATAGATTAGAACATTTTGGTCCGTCATTACATCGCCTTGCAACTCTAGATAATGATGAAATTCTTCCGGTTTAATTTCCAGTGTACTAACTAATGGCAGTTTTCTTTCTGGGTCATTAGCTACAATTGCAGAATCTAATAAGGAAATTTGATTTTCAATTGCTTTGCGTTGCGCGTCCAGTTCTTGTTTTTTGGCGTTCATGGCCGTAACATCTTTGCCAGCAACTAAGGTTTCTATAGATGCATTGTTTTCTTTACCACCACAGGCAGCAAGTACTAATGCTATGGAAAATACGGTTGTTATTTTTTTCATTCTGATTGACTTAATTGATTATTGATTTAGAACTGTAGCCAGTTCTGTTTTTTGGTTAATTACGTTAACCATGGATTGCAAGTATTGTTGCTGGGTATCGTATAGTTGTGTTTGCGCCTGTCTTAACTCAAAACTGGTAGCAAGACCTTCACTGTATTTAATCTGATTTTTGTTCTCAATGCGTTCTGCTAGCGCTAAGTTATTTTTAGCCGTATTAAATTCTTCTATGGCCAAAATGTAATCGCTTTTCGCTTTTTCCCACTGTAAACGTAATTGCTGTCTGGTCTCCGTCATTTGGGTTTTTGCTTTTTCCAAAGCAATTTTTGCACGTTGTGTGCTTGCAGAACGTTTAAAAGAACTAAAAATGGGAATGTTCATTTCTATACCTAGAATAGAACTGTCAAACCAATCTGCCTCGCTACTTAAAAAGTTAAACTCATTGCTAAAAGAAGATGCACCATAATTAACAAAACCGTTAATGCTTGGTAGTGCTTTACTTTTTGCAAGCTTTAATTCTAAAGACCTTTGCTCGTTTAAATTATTCATTAGCTTAAAGTCTACATTGTTCTCTATAGCAAAGGGGGTTTCTAGCAGATTAAAATCTATTTGACTTTGCGTTAGGCCGTCTAAAGATTCAGAAAGCGTAGTCTGTGTTTCTATAGGTAGGCCAACAATTAGATTGAACATTTGTAAGGTTATCTCTTCCAACCTAATTGCGTTTTTAAGCTGATTGTTAATAGAAGAGAGTGTAATCTTTAATTGGTCTACACTTTCTTCGTCTCCAAGTCCGTTTTCGTAAATCTTTTCCGTTTCGTAAAGATTCTTTTCTAACGTATTCTTGTTCTTTTCTAAAATGAGAACACTTTCTTTGGCCAGCAATAAATTGCCATATGCCTCTACCACTGACTTACGTACTTCTAAGTCTGACTTTTCTTTAGTGTTTTGGGTATAATCTACAAAGGTTTTTGCCGCTTGTACGCCCACAATATAAGAGCCATCAAATATAAGTTGGGTTAAAGTTGCCGTAGCCGTTGCAGATTGCTTTGTTCCAAAAACTACTTCTGTGAACGTACCAGGTTCGCCCCCAAAAATTTCGGCTGGGATTACCTGTACAGGTTGCTTTAATTGGTTTTGGTAATTAACGTTACCATTAATCTGTGGTAAACCTGCCGCTATGGTTTCCCATTTTTGTTTTTGTGCATCTGTTAAATCTCTTGTTGCATTTATTGCTGTGTAGTTGTTTTCCATAGCAAAAGCAATTGCCTCCTCTAAAGTAAAGCTGTATGCTTCTTTGGGTTGCTCCTGTGCCATGGTTAACCAACCAATGAGGATTAAACTTATAAATAGGATTTTTTGCATTTATTGTTGATTTGAATTGATGATTGAGTTTAATATTTTTCTACCCTCTGGGGTAACAATTCCTCTTAAGTGATACTCTAAAAAATTATCCATAAGGTGAGTCATGGTAAATTTGTCTGTAGGAAAATAGGTTTGGTCTTTTAGGTTGTTTACGCCCAAAAAGTAGATGCGTGCTACAAAAGTTACATCCAAATTAGTTCTATAAATACCCATGGATACGCCTCTTTTTAGATTTTCTACCACACAATGCTGCATTACCTCAAACTGTTTATCCCTTATGGTTTGATATATTTTTGGGTAATACTTTTGCAATTGAAAGATAGGAGAGGTGCTCTCGTCCTTTAATTGGTGCATTACAAAGCGCTTTATTTCATATAATTCTTCAATTGGGTTTTTCTGTAATTGCACAATCTGATCTATGCCATTAGAAATTACCCAAAACAAATTCATGGAAACTTCTTCTACTAGTTTGGACTTGTTTTCAAAATGAGAATAGATGGTTTTTTTTGAAATTCCCATGTCCTGAGCCAAATCGTCCATAGTAACACTCTTAAAACCAAGGTTTAAGAATAAGTTTGTCGCTTTATTTAAGATTTTATCTTTCATAAGAAGCGGCAAAACTAATGCGGAAACTTTGAAAACAAAAAAAGTTTCCTCGGTTTTTACCTTTTTTTAACAGAATGGTAATCTATTGGGTTTTTAATTGCTGTTCCTGGTGCTTTTCCTCTTCATTTTTAGCAGGTTGTATTTTGTGTTTGGGTATAGAGTAGAATCCTAAAAACTTAAAAACACCCAATGCGGAAGTTGTTTTAATTTTACTCATCATGGTCTATTTTTTTGCGTTCTACGTAAGCCTTGTAAGCTGCTTCCCCTTCTTCTTTCCAATATTCATCATAAAATTTCCAATCAGAAAAGTCTTTGCGCATATCACATTGGGCTTTCCATTTTTTCTTTTTCTTGTGCTTTTTAGGTCTGCACTTAGAGCCTTCGCCCCCAAATCCAAATAGTATTTTGGCCAGAACAAATAGGCCTAATGCTTGCCAATAAGTTATGGTTTGCCAGCCAAATAGGTCTGGGGCCAACCAATTCCATAACCGCATTAAAACATAAATGGCCAAAGCAAAAAGCAAAATGCCAAAAACAATGGCTGCGGTTATCTTTAGTGCTTTTTTTACATAGTTTTCCATCTTTTTTTCCATGTATTGTTCGTTAGTGGTTTTCATAATCCAATTTTTTATTTTGTTCTAATTTTTTTAGTAGAATAGACATGGCCCTATGCCTTCTAGACATTAGCGTACCTGGTGCTATACCCGTTTTTTGTGCAATTTCTTTGTAGGTATAGCCTTCAAAATCAATTGCTATTATAATGTCTCTATACACGGGTTTCAGATCAAATAGGGTCTGTTTTAATCTTTCTTTTGTAGCATCAGAATATGCTTCAGCAGAGTCGGTATAAAATCGCTCACTAAATTCTGTCCATAAGCGTTCCAAATTGTTTTCATCATAATCCTTGGTTTTTCTTGTACGTAGCGTATCTATTATTTTATTTCTTACCGCATTGTAAACAAAAGATGCTATGTTGTTAATGGGCATGGCATCATCTTGTCTAGAAAAAACCTTTAAGGCCACATCTTGTATAATATCTTCGGCATCGCTATCTGCCGTATCGTTAATACGGTAGTACACGTACCTTTTTAAGGATTGGTATTCTTCCTTAAAAAAATTAGACAATTGTATGTGGTTGTTGTTTTTCAATTGGTTGTTTTGAGGGTTACCTCATTTATAAAGACGATACTTTTTTATTCTATTGCATTATTTTCTATTGTTTAGACGATTGGTTTCGAAAATTGTTAATGTTTTTGGATGTATTTTTGGGCAAAAAGCCATTTATGCACCGTTTGCAAGACTACCGCGAAACCTTTTTGAACTATCTAAAAGAAAATGCTACCCACAAAGAACCAATACAGTTGTATGAACCAATTAATTATATATTGGAACTTGGTGGTAAACGTATGCGTCCTATTTTAACCTTAATGGGATGCGAGCTTTTTGGGACCGATTATAAAAAAGCTTTGCCCGCGGCTATGGCCGTGGAGGTCTTTCATAATTTTTCTTTGGTACATGACGATATTATGGACGATGCGCCTTTACGCCGTGGTAAAACCACCGTTCATGAAAAGTGGGATGTTAATACAGGTATACTCTCTGGCGATGCCATGCTGATTATTGCTTACCAATATTTAGCGCGGTATAATGCAGAAATGCTAAAAGAGCTGTTGGTATTATTCAACACCACCGCTTTACAAGTTTGCGAGGGCCAACAATATGATGTTGATTTTGAGGTAAGGGATGATGTAACGTTGGATGAGTATTTACATATGATAGCTTATAAAACTTCAGTTTTGGTAGCGGCCGCTTTACAAATGGGCGCTATTGTTGCCGGGGCTTCTGCCAAAGATCAAGAAGCTATATATGCCTTTGGTAAAAACCTTGGTATTGCTTTTCAATTACAAGACGATTATTTAGATGCATTTGGAGATCCAGAAAGCTTTGGCAAGCAAGTAGGTGGAGACATTATTGAAAACAAAAAAACCTACTTGTACATTACTGCCATGCAAAATGCCAAAGGTGAAGACAAAAAGAGCTTGCAACAATTATTTAGCCTGCAACCAGAAGACAGCCAGACCAAAATAGAAACGGTAAAGGCTATTTTTGAAAAAAGTGGAGCCGTTACCGCCATACTTACCGCGGTAGAAGAATATACCCAATTGGCTTTTGACCAACTTAAACATATTAATGTTTCAGATAGTAGTAAGGATGCTTTATTGGCTTTTGGTAAAAGTTTGATGACCCGTAGAGTTTAAGCAAGGTGGACAGATAAAAAGTTAGGTTTTCTGCTTATGAAAAATCCTTTTAAATAGCGCGTTTAAAAAAGGCATTTTAGGACAGGCCCAAATAAGTTGTAGATCTTCCCAAAGGTTGGTTTCTTCGTCTAAAAATTTTAAAATGAGTTTGGAATTTCGTTTTTGGAACATACTACCAAAAATGATGCTCCCTAAATAGTTCTTTTGGTCTAGAATATCTAATAATAAAACATCATAAAACCAGAATTTTTTCTTTGGTTTTAATTGGTTTAAGGGTTGCTTGTTTTTAATTACGGAAATCACTTTTTCTACCTGTTTTGTGCTGTTGTAAAAGGTATAACCCGTACTTGGTTTTGCCCAGCCGCCTGCAACGCCAATTTTTAAGTAATGCGTCTGGTTTTCAGTATAAAACGGATGGCATGTCATGGGTATATTGCCTTTTTCTTTGGCAACAATTTTAAATTCTAAAATGCCCATTTCCCGCAAATAATCAGAAATGGCTTTTTCGTATTCTTTGGTATCTAATGGTGCGGCAGAAAATAAAGTATACTCCACTAAGGCTTCGGTTTGTGAAAAAGGGAGTACATACATAAATCGTGTATTGCCTTTTTGCGGTACGCTAAAATCCATAAAAGTGGCGGTATCTGCATTAAAATGCGGCAACTTTGCTTTAATATGCCAACCGATAAAGTGCTGTTGCAAAACCGGATATTTGCTTTGCTCTAGTAATTCTTTATAGTCAAACCTACTATCAAAAATATAATCCGCATTAATAGGCTCCGTACTATTTTCGATAAATAGCTGTCGGGTTTTGACTGCTATTCTGGTAACTCTGTCTTGTAAAAAATGTATGTTTTTTTTCGCTTTAAGCTCGGGAATCAATTGTTTATAGAAATCAATTCCCCTTATCATTTTATAGCGGTAAGGACTAATGGATTCTACCTTATTAAAAGTATTGGTTTTAAATTGTATGGTGCTCCATTGTTTGTGGGTAAAAGAATCTAATTCGCTTTCTCCTTTTTCCCAAAAACACCAAGTTCTGTCGTTTTCCGTTTTTTCGCTTTTATCTAGTACCAGAATAGATGCATTATCAAAAAAACCATCTTTGGCCATTGCTTTAAGTAAAAGCAAGCCTGCAGCGCCTGCACCAACAATTACGTAGTTATAATGCATTTGTTAAAGGTACAAAAGCAACACTTTACTTTTTTGAGCGAACCATGGAAACCCAAATGCCAATAGCCAAAGAAATGGCAATCACGGTAAGGGAAATCCATTCTGGAATCTTTAACCAATTGGCTAACATCAATTTAAACGCAACAAAAATTAGAATTGCAAAAACACTGTATTTAAGATAGTAAAAGCGTTCTAACATATTGGCTAAGAAAAAATAAAGGGAACGCAACCCCATAATTGCAAAAATGTTAGAGCTAAAAATAATATATGGATCTGTGGTTATGGCCAAAATTGCAGGAATGCTATCCAGTGCAAACAATAAATCTGTAAATTCTATGGTAATTAGTGCGCCGAATAATGCGGTAAAAACCCTTTTACCATCAATAGTGGTGCGGAATTTGTCACCATCTATAACATCAGAAATATTAAAGAATTTTGCGATGCCTTTATTTTTCTTGTCCTTGTTTTTATCCAGGTCTTCTTTTTTGAACATGCTTATTGCCGTATACAATAAAAACAGCCCAAAGATGATGGTTACGTTATGAAATTTATTGATCAACAATAAGCCAAAAGCAATTAAAATTGCCCTAAAGACTATGGCTCCTAAAATGCCCAAGAAAAGTAATTTATGTTGGTATTTAAGAGGGATGTTGTAACCGGTAAATATGATGGCGATTACAAAGAGATTGTCTACACTTAAGGAGAGTTCTATTAGGTAACCAGAAATATATTTAAATACCGCTTCTGAAGCTGGTATTTCCGTAGGGTTGGCAACCATGCCGTTTTTATAGAAATAGTAAACGGCACCCGTGAATAAAAGCGCATTGGAAACAAAAAATAGGGTTTCCCATAAGGCTTTTTTATTGGTGACTATCTCGTTCTTTTTATGAAGTACAAAAAAATCAATAAAGAGGAGTAAAAGCACATGGCCAATGAGTATAAACCAAGGAAGATTTTCTTGCATTTTTCTATAAAAATTTAATCAAATTTAATTGGTTTTAGGTTATGTAAAGCGCCCTTTAGCGCAAATCTTTTATTGTAAAGCGCAAACCAATAAGATAAATAGTTGATTAGTTTATAGAATAGCGAAGGCCAAAAAAACCACGTATACCTTGGTTGGGACCATAAACATAACTTGGATCAAAAGTTAGGGCATAGGGGTTATCTTGCGTAGCAATTACCTCTCCGTTAGTATCAAATTGAACGTCCTTGTCAAATGGGTCGTTGGCACGGGCAATAATAAAGGGGTTTCCTTTATTTGGTGTCCAATTTAAAAGATTTTTCACACCAGTGTAGAGTTCAAAATTAGTCCATCCTTTAAAGGTAAATTGTATGTTTTGTATGCTCCAAGTAGGCGAGTATTCGCTTCTAGGGTCAAGTTCACTTAACAAGGGTAAACGCATGGGGCCATATACATTCCCCGTATAGTCTACACTTAAATTGAGTTGGCGAAAAGTATATGAAGCATTCCAGGTTCCAGAAAACCGCTCTGTTAATATTTGTTGCTTTTTAATACCATTTTCTTTGTTGGTAACATCTTGATAGGTAGCTCCAAGTAAGAATTTTAAACCGTTTGGTAAAACAATATCCAAATTTGCAGACGCCCCTTGAGAGACAGAACTACCGTTTAGGTTATCATAAATGATTTTGTTTGGATCGGTATCATAATCTGGTAGAATTTGATTGCTAAACCGGGTATGAAATAATGAGGCATCCAAACCAATGAACATGCCGCTATCCATGTAAACCTTTTTTAGGTAGTTGAGGTTGAAATTGAGGGATTTTTCAGGATTCAATTCTTCCGTAATTACTACTTCTCTAGACCCTGTTAATGCAGCATGGTCTTCCGTAAAAAGGTTTACTACCCTAAAACCTGTTCCAAAGTTAAACCGGATTATATCATTGTCGGTAATTTTGTAACGATAAGCGCCCCTTGGTGTAAGTATGCTGCCATGACGTTTATCATAGTCATAACGGATACCTCCTAATAGCGCATGTTTTTGATCGATTTTGAATTCATCTTGAAGAAAAATACTTGGAATCCAAATTTCATCTGCAAAGTTCCCTTGAAGATTAGTCGTTGCAGGGGTATTGTCGTCATAATAATTGTATCGTAACGCAGTACCCAATAAAATATCATGTTTACCTAGGGTTTTATCCCAAGTTAATTGTCCAAAGCCTATTCTTTGGTCTGCCAAATACGGCACATTGCCATAAACAGAATTTTGATGATGGTCGTTATAAGAAACCGAAAGCAATACTTTTTCATTTATTGGTAACTGATATTTTCCAATAACCTCCCAACGACGGGTATAAATACTTTCGCCGTAAATTTCGTCGCCCCCTCTAAATTCTGGTGTCCACTGTAGTTCTCCACCCCATCTGTCTTCGTAAAAAAAGCGGCCGGCCAAAGAAAATATTCGGGCATTTTCCCTTTTAAAATTCCATTTTTGAAATACAGAAATCCGGTCTTGTAGTGTAAGATCAGTGAAATTATCGTTATTGTTATCCGTAGGGGTATCGTATTTAAAATAATTTAATCCTATTAAAGCATCGGCTTTTTTGCCCAAGCTGAATTTAGTGCCTACATCTAAGTTAAACTCTCCCCAACTAGAGCCAAAAGAATCGGCAAAAAAGCTGGGAGCCTCAGGGGTATACTTGGTAATTATATTTATTAAACCGCCTACTGCTTCGCTACCGTATAAAGTAGATGCCGGTCCTTTTACCACCTCTATCTGATCTATAAGGGAGTTGGGTATACCAGACAAACCGTATACCGTGCCCAGTCCGCTAACAATGGGCATACCATCAATTAAAACCAAGGTGTAAGGACCTTCTAAGCCATTTATATGGATGTCTCCAGTGTTGCAAACATTGCAGTTAATCTGTGGTCTAACACCATTTACATTTTGTAAGGCTTCAAAAACGTTTGGGGTAGGGTTTTGTTTTAAAAAAGTAGGAGAGTACACCTCTACCGGTACAGGACTATCCATTCTATTTACGGCTTTTAAGGTGCCGGTAACAACTGTTTCGTTTAGATTTTGTGCACTCGCTACAAGGTTAAGATTTAAAGTAAGTGTTTCTCTGTTGGCTACGGTGATTATCTTTTTAAAAGTTTGGTAGCCTATCGCAGAAGCGATTAAAGTATAGGTTCCTGGCTTTACATTGATTAAAATATAATTGCCGTTTTCATCAGTGGCGGTCCCGGTTTGGCTGTCTTCTAAATAAATGTTTACAAATGGTACAGGACCTTCCCTGTCAAAAACGCTGCCTTTAACAGTTGCGGTTTGAGCTAAGGCACTAGTAGCGAATAATATGATAAGTGCAAAAAATAGATTTTGCTTCATGTAAAATTAAATTTAGACAAAACTAAAAATACTATTTGATAAATAAAAATGTATTTTTGTGTCAATTCAAACCAAAGATGTTATTTCCTGTACTATTATATTTGGATTAACTAAAAAGTGTTTGTTTTGTGCTCTTAACCTTTAGTTGTTGAGATTATTTAATACTGATTATTAGATGCTAATAAAGTAATTGATGACCCGTTCCGAAGAAAACTATTTAAAGGCTATTTATCATTTAGGCGGCCATAAAGAGCAGAGCATTAGTACCAATGCATTGGCAGAAGAGATGGATACCAAACCGTCTTCAGTTACGGATATGGCCAAAAAGCTGGCAGAGAAATCGCTTGTTAACTATATAAAATATCAAGGTGTTTCTTTAACCGCCAATGGAAAAAAGACTGCCCTGTCCATTATTCGTAAACATAGGCTATGGGAGGTGTTTTTAGTAAAAAAGCTTGATTTTACTTGGGATGAGGTACATGAAGTTGCCGAACAATTAGAGCATATTAAAAGCGAGAAGTTAATTGACAAAATTGATGAATTGTTAGAATTTCCTAAATACGATCCACATGGGGATCCCATACCTACAAAAGATGGTGAATTTCATGAGCGGGAAAAACAATTATTGAGTGAGTTAACAACCCAACAAAAAGGTATTTGTGTTGGGGTAAAGGATACCTCTAGCGCATTTTTAAAATTTTTAGATAAAAATCAAATAGCGTTAGGGCACACTATTGAGGTTCTTGATGTTGAAGATTTTGATGAATCTTTACTAGTTAAAATAGATGGCAAGGAACTACATATTTCTAGCCAAATTGCAAATAACCTATACATTAAAAAAGAAAATTAAATGGAAGCAATTGTCTCCTATTTTGAAAGTATAGACCCAATTTTAGCAGCTTTATACGCTACCCTATTTACTTGGGGTTTAACCGCCGCAGGTGCGGGCTTGGTTTTTTTATTTAAAAACCCTAGGCGTTCCATCATGGACGGCATGCTTGGTTTTACCGGAGGTGTAATGGTAGCGGCTAGCTTTTGGAGTTTATTGGCGCCAGGAATAGAAATGAGTCCGGGCGAAGGTTTTGTTAAGGTAATACCCGCGGCAATCGGATTTTTGCTAGGGGCAGCTTTTATTTTTGGGTTAGACAAGGTATTGCCCCATTTACACATTAACTTCAAAACTGATGAGGCAGAAGGTATTAAAACGCCATGGCATAGAACCGTTCTTTTAGTACTGGCCATTACCTTACATAACATACCAGAAGGTTTGGCCGTTGGCGTACTTTTTGGAGGGGTGGCATCTGGGTTTGAAGGAGCTACCATTGGTGGTGCCGTTGCTCTGGCCTTAGGTATTGGATTGCAAAATTTTCCAGAGGGTTTTGCCGTAGCAGTGCCCATGCGTAGGCATGGTTTAAGTAGAAGAAGAAGTTTCATGTATGGCCAGGCTTCTGCTATTGTAGAGCCCATTGCAGGTGTTTTAGGGGCTTGGGCAGTATTAACATTTGAGCCTATTTTACCCTATGCACTAGCTTTTGCAGCAGGAGCCATGATTTTTGTGGTTGTAGAAGAAGTTATTCCAGAAACCCAACAAGATAAATACACAGATATTGCTACCATGGGCTTTATTGCTGGTTTTGTTATAATGATGACGTTAGATGTGGGGCTGGGTTAGCAACTTAGAATGTAGATACTAACTTATAGTGGTTATATTAAAGTATTTCATTGTCTTAGGCTACAAATATTGATGGTGTAACTATTTGTGGTCTAAAATTTGCTTCTAACTTTGAAAGCTGAATTTATGATAGATATGCTACATAGGGGTTTTATTTTTTCAGTATTGATGGGGGTCTTTTTCCTTACCTGTTCTCAAGGCACACAAGAATTTGAAGAAGCAGTAAAGAAACCTGAAGAAGAAACACCTGTGAATGCTACCTTTTATAAGGACGAAATGCGAGCATTTGTTATAGAAATATCTCGTTACGCCAAAGAAATAAATCCAGAATTCAGCATTATTCCACAAAATGGGGTGGAATTAGTAACCTTAGATGGTACAGAAAATGGGGAGCTAGCTATGGATTATTTAAATGCTATAGATGGTCACGGGCAAGAATCGCTTTGGTATGGAGACCCCAGAGATAATTCGGCAACCGGGAATAGTAGAACTAGCTATCTATTAAACTACTTAGAAAAGTCTAAAGCAGAAGGTAATGCCATATTGGTGACTGATTACTGCCGTACCAACAATAAAATAAATACAAGTATAAGTAATGCCCAAGAAAAAGGGTTTGTTCATTTTGTAGCTACTGAGCGCGAATTAAATGTGATACCCACGGAAGCTTACGCTATACCTAATGAGAACGAAAACGATGTTTTAAAATTAATGGATGCTAGAAATCATTTGTTTTATTTAAACTACGCAGCTTTACAAACAAAAGAGGATTGGTTAACCCAGCTTACAGCAACAAACTATGACGTTTTAATTCTTGATGCATTTTTTGCGACGGAACAACAACTTACCGCGGAAGATATAACCGCATTAAAGACCAAGGCAAACGGGGGTAGTCGTAAAGTTATTGCTTACATGTCTATTGGTGAAGCAGAAGATTATCGTTTTTATTGGGATAATAATTGGGATTTTGAACCTCCTATTTGGTTGGCAGATGAGAATCCAAATTGGCCAGGTAATTTTAAAGTAAAATATTGGGAGGATGATTGGCAGAATACCATTATTTACAATCAAAACTCTTATTTAAATTTAATCCTCTCTTCACAGTTCGACGGTGTTTATTTGGATATCATCGATGCCTTTGAATTCTTTGAAGATTAGTGTTTTTCCTATAAATAAGCCCGCTACTTGCGGTTTGTAGATGTAATATGCTTATAATCCTAAAATTTTGTTATTGGGTATTTGCAGGTGGATTTTTGTAATCCATTAACTAATAACAATGCATTCCCCATCTAAAAAAAATAAGAACATACTTCTTGTTACAGAAGGCACTTACCCATACAAAAGCGGAGGGGTGTCTACATGGGCGCATTACCTTACCCAAAACATTAAAGATTTTGACTTTAGTTTGTACGCCTTAACCGCAGATGTAGAATATGAACCTATATATGATTTGGGAACTTCTGTTAAAGAAGTAGTGCAAATACCGGTTTGGTCTCCAGAAGAGCCTCATGATTGTGTGGATTATAATGAAGAATACAAGACTATTCTTATGCGTAGGGAAATGACTACCTATGAGAACGTCCAGAATTTATTTATACCTCATTTTAAAGTCTTTTTAAATAATACCTTTAAAGCATTTGCACAAACGGATACGGAGTTGGAGGCTATTAAACAGGCCTTTATTAAAATGTGGCAGTTTTTTAATAATTACGACTATAAATCTACTTTAAGGAGTGAGTCTGTTTGGAATTGTTTTAATCACTGCATAGCAAAAATTTGGCCTCAGAAAGAGTTTAACCAGGCTACCTTACAAGATATGAGTATGGGTATTCGGTTAATTTATCGGTTTTTAATCCCTTTGGCCATAGATCCACCAAAAGCAGCTATCACCCACTTAACTATTGCCGGTACTGGAATAATACCCGCCATTAAGAATAAAGAAAAATACGGCGCAAAAACAATGCTTACAGAGCATGGCGTTTTTATTAGAGAACGTATGTTGGCGATAAGCAAAACCGCCTATTCCCCATTTTTGAAAAGACTATTGATTGTTTTTTCAGAAATGCTTACGCGATTAACCTATAGGGAGTGCGACCGTATTTTGACAGTAAGTAAGTTTAATATAGATTGGGCGCTGCGTTATGGTGCGCAGAAAGAAAAAGTAGATGTTGTCTATAACGGGGTAGAAGCATCAAAATTTGTTCCTGCCAAGCATGTCAGCAAAAAAGAACGGCCTACAGTGGTGGCAGCAGCAAGAATATTCGATTTAAAAGATATTATTACCATGATAAAGGTTTGCGCAGAAGTACGCAAATCTATACCTAATGTGCTTTTTTTGGTGTATGGTAATAAAGATGCGGTTCCAGAATATACAGAACAATGCGAAAGTTTAATCTCGGAATTAGGGTTAGAAGACCATTTTAAACTTGCTGGTTTCCATAATAAACCGGAAACATTGTTTTTGGAGGGTGATATTTCTATCCTTACTTCAATTTCTGAAGGTTTTCCTTATACGGTAATAGAATCTATGAGCTGTAGTATCCCTGTGGTAGCCACAGATGTTGGTGGTGTGTCAGAAGCTTTAACAGATGCTTGTGGCTTTATATGTAAGCCAAGGGATTTTGTGGGTGTTTCAGAAAAAGTTATTACCCTTTTAAAAGACGAAACGCTGCGAAAAAAAATGGGAGAGGCCTGTAGAAAAAGAGTGTTGGAACTATTTACTATTGAACAGTTTATTGCGCAGTTTACAAAAGAATACAAATCTATGATGTTGCCTGTTTCCCAAATTGAAAGATTACCCCTAAAAAAGATTCAGTTAGCTTAATGGACACAGTAGACAGGTACAACAATTTGAGCGCTAAAGTAGTTGCTCAAGTAGGTAAACCCCAAGGATTACTGGTAGTATATGCGGCACTAGAATCTTTTGGTATACGTAACCAAGATACAAAACAAGATTACGGTTTTGACTCCTTACAAGATTTGGCGTCTGCAATTTACAATCAGATATTAGGGATGCCTGCGGAGGAGGTTAAAAATACTGCGGAAAAGGAAGAAAAAGCAACAGAGACCTACTTGCCAGTTAACGATTATTCTAAAGTGAAATTAAACTGGTTTGCTAAATATTACGGGCTTGGTTTGTTTTACTTGTTGCCTATTTTTATTCAGGTATTCGCTATTATTTATTTTAACTATTCCCTTTGGACTTATCTTAAGTTTAATATTGTACAATCTACCGCTGTAGTGCTAGGCGTAATATTTGGTTTTATAATCTCTGGTGGTTTTGTACAATTAATGGGTAGACAGGCTTTTTTCTATTGGGAGCATAAAAAATACGCCAAAACAAGACATCTCATATATTCCTATACCCAAACTGGAGTCAAACTTTTCTTAGGAGGGGTGCTCTTTTTGTTTTTAACCAATTTTCTGCTACATCTGTTTCCTTTATCCTTTATGATGGTTTTGTGTGGGTATACGTTTATGCTGGCCACCTTGTTATTAACTATTGCGCCATTCTATCCGCTTAAAAAAAGATGGGCGGTAACCATTACTATAACTTTGGCCACAATAGTAGCCTTAGTATTACACGAAGTATTTAAGGTACATGTTTATGTGAGTCATTTTTTAGGGCTTGCAGCAGCTATCACCTTTAATCTTACATTTATCTGGTATTTTTTTAGACAAAAAATTGGTGCAGATAAAAGAGAATATGAGCGTCCGTCTAAGATAAAAGTGTTTTACAACAATTATCCTTACTTTTTTTATGGAATACTGTTGTACGTCTTTGTTTTTATGGACCGTATAATTGCTTGGTCTGCTAATTGGGCCAATAATTTTAAGTTCCCCCTGTTGTACGAAAAAAATTATGAAATTGGTATGGATCTGGCCATTCTAATGTTTTTTGCTCTTGTAGGTGTTGGGGAATATGCAATTGCAGAGTTTAGTAAAAAATTAGACCAAAACCAGAAAGGATTAGCTGCTACCAACGGAAAAGTTTTTGGCAGTCACTTTAAGAAGTTGTATCGCAGCCATATTCTCATTCTTTGGATTACTGCAATTATTTCTAGCGTGGTTATCTACATTTTAGTGACAGAACCTTGGGGTTATATTGCCAAGTTTGGAGAGGAGTTGGCTACTACAAGTATGCATGTTTCCATTGCTGGTGCTTTGGGCTATATTTTCTTAAGCTGGGGCATGCTTAATGTACTTTATATGTTTACGCTTAATGTAGTAAGGCCTAGTTTACACGCTTTAGGCATTGCAACTTTGGTAAATTTTAGTATTGGTTTTGTTTTAAGCAGGGCGTTTACGCACGATTTAAGTGTGTACGGTATGTTGCTTGGGGCAATAGTTTTTACCGTGATTACCTATAGACATCTACACAATTTTTTTAATCGTTTAGACTTTCATTACAGTGCGGCCTATTAAAAAAAATATACTAATGATTACCTTTTTGAGTATGGCGGGTCTCTGGAGCACAAAAACCAAAGCACAGCAAGATTTTGTGGTGAGTTATGCAAAGGTAAATCCAGGGTTGCTACCTAATAATCTAAAGTTATTAATTGTAGAAGGAAGCTTATACAATGCACAAGAGGTAAAAGCATTAAAGGCAAAATGCAATTTGGTGCTGGCATACATCAGCTTCACGGAAATAAGTAAGGACGATGCAGGTTATAAAAATTTTGCACCGTACACCATGGGAGAAAATGAAACTTGGGGCAGTTGCTACATCAACCTAAAAAACAACCAAGCCCTGAGCCTTATGAAAGAACGTGGATTGTCTCTATTACAAAAGGGATTCGATGGGTTGTTTCTAGACACCATGGATAACGTTGGTGCTTGGGGAGATTTACCAGAATTGAAGGATGAGGTTTTATACTTAATCCATACCATAAATGAAAAGGCGAAGCCTAAAATGTGGGTTCAAAATGGTGGATTGGATCTATTGCCACAAACGCATCAACTTATAACCACGGTGTTAGTGGAATCTGTAGCTACGGATTACGACTTTAAAGAAAAAGTGTATCGATTGAGAGATCAGCAAGATTTTAATAAAAGGAAGCAACAACTTCTAGATGCTAAAAAGAATTTTAAGGTAGAAGTTTTGGCAGTAGAGTATGCTTTAGAAGAAACAATGGTACAACAAGTTCACCAGCGACTAAAGGGACTGCCAATATCTTATTTTGTTAGCAACATCGCCCTAAATCAACATAATTAATAAGCGTAACCAATGTTCGATAATTTTTTAATAGCGCCATTTAGACTTATCCTATTGTTATTAGGCCTATTGATAGTGCATCAATTTGCGGTAAGGCAGCATTTACAAAATTATACCTACTCTTATTTTGTAAGACGAACCGCAATATATGGGGCTTCATTAATACTGGGTATGTTTGTTTTAGTACAATTGAACATGTACAGTACATTTACCCTAATCCTATTATTATTTGGAATTTCTTTCTACAGTTACTTCAAAATTGGTTCTTTAATAAATCCTAGAGGAAAAGATAAAAATCTAAAAAGGCGTATGCTGATTACATTTTTTATTTTCTTAGAAAAAAGAGAACGTAGTTTTAAAAAAATATGGCAGAAAGAACTTAAGAATTATTTACCAAAACAATTTCATAAGCCTACATTGTTATTATTAAGTATTGGTTTTGTAGCTATTCTTATGCGTTTTGGTTATGTAGATTTAGATAGTTACACCCTATCTAAATCTTGGTTAGAATCTTTAGATATAGTAAAAAACTTTGACGCTAATTTTTGGCTTATAGATGACTACCGTGTGGTAGGGGAGTTGGCACTAGTTAACGTATATGCAAAACTAACGGGTATAAGTAAAGAGATGGCGCTGTATACTTTTGGTTTTATAGAAGCCTTTATGCTTTGTGCGGTTATTTTTTATCTCATAGCAAATTTTACAGGGTCTAGGTGGAGATTGCCGTTTGTAGGAACAATGTTTTTTACTTCAGTTTTTTATTTATTACCAGTAAACCCGAATGTTGTAATGGAGCACTCTCCTATCTACTTAGGCTTGTTCTTTGCTCTTATGTTTTTTGTTTTTCTGTGTAAACCAAAGGAGATTGAACATTTTGAGGCAAAGTATTTTTTGGTACAGTTCTTATTGGCCGGTGCCGTTGCCTTGATTAATTATTACGTGCTCTTTATGTTAATGCCAATTCTATTGGTGGCATCCCTGGTAGATTTTGGAAAGAATAAAAAGTTTATAGTAAAAAGTGTTTTAGCGTATTTGTTCGCGGTACTACTTATGGTAGGTATAAAGTTATTGGTATGCTATGCTAGAGAAATTGATGTTTATTCGTTTTTTACCAGTAATATATTGAGTGTAGATACGTATTCTTACTTTCCAACTATATTGGTAGATTTTAATACGCTATTATTACTCTACCAAATTACGGCAGGTGTAGGGTTATTAGTACTTGTTTTTTTAAGGTTGAATAAAAAGAATATTGGGCCTAACCTATCGTTTACCATTTTCTTTTTATTGGCATTTAATATTAGTGTCATGGGCTTTAAATGGATGGATATTGATTTATTCTTTAAAGCACTTATGGTTCTTTACCCTATACAGTTTGCAATTTCTTTATACGCTGTTTTACGCATGTTAGATATGGTTTTACTTAAGAAAACCTCTTGGGTAAAAATTAAAAGAATTAGTACAATTGTAGTATTAGCTTGTTTAACCATTACCACCTTTATGGTAGATGCAACTAATACTACTACCGCTAAAACAGGAGCAGTAAAAAAAGAAATTGTTAACCTGTATGACAAGTTGTACCGAAATCAATTTCAGAATAGCTACATCGTAGTAAACAATTACTACGGATATAAACTAGCGCAAAAAGAACATTTGTTCTTATCACATCAACAGTTTATTACGAATTATGCCCAAAGGGATTCGGTGTTTTATGCCAAGAAAGCTTTGGGAGATGCGGTAGAATTTAAAGAGGATGAGATTCTACCAGAAAGTGTTTTTGTTGTGGTTACTAAAGAGAAAACTTCAGAATCACTGTTTCATACGCAAGAAGAAGCGTATGCTGGTATAGAGGCGTTACTTCAGGAGCTTAAAGCTAGAGGACGCGCCGTAAGAACCTACCACGAAACAGAACATTTAAAAGTTTTAGAAATAATCAATGCGCCTAATCTTAGTAGCATTAACGAAATGATATTTAATTATGACCAAGGGATTTAAGTTTTTATGTCTTGTTTTGGTATTGGTTTATGGTTGTCAACCAGGTAAAGATTTACAAAAAGATTGGAGTAGTGTTAAACGTAATAATACTAATCCTGTATTAGCCTATATTGGCCAAAAGAGCAATACCTATACCAACTTAGCAAAGGTTACGGACTATGCTAAATTACCATTAACCACAATTGGTGCCAATCAATTTAACTTAACAGCAAAAATACCTGCCGCTGTAAAACTACTATGCGTTTCTAACTCGTTTGAGTTAAATGAAAGAGCTGTAGATACCTTACATGCATTTGTTGCCAGAGGCGGTAGTCTCTTTTTGGTAAATGTAAATGCAGATGAACGCATGGCGTATTTAATGGGTATGGATCCTACGTACAAATTAAATAGAGACCAATCTGCTAAAGGTTATTTTTTAAAAGAAGAGTTATTTCCAGAAAGTAAAGGAAAAGTACATCCTGGTTTAAATTATGTACATAATGGTTTTGCGGCAGATAATTTTAAAGACGATATAAAAGTTTGGGTTACCGCTAAAAACAATAAAGCTTACCCTTTAATTTTTGAACATAAGATTGGTAAAGGAAAAGTAATTGTACACAATACAGACGATAATTTCTACAAGGTTTCTAGAGGTGTATTGTTTTCTAGTTTGCTGCTAGGTTTAGAAGGGATGCCTTACCCTGTTTCTAATGTAGCCAATGTGCATTTAGATGATTTCCCTGCGCCTGTTTATAATATTTATAAGGAACCTGTAAATACTAATCAGAACATAACCATGTCTAAATATTTTACAGATGTATGGTGGCCAGATATGTTAGCTTTAGCAGAAAGGTTAGAACTTAAGTACACGGCATACCCAGCCTTTGATTACAATTACAATGTAAAGCCTCCTTTTATTTTTACAGAATGGGAAGCTAACAGGTTTAAACGTAGTGGTTATGAAGAAGAAATTAGTAATTGGTTTGGTAGGCAGTTACTAAAAAATGGTCATGAACTGGGTTTACATGGTTATAACCATGTTTCCTTGACCAAAGAAGAATGGCCCAATCAAGACTATATGGTAACGGCTTTGAATTCTGCAGAAAAAAAATGGAAAACGGCAAAATTTGGTACGCTGCCAGTCTCTTACGTTCCCCCATCTAATGTTATAGATAGTGTTGGCTTGGCCAAACTAGAAGAAGCCTTCCCTACTTTAAGGTACATGCAGAGTCAGTATTTTGGAGATTTTGATAGAGGTAGTAATAGGGAATTTGATCCAGATAGGTGGAATCCCCATTTTTTTGATTATCCAAGGATAAGTAGTGGTTTTGAAATTTCGGACGACTTAAAAGTGGAAATACACTCTTTGTTTTTATTCACTGGAATATGGAATCACTTTTTGCATCCAGACGATGTTTTTCAAATACCAGATGGTTCTAATAAAAAGACAAGTGGTCATTACACCTATAGAAATGCTAATCAATTACCCTGGCGAACTAAGGACGGCAAAAAAGGTTTGTATGAAACTTTTGAAGAAGAACTACTTTCATTTAAAAGTAAATACCCGTATACCCGCTTTGTTACCGCAAAAGATGGTTCTGAATTTACTATTAAATGGCGCTATGCAAAATACGAACACACAGACGAGGATGGGGTACATATGGTATTTTCAGATAGTTATGGTCAAGAACAAACAGAGCATCTTTGGTTTGCTTATGTACCAACAGAGAAGGCATCACAATTTGAGCAAGATTTAACAGGGAACATTTTAGAGTTCACAAAACTTCCTATTTTAAACGGTCATTTATACCAAATAAAAACGCACGACCCATTTATTGCTGTAGGCCACTTAAAAGCGAAGACAGGAGAAGAAGATGCTGCAGTTGTTGCTAGAGTTACGGCAGAAAGAAAAACCTTTAAAGACTTTAAATTTCAGTTTTTGCCCTTAACCATGAAATTAGAAAAATTGGTGAACACAGGGGAATATGGAAAGGCAGCGGAAGAGCTGGAAAAGCATGTTACGGCCGGTAATAAATTGACGGCCTCTCTGTGGAAAAAGTATGCAGACCTTATGTTAGGCGCCAACAGACAAGAAGGCATGTGGGATTATTTTGATACCTATTTTAAAAATTCTGAAGATGCCGCTTTTTTACATAACGTACTGCAAATTGGTAAAGAGCATGGGTATAATAACATGGCCGTACAGAAACTTTGGTTTGATAGAATGCTTAAAGCAGAACAAGGCAGTACAGCTTTTACAAAGGAATACATTGCCGTGTTTTACACAGAGGGCAACCTTAAAAATATTAAAGAAGCGTATAGACAATTAAGCAAAGTTTCTGGAAGTGCAGAACACCAAAAAGCATATGTAAAGTTTTTACTAGACAATAAAGATGCCGATTTAAATACGGTATTGGCAAGTATTGAACCATGCCAAGAAAATTACAGGGATATAGCAACAGAATTGGCTTGGTATTATGCAGATGTTTTAGATTATACCAATGCCTTGGATTGGGCGTACTGTTCAGAAGCTATAGATAAGGAGACTAAAGATTTTTGGTTTTTAAAATCTACACGTTTTGAGGCCTTAAAAGAAACTAACCCAGCGGAATATTACGGTATTTTAATTAGAACCGATGAGGAGATGGCTTATGCGGAACTTTTAAATAAATCATATTGTGCAAAGGAACTGGTGCCTATCGCTGATAAAATAGCGATTCTCTTTGGTAATAGAGAAAATTACAAAGGAGCTTTAGCATGGACAGACTGCGCAACGGCAGTACCCGTTAAAGATTTGCTTACTTGGAATTACGAGGTTAGACGCTACACCAAAATGAAACGTATCTATCAAGAATACATGGATTTATATCCAGAGGATAACGAGGTGCGTTACCATATGGCTACCTTATTAATGTACACGGGAGATTTAAACAGCGCAGCAACTATAACTAACGAAATTGCAAGTGGAAAAAACTACATTGAATTACGGGGTAAAATCAATAAAAACATAGAATACCTGCCCACCCAAGAACAGATGTACTTGGTTGGTAAGTATCCTAAACTATTTAGTGATAATACCAAAGCAGGATTGCGGTCTAAAGAGCGACTTTTAGAGGGGAACGATGTTTTTTTTAAGGGCAACTCTATGAATGATAGATTAGACCCAACCGTACTTAATTTTAAAGGGGGGTATAATCTTAGGGACAAAAAAAATAATATTCATGCTTTGGCTGGTGTTAGGGGTTTTGTGTACCCTATCAATTTTATAGGAGATACGTTAGATAATGAGGAGCGTAACTTACTGGGCTTAGAATATATCTTTAAGAACGATAGGAATAAGGAATACGATTTAACCTTAAGTGCAAGGATAGAAGGGGATAACTTTAACAATACATTTTTCCACGCTGCTGCCAATATTAGTTTTGCTAAGCAGAAGAATTTTTATAGCAATAAACTGAGTTTTAACCCGGTCCCTACAGGACCCGGATATGTACGTGGAATTTATATGGCAACCGTAGAAAGTTATAATGAATTAATGCTAATGCCCAAACTTACCCAAGTGATTAACCTTGAGGGTAATTACTTTACTGATGCTGCTTTTATGGCTACGGGCACGGCAAGAACTACTTATAATGTTTTAGATGCAAATGCTAATTGGCAAATGGGGCCATTAGTAGAAGCATCTTATGGTATTGCAAGTAAGGACCAAAGAGATGGTTTTCCGTATTGGTTAGCAGACAAACGTTTTATTGGCGGTGGGGGAGTACACCTTATTATTGGTAAACAAGACGGCAAATTTTACTTGGATAGCAGCGCAACTTATTTTTATGAAAATCAGAATCAGCCAAATTTTGAAAGGTATTTAGCTAATTTAAATGCCAATTTGGGAAGATACTTTACCGTAAGTGCAGGGGCTGAATTTTATACTATAGAAAACTTCTTTTCTAATGCTTTTAACTTAGGGTTTACCTACCATTTAAAACCGTTTAAATATAATTTTTAGATTTCTATTCCTGTATTAACTCAAAAGCACCATTACTTAAAAATTGAGTGTCATCTTCAAAGTATTGAGCATTCAGAATTTCAACATAACTATTACGTCGTGAACCAATGGTTACCATTTTTTCTTCAAAGATGTAGCTACCATTCTTATGCTCTAATAACACCAAAACACTAAATTCGCCATCTTTTTCAACTACAGCATTCTCTGGTAGCGCTAATGCTTTCTTAGAATCTATTTGTATAGAAGCCTCAACAAACATTCCTGTTAGCAGCTCATTTTCGGTTTTCGGGTGACCGTGGACCTTTATAGTTCTGTTGGCTTCATCTACTGTGGTTCCTACTAGATAAACTTCAGCATTGTAATGTGTATTACCAGTTTCTGGTATGGTAAAATCAATGTGTTGGCCCTTCTTTATTTTTAGCGCATCTTTTTCAAATACAATTAGCTCTAAATGTATATGGTCATTAGCTACAATTTGAATTATCTCTGAACTTGGTGAAACGTAGCTTCCTTTATTTACATTAACCTGAGTTACGCTACCAGATATAGGAGCAAATAAGGTGCTTTGTGAACTAATTGCACCAGATTCAACTGTTTTAGGCGAGATATTTACCATTTGCAGTTGCTTTTGTAAAGTAAGGTAGCTGGCTTTAGCCATTTCGTAATTGCTTTTGGCTTGTAGAAAATTCTTTTCAGAAGTTATATTTTCCTCCAATAAGGTTTTGTTACGTTCGTATTCAGATTGTAAAAAGTCAAGATTATTGTAAACCGTTAAATACTCTTTTTGTAATTGTATAAATTCTTGATTTTCAATAGTAACCATGGGCTGCCCTTTGGTTACTTTATCGCCTATGATTAAATGTGTGTTTTTAATGAAACCACCTAATGGCGCAGTAATAACGGCCTTATTTTGTGGTGGTACATCTATCATACCTGTGGTTTGTACGGTAACCTCAAAATTTTGTTCAGATAAAGTACCTAGTTCAAAGTTATTCGTGGCTATTTGCTCTTTGGTCAAACTAATGCCAGAAATGGCATTTGTGTTGGTTTCGTTTTCATTTTTAGTGCCGCAATTCACTAAGAATAGGGCTACTAGTAAATATTGTAAATATGTTTTCATGACTTAATTACTAAAAGATAAATAGTTAATAGAAATAAGGGTTTGATTGTATTGGTTTAATGCTTCCAGATAGTTGAGTTCTATGGTATACGCGTTTTCCAAGGTTTGGATGTACTGGAAAAAATCTATTTCGCCATTTTTAAAACCAGCCTGTGCTACTTTTAAAAGCTGTGCTGACAAAACTTTACCTTCGTTCTCATAATAGGTGAGTTCTGCATTGTATTGGCGAAGAAGGTTTTGCTTTTCTTTCTTTTCTTTCTCCAATGTTTTGCTTAATAAAATGTTTTCTGTGGCAATAATATCAGCTTGTAACTTAGCGGCTTTAACTTTGCTTTTTTGACCAAAGAATAACAAGGGTAGCTTTATACCAAACTGAACCCCATATAGCGTATTGTCTAATTCGTTATTAGTGCCTTGAAAATATTCCAAGCTTAAATCGGGTAAAAAACCTTGATTTTGAAGACGTTTTTGAGCTATGCTCAGTTGATGTCTATTTTCTAAATATTGCTTTTCTAAACCAACGTTTAGGTCATTGCTATTGAAATCTAATCTACTAGGGTTTTCCTTTTTAATAACTAACGAGTCTTTGCTTTGAACTAAAAGTTGTAACTGGAGCAATTGATTTTTGACTTCTTGGCTAGCTTTATCCTTTTGTAGCGTGATTTCTTTTTGTTTGGCTTTTGCCGTTACGTTCTCCAAGTAATTGGTTTCCCCAAGTTCAAAACGTCTTCTGGCAGAATAGGCAAATTGGGCATAAATACTGTCTAACTTTTGGTATAACGCTAATTTTTGCTGCTGGGTTTGGTAATTGTAATAAGCCTGTTCTAACTGTTTTAATATCTGTTTTTGAGTGATTTGATAAACCGATTCTTGAAGATTTTCGTTTAGTTTTTGCGTCTTGTTCTTAGCGGCATAAACCGTAGGAAAACTAAAGGTTTGCTGTGCCCCAAAAACATTTATAGGTAAATCGTTTCTAGCAATATTATTCTCATCGTATTGATAATACACCTCAGTTTTTTCAAAATCAAAGGCTAAGCCCCTATCTGATTTTGCCTGTTCCACTTGTAAGGCTGACGCTTTTAAAGTTAGGTTGTTTTCAATAGTCATTGCTTTTAAATCTTCTAAGCCTAATATTTCTTGTGCAGAACCTGTAAAGGGCAACACTAAGCATAAACCAACAATAAGTTTTTTTGATACTTGTAATCTAGTAGTGTTTTTAAACGAATTGAAATAGGCATAAAGTACCGGTAACACTACAAGGGTTAATAAGGTTGCAGAAACCAAACCTCCAATGACTACGGTAGCTAAAGGGCGTTGTACTTCGGCACCTGCTCCCGTGGAAATTGCCATAGGTAAAAATCCTAAAGCCGCAGCAGAAGCTGTGAGTAAAACGGCTCGTAAACGGTCTTTTGTTCCTTGTTGTATTAAGGCTTCCATGGTATCGAATTTTTGTTTTTTTAAATCTTTAAAATGCTCGATGAGTACTATTCCGTTTAAAACGGCGATACCAAATAAGGCAATAAACCCAACTCCTGCAGAAATACTGAATGGCATTCCTCTTAACCATAGCAACAATACACCACCAATTGCTGATAATGGAATTGTTGCAAAAATGAGTAAGGCTTCTTTGACTGATTTAAAAGCAAAGTATAGCATTATAAAAATGAGTGCTAATGCTATGGGAACTGCTACAAGTAGGCGTTGTCTTGCACTTTGCAAATTTTCAAATTGTCCGCCATAAGAGATGGTATAACCCACGGGTAGTTTAACATTGGTATTTATTAATTGTTCCACATCATCAACAACTGATTGTAAGTCCCTATTACGAACATTAATCCCCACAACAATACGTCTGCGGGTATCGTCTCTAGAGATTTTAGCTGCTCCTTTTTGATAGGTAATTGCAGCTAATTCACTAAGTGGAATTTTGTTTCCCGTAGGCGTGTCTACATACAAATTTTGTAGGTTGGTAATATCTTTACGGTGGTCATCATCCAGGCGTACCACCAAATCGAATTGTTTTTCTCCTTCGAAAACATTGCCTACTGTTTTACCAGCAAAACCCATGGAAACCATTTGGTTTAACGAAGCAATGTCCATTCCATGTTGCGCTATTTTAGCTCTGTTATAAGTTACATTCATTTGAGGTAAGCCTTCTACCTTTTCTACGGTAATATCCGCTGCACCTTCTACTTTTTCAATTAGTGTTTTTATTTCATTGGCTTTGGAATTAAGAACGGTTAAATCTTCTCCAAAAATTTTAATGGCAATATCTGCTCTTACTCCAGTAATTAATTCGTTAAATCGCATTTCTATGGGTTGGGTAAATTCTACTTCCATGCCCGGTAGAATACTCAAGGTCTCTTTAAACTTATCGGCAAGTTCGTCTTTGGTTTTTGCAGATGTCCATTCTGATTTTGGCTTTAGTACAATTATGACATCGCTTTCTTCCATGGACATGGGGTCTGTAGGTACTTCTGCCGCACCAATTCTACTAACCACTTGTTTTACCTCTGGAAAAGAATCCAATAAAATTTGTTCTATTTTAGTTGTAGTAGCTACTGTTTTTTCTAAAGAAGTACCAGTCTTTAATACGGGTTGTATTACAAAATCGCCCTCGTCTAAAGTGGGCACAAATTCTGAACCCATGCTGCTAAACAAAAGAATAGTACCCACAAGTAGGCCAGCAGCTATAACCAAAACCAATTTTTTCTTTTGCAAACCCCACTCCAATATAGGTTCAAATCTTTGGCTGAGCCAATGCATTACTTTTTGAGAAATTCCATTTTGTTTTGTTGATGGTTTAATAACTAAAGAAGCTAATACTGGTACATAAGTAAAACACAATACCATTGCACCAATTAAAGCAAAGCTAAAAGTCAGTGCCATAGGTTTGAACATTTTACCTTCAACACCGCTTAAGGATAGAATGGGGATGAAAACCAATAGAATAATCAGTTGGCCAAAAACAGCAGAATTCATCATTTTAGAAGCTCCATCAAAGGTGATTTCATCTTTTTTAGCTTGAATTTCAGCTTTATCACCTGTGTTTAGCAGCTTTTGATTTTTAGTAAATTGAAAGGCTATAAATTCCACAATGATAACAGCCCCATCTATGATAATGCCAAAATCAATTGCACCCAAACTCATTAAATTAGCATCTACACCAAATAAATACATTAAAGAGATTGCAACTAATAAACATAGTGGAATTACCGAGGCAACTACCAAACCAGACCGCCAATTGCCAAGTAATAACACCACTACAAAAATGACAATTAAACAGCCTAAAATTAGGTTTTCGGTTATTGTAAATGTGGTTCTTCCAATTAAGTCGCTTCGGTCTAAAAAAGCGTTTATGTAGACTCCTTCTGGTAACGATTTTGATATAGAGGCTACGCGTTTTTTTACCGCCTCAATTACATTTTTAGAGTTAGCATCCTTGAGCATCATTACTTGGCCCAGTACTTTTTCGCCTTCGCCATTACCTGTAATAGCTCCAAAACGGGGAGCTCTACCAAAACCAACTTGGGCCACATCTTTAATTAAAATAGGCTTGCCATTTCTATTTTCAACTACAATGTTTTTTATATCGTTTAGATTGGTGACCAAACCTTCTCCACGAATAAAATAAGCCTGATTTACCTTCTCAATATAACCGCCGCCTGCAACACTGTTGTTGTTTTGGAGCGCAGCGAATATTTTGCTGGCGCTAATATTTAAGGCATTTAGTTTTTGAGTAGAAATAGCCACCTCATATTGTTTTAAATAACCTCCCCACGTATTTACTTCTACTACTCCAGGTATTCCGGATAATTGTCGTTTAACAATCCAATCTTGTATGGTACGTAATTCGGTTGGTGAATATCGATTTTTAAATTCTGGTTTTACATCTAGAATATATTGGTAAATTTCTCCAAGACCTGTACTAATAGGACCCATTTGTGGACTGCCAAACTCGCTAGGAATGCGTTCTTTGGCCGATTGTATTTTCTCAGCGATGAGTTGTCTGGGCAAATAAGTGCCCATTTCATCTTCAAAAACAATGGTAACTACAGATAAACCAAACTTAGATATGGAGCGAATTTCCTTAACGCCCGGTAGATTGGCCATTTCCAATTCAACGGGGTAGGTTATAAATTGTTCAATATCTTGGGTTGATAGGTTTCTAGACGTAGTAATTACCTGAACTTGATTATTGGTAACATCGGGCACTGCTCCAACGGATATTTTGGATAACGAATACAACCCAAATCCTATAATAAATAGGGTGAATAAGATAACAATAACCTTATTCTTGAAACTAAAGTTGATGATATACGAAAGCATGATTCATAGAAATAGATAATAGTGAAGACTACGAGTAAAGGTCATAGTCAAAAAAAATAAAGGAAGTTGATTCTATGAATGCTTGGGTGGCTGCAATAAGCCGTAGGTTAAATCAAAAGAATAAGATATCTGATAATAAAAATTAGCCTTTTTTGTAATTAAGGGTTCCGTTAAAGAATTGTATGGAAATCCGGTAGAAACAATAAAGTCTAACATAGAAGAAGCATGGCCCGTATGTTGAAAAGGTAGTTTTTCATGGTCAGATTGCTCCTCTTGATGTTTTTGGTTATGTTCTGTCTTTAACTCGCCATAATGTTTGGAAACAAATTCTAAAAATGTATCTCCATAGGTTTTATTATGATATCCATAGTGCTCAATTAGCGCATCAATTTCCAACAAGTCATTTAAATGTATGTTGAGACTCTGAAGTAAAATCAGAGATGAAAGCACTAAATAAAAACACCTTGACATACCTTAAAATTACAATTTAAAGGGACATTAATTTTATTTCCTACTAATTTATAACTAGTCTTAATTTTAGTTGGTTGTGGATAACTCATTAATCATTATTTGAAAATCATATTGCAAATCTTCGTGTAGGCTACTTATTTTCTTTTGGGCCAATGCAAGTTGACGCTCATAGGTGTTAGTGAGTACCTTATTGCGTTTAATGGAAGGTTTTATGGTTAAAAGCTTTTTGCAAAAGTATATTAACAGCTCAGCTTCGGTTTCCTTTTTGCCAGAATACCTAATGTTCTTTTTCAACCCTTTTACTATTTTTCGAACACTCTTTTTTATATAGAAGTAGCTGGTAGTGTTTATCTCTGCAAACTGATTGTCTAGCTGTTGTTTTACTGTTTCAATGTAGCCGTCTTCATCGTTTTCAAAAAATAGAAGGTACGTAAGTAATTCTTTGTTTTCCAATTTAAACCGGCCCAAACGCAAACAAAATTGCAGTAGTTCTTCACGGTCTAAATGTTGAAGTTCTTTTTTTAGTTGTGCAAGGGTAGCTGCTTTCATAGGCTAAAAATAACTAAAAGAAATCCCCTTCTTTTTGAAGAAGGGGATTATTTAAATATAGATTTAGTCTTTCTATTCTTCTATAATAGGTGCTCCAATTGCATGTAACTGCTTTTCCAAAGCTGGAATTTTTGCAACAGCGGTATTCACTAGTGGGGCTATGGCATTTAACTGTTTAGAAGCCCTATCAATTGCTTTGCTGTGATTGCCCGTTGGTCCGTAAGTTGTACTAAGGGCTCTTCTGCCCAAATATCGTACGTCGTTGGGAGTCGGGGCTTGGTTAGCACCCACTTCATCCTTACTCTTGCTTCCATTCAATTGAATTTCTAGATTGTTTAATTCTTTCTTTAGGCTGTATAAAGAATTTGCTAAGTTGGTAGGTTGGCTGTCTGCCAACAAGAATGCGCGTTGCATGGCGTCTAATCTTTGCTGCGCCTTATCTAACTGTAAATTAGTTTTATTTAATTCCAACGTAAAAGCATCATAACGCTCTTTGAATGCAATTCTTTCCGTGTTAGAAATACCTTTTAATGCAGGCTCTAATAGCGGTACAACTTCAAAGCTTTTTGGGCCTGCTAATTCTACTAGGTTACCATTATCCATTTTAGAAAGACTAACCGTGTATGTTCCCGGTAATACTTCGGTGCCTCCAAATTCTCTTCTAGGCTTCTCAAGAGGAACTATTGATTTGTTGTTGGTAGATAAATCCCAAGTTATTCGGTTAAATCCTTTCTTGGGTTTTGTGGTTAAGGTCTTTACCACATTGCCTGAGTTGTCTTTTATAGTAAATAAAAGCATTATGCCTTCTTCCGTAGCTTCCGCATCTAAGGCATCCCAACCAGGAAAAGGGATGTTTTGTTTGTTTTTACTTAACTCTTTCTCCTTATCCTTACGTAGGCCTGCTAACGTTTTGTATTCGTCTCTAATAAAATACGTAAACGTGGCACCGTATTTAGGGTTTTCCGCGACATACTGATTAGCTCCTTGGCTGCTTACATCATCAATTTGATTGTACCAATACGCTTTTCTAGTATCAAATAGTACGGCTTCGTTGTTAGCTAAGTCGGCAGTATTTAAATTTCTTAGCGCACTATAATCATCTAAGACAAAGAATCCACGACCAAAAGAAGCACCTACTAGATCATTTTCTCTACGTTGAATAGCAATATCCCTAAATGAAATGGTAGGTATACCACCCTCTAGTTTAATCCAATTGTTACCGCCGTCATTGGTAAAATAAATACCAAATTCCGTAGCCAAGAACAATAGGTTTTTATCTACATGGTCTTGTACCATACGCCATACCAATAATTTATTGGGTAGGTTTCCGGTAATAGATTTCCACGTTTTACCGGCATCTGTACTTTTGATTAAGTAGGGTTTAAAGTCGCCATTTTTATGATTGTCTAAAGCGGCATAAACGGTATTGGCATCGTGTAAATCTGCTCTAATATCATTAACAAACGCATTTGCAGGCAGTCCTTTAAGGTTTTGATAATTGAATTTTCGCCAATTGGCACCACCATCCTCAGAAACCTGAATAATACCATCGTCTGTACCAGCATACAATAAACCTTCTTGTAAAGGTGATTCTGCTAACGAGGTAATTGTGCTGAAGGTAGACATTGCCTTTAAATCCCAAGGATTGTCCCAGCTTTGCAAGCCGCCCATAATAGGTTGTTTAATACGCTCCAAACCTTTGGTTAGGTCGCCAGATATGGCTGTCCAATCGTCCCCTCTATTATCTGAGCGCCACACTCTGTATGAGGCCACGTAAATGCGTTTAGGGTCGTGAGGACTAACTAGAATAGGCGCATCCCAATTAAAACGCTCGTAGGGTTCACCTTCTCCTGCTTGTGGTTGAATGTACACACTTTCACCAGTTTTATGGTCTATTCTAAATAATGTTCCTTGTTGAAATTCACCGTAGGTGATATCTGGATTTCCCGGCTCAATTGCGGATTGATGCCCATCTGCCCCTAAAACTTTTTTCCAATCGCGATTTAAAATACCAGCTTCGCGCATGGTTCTAGAAGGTCCTTTGTGGGAGCCATTATCCTGAGTTCCGGCATAGATATTATAAAAGGGTTCAGAATCATCTACAGCTAACTTATAATATTGGGTTATTGGCAGATTGTCAAAATAACGCCATGTTTCGGTTTCGTCATACGTTTCGTAAAGGCCACCATCAGAACCCATTAAAATATAATTGGGGTCATTTTTTTTAAAAGCCATTGCATGAACGTCGCTATGGGTTTTATCCCTATTCATTCTACGGTAGGTTTTACCATGGTCATCAGATACCAAAACATAATTGTTCATCAGGTAAATTCTACCTTCATGGTGTGGGTGGGTGTAAAGTTCTTGATAATAATGAGGGCCTGTTCCTCCAGAAACCATATCGGACTGTTTGCTCCAAGAGCTTCCTCTATCCCTAGAAATAAATAAACCACCTTTGGTACGGTCTAACTCAATTGCTGCATAAATAATATCTGGATTGAATGGAGAAATTGCCAATCCAATTTTACCTAGGTTCGATTTAGGTATACCGTTGGTCAGTGCTGCCCATGTTTCACCACCGTCCGTACTTTTGTGCAATCCAGAACCAGGCCCACCACCCATATAGGCAGCAACGGTTCGGTGTCTGTCCCAAGTGGCAGCGTATAAGACATCTGGATTTCTAGGGTCTATCACTATATCAGTAACGCCGGTCCATTCTTCGTTTCCTAACGTTTTTTTCCAACTAGTGCCACCATCTGTAGATTTGTAAAGACCACGTTCGCCACCTTTACTCCAAAGTGGGCCTTGGGCTGCCACCCAAATGGTGTTAGAATCTTCTGGGTGAACTATAATTTTTGATAGGTGTTCTGTTTTGGAAAGTCCCATGTTTTTCCAAGTTTTACCAGCATCAGTACTACGGTAAATACCATCGCCAAAACCTACATGGCGGCCACCAACATTTTCACCTGTACCAACCCAAATAGTATGCGGATTGTTTGGGTCTATGGTAATACAGCCAATTGAATAGCTTGCTTCATTGTCAAAAATAGGCTCCCAAGTGGTGCCTGCATTGGTTGTTTTCCAAACGCCGCCAGAACCAACGGCAGCATAAATAATACTTTCATTAGTTGGGTCTATGGCAATATCGGCCAAACGCCCTGATGTGAATGCAGGACCAATATTTCTAAATTTTAGACCTTTTAAATTTTTGGAAGACAAGGCATCTTCCTTTTCTTGGGCAGAGAGTAACAAAGTACAGCCCAGAAATAGGAGTAGTGTAATTTTTTTCATTTTCTTGAGTCGGTTATTATGAGAATTAAGCCAATAATTTACAAGCAATTATGTAGGACTGCAATTTTAAAGCCCCACTTTAGCGTTGAATTACACCGTATTAATAAAATTTTAACGAATGAATCCAATTGTAACTAGTTACGGAGATAACTGGCGCCATTTACATCTATTATGGTACCAGAGGTATACGCTGCTCCTTCTGAAGCCAAGAACAAGATAGCATGGGCAACCTCTTCAGGTTGTGCCATGCGTTTAAAGGGCGATTCGCGCAATAGATTTTCACGTTCTGTTGGTGTAAGGGTTACCGCGGCCATTTCGGTCTCTGTAAATCCTGGTGCAACCACCCCTAAATAAATTTTATGTGGGGCTAATTTTTTGGCCAAGGACTGACTCATGGCGTTTAAAGCTGCCTTGCTGGCACCATAAGCTGGTTTGGTAGGTTCTCCCCTAAAAGCGCCTCTAGAAGATACGTTTACTATGCGGCCACCACCGGTTTTCATCATGGCTTGTGCCGCACAAAAAGTGAGGTTGGCAGCAGCAAATAAATTGGTTTTAAAGGTGTTTTCCCATGCAGAAGACCATTCGTCTAAATTTACCTTATCAACTTCGTGAAAAATAGAAATCCCAGCATTGTTCACCAAAACGTCTAGTTGGCCATATTTGGTAATAAATTCATCTAGTAATTGCTGACAGTTTTCTTTTTCAGAAATATCTTTTTGAAACAAACAATGTCCCTCACCAGGTAAACCATCTAGTGTTTTTTGGGCCTGATCTTTATTTGATTTAAAATTAATGCCTACTTGGGCGCCCTTCTGGGCAAAAGCCAAAGCGGTTGCCTTGCCAATGCCTCTTGAGCCTCCTGTTATCAAAATCTTTTTGTTTTGAAAATCCATTAGCTGATAAGTCAATTTTACGTTTACTGTTTTACTCTAATTGGGTATGCTGGTGTTATCGTCTTTTTGGTGGGTTTTTTTTTAAGTTCTTTAAGGACTATTTCTATGGCTTTTTCCAGTTGTGGGTCATGACCTTTTACCACTAATTCTGGTAATTGTTCCACGTCCACATCTGGAGCAACCCCTTCGTTCTCTACTCTAAAGCCTTTATCAGAATAAAAGGCTACATTAGGCGCGGTAACCACCCCACCATCTATAAATTCTGGATAACCCAATACACCTACAAGACCACCCCAAGTACGTTTGCCTACTAAAGTGCCCAATTCAAATTTGCGAAACATCCATGGTAAATAATCGCCTCCAGAACCTGCCATTTCATCTATCAACATCACTTTTGGACCTTGAATAGAGGCGCTTGGCGATTTTAAATCTTTGCCGTACCTAAAATTCCAATGTGCTTGTACAGGTCTTTTTAAAATATCAATATAATAATCTGCTAACTGTCCGCCGCCATTGTAACGCTCGTCAATGATTATGGCCTCTTTATTCGCCTGTGGGTAAAAGTATCTTTTAAAATATTCAAATCCGGCACCTGCGGTATTGGGTACGTAAACGTAGGCTACTTTACCTTCTGTAGCTTTGTGCACTTTTTTCATATTGCCTTCTACCCAATCACGATTACGTATGGCCCACTCTGTAGCCAGTGGTGTTACCTGGTAGGTTCTAGCATTGCTGCCATCTGCAGAAGCACTTACTTTTAAGTCGACCAAAGTATTGGCGGTATTCTCAAAAAAGGAGTATAAATTAGCTGTCCCCGAGACATTTTTACCATTTACGGCAATGATATAATCCCCTTGGGTTACTTGTACACCAGGTTCCGTAAGAGGTGATTTTAAGTCTGGAGTCCAGTTAAGGCCGCCGTAAATTTTGGTTATTTGGTAGCGATTGTTGTTTACTTGGTAATCCGCACCTAACAGCCCGCCAGATATATTTTCAATTTCATTAAGGGCATCTCCTTCCCAATCGAATCTGTGGTGGCCTACGGCCAACTCGCTAAACATCCATCGCATTACACGGTATAGGTCATCTTTACAAGATAGGTGTGCCAAAAAGGGCTCGTATTTAGCTTTCATGGCGTTCCAATCTGCCCCGTGCATTCCCGGGTCATAAAAATAATCTCTATTAACCCGCCAAGCTTCGTTAAAGATGTTGTTCCATTCTTCTTTCGGATTAATTTTTACCGTAATGTTGCCTAATGGTAAAGGACCATTTTCAGATTTTTTACCCAAATCGGACACAAACCAAGAACCACCTCTGCTATAAAACATTTTTTTGCCTCCACTAGCTACCTCAAAATAGTTTACAGGAAATTGTGCTTCGGCCTTACGTTCATCAAAAGAAAATTTAAAAAGTTGGCGTTCCCCATTGTATAGGTCAGTAGAAACATAAAACAATTCGCCCTCATTAGCCAAAGCTAGGTTGCTATAAGCACCGGTTTCAATGGGTAACGCTAGCATTCGGTTTTGCAAGCCATCCCAATCTATTATCAAGGTTTCTGGTTTTTTTGCTTCCGCTGCTTTGTTTTCACCTAATTCAACATCGTTTTGCTTTTTTAAAGGCGAAACAACATCTTTTTGTAGGGTTAACAAGTATACGGTATTGGTAATTACTTTGTCTTGGTTAGATTGGTCAAACCAATTCACTACAGGACCTGCATCTGTAGAAGCTAGAACGTACATGTATTTGCCACTAGGGTCAAACTTAGGTTCGGTAACGTTAGATAACCCATCGGTTAGCTCGTAAGATTTGTTCGCCGATAAGGAGTATAAGAAGGCTTTTTCAAAATTGGTTTCTATAATCTTGGTGTAGGCTATCCAATTAGAGTCATAAGACCAATCACTAAAAAGCTCTCTTAAGTCACCAGGTATAAACAATTCGTCTTGGTCAATTTTAGTAGTTTTAGTCGTGGCGATGTTGGTAACATATAGGTTAAGGCCATTATCTACATAGCTTATCATTTTACTGTTTGGAGACCAATGTAAGTTGCCATAAAACCCTGTTCCCTCTAGCTTAATTTTTTTAATGCTACCCGTAGCTACAGTTTGCACATGCAATGCATACTCACCCGAGGCATCAGATAAATAGGCAATAGATTTACCGTCTGGTGACCAGGCCGGAAATTTTTCATGCACGCCAGGAGTTTGGGTTAGGTATTTAGTGTCCCCTTTTTCGGCGGGCAGGGTTACCACCTCACCTCTAAAATCTAGTACCACCCTAGCCCCAGAAGGCGAGATGCCACCAGAGCGTACATAATCTTGTCCTGAAACATAACGCTCTCTGAGTTCCAATAAATCCGTAGTTATAGTGATGTTTAGTTTGGTGTCTTCACCTGATTTGGTATCATAAATATGCAATGTACCTGCATGCTCGTAAATAATAGATTCCTTGTGCATTTTAGGGTCTATAACCGGAAAGTCTTTAAAATCTGTTAGCTTGGTAATTTGTTTGCTTTTGGTATCATAACTAAATAAATTAAACTCGCCATCGCGGTCGCTTCTAAAATACACGTTGTCACCATTCCATTGCGGTTGTACATCATTACTTCCACCATTGGGTTTTGGTATCTCTACAATTTTGTGTGTGTTAATATCATACACCCATATTTTAGAGATACGGCCGCCTCTGTAGTGTTTCCATTGGTGAAAAGCATCAAAATAGGGGTTGTAGGCCAACTGTTGCCCGTCTTTAGAGTAGGCTGCCCAAAAAGCATTGGGTACATCTAACTCCGTTGTTGTTCCACCTTCTATGGGTACGGTATACAATTTAAAATAGCGGTTGGTATGCGTATTTCGTCTAGAAGCGAATAATACGTGTTTTCCATCAGGCGTAAAGTCTCTTACTAAATCTCGGTACGGGTGGTAGGTTAGTCTTTTGGGTACGCCGCCTGTGGCAGATACAATATAGACGTCATGGTTGCCATCGTACTCGGCGTTAAAAGCAATGAAACTCCCGTCCGGAGAAAAAATCGGATTGGATTCTATGCCTTCATCAACGGTTAATCTTCTAGGATTGCTACCATCCTTATCTGCCACCCACAAGTCTTGGGCATAGATAAAGGCTATTTGCGTATCGCTTATAGCAGGTTGGTGCATCAATTTGGTTTCTTGGGAAAAAGCTTGATTTAAAAACAGTAGTTGTAACGGCATCAAAAGAAAAGCCGCTTTTAGTTTGGTGTAGTTCATTTTTTAAGTGATGATTATGATAGCTACAAGATACGGGTTTACGATAAGTTTTTAGATTGAGTTTATAAAGTATTAAATTTTGGTTTTGGTGGGAGGTTGAAAGTGCTGTATAACCTGTGTTTTGAGTATATCAACAGTTTCGTTTACCTTTAAAACCAACTAACAGACCAACAATGAAGAAACTTCTTTTTATTTCGTTTTGTTTTTTATGGGGCATTTACGGCTCAGCTCAAAAATCGAAATTTGATTACTTAGACATTTTTCAATTACAGTACGCAACAAATCCTGAAATTTCGCCCAATGGTGATTGGATTGTTTATAGGAAAATGGGTTTTGACATAATGAAAGACCGCTCTTTTGGAAACTTGTGGCTTTTAAAATCTGATGGTAGCGAGCATCAAAAACTAACGGTCAATGAATCTTCGGAGTATGCGGCTAGTTGGTCGCCAAATGGAGATAGAATAGTTTATAGCAGTGCCACAGATGAAGGTTCTGAGATTTTTGTCTATTGGGTAAAAACCGGTAAAACAGCTAAAATATCTCAATTACCCTACAGTCCAAGTAGTATAACTTGGTCTCCAGACGGTACCCAATTGGCCTTTTCTATGAACGTTCCGGAGAAGGCTCCTGTTTTGGCTAAAATGCCCGCAAAACCAAAGGGTGCCAACTGGTCTAGTGCGCCTAGAATAACAGATAGGGTGTATCATGAGGCAGATGGCAGGGGTTATATAGCGCCTGGTTTTAATCATTTGTTTGTTATGCCGGCAACTGGTGGCGCGGTAAGGCAAATAACCTCTGGTAACTGGCACCATAGGGGTAGTTTGTCTTGGAGTAAAGACGGTTCTAAAATCTATTTTTCTGCCAACCGGATGGCCGATTGGGAGTATCGCTTTAGAAATAGTGAGATTTATTCAGTTGAGGTTAAAACCGGAATTATAACTGAATTAACGCAACAAGATGGCCCAGACAGTAGCCCAGTAGTTTCTCCAGATGGCAGTGCCATTGCGTATTTAAGTTATAAAGACAAGTACGAAGCCTATCAAATTAGACAGATTAAACTGATGGATGCAGATGGAGGTAATAAGCGAACGTTGGGGTATAATTTGGATAGAAATATATCAAGTATTGTTTGGTCTGCAGACGGGAAAGGTTTGTATTTTAATTATGATGACAAAGGAAACGGAAAAATAGGTTTTGTTTCCTTAACCGGTAAGGTTACCAAACTTGCCGATAATAGAGGCGGTACTACGCTGGGTAGACCCTATGGCAGTGGTACTTTTTCGGTTTCTAAAAAAGGAGATATAGTTTATACCTATACAACTCCAGAATTTCCGGCAGAAATAGCTTTCCTGGGCAAAAAGGGAAGCCTAAAGACTTTAACGCAATTAAATAAAGCTTTATTAGATTTTAAAACCTTGGGTAAGGTAGAAGAGGTTTGGTATAAATCTACCGTAGATAATAGGGATATACAAGGATGGGTGGTGTATCCACCAAATTATGACGCAACCAAAGAATATCCATTTTTGGTAGAGAATCATGGCGGCCCTATTTTAAATTATGGAGACCGTTTTTCTATTGAGATGCAATTGTATGCGGCCAATGGTTTTATTGTTTTTTACCCAAACCCTAGGGGCAGTACTAGTTATGGGGAAGAATTTGGTAATTTATTAATGAACAATTACCCGGGAGATGATTACCAAGACGTAATGGATGGGGTAGACTATCTTATACAAATGGGTGTAGCAAAGGAAGATAAATTGTATGTTACGGGTGGTTCTGCAGGCGGCATTATGTCTGCATGGATGATAGGGAAAAACAATAGGTTTAAGGCGGCTGTAGTAGCTAAACCAGTTATGAACTGGATTAGTAAAACATTGGTGGCCGATAATTATTTTGGGTATGCAAATTCTAGGTATCCCGGCCAGCCGTGGGAAAATTTTGAAAACTACTGGAAGTTTTCCCCATTGTCCTTAGTTGGTAACATAGAAACCCCTACCATGGTAATGGTGGGCATGAATGATTTGCGTACGCCTCCTTCCGAAGCAAAACAATTATATCATGCGTTAAAATTGCGCAAAATTGAAACCGTTCTGGTAGAAATACCAGGAGCAAGCCACGGGATTGCCAATAGGCCAAGTAATTTAATTTCAAAAATTGCGCATACCTTAGCTTGGTTTAATAAGTTTGAAAACCCAAAGGAAAATGCGAAAAAGTAATTGGATTTGGAACGTAGTAGTAGTGTTGGCAGTGTTGGTAAGTATTGCTGCTTTTGCCTTGCATTATCAAAACTATGTCTCCATAAAAGCGGATAAATTCAAAATTTTCAGTGGTGTTTACAGTAAAGAGGTTCTTTTAAGTACCATAGACAGCCTAAATTTGGTTGAAAAATTTCCAAAGATGGAACGCCAATCTGGATTCTCATGGTTGGCAAAAGAAAAAGGTGTTTTTAAAGATTCTATTTATGGAACCAAAACTTATGTTTTTGTAGATGACCTAAATCATTCTAAGATAAAAATGGTCTATCTAGATTCATTGGTACTTTATTGGAATACCGCAGATAGTTTGGAAACCAAACGGTGGTATGGGCTTATTAAAGAAAAATTAGAAGGGATGAACAATACTTTGGAATAACTATTGTTAGCGTATATAACCAAGAAATAGCAATGCTACTATGACAAAGTTTAAGTTTTTACTTTTTGCTGGTGTATTTTTTGCCATAATACAGGGCTATGGCCAAGAAGTAGAGGTAGAAGTACATAAAGTGCCGTCGGACAAGGGTAATATTAGTGTTGCGGTATATAAGCAAGAAGAAGGTTTTTTAAAAGAAACCCATGTTTATAAGTACAATAAGATGCCCGCTGTAAAAGGGGTTACCAAAGTAAGTTTGGAAAATATGCCAGAAGGGGAATACGCCTTGGCTATTTTCCATGACGAAAATGGCAACGACCGCTTAGATATGAATTGGTTGGGTATACCTAAGGAAAAAGTGGCGTTTTCCGTTGGTAAGATGAAAACATTTGGTCCACCTAACTTTAAAGAATGTGCTTTTTTGCACCAAGGCAAACATACCAAGATAGTGATAGAACTATAATAAATTACGAACATCCACAATCACCATTGCCACAGTTTTTAGCGTCTTTTTTGGTGTCAAAAAAGGGTAGGGGATATAAAAATTTATTTACCAAATAGGCTATGGCCAATATTAAGATAAGTACGGCTACTATAGTTTGTATCATCACTTTAAAATTTGGTATGCCGTAAAGGCCGTTACGTAGGCAATAGCACTCATAAATAACAATTGGTAAAGTGGCCATTTCCAAGAGTTGGTTTCACGTTTAACAATGGCCAGTGTACTCATGCATTGCATGGCAAAAGCATAGAACAACATTAGAGAAACCCCTGTTGCTAAATTAAACAGGGGTTTGCCTTTAGCGTTTACCTCGGCGGCCATTCTATTTTTAATAGTTTCTTCTTCGTCACTACCCACACTATAAATGGTGGCCAAAGTACCTACAAAAACTTCTCTTGCGGCAAAAGAGGTAATTACGGCAATGCCTATTTTCCAATCATAACCCAATGGTTTTACTATAGGCTCAATAGCTTTTCCTGCTTGCCCAATAAAAGAATTCTCCAGTTTGTAACTAGCAATTTCCTGTTCCACCAATCGGTCATGTAATTCTAGGTCCCTTTCTTGCAAAGCCTTTCTAATATTGGTTAAATCAATATTATCGTTTTTAGAAAGCGCACTATCTTTTAATTGATATTTAAAAGCTTCAAGGTTATTTTGTAAATAATTTTTACTGTAGGCGTTAAATCCTTCATTATCAATTCTTTCTTTTACTATTGTTTCCGCATTTTTAAATTCATTAGACCAGCCATAGCTGCCCAAGAACCATAGAACAATAGAGATGGCTAAAATTATTTTTCCGGCACCTAGAACAAAACTTTTGGTTTTTTCTACTACCGTATAAAAAACATTCTTGAATAAGGGTAAACGGTAGGCAGGCATTTCTATCATAAATAATGACCTGCTTTTTATTTTCAAGATTTTATTTAAAATCATAGCAGACAATAGACTCATAATAAAACCCAGTAAATACAGCCCCATTAAAGTAAGTGCTTGATAACTTAGTCCTATAAATCTACCCTCCGGAATAACTAAGGCAATTAAAATTAAGTAGACGGGCAAACGTGCGGAACAAGTGGTAAAAGGAACTACTAATATAGTAATGAGGCGTTCTTTCCAGTTTTCTATTGTTCTGGTGGCCATTACGGCAGGTATAGCGCAAGCCGTACCAGACATTAAGGGCACAACACTCTTACCGCTAAGCCCAAACGGACGCATTAATTTGTCCATTAAAAACACTACCCTACTCATATAGCCAGATTCTTCTAAAAGGGAAATAAACAGAAATAAAAAGGCAATTTGAGGTATAAAGATGACCACGCCTCCAATACCAGCAATGATACCTTCTGCCAATAGGTCCGTTAAAATACCTGAAGGCAAGGTATTCTTGGTCCAATCTGCCAATGCCGCGAATTGCGCATCTATAAAATCCATTGGATAACCGCTCCAGTCAAAAATAGCTTGGAAAATGGTTAAAAGAATTGTGAAGAAAATGAAATAACCAAAAAACTTATGCGTCAGTATTTTATCCAGACTACCACGAAACCCTTTAGCTGTTCTAAAATCTTTTTTATATGTTTCTTTGAGTATTCCATTTATGAATTGGTAGCGTAATACCGTTTCTTTGTGTTGTAGGCGTTTTAGTTCTGTTTTTGATTTTGCCTTGAACTCACTTACGGAGACTGCGGCATTACGCTCTATGGGCATAAAATTTACATCTTGCGTAATAACCAGCCACAATTTATATAAGTCCTCTTTTGGAAATACTTCTTTTAAATTCTTAAAATATTCTGGAGCAATTACTGCTGTATCTATGTTGGGTTTGTTAGAAAGTTGTTTATAGTTGGTAATTAATTCTTTTAAACGGTCTATGCCAATTCCTTTACGGGTACTAACTAAGGCTATTTTGGTGTCTAGGCGTTGTTCCATAAGTTCAACATCCAAACTAATTCCCTTACGATCCATGCGATCGGCCATGTTAATGACCAGAATAGCAGGTATCTTTAAATCTTTTATTTGCGTAAACAGCAAAAGATTTCTTTTTAAATTTTCAACATCGCTAATAACTACCGCAACATCTGGATAATCCTTATCGTTCTTGTTCAGCAATAATTCTACCACTACACTTTCGTCTAAAGAAGTAGTGTTTAGGCTGTAGGTCCCGGGCAAGTCTAATATATGGGCCTTTACGCCTCTTGGAAGTTTACAAATACCCTCTTTCTTTTCTACCGTTATACCAGGATAGTTGCCAACTTTTTGTTTTAGACCTGTTAGTTGATTAAAAACAGAGGTTTTTCCAGTATTTGGGTTACCAATTAAGGCTACGTTTATGTTTTTACTCATTTTACAGGGACTCTTCTATTAGCTCTAACTCTATTTGTTTGGCAAGAGCTTTTCTTATAGCAATGTGTGAGCCGTTAACGTTAATGTATATTGGGTCTAGTAGAGGGGCGGTTTGCACAAGTTCTATTACGTTACCTGGTAAGCAACCAAGTTCTAATAGTTTTATAGGGAGCAAATTGGTGGTAAACTCCTTTATAATACCTTTCTGCCCTTTTTTAAGTGTATCAACCGTCGTTAACAAAGCTTATTTAGATTTAATATAAGTAAGAGCAAAAATAGCTAAAATAAAGCTATCCAAAGGGATTTAAATAGAAAAGTAGCCACTAAGTCAGTTTACTTAACAACATAATAAGTAAACTACACAACAACTTTTTTGTTTATCTTATGGAAAAGAGTTAAGTTTAAAAACTGTTAATGAAATCTTAATTAATATTCTTTGTTTACACATAGTATTGACAAAATTAGACTATAACACTAGTGCCGTAAACCATTTTTAATCATATTAAATTACTATTCTCATGAAAAAAGCACTTGCACTTTTTTTGCTAGCAAGCGTATCTAGTTTACATGCTCAAAAGGCTAAAACTATGTCAGTTCCCGTTCCATTAAAACAATATCCGGAATTGGTACCTTCTAAATCTTATGTTACTTATTCTGCAGAATTCTCTGGTAAGGAGGGTAGTGTACTACCCTTTAATAGCAAAGAATTAAAGGAGGCCTTGCAAATGCAATCCTTTTCTCCACTTATGGATGATAACGCAGAGCCAGATTTATTTTTTGTAGTTGATGGGGTACAGCCAGAAGATTTAAATTTAGATATAACCAGAAATAAATCTGAGGGTAAATATTATATTGATGTATATCCTAAGGATGGTACTAAAATACCTACCATATTATTGGCAAATGGAGAGAATACACATTATTTTGCTTTTAAAGTGACCCCAGATTTAGATTCTGAAAAAAAGGCTATACCTGTAAAATTTGAATTTTCTTTGGATGACTCTAGTAAGTATTTAGTTTTTGATGGAGATAGCAGCGCTATGGCCACTCCATATTTAGTGCGAGAATATCTTGTAAAGCTACTTGGGGAAGACTGGTTGACAAAGGTATACGTTCCTTATCTATATAGAATTTATGATTATAGAGTTAATCGCTATGATGTAATGTTTAGCTATTTTAAAGATAAGGATAATCCTGCTCTAGAAGAAGAAACAAAAGGTAATCTAGAGCAATTAGAAGAAACCCTTAAATCTATAGCAACGATAGAAGATTTAGAGACTAATGAAGAAGCTCTTAATCCTTTTATTCAATTTTGGGAATCTAAACAAGGTACTATTGACATGAGTAGTAAAAAAACTACTAAAATGGCTTGGGGTATTTATGCAAATCTGGCAAACCTTTACAGAATAAAAGGTGAATACGCTAAGTCTGTAGAATACATGGAAAAAGCAGAACAGCTAAAGGTGAATAAGTGGGTAACTTCTTCTGCTCGTAAAAGAATAGATAATGATTTAAAACAATACCAAGCTAATTTTAATACAGATGGTAGCAGAATTTATTCAGACGGTTATACTGTAGACCCGGTATTAGCTGCTATTGCTGAAAAAGAGGAGCTTAAGAGTAATAACATAGTAAAAGAAGTAGGATATATAATTACTAAAGACGGTGAAAAGGTAGAAGGTAAAATTTCTTTAACCTTTTCTACAGGAGTATCCGGTTCTCAAGGAAATATTGTAAGTCTTGATGGAGATGCTCCCGCTAAAAAAGCGGTCTTGCTTTATAAAAATGAAAAAGGAAAGTTTAGACAAAAACCATATAAATGTAAAGAAGTTAAAGAAATAGTTATTGGGGATAAAATATTTGAACCGGTAAATCCAAAAAGAAGTCTTGCAGATTATGATGCAGTAAGTTTGGGAATGTTAAATAATACCATTTTTATGCAAAAACTTTATAGCTCGGATAAAATTGTTGCGTATAAAGATTTAACCAATAGCAAGGACTACTACTTCTATAAGCCTGGCAATAAAAAAGCAGAAAGAGCCTCAGATGAATTCTTTAGTGCATGTCCAGACTTATTATCAAAGTTGCATGGTGGAGATTTCAGTAAAACAGATGAAGATACCATTAAGATTGCAGAATATTACACAGATTCTTGCAATTAAAAGTAACAATTAAAGATACTTTTCAAAGCCCTAGATTTCTAGGGCTTTTTATTATAAGAAGACTTTAGCACTTCTACGTCTTTTAAGAGTTTTTCTATCTCTTCTAAATTGGTACCATCATAAAAACCGCGAATACGTCTTTCTTTATCCACCAAAATAAAATTTTCGGTATGTATCATATCATACGGGCCACCATCGCCATCGTTTTTTACCGCTAAATAAGACTTACGTGCCAAGGCATATATTTGTTTTTTATCGCCAGTAACCAAATTCCATTTACTATCGTCCACACCTTTTTCAAGAGCATATTTCTTTAATTGCGCAACAGAATCTATCTGTGGGGTAACCGAGTGGGATAGTAGCATTACCTCTGCGCCTATTTTATCTTGAATAGCGGCCATGTTCTTGGTCATAATGGGGCAAATTGTAGGGCAGGTAGTAAAGAAAAAGTCGGCTACGTAGATTTTATCTTTATAATCTTTTTGGGTAATGGTTTCTCCGTTTTGATTTACAAGGGAAAAGTCTGCTATGGTATGGTACTTTTTAACATCTAGCAAGGTGCTATCTACTAATTCTGGGTTTACCATATTGGGTTGGTAAACGGGAAGTCTTTTTTCGGGTTTTAAAGCATTATACATTAGATATAGTATAATAACCGATAAAACCCCTAAAACGATAAAGAATTTTTTGAACTTGGAAAAAAACTGTAGCATAGGGCAAAATTAAACGTGAACACGCTATTAATCAAACCAGTTGAGCGGTAATTCTTGCCAATTCTTTCTTAAAAATAATTGTTGGGTAATGTCCATTGTTTTGTAAGCTCCTTTAAAAACGTACTTTTGTTGGCTTTTAAGACATAAAAAAATATGAGCCCCGTAGTAATACAGATTATACAATTCTTTCTAAGCCTTTCTATTTTAATTGTTTTGCATGAGTTGGGACACTTTATTCCAGCAAAATTGTTTAAAACCAAAGTGGAGAAGTTCTTTTTATTTTTTGACGTAAAATTTGCTTTGTTCCAAAAGAAAATTGGAGAAACCGTTTACGGAATTGGATGGTTGCCTTTGGGTGGTTATGTAAAGATTGCCGGTATGATAGACGAAAGTATGGACACCGAAGCAATGAAAGAAGAGCCAAAGCCTTGGGAGTTTAGAAGTAAACCGGCTTGGCAACGTTTAATAATTATGTTGGGCGGGGTTACGGTAAACTTTATACTTGCGGTTATCATTTATATTGGTCTGGCCTATAAATATGGTAAGGAATATATTCCTATGGACAGTTTAAAAGATGGTATTGCCATTGTGGAACCAACTATTGGAGACAAGGCCGGGCTTAAATCCGGGGATAAAATTTTAGCGGTAGATGGTGAACCAGTAGAATCCTACGGCAGTTTAATGCTAGAACTTATTAATGGAAATTCGCTTACCATAGAAAGAGACGGAAAGGTAATTGAAAAAGAGTTACCTGTAGATTTTATTTCTACACTTATAGAAGATGAGGATAAAGCTAGGTTTATCTCTCTGCGCTCGCCTTTTTACGTAAAAGACATTTCTAAAGGAAGCCACAATCAAGGTATAGATTTACAAAAAGGAGACCATTTACTTGCAATTAACAGTGAGCCAGCAGAGTATATGGACCAAGTAGTACCATTGCTAGAAGCGAACAAAGGGAAAGAGGTTACCCTTAGTTTAAAATCAAAATCCGGAAAGACCAAAAATGTAGTAGCCAAAGTTTCTGAAGAAGCAACTTTAGGTTTAGGTTTACAACAATTTACAATGGAAGAGTATGAGCAGATGGGTTATTTTAAGGTTGCCACTGTTAAATACGGATTTTTTGAGGCCATACCAGCGGGGATCAATCAAGGTGTGGAAACTTTAGGCAACTATGCCAAGAACCTAAAAAAGATTTTTAATCCTTCCACGGGGGCCTATAAAGGTGTAGGCGGTTTTAAAGCCATTGGTAGCATGTTCCCAGAAACATGGGACTGGAGGGCTTTTTGGGCCACAACCGCGCTTATATCTATTATTTTAGCCTTTATGAATGTATTACCTATACCTGCTCTTGATGGGGGGCATGTAATGTTTTTACTGTACGAAATGATTTCTGGAAGAAAGCCGAGTGACAAATTTTTAGAATATGCACAAATGGTCGGTTTCTTCTTATTGATTGGTTTACTGTTGTTTGCGAATGGAAACGATTTGTACAAAATGATTTTTAAATAAATTGATGCATTTTTTCTTTGTAGTATAAAAAAGAAAAATTTATATTTGCACCCGTTTTGAATGAAACATTCCTCCTTAGCTCAGTTGGTTAGAGCATCTGACTGTTAATCAGAGGGTCCTTGGTTCGAGCCCAAGAGGGGGAGCAAAATAAAAATCCGATACTGAAAAGTGTCGGATTTTTTTGTTTTTAGGTATTTCTAGTAGACTAAAACCAATTCTTATCCACTTACTAATAAATTTTAAGGTTGCAAAAAAGGGAAGTGAATTGCCATTGCATAAGGCAATACGCAAGTTTGGCGAACATTCCTTTAATTGGACAGTTGTTGATATCGCAAATAACGTCAATGAACTGGCGAACAAAGAGGTGTTCTACATAACAGAATTTAATGCAATTGATAATGGATATAATCGTGATTCTGGAGGTGGATTTAAAAAAATAGTATATTCAGTTAATCCTAATAGTGGTCTAATGAATACCTATGAAAGTCTTTCCATTGCTGCTGAATCAGTTTCAGGGGAAGCTAAATCTATTTCTAACGCTTGTCTGGGGTATATTAAAACGTATAAGGGATTGTGTTGGTCCTATGATAAAACGTTTGATATAAGGGCTTTGTCTGATGCTAGAAAAAAAGAAGTTATACAGTTAAATTTTGAAAATAAAGTTATCGCAAAATTCGAGTCTGTCTCAAGTGCAGCTAGAAAAACTGGATTAAGTAAATCATCAATTTCAAGGGTGTGTCGAGGAGAACGGGATAAAAGTGGAGGTTATAGGTGGAAGTATAATTAAATAACATAAAAGGGGCAGCAGAAATGTTGCCCTTTTTATTTTATTTAAACCCAACAACCAACAAAAGATTTCTATTTTTAAAACTTAAAATATAGAATTTCTAGATGTCAACAAAGTTTTTCACTAACAAGGACCAAAACAGCTTAACAAATAAATTTCAAGGAATATTTGAAAACTTACCTATACATTATTTTGATGCATTAGTGGGTTATTTTCGATCATCTGGTTATTTCAAAATCCGTCAATATTTAGACCGGGTCAAAGAAATTAGGATTTTAGTCGGTATAGACGTGGACCACCTAATTAGCGAAGCTGCTAAAAAAGGATTAGAGTTCAATTTTAATACAGACATAACTAGAGAAGAGTTTGTAAGAGAGTTTAAAGAGGATATTCAACAAGCAGACTATTCAAAAGAAGTTGAAGACGGAATTGTGAAGTTTGTGGATGATGTAACCTCTGGAAGAATTAAGATTAAAGCGCATCCTGATAAAAACATACATGCAAAAATTTACATTTTCAGACCTGAAAATTGGAATGAACACAATAGTGGTTCAGTGATTACAGGCTCTAGTAATTTAAGTGAATCAGGTTTAGAGAGAAACTTTGAGTTTAATGTAGAGTTAAGAGATTATGACGATGTGGTTTTTGCTCAAAAGACCTTCAATAGTTTATGGGACGAGGCCATTGATATTCTGCCTTCTGAAATTCAACAAGTAAAATCAGAAACCTATCTAAAAGATGATTTTTCACCTTTCGATTTATATATAAAGTTACTGATAGTATATTTCGGAAAGAGTATTGAGTACGACCCGGAATCTATTACCGATTTACCAAAAGGGTATAAAAAATTGGCTTATCAAATAGATGCGGTAAATGATGGGTATAATAAGCTTTTAAATCATAGTGGATTTATTTTAGCTGATGTTGTGGGTCTTGGTAAAACCATTGTAGCTACGATTATAGCCAAAAAATTCTATTTCTCAAATGGGTATCGTACCAAAACTTTAATCATTTATCCACCGGCGTTAGAGAATAGTTGGAAAAAAACAATTAGGGATTTTGAAGTACCAGGTATTGAATATGTCACAAATGGTAGCTTACATAATATCAAACATCCTGAAGATTATGATTTAATTATAGTTGATGAAGCCCATAAGTTTAGGTCAGATGAATCAGAACGTTTTAATCTGCTACAGAAACTCTGCAAAACACCAAGAAAGAGAAAAGGGAATGATGGCAGTTTTAAAAAGAAAGTAATTTTAGTAACAGCTACTCCCTTAAATAACAAGCCAGAAGATATTAGAAATCAACTGTATTTGTTCCAAGATTCTAAAAGTTCTACAATTGAAGGAGCTTTAAACCTTCAGAATTTTTTTAGAAACCAAATTGAGAAATATAACAAACTAAAAAAGCTGAACGATAGGTTTAGAATAGCTGTTGGAGTTAAAGAAATATACAATGAAATAAGAGTAAAGGTACTGGAGCCTATTATTGTGAGACGTACAAGAACCGATATTAGAAATACCCCTAGCTATTGGAAAGACATAGAACAACAAGGCGTTTCTTTTCCAGATATTGAACCACCACGACAAATACTTTATGAGTTAGATACTTATACCGATAATCTTTATGATAGAACTATAAACATATTAAAAAGACAAAACCAAGAATTAGGCTATTACCGTTACCAAGCCATAAAATTTTTAAACCCGGAGGCAAAAGACGCTTACAAAAAAGCAACTGGAGTTGCGCCAAAACAAGCTGATAGGATTTCAGAGCAGTTGGCTCATATTATGCGCATTCTATTGGTAAAACGAATAGATAGTAGTTTCTACGCTTTTAAAATGAGCCTGAATCGTTTTTACGAGGCAAATAAGGCAATGCTAAAAATGCTTGAAAATGGCAGGGTTTTTATTTCACAAAAGCATAAGGTAAGTGAGTTTGTACTAAATGAAGACGAGGATGAACTGGAAAACATACTAATGAACTCTGAAAACCCTGAAGATATTCAAGGGTTCAATACAGAAGACTTCGCAGAAGAGTTCATTAACGGAATTAAACAAGATAATCAGGTTTTAGAGAAATTAGTAAAGGATTGGAGTGTGGTTATTGAAGACCCTAAATACAATACGTTTAGGAAAAAGCTTCAAAAAGAATTGTTTGATGGTGCCATAAATGATAACGGTAAGATTGTAGTTTTTTCAGAGTCTAAAGAAACAACATCATACATGTCTGAAAGATTGAAGCAAGATGGGGTCGGAAGAATTTTATGTGTAGATAGTTCTAATCAAAAGGATTTGGCTGAAACAATTGCTCAAAATTTTGACTCTAATTATCCATTAAGCGAACAAAAAGATGATTATAGTATTATCATCACAACAGAAGTATTAGCTGAAGGTGTAAACTTACACAGAAGTAACATCATTTTGAACTATGACATTCCTTGGAATGCCACGCGTTTAATGCAGCGTATCGGGCGTGTAAATCGTGTGGGAACAAATTCCAAAACCATATTCATTTACAATTTCTTCCCGACGTCAAGAACTGATAACGAAATAGAATTGAACAAAAAGGCTTATATAAAACTACAGGCATTCCATTCGGCTTTAGGTGAAGATAGTCAGATTTATTCTGAAGATGAAGAGTTCGGAACCTTTGGATTATTTGAAAAAATCCCACAGGAGGAAAGTGATGAACGTTTGGAATACCTCAACTATTTAAGAAAGTTTAGAGACGAACAACCAGACGATTACTACCGCATAAAAAACACCATTCCTAAACGTGCCAGAACTGGTAGAAAAAACAAAGCGGCAAAAGACCATTCCATAACGTTTATTAAAAATAAAAAACGAGATAGTTTTTATTTGATTGATAAGAATTTAGAAATTGAAGAACTCACCTTTGTAGAAGCTGCAAGAATCTACAAGGCGCAAATGTCTGAAAACCCTATGGATTTACACGATTTGCATCACGACCAAATCAATAAGGCTTTAGATGCTTTTGAAGAAGACGAGAATATCAATAATCTTGGAGATAAAAGCAATGTAAAACTCGGTCCTAATGAAAGTAGGGCAATTAGCTTTATTGAAAAAAAGATAATGCCTTTAGAGTTTGTGAATCAAAATGACAAAGAAGTTTGTGAAGCTGGTATTAAGGCCATTCGTAGAGGGAAGTTTCAAAAACTACCGCGTGAAATCAATAAATACGTTAAGCAGCTTAAAACTACCAAACCAAGTTTATTGGATACATATAAGACTATAATGAATATTTTAAATGGTTATCCGCTCTTGGATTTTATTAAGGAAGATGAGGAAAAGCAACATATAAAAACCACAAAAAAGCGTATTGCTAAATCGCAAAAGCCTTCAATCATTCTATCCGAATCATTTTCTGCCTAATTACTTGCTATTATGAAAGAACAACTAACCAATATATTTAAAAGTAAATACCAGTCTATTGAAGAGAGCAATACTTGGAAAGACTTTTTAAAAACGCTATTCAAAAATCAAGAGAGTGCATTTTATACTTCCCCAATACAACAAGTTGAAGATAAAAAAGCGCACGAAGATGTTGAGAGTATTTTAGAGTTTGGGGATTTAAAATTGGCTGATGATTCACGTATTTTATTTTATGAAGTAAAGCTAAAAGACCACAAGCACATTACCAGTAGAGTAGGTTTGCGGAATATCATTCATAGCAATGTAATTCCCGGAGATGTCGATGGTATTATTGCAACCTATTATAACCCTACAACTAACGATTGGAGGTTAACCTTTATTTCTAAATCCTTGTATTGGGATGATGAGTTTAATGAAATTAAAGAGGAAACACACCCCAAGCGTTATACCTATGTGTTAGGTGAAGGCGAAAGTATAAAAACAGCCTTAATTCAGTTTGAGTGGCTATTTAAACAAATACAGAATAAGGAAATTACAATTGAAGACATTATTAAAACCTTTTCTGTTGAAAAGATTTCAAATGAGTTCTTCAAAGAATATTTCAATCAGTTTAAAGCCTTTACAGAGTATATCGTTGATAACGAAAATGCGTTTTCATTTTTCAAGGCGCAAGTCGATAAAAACAAGAAAGACAAGGAGCAACAAGAAGATGCCGAAAAACTGGTAAGACATTACGTAAAAAAGCTGTTGGGTCGTATTGTATTTCTATACTTCCTTCAAAAAAAGGGTTGGTTAGGTGTCCCACTTACAGGAAAATGGGGACAAGGTCAAAAAGGCTTTATGTCCCAATTGTTCAAAAATCACAGCAATAAAAACAACTTTTACAATGAGGTTTTAGACCCTCTATTTTTTAGTGCACTTAACGTTGATAGACGCGGTGAACAAAATGATGAATTCCCTATAACTAAAACAAGAGTACCATACCTTAATGGTGGTTTGTTCGAGAAGGACAAAATTGAACCTGACACTTTACAGATACAACCACAACTCTTTGAGGACTTATTCAATTTTTTTGACCAGTACAATTTTACCATAGACGAAAATAGTCCAGACGATAAAGACATTGGTATAGACCCAGAAATGTTAGGGCTGATTTTCGAAAACTTATTGGAAGATAACAAGGACAAAGGCACATTCTATACACCTAAAGAGGTGGTGCATTATATGTGCAAGGAAAGTTTGTGCAATTACCTAAAGGAAGAACTAAAAAGTAAGTGTACCAAAGAAGAACTTAAGGAAATAGAAACCTTGGTGTTTGAAAATGCTAAAATAGACCTCAAGGTCATTGAGCAATATGCATCAGATATTAATAAAGCCTTAAGCACTGTAAAAATTTGTGACCCAGCTATTGGTTCTGGAGCGTTTCCTATGGGAATGGTACACGAAATTTTTAGGTTAAAGCATTTAATTTCGGCGTTTCTCGAAAATAAAGATTTTATCTACCTAAAAGAAAAGCTCGATATTATTCGCCATAGCATTTATGGAGTCGATATAGATAAAGGTGCTGTAGATATTGCACGTTTACGCTTTTGGTTAAGTTTGATTGTAGATGAGCAAGACCCGCAGCCATTACCAAATTTAGATTATAAAATAATGCAGGGAGACTCATTAAAAGAATCTTTTGAAGGCATTGCATTAGATACCATATTAGAGGACGAGCCTACGCACAAAGAAAAGCAATACACTTTGGGTGATGAATTTGCAGAACCGCAAGCTAAATACAGTTTATCTCTTGAAGAAAAAAGCAACATTAAGTATTGGGTAGACCAATACTTTTCCTTGGAGCCACTCATTAAAAAACAGGAGCTGCACGAAAAAATCGATAAAGCGGTTATCAACCACATTCACAAAAATGTAACCGCAAGCGAAAAAGACCTCAAAAAACAACTGCAAAAGTTGGAATTGAAATACGTAAATGCAGGTAAAAACATTGCGTTATTAAAAAGTGGAAGAGATGTAAAGCTTTATAAAGAACTTAAAGCCAAAATAGAAACCATTGAAGCCCAAGAAAAACGCTTGGTAAAGGTACAGGAGACTACAGAGCGCCCTTACTTTTTATGGAACTTGTTTTTTGACAAGGTATTAAACGAAGGCAACAAAGGCTTCGATATTGTTATTGGCAATCCACCCTATGGTGGTAATAAAATAGACGATGAGGTAAGAGAGCGTTTTTGCTTGCAAAGCAAAGACCCTTATGGCGCTTTTATAAGTATGGCCATTAACAAATTGCTAAAACCAAATGGCGTGTTGTGCTACATTGTAAGTGATACCTGGTTAACCATAAAAAGCCACAAACCATTACGTGAGCAGGTATTACAGCACCAACTCAAAAACGTAATTCGCTTACACCAAGACTGTTTTAAAGCCACCGTAAACTCTTGTATTTTCACGCTAATAAAAAATTCCTCTGTTTTCATTTCGAGCGAAAGCGAGAAATCTCATCACGAGAATAGCGTCATCGCTGCCGACCTCACCAACATCTCAACCCGTAAACAAGTACCCGAGTTCAGAGATAAATTACGCAATTTATACAGCTATACTGGGCAATACACCCCAGAATTTGCAGTATATAGTTATAAGCAATTGTTATTAAGCTCCAACAGTCATAAACCAATTATTGTGGGCAGCCCTAAACTTTTTGCTTTAATGAACGATGTAACTTGTGCTACCGAAACCAAAACCATAAACAAACAGCAAATAAGCGTTAGGCAAATACCGTTTAATGACAAAAACATTGAGTTAGTACGTTTTGGCGATGTGGCAGATGTAAAACAAGGTTTGGCAACAGGTGATAACAAATATTACCTCTACCAAAATCCAGAGGCTCGTGGCAGTTATAAAGACATTAATGGTTATAAGCAATATGTATTAACAGAAGCCGATTTAGACAAAATTAGAAGCAATGATGCTATACGCTTAAAAGTCATTGAAAATGGCATCCACAAAATAAAGTTCGAACCCAATTTTGATGCTGATTGTTATTTTGATGGTAGATATATAATACCACATGATAAAGGTGGAGAAAGTGACACAGAAAGTGGTTGGCTGCCCAATTATTATGTACCAACTAATTATTTCATTGATTGGAGTGATGAAGCAATATATCGCTTAAAGAACTTTACCAGAGGTCAAAGAGATAACAATAATAATGATAATCTGTGCGCCGTAATAAGAAACCCGCATTTGTATTTTGTCAATGGAATTACCTTTTCAGTCGCTGGAATATATGCTCCAACATTTAGAATAGGAAGTTCATCAGTTTTTGGGCATAAAGGTTCCACTTTATTCTCAAATTTTTATGAAACAAATTATTTGCTAGGAATTCTTACTACCAAAATTTTTCTATATCAATTAAAGTGTTTTGTTAATCACACTGTAACTTCAGATGCAGGTTCATTTTTTGATATGTTAACCCCTGTAAAAGATAATTCACCAGAAATACAAAGCCTTGTCAAGAATATTATAAGTAAACAGAAGAACTCACAACATTATGATTATTTAGGCAGTGAGCAGAAGGAAATTGATAAGTTAGTATATGACTTATTTGGTTTAAATGCAGATGATATAAATGAGGTAGAAACTTGGTTTGCGCGTCGTTACCCAAAACTCGCCACTTATGCTTACTACCAAAGCCCAGAAGAGTTGGTACAGGAGCAACTACAACAAGCCAATGCCAACTATAAGGTGTTAGAGTTTATCGCCAAAGGCGAGAGCAAAACCGTAGAGTTTAAAAGCACATTAAGCTATGGAATTCGTCAACAAAAAGTTGACAAAGGAGTTGAGCACAGTGCTATTAAAAATTTAGCGGCATTTTTAAATTCAGAAGGAGGCACACTCTTCATTGGTGTTGATGATGATGGAAATATTTTAGGCTTGGAAGAAACCGATTTCACTCAATTTAAAGGTGATAATAAAAAAGATGCATTTAATTTAAAGTTTGACCAGTTAATACAGAATTATTTCGGCAATCATATGGCATCAAAATTTAAGGTCGAGTTTTTAGAAATAGATTGTAAAACTATAGTGTCCATTCACATTAAAGACAAAGCCTCAAGTCCAGTCATTATCAAAAACCCAGAAAAAAGCAACAAAGAAGAGTTTTACATACGCCGTAATGCGAGTGCTGTGGCATTAACTATGTTTGAGACCGTTAAGTATACAAAGGAGAATTGGGATTAAATTAAAGATAAGTATGACACTTTGGAAATTGGGTTGCAGATGGGGAAGCGATACACCCTTGTTTTATGATTTAATAAAAGAAAATGGTATAGTAATTAGTTGGATTGACAGACGATTTCAAAAGAATGATTGGATATTAGTAGCAAATGGTCATACAATTTTGGCTTTTGCCAAAGTTGTTGAGGAGATGTACTCCTGTATGTCTGATTCAAATTACAAGCAAGAATTTGACGAACTTCAAATACCATTCGAAGAAAATTTGTTGGTCGCAAAGGCCGATTGGATAGTATTAAAAAAAGAAGACCGGTTCAAGTATAAATTACAACAAGGTATTTGTAAAGTACAAGACACAAATACACAAGATACTTTTAAAAAGACTTTAAAAAAATATTCCATGAGGGCACAGTATGAAAATTTGATAAGCCTTTTAAAACAGAAAAAGCAAATTATCCTGCAAGGCCCCCCTGGAACGGGTAAAACACGTTTGGCCAGGGAATTGGCTTTGCAACTCTGCCCTGATTATTCCAATATGGGGAAAAGCTTCAACAGCTTAGATTTAGACTTAACTGTAGAACAAAGAGCATGGTCTAATGCCAATATAGCTGATAGATTAAAATCCATAGATAGTGTACCAAGTTCGACTGGTCGCACTACATATCGAATTGAAAACATAAAGAAAGATAGATGCACAGTTGTGTTAGAATCCAAATCCTCATATGAAATACCATTTAAGGGAATAAGAGATGCCTATCGTTCCAAACTATGGTTGGGTGGTCAAAGTAATGGATTTGACCCTTACAATGCTGCAATTGCAAAGTTTCTTTCAGAAAACTTCAATACTAGCGAAAGCATTAACGCTAATAAAATTCCAAATGAAAATTCAAATAATGAAGACGTTGTATTAATTCAATTCCATCCTTCTTACACTTATGAAGATTTTGTGAGAGGCATTGTTGTTAAAAGTAATGGCACAGAAGTAGAATATAGAACGGAAAACAAAATTTTAGCGTCTCTAGCTGAGAGGGCTTTAACTAATTATAATAACTATGTCAAAGATGATACTGTTTATAGCAAAGAGGTACAATTAAATGAATATTTCGATCAGTTTGTTGATACCATACTTGACGAAATAGAAGATAGTACAGGCTTTTTTAAACTAACGGAAAATGTAGGACTTATTGGTATAGACAGTGATGCATTTAGGTATAAAGGTCAAAATGAAGGTTGGTTGAAAAATGGGAATAGAATGTTGTTTAAAGATATTAAACAAGCGTTTTTGGATGGAAATAAAGAAAGACAGGATTTAAAGAAGAATTCTAACCTCTCTGGACTCGCCAGGCAACACGCCAGTTATTATGTTAGGGTTTTAAAGATGTTTTATGATTTTTTAAATGAGAATAATTTAACATTTAAAGAAACAGACATTGAAAAGGAACCACTTAAAAATTTTGTTCTGATTATTGATGAAATAAACCGAGCCAATTTGCCAAACGTATTAGGAGAGTTGATATATGCAATAGAATACAGAGGTGAAGCTGTTGATGGTATGTACGAAGTTAATGGAGCAAATGGTATAACCATACCACCTAACCTATACATAATCGGCACCATGAACACAGCCGACAGAAGCGTTGGCCACATTGATTATGCTATTAGAAGACGTTTTGCATTTGTGGAGGTGTTACCTAAAGTTTTAGAAAATTCAGATTTGGAAGATAAAATCTTTATGACCGATAAATTTATTGAGGTTTCAAAATTGTTTGTCGCAAATATGGATGAGAACACTATAAATAATGCCAGCTTTGAAAAAGCAGAATATTTATCAGACGAGTTTAGAGCAGAAGATATCTGGCTTGGCCATAGTTATTTTATTGCCGAAAATGAAGAAGATTTCAAATTCAAAGTTGAATACGAAATTAAGCCTATTCTTAAGGAGTATGTGAAAGATGGAATATTAAATGAATCGGCATTAGAGATAATCAACCGTTTGTAGATGATAATTTTAAATGAAAATCATGGTTATCCAAGTCCTTCACCTACTGATGAGGATTTAACGATCTATGACGACATTTTAAGTGGTATTTCCGTTTCTAAGTACTTTGCACAAAAAAAAGAGAATCAGCTTTGCTTTTCATTAAATTCTGATGCATTAATCGAAAACAAATATTGTTTTCAGACCTCTTATTTCATTGGTGTAGATTGGATAGTTGAAAATAAACTACCAATTTATGTACAACCTAAACTTAATACGGAAAGCAATGAAGTCGATTATTTATCCATGCTTTTTGAAGCCCTAAAGGAACCCGAAAACTACAAACATTTAGATTATTTATACACAATAGATTTTAAAAAACCACTAATTAAAATTGAGCAAAAACAAGATTTATTGTCGCCAATATTAATCATACAATATCTCAACGTACTAAAAAGGATTGTTAGAAAGGGTTTAAGAAAAAGCTACTATCAAAAAACAACCAATTTCAATTCAAAAGTCAAAGGCAAGATTTTGGTAACTGATACAATAAAATATAATCATATCAAAGGAAACCACTTTTCTACCTATTGCAGGTATACTGAGTTCGGGGTAAATTCCACCGAAAACAAAATACTAAAGAAGGCCTTGATTTTTTCTAAAAGGATAATGCAAAACTTAAAAGGATTTGATACTCTTGATTTGCAGGAAATTTTAAATTATATAAATCCAGCATTTGACAAAGTTGGTGATGAGGTTCACATTAATGAATTAAGAAACTACAAACCAAATCCATTATTTAAAGAATACGGGCAAGCCCTTTCTATTGCAAAACTGATATTTAAAAAGTATGGTTATAATATTCAAATCGTAAATGACAACAAAATTGAGACACCTCCTTTTTGGATAGACATGAGTAAATTATTTGAGCTATATGTCTATAAAAAACTAAGGGAAATATTCCCATTTAAAGGAGAAGTAACATACCATAAGAAGTTCAACTATTTGGAGCCTGACTACATTTTAAACTCAAAAGATGGTTGTTTCAAAATGATTATTGACGCAAAATATAAACCTCGATATATCAACAATAATATTTCAACAGATGATGTTAGGCAAGTAAGTGGGTATGCGCGGTTAAGATCAATATATAGCGAACTAAATCTGGTAATTGGTGATATAAATCAAGTAATTGATTGTTTAATTATTTATTCAAATCAGTCTGAAAACCAAGATACTCTGAATAAAGACTCCTTGAAATCAAATAATCACTCAAAATATGTAAATTTCTATAAAACGGGTATTAAATTGCCTATTCTTAGTTGCGAATAGTTAATTACCTTGAAATGAAAAAATAAGAGTTAATTTCCTTATAAATAAGTCAAAAAAAGGCATACAATTCGGATACCCATAAAGTTGACAAGTTGGCAAAAGATTGGAAAATAGTGCATTGTCTTCCTTGGTTCGAGCCCAAGAGGGGGAGCAAAATAAAAATCCGATACTGAAAAGTGTCGGATTTTTTTGTATCTAAAATGTTCTATTTCTCAATATATCTTCAAGGGTGGTTTAGAAGTGAATTAATAACAATCAAAAAAAAAGCCACCCCAGTATGGGATGGCTAGAAAGACTAATATACTTACCTTGATTAGTCTACTTATTTTGTTGCTTCTAAAAGCTTTGAAAATATCTTGTGGTTATGATAAACACCGTTGAAATTATTTGCTTGTGGTCCGTAGGCAAATAATGGTACTAGAATACCGCTATGGTCAACAGAGAGGAAATCTGCCTGTACGGCGCCTTTTTTTAAGTCGCCATTCATAATTCCTAGACCAGAAGTTTCATGATCTGCGGTTACCACCACTAATGTTTCATTGTTACGGTCTGCAAAAGCAAGTGCTGCGGCAATGGTTTTATCAAAATCTATTAATTCTTCAATAATCTTCTGAATGTTATTTTCGTGACCTCCATTATCTATTTGTGCGCCTTCTACCAAAAGAAACAGTGGCTTATCTTGCATGCTTGCAAGGTTTAAAATCTTTTTTAAACTATGTGCTAGCAAGTTTCCACGACCTTTTTCAATGCTATTAGCTTTTTCTTTACCTAAGTAAATTGCATACTTCGCATCTAAATTTGTTATAGTATCCAAATTCGCTGTATGGAATTGTCTAGAGATTCTTTCCTCCAAATTTTTACCTCCAGCAATAAAAAAATCTAATGGACTTTTAAGAAGGTCTGTTACAATTCCATTAGTATTGTCTCTTTCTGTTCTATGCGCATAAAAGGAAGCAGGGGTGGCACCGTATATAGCATCAGTGCTTATTATACCTGTTATATAACCTTGGTCAGATAATAGTTCTACAAGAGACTTTACAGTAGTGGCATCTGGCGCTGTACCTATTGCTCTATTGTTTGTTTTTTTACCAGTTGCAATGGCTGTTGCGCCCGCAGCGGAATCTGTAACTAAATCGTCATTTGAAGAAGTGTTTACCAACCCAATGTTTTTTATTTGGGTTAAGCTGAGTTCTCCTTTGTTTGCAGTTAATCCGGCAGTAATTTGAGCCAGTCCATTTCCATCTCCAATCATTAAAATGATGTTTTTAGGACTATTGTTTTCGGTATACTTGTATTCAGGATGGTACACAGAAACCGTTTCCTCAAAAATGTGGGTGTTTTTATCCAATTTATTTAAATAAGGAACTGCCTTCTCTGGAAAATCGGTGTTTATATAATCTACACCCAAATTGGCTAATCTGCTCCATGCAGATTTGGTATCTGGTGTTGCCCAAAACCGAATGGGAAGGCCTGCTCTATGAACTTTTTGGATAGTCTTTTCTACCCGTTCAAAATCTGCAGCAATCATTCTTCCATAACCATTCCAAACACTCAGCTGGTTAAAAGGTTGGCTTATTAAGGCTATTTTATCCAGGTCTATAGATTCCAAATCGTCTATATTTTGATGGTCGAACCAAATAAAATCAGGGTAGTTTTTGTATAAATGAGCTTGTGGCCTGTTACCTGAAATTACAAGTTTAAGGTTTTTACTACTTGTAACATCAGGATATTTTTGAAGCAAGGCAATCAATTCTTTTAAAGTAGAAATAGATTCGGACTTTATATCAACCAGAAGTGTTACCGGTCTAAGCTTGTTGTCTTTGATTAATTGGTTTATCGGGTTTAAATATAATTTCTCAAATGTGTTTTCTGGTTTTATCTCTTCCTTTGTGTGCGCTACGAATAAGGTGTTATCTAACAGAAATATATCTGCTTCTAAACTATGGGCATCATTTGCATAACTAAACCAAAAAGGAAGTAACCTATCATAGTCGTTATGGCTATGCACTTTAGCTATTTGGGCATTGGTTAAGCCAAAAACCAAAAGTAGTCCCCATAATAGTTGTTTTTTCATTTTATGGATTATCTAGGTTGGTAGATTTCATCATTTTGTGAAAAATGTCATTGTTCTGGTATATGCCTTGAAAATGCTCTGCTCCTTGGCCCATGGCAAATACAGGAATTAATTCCCCACTATGTTGGTCTGTATTAAAGTAAACTTTAGCTTTTGTTGGTACCTCTTTTTTCTCGCCCGTTGCGGTATCCGTTTCATAAAACTTGCCAATACTTACCCCACCAGTTTCATGGTCCGCGGTAACTACCAATAACGTGTTGGGGTTTTCTTTTACGTATTGCATTACTACTCCTAGTGTTTTATCAAAGTCTTGAACTTCTGTAATTACCATTTCGTCATTTTTGGCATGGCCGCCCCAATCTATATAAGAGCCTTCTACCATTAAAAAGAACGGCTTGTTTGTTGCGCTAAGATGTGTAATTGCTTGCGTGGTTGCCTCACTTAAAAAGTCTTGTCTGCCTTCTATTTTAGATGGTAAACCTTCTTCTGTAATTATAAAAGCATTTTTCTGGTCTTGTTGCGTGTTACTTAAGTTGGTAGTATCCAAATAGTAACCTTTGTTTTGTAGTACTTTGAACAAATCTTTATTGTCCGTTCTTTTATTAAAGAATTTTTTACCGCCACCGGCAAGAAAATCTATATCCGCATCTATAAGCTGAAGCGCTATATCTTCATGTAAATCCCTATCAGGTACATGGGCATAAAAAGCAGCAGGTGTGGCGTGGGTTATAGAGGTTAAACTTACTAAACCTGTGCTGTAACCTTTTTTTTGCAGCTTTTTTAAAATAGATTCTTTTGCTATGGTGTCTGCATTTACCCCAATGGCCCTTTTGTATGTTTTCTCGCCAATGGCAAATGCCGTTGCTCCGGCAGCAGAATCTGTTATTCTATGGGTTTTATCTGATGTTTGGTGAAAACCTATTTGTTTGAATTGTGAGAAGTTTGGTTCTTGATCGCCAAAGTAATAAGCAGTAGAGACTTGGGGTACTCCCATGCCATCGCCAATCATAAAAATAATACTTGTAGGTTCCGTAGTCTTGGTTACTACTTCGGTTTCTTTTTCTTTAGTGCTACAAGCTGTAAAAAAAGCTAATGTTAGTATAAAAAATAATAGATGCTTTGTGATACTCATTGGTTTGTATTTTATAATAATTAGGTGGCGGCAATATTGCCGCCACCTAATATACACTATTAATAACCTTGATTTTGTTCTAGATAACCAGTTACACTAGAGGCACCGTCAATGGCCGTTTGTGGAATTGGAAATAATCTGTGGTTTACATCCGTATCGGTTTTTTCTGTCCATGTATCTTCATATTTGCCAAATCTAATTTGGTCACTTCTTCTAAAACCTTCCCAATACAATTCAAAACCACGCTCTCTGAATAAAATTTCTAAATCCATGGAGTTTAAGGGCGCAGGTGTTTGTTCTGGTCTTGCAGTTCTTGCTGTTCTTACCATATTTACATCTGCCAAAGCTCCGGCGCTGTCTTCTAATCTAAGTTTAGCTTCTGCACGCATCAAATAAATTTCTGCCAAACGCATTAGAACCAAATCTACATTGCTAAAATTGTTTCCGTTTGGAGAAGTTCTACTGAATTGATATTTAGAAACACGGTACCCTGTATTATGTAGTCTACCTTCATTTGTAAAATCTATTTGTAAAACGTGATCTACGTAACCTACATCTTTGTCCGGGCCATTGCCTTTAGTTTGTTTTACCGGGTAAATACGAACACCATCATCACAAGTAAAGAAATTGCCATCATCGTCTTTTCGTGGCCCCCATTGTATACCCCTAAGGATGCCGCGGTCCATTTCAAATTCTTCTGGCACCACACAGTAATAATGATTTTCATCGTTTAACGGTGATAAACCTTCCAAATTTTGCAATTCTTCCGGTACTTGGGTGTTTTTTTGGTAAAAACGTGCATCTGCCATTGCAGGGTCTTCATCGCCATAGGCATCTACCCAAGTTTGATAAAAATCAGTTGTAATGGCTGGTCCGTCCGTACCATCTGCACTAGGATGTTCAGGTCTTGGAAACATTGAACCGGCTATGGACCAATATGCCCATCTACTGTGTTCTCTTCTAAGAATACCTCTTTGGTCCAAGGCGAAAATCAATTCAGGGTTACTGTTGTTTTCATCATTAAAAAGGTCAAAATACTCTTCTGAAAAACTGTAGTTGCCAGAGTTGATAATATTAGTGGTGTATGTAATTACTTTATTTAGCTCCTCGTCTGTAAAAGCGGGTGTGCCATAAGGATCTTTATATACTGCTGCATTTAAATTTAAACGTGCCAAGAGGCCCCAAACAATATTTTGGTTCATTCTGCCCGGTCTTGGGTTGGTTGTAATTACATCTACAACAGCTAAAAGTTCGTCTTCAATATAAGCCACGGCTTCTTCCTTTCTAATAATCTCTGCTAGTTCACCAGAATTTTCTTTCTTGAATACCAAACCCCAACTATCTAAAAGCAGCATGTTCAAATAAGCGCGTAAGGCCTTCATTTCGTATAAAGCGCCTTCGGCTTCTTGGTCACCTGCTGCTGCCAAAGGTGTTAGTACCTCAATTGCAGATAGCGTTCTAGAAATGTTTTTGGTCAATTCGTTCCATGAACTGCCTACAAGGTCATTGGCAGGTGTTATGGTGTGTTGATGAGCTGCTAAGAACTTACCATTATCAAACCAATCCGTACCTCCTCTGTATGGTAAGATAGCTTCATCTGATGGAATAAGTTGCAGTCCATAATAATTGGTATGTCTCCAGGTCCAAGAAACTTGCCCGTAAGCAGGAGCAATAGCTCCGGAAATTTCATCGGCTTGTCCGCTTCCGGTTAATGACTCGTCCAGGATTTCTTCTTCCAAATCGGTACAATTCCATAATAAAAAGGAACCTACACTCAATAGGATGGTTAATACTTTATTTTTCATTCTTCAATACGATTTTTAGTTAAAAGGAAACATTTAATCCAAATACAATAGTTCTTGGTGTTGGGTAGGTAAAGCGGTCTATTCCAAAAGTTTGTATGCCACCAGTAGAACTTCCCGTGTTTACCTCTGGGTTATAGCCAGAATAATCTGTTAATACAAATAGGTTTTGCCCAGTAATACTCAAGCTAATGGTATTTACGTGTTGATCCAGACCAATTAACTTAGGCGACAAGGTATAGCCCAAAGTAGCGTTGTTTAAACGTAAGAACCCACCGTTCTCTAGGTATCTAGTAGAAACTTCGTTAGAATTGGTAAAAATTTCTTCAGGATACGCTACTGCAAAATCTGTTGTATTAAAGGAAGATGCCAAACTTCCTTTATTGAATAAGGACATTGCTGTATGGTTATAGATTTTATTGCCGGCAACTCCATTAAAGTTTAACCCTAGGCTAAAGTTTTTATAATTAGTGTTTATATAGAATCCATAAATAATATCTGGCAAAGCGCTGCCCACAACCGTTCTATCGTCGTCAAGTATTTCGCCATCATTATTTACGTCTCTATATTCACTTCTACCGTCCGCACCAATTCCTAAGAATTCTTTCATATAGAAAGAGCCAATTGCCTCTCCATTAATATTTCCATTAATTGTTGCACCAGTTTGTCCCGCGCCTTGCGCTGCGCCTGTAGTTAAAACAGCATAAGGCGAATTTTCTACCGTATTATCTGTAAAGGAAATGTTACCGCCAATGTTGTAATTAAAGTCTTTGCTTGCGTCGCTATTATAATCCAAAGTCAGCTCTAAACCTTTATTTATAATTTCCATATCCGGAATATTGGTCCAGAAGGTGTTGGTTGGTTGTATGGGGTCTGCAGGCACAACTTCTAGTAAAATGTTTTCAGAAACCTTATTAAAATAATCCACGGTTCCGGTTAACCTATTATTGAATAGTCCAAAATCTAACCCAATGTTGGTGGTTTTGGAGACTTCCCATTGCACATCTTCGTTTGCCAATCTGGTATAAATGGTACCATAAGGATAATCATCCAAACTTTCTGTGTTAGGGTCTAGGGGATAGGTGTCATTTTCGTCCTTACTATCTTGAAAACTAGCTTTTGTGATTTTAGAGGGGATTTCTTGATTACCGGTTTTACCCCAGCTAGCTCTAAATTTTAAGTTATTAAAGGCAGAGCCTTCCATAAAGGTTTCGTTACTAATATTCCAACCCAATGCAACAGATGGAAAGTATCCATATTTATTATTGCCCCCAAATTTTGAAGAGCCATCTCCACGCATAGTAGCGGTTACTAAATATTTATTATCAAAACCATAATTTAAACGCCCAAAAAAGGATTGCAATTCGTTTTTTGTTGCATAGGTATTTAAGGTAGTTGGAAACTCAGAACTGCTTATATGGTCCTGATATCTTGGTTCAATACCATTATCTGAAAAACCTTCCAAGAAAAAACTTTTTTGTTTTGCAAAAGTTTCTTGGTAAGAATGCCCAGCTAGAGCGGTAAAGCTGTGCACGTTATTTGCAAGAGTATACGTTAACGTGTTTTCTACAAGGGTATTTTCGTTAGTGGTTTCAATTGTGGTTAATGTGCCATTTTCAAAACCTTCCAAAAGATTGTAGGGTAGGTATTGTATGTCTCTATTGGTCATAGAATAATCTACACCCAGGTTAAGTTTGTAGGTTAACCCCTTAAATATTTCAATAGATGGTGCTATGTTGGCTAAAATTCTATTGTTGTTAGATTCGTCTAAATAAATTTGATTACGAACCAAAGGGTGTAACCTATTTTCTAATAATGTGGGCATGCCATTGGTATAAACTGGTAAGGTTGGGTTTAACTGTAACATGTCTACAACGGTAGCAGTTGCATCTGGCCTATTATTTTCTGTTTTGGCCCCTGTCATATTAAATTCTACCTTAAATCTGCCGTCCCATGCCTTTTGGGTTAGGTTAACCCTGCCGGAATAGCGTGTTAAATCACTATTTATTAAGATACCTTCTTGGTCATCTACACCAGTAGAAACATAATAGGAGAAGTTTTCGCCTGCTCCACTCATTGCAAAATTTACGTTTTTAGATATGGCAGTACGGCTAAGTTCGTTTTGCCAATTGGTATTGGCACCCCCATCTAATAGAGAACCGTCAACAGCAATTACTTGTCTCCTAAATTCGTTAGCATTGAACACATCAATTTCATTGGCCAATGTAGAAACAGCCGTACTTACGTTTAAGGTCATTTCTGTTCTGCCAATTTTACCTTTTTTAGTTGTTATAACAATAACACCATTAGCGGCCCTAGCCCCATATATAGCAGCGGCAGAGGCATCTTTTAATACATCTATTTTTTCAATGTCTTGAGGGTTAATAAAATTTAATGGATTATTGGCAACGCCGGTACCAGAATTATCTAATACAAAGCCATCTACAACGTACAGTGGGCTGGTACCAGCACGTAAGCTACCAACACCACGTATAATCACGTTCTGCGAAGCCCCAGGTTCACCACTAACAGTAGCTATATTTACCCCGGCAACTTTACCCTGCAATAGTTGTCCGGGATTGGTAACTACACCTTTGTTAAATTCTGCATCGCCAACCGAGCCTATAGATCCGGTAATATCCGTTTTACGTTGAACTCCATAACCCACAACTACAACATCTTCTAATTGGGTGGTGTCAGAATCTAAAACAACGTTTATGCTGGTTCTACCATTTAATGCAATTTCTTTAGTAATAAAACCTAAATAGGAGAACACTAATGTTGCGTTGCTATTTACTGAAATGGTATAATTACCGTCAAAGTCTGTTGTGGTACCGTTGTTGGTTCCTTTTTCTTGTACAGTAGCTCCTGGCAAAGGCATACCATCCAAATCGGTAACAACTCCTGTTATGGTAAGCTGTTGTATTTCTATGACTTCTGGTAAGATTATTGGTTTTACATCAATGGAAATGGTTTTGTTTATGCGTTTAAACGCCAGATTGGCATCTTTGGACATTAGTTCTAAAATGGAACGTAAAGAAACCCCCTGGTATTTAAAATCATAGCTATTGGTAATTCTACTCAATTTACGGTCGTACACAAAGTTAAATTCCGTTTGTGCTTCAATATGTTCTAGCACTTCAATTACGGATGCATTTTCTAGGGACAGGTCTATGTTAAAGTTTTCTAACTTCTGCCCGTTAGCATCTGCTCCCAATACAGGGTTAAGCAATGCTATAATCAAAAGGAAACAAAATGTTTGTAAAGACAATTTTAAAAATTGTTTTATCGTTATTGAATTCATATTTTCACATAGTGTTTAATAATTATAAATAGTTGTATTTGTTAGGCATTTTACAGTCCGTGATTGCTCGCCAAAGTTTTCCGGACTGTTGTTTTTTGGTTTTATTCTAAATCATATGTAAAGGTTTTCTAGGTTAGTTATCATTGCATGTTCCTTTTAGGATTATGGTTTTTTCATCAATAAAACTGTAATCCATATCTTTTTTAGTAAACATCAAACTCTTTAATACCGCTTTCAGTTTTTCATTTTCATAGGTGGCGGTTAAGTGGCACGCTTTTAATGCTTCATTATCAAATAAAATGGTAATTCCGTACCATTTTTCTAAAGCTTGTGCTACATTTAGTAAAGACTCATCATCAAAGGAAAGGGTGCCGTCTTTCCAATTTGGAAATTGTGTCTTAGCTATACTATTTTTAGTAAAAACCGTAGAGTTCTTATTGAATATACTTTGCTCATATGGATTGAGCAGTAGCGAGGTATTGTTTGCAGCTACCTTAACTTTACCTGTTAGAACAGCTACCTCTATATCTTCTTGCTCCGTATATGCCTTTATGTTGAAACTTGTTCCTAAAACGGTCGTTTCCATTGTTTCTGTTTTAATTACAAATGGCTTTTTTTTATTCTTGGCCACGTCAAAAAAAGCCTCTCCAACAAGTGAAACGGTTCTGGTTTTACCAATAAATTTATCCGGGAATTTTAAAGTACTACCAGAATTAAGTCTTACGGTTGTTCCATCTGCCAAAGTGATATTCATTTTTTGCCCCCATAGTGTCTCTTTGGTCAAAAAAGAGACCTCGGGAGAAGGATTTTTTGGGATTAAACTGGGAATGGTAAAATAACCTACTGCAGAAACGAATAGAACAACAGCGGCAACTGTAGAAATTCTACTTGCAATTCTTTTTTTATAATGATGTTTGCTTGCATGGTACGCAATTTGACTTTTTGTGGTTGTTTTATGTTTATCTTTTAAGTTCACATTAGTGCTATGGAGCTTTAGAAGCTTTGCATTGAATGCTTCTAGAATTTTTTCCTCTTTTGAAGAGAGGGTGCCGTCAGCAAACTTTTTGTGTAGTTTTTTAATTTCTTTTTCTGTCATTAGAATGTGTTCTCATAGGTAAATACCAAGAAAGCATTCTAACACACATACGATTTTTAAGCAATAATGTTTTCTTAACCTAAGCTAGGTTTCATTAACAATTAACTAAACATTGCTTAAAATTAGAAGAAGAATATTCTAATAATGGCTAATTCTTGTCTTAACTTTTTAAGTGCAAAAGAGATTTGATTTTCTACGCTTCGCTGAGAGATATTTAGTTGATTAGCAATTTCCTTATTGGGTATATTATTTATTCTACTTAACTCGAATATCTCCTGGCATCGTTTTGGTAAATCTTTAAGCACTATTTGGATTTTGTTGTTGAGCGCTATAAGATTTTCTTCTTCTTCAATAAATGATGAAGCAGGTAGTGTTTTGGCGGCCTCTAAGTGTGTTGTTGAAAAGGGTCTGCTTCTTAGACTGTTATAACATTTATAGCGTATGGCCTTGTATAAATAAGCCTTAATATGGGTTGCCTCTATGGATTTTCGTCTATTCCAATAGTCTATCCAAACTTCTTGTGTAATGTCCTTGGCAAGCTGTTGATCTGTAAGGATGGCAGAAGCAAAAATATACATATCTTCCCAAAGCAAATCGAACAGTTTTGTATATGCAATGGAATTCGAATTTCTTACCGCCTCACCTAATTTTTTAATTTCTGTGTTTTGAATTTGGTCGGTTTGCATACATTGGCAAAGAACTCAAAAATACAATGACTTTATATTAGGCAATTGTAAAGGTTAGGTTTAGCTTTTGTATGCAGAGTAGTTTAAATTTTCTTTACGTATTTGGTTAATATCACAATATGCTGCCCATTTACTTTGCCTTCTAAATAGGTTTCGTTCTCGTGGTCCAAAGAAATATTACGCACAGCGGTACCTCTTTTAGCGGTAAAACCAGCGCCTTTTACGTTTAAATCTTGTATTAAAACCACATTGTCCCCTATAGCTAAAATATTGCCATTACTGTCTTTGTGTACCAGGGCATTTTCATTGGGTATTGTAGCCTCTGCCCAACTGCGGGTATCGTCCTCTAAATACATCATATCTAATAAATCTACGGACCAGCCTTCGTGTTTAAGATGATGTAGCATTCTAAAAGAAAGTACTTGCACTGCTGCATTGGGGTTCCAAATACTATCATTTAACAAACGCCAATGGTTAGGGTCTGCGGTTTCTGGCTGATTTAATTGTTTTGTGCAAACAGCACAGAGCAGGGCGCACTCCTCGGCAATGCTTCCTGTTTTTGGAGCAACAATGTAAGGTTCTAAATTATCTTGGCTACCACAAAGTTCGCATTGGTTACCACTTCGTTCTTGCAATTCTTTAATCAAAATAATACAGGTTTAGGTTGTAACGGCAAAGGTATGGCTTTGCTATATTTTGTATCTTGGAAAAAACGAAAGGATGAAAAAATCGCTCCCCATACTATTCCTGCTAGTTCTGCTCACAGGAATGCTCTTCGGTCTTAATAAATCCGTCCGCGTAAGCGATTATAAAACAATAGATATTTGACTTGATCTATGTAATTTTATTTATGGTTTAATAATCCCGAATACAAAAAGTCATATGATCTGCATGACACAACGCATAAAAAAATTCGATCAAAAAGATTGGCTTGTTATGGAAAATCGCTAATATTCAAAAATATCAAGTTGGTACATTATGTTATGATTGAACGAATACTGAAGACTTATTCATATTAACAATATTTTCTATAGATTTATCAAATAGTTGCTTGGTAAAGGGTTTAGCAAGGAAGTCTTCACACCCCATTTCCCTAGCATGAATAGCATAATCAGTTTGGGTAGAACTCGTAATGATATGCATTTTCTCATTAAACATTTCCACAAAAGAAAGTCCGTTCATCCCAGGCATTTCAATATCTGTCAGAACTGTAACATTATTGGATTTCTGAAGATACACTCAAGCATCGTAAGAATCATTAAAAGTAATTACTGACTTAACAAAAGGGTTTGATTTGGCTAATTTCAAAGCTATGGATTCCCACATAATTGAATCATCCACAATCACTAAATCAATTTTCATAAAGAATTATAGTTAATGGTTTTTTATATACACAACGTTGTTCGCTAATTATTTAATATCGAAAATTGATAAGATGTTCGAGTAATCTTTGGCCTGTATGGAACACCCAAACATTATTCTAAATTACTATTGCTTTATCAAATGCGGCTCTTCTAATAAATCATCTATAAAAGAATCATAGTATTCCGTAGCATGGTAGAAGTTACCCATACTTGGCGAATAGTTCCATGTTTTGGTTTGAGTCACTTTAATCGTTTCGTAGTCAAATCCAGCCGCTGGATAATCTTCATGTCTGGAGGCCATAACAAGTGCCTCAACGGCCTGCCATCTTGGACCGTAAACATCTAGCATTCTAACGGCAACAATTAGAGGTAAAGTACCTTGGTTTATAGGGTAATATTGAGGATGGTGATGGGGATTGAAGGTGCTCCAGCTAGATGTCCAACCCAAATTCCTTACAGGAGGTCTACTATTCGTACTCCCTCCTATTGACCAATAGGGGTTACCAACATGCAATTCATAGGGCGGTTCAAAACTAACAACATCTCCTACGGAAAATATGGAAATATCATCTACTTCAATTTTAAATGTGTTATATCCCTCCCTACGGGTAGATGACTGCCCAGAGGTAATTGTTGCAACTTCATTATCTTGGTCTATCACGAGAAGGCCGTCACCAACAAACCAATAGGGATCATATACATCAGAAGTTAACGTCATTACATTCCCTTCAATTGCCAAGATTTCCCTTTCTTTATAGGTGAATGGCCATTTTGTGTTGTTATGCCGCTTGCAGGTTGCTAAAAGTTCCTCGGTCATAATAAAAGGTTGAATACCTGCATTGCAGTTCTCATAATTAAGCCAATTCCTTGCTATTTCGTCCCTTCCTGTAGCTTTAAGCGCATATACTATAGCTATTTGAGCGAATTGATTATGACCGCCCCCGTTGTCCCAAGTGTTTTCAAACCCATCCTCGATTATTGGATCAGCGGCATCCAGACCATGACGTATCATCCAAGCCAAGATTTCTTTCCGGTCCTCTAAGGAAGTAGCCGGATCATGTATATACATGGCCGCAAATGCAAAGGTAGGTACCAAAAACTGCGAATATCCCTTATTAAGGTAACCAGATCGCATACTCATACCTGGTGCTATAAAAGGCTCATATCCGTACACATTATGATCGGCATCTATCATCCTAATCGTGGGGTAATCTTGGCAGAATATTGATTTAATATCTTCAATTGACGGAACCGGTCCATTTATAGGTTGCGTAGGCAGCTCCGAAATAAGCGCATCTAAATCTATATTATATGAAACGCGGGGACTTGTCGCCAAAGGCGACCTTATCGGTGCCGGGCTAAAATAAGTATCAGGATCGGATGGCAACTCTGAAACGCAATTTATTACCATATATTCGATCTTGGCATTTCTAGGTTCATTTTCTCCATAAATAGAGCCCGCTACTATTGCCACGTCTCCCGGTTGCAGCGTTATGGGCAATTGTTCTCCAAGGGAAGCGTCATAATAGGGCAACCTATCATCCCAGCCATGCTTTCCATACCGGACCAAGTTAATACTTACCCCATCCCTGCCAAGAAATTCTTGCGGAGTGGATAGTGCCGTTATGGTTACCGGACCAACCACCGTAGCTCTTTCATCTGCGCCATAAATTACCGGGGCTTTTGTTTCAAGACTAACTTCAATTCCAGCTTTACTCGACAACACCAGCTCTTCTATTATTTCACTATCTAGTGCCAAAGAATCAATAATTATTTCCTTATTTCCATTATCATTGTACATGTTATAAAATTCCTTGTCCGCGGTACAATTGGTTAACCAAATAACAGAAAAAACGATTATTGGAAAATACCACTTATAGATTTTATTTTTTGTAAAAGAAGGTTTCATAAGATTTTGGTATATAAAAAAATGTATTTTTCTTAAAATTCAACTATTATAAATTCTTAATGTCTACTGTGATAATGTTTTTTATTACAGGTTTGCATCCATGTCAAGAATTGATAAACTTTTTTTCTCAAGACACCCAATTGCACTTACAATTCTGTTAGTATCAATACCTTGTAAAATAATATTCTCCATGGGAGATTTGGCTTTTTTTTTAGATAAATATTGATTATACACATCACTACCCCGCGAATCTGTTTGGGATTCAATTTTATTGATAATAGATAAATTCGTTCATAATGTCCACTAAGTTGTCCAATTCTTCAGCAGCATCCTTCCCTACATTCTACTTGTCAAAATCAAAATGTATCATTTCAGTTTTTGTATTCTTGATTCAACTTTTCAAATGGCTATTATTTTTCCGGGGGCTTCATGGCCACTTCCACATCGACTGTTTCATTTAAACCGTGCTAACATCCAATTTCTGTTTTACAAATTTGTCTCTTTTTAGTTTTTTGCCATAATTACTTCTAGTAAAAAACATGGTTTTATTATCGAGAGTAAGCATTACCGAATCTTGATGATATTTTGAATTTATATTCTTGGAGGATTTAACGGCATTTTTAAAGTCATCCTTTTCCTCTTCATTTTTGCAACATATAAATCCAAATAGGGTTGATTATTCCATTTATTTGTTCTTTTTGTAAAAATTGAGGAATCTCGCAAAGAGGAAAATACCACTTTTCTTGGACTTACTGCCCCATAATTAAAATCATCAGTTTATTGGGTTCCCAACAATATGGAACCAAGCATAAAGAATGCGATTGTTGGTTTTCTCATGGTCCTTTTATGCTTTAAAAATATCTAGGAGACTTGATTCCTCCTACTATTGATATTAATCGATATCGTAAAAAGATTTCGTGTGTACCGGCGCTAAAGTTGCCTAAATCGCTAGTGGTGAAATCATACGAATATCCTACATCCCATTTAGGGGTTATTTGTAGGCCAAAAATACCGGCAACTGAATCTTCCAATCTATAATTTACACCTATGTTGAATTTTTCATGGATTAGAAAATTGGCGGAAATATCTAGGGAAATAGGGGCTCCAGCAACTTGTTTGGCAAAAATTGAGGGTTTAAATTTAAGAGACTCATTCAGTCTAAATACGTAGCCTGCAATAAAATTTAAATGCATTCTTTCGTCTGTCTTACGCTGTATTTCCCTGTCGAAATGCTCAGAAGGATATATATTGGGTATAGAAAATCCAAAATAGGCGTTTCTTGTATAATAGAATACTCCAAGACCCACAGAAGGAAGCACTTTACCACTAATATTTTCGCTATATGCCACATCATTATCTTCTTGGCGAATTCCTTTTGAAAAGTCTAGACTAAAAAAACGGACTCCAGCCTTTAATCCCAGCCCAAGTTTGTGTCCCTTCCCATTCATCATTAACTGGTGGGCATAGTTGGCATCCACATAGGTTTCCGAAGCGGGGCCCCATCTATCCTGTATAATGGAGAGGCCCAAGGCATCAGCGAACCCAACTGGACTGTCCAGGCCAATGGTTAACGTCTCGGGAGCTCCCTCTATTCCCTGCCATTGATTTCTATATAATGAAACCATTGTAAGATGGCCTTTAGAACCAGTATAACCTGCGTTTACGGTCATAGGGTTATATTGATACTGTGTATACTGTGGATCTTGTTGTGAAAACGAAAGATTTGACCAAAGTATAATAGATATGATTATGATGTACGTTTTTTTCATTTTCTATCTGCTTATATATAACCAACCAGCTTTTGAAGGTGTTACACCATCATTAAGGTTTAAAGTATAATAGTATGTCCCTATTGGTAATTTCTCAGATGCGTCTATGGTTACCTTGTGGGTAGATGTTCCATCCCATGAGTTGTCATAGCCTTTCATTTGGAAAACTAATATTCCCCACCTATTATAAACACTTAATAAGTTATCTGGATATTGATTTATACATTCTATGTAAAAAACCTCATTGGTTCCATCGCCATTAGGTGAGAACTCATTATAAGCTGTAAGGCATTCCTCCTTTGTAACCTCAATGGTTACCTCACTTGTATCGTTTATAGGGTTGCCATCAATTTGGTCTATAAAGGATAATATGGCCACATTGGTATAATCATCAATTTCTGTTACATTAGTTGTTAACCTTAATGTCGCCATGACCCTAGGTTCTAAGGTAGGAAGTTCCCATATCCCTGCGTCTGAATCATAATTTCCTATATCCACGGTAAAATCAACTAACGTAAATCCTGCAGGTAAAACCTCCTCAATTCCAACGTTTGTTATTGAGTAAACTCCATTATTTTTAGCAGTTATTGTAAAAATTATTTCATCCCCTACGGCTGCCTGAATGACACTGGCTGTTTTTAAAATTTCCAAGTCAACTACAATGTCTTCATCCCTATAATCCGATTCATTGTCCAAATCAGAATTTGGCAAATTGTTCAAAGGATCGTCTATCTCATCATTTACATCCAAATCAATAACTTCTTGTCCTTCAAAGCCATCATCCAAGCCATCATTATCTTTATCGGATCCAATATAAACCACGTCGGCTATACCATCCATATCGTGGTCATGAGCTTCTAGGTTATCCGGCAACCCATCATTGTCACTATCAAGATCTAAATAGTCTGGAGTTCCATCTTGGTCAGTATCCACTGGGGTAATTCCAAGAATTCCGTTATTTTCATAGATGTCATCCAATCCGTTAGTGTTAGTATCCGTTAGAGAAGGCGGCAAATAGCCATTTGTAGTTTGACCTTCCACATTGTCAGGAATACCGTCATCATCGCTATCGATATCCAAATAGTTAGGAACTCCATCGCCATCGGAATCTGTTGGGTTCGTAGATGGGTCAAAATCTCCGTCAGTATTAGCATCTTCTAGACTATCAATAATACCGTCATCATCGGAATCTATATCAGAATCATTATCTAAAATACTTCCTATTGCCGTATCACTATAGTCCGATACTGTGCCCGCATCTATACTTGCTATTGATAGGGTAAAATCTTCTGTGTTTTCTATAGCCACATCTTCAAAAGTTTCTATGGAGAAAGTATTGGTAGTACTTCCGGCTGGAATTGTTACTTGTATTGAATTTGAATCATAATCCGTGTCATCGGCAGACCTGTTTGTCTTTAGTATTGTTACAGTAATATCTTCGTTAGGGCAGGTTACTGATGACAGATTTACATTAAATACCATGTCATCACCTTCAATTGCGCTACTGTCTTCAATAGTTATCACTGGCGTTTCACCAACCGTAAGTATCGCCTCGTCGGAAGTATCCAATCCACATACAAAGGTAGTATTGGATATCTGCACCCTATATCTGTTGCCATCTTCAGAAACAGTTGGATCTGTAATAGTAATGGTATTTGATGATGTACCACTATAAATTCCGGTATCTGTAAGGTCTATCCAGTTGGTCCCATCGAACACTTGCCATTGATAGTTGTCTACGTTCAAAGCATCTATGGATAGACTATAACTTCCACTTGTGCAGGCCTGGATATCTAAGGGCTGCGTGTTTATAAATGGCATGGCGCCTGCTTCACGATAATCATATATAGAATTGGTGTTCAAATCCGCGAGAACGCTATATCCATCAGGTCCAGAAGTTACAACACCAAAGGTGTCAATGGTTACCGGATTGTTTCCTAAAACCCCGTTCGCATCACCGTCTGTGTACCCTGCTTCCAAAACATCGTTACATCCATCGTTGTCTGAATCCAATTCAAAATTGTCAATAATACCATCCCCGTCAGAATCTTGAACTGTGTAATTGATCGTACCGCTATCAGGAGAAGATTGGACAATATCAGGAATACCATCATTGCTAACATTTCCATTGACCATTCCATTGGTCTGGGGTGCATCATGCCCAGCTTCTACGGCATCATAAATTCCGTCATTATCAGAATCTAGGTCCAAATGATTTGGCACGCCATCTAAATCTATGTCAAGGTTTGGTTGTATTTGACTGTCATCATTACCTATAGTCGGATTTGTATCATTATCATCTATGTAATAAGGCACGCCATCGCCATCTGAATCGGAGTCTGGATCAATCCCATTCGACTCTAGGATATCCGGTATCCCATCATTATCATCATCCAAATCTATCACATCAGGTATTCCGTCACCATCGTGGTCTACACTGTCATCAATGGCATCCCTAAAATCAACATCTCCGCCGGTAGTGGCATCATTATCAACATCTGGCAACACCACTGGAGTACCTAGAGGGTTATCGACGGTACCGCCCACGTCCGAATAATCCGGAGCTGCATCGGTGGCATCGTCCAAGCCATCGTTGTCCGCATCATTGTTTGTCAATATTATTTGTGCTTCGGCAGTATCATCCCCGCCTTCATTATCACTATCCAAATCCAAATAATCCGGATTGTCCGTTCCATCCGTATTTATTGGGGTAATACCACCTAGGTAAGCACTGTTCACACCATTGTTTGCCGTGTATGTGCCAGCATCATCTGGGTTTGGGACTATGTAGCCCGTTGTGGTCTGTGCCTCCACATTGTCTGGAATACCATCATTGTCCGCGTCTAAATCAATAATATCGGCTATACCGTCTCCATCAAAATCCGTAGGATTTGTATATGGATCATTATCGTTATCGGAGTTCAAATCTTCAGTTGAATCTAAAATTCCATCATTATCATCATCTAAATCAATGTAATCCGGAACTCCATCTCCATCAGTATCAGGAGCATTTACCGGTACTATGAAGTTAAGTTCGTTGCAATGACAGTTATTGTTTGAGGGAGCAAATGATATGTACAATTCTGTGGGGTTTGTGCAATACCCTAAGGTTATAAAGTTGTCAGTTATTGTTACTGAACTGCCTGAGGTTATGATTTGGCCCGTTGACCCATTATAGATCGGTGAACCATTTGGGGTGCCAGCACCATCCGTACAATACACTTCGTATGCCGTATTGATCGGCAAGTCTTCGGACCCTGTATTTTCCAATACAAAGGATAAAGAATATTCCGCATTGTTTGAGGTGATAGTATATTCAAAAGAAGCACTGCTAGAAGTTCCGTCATGGCCTATTATAGCTTTTTCTATTGCAACCTCCTCATATGTGTCGCCTACAGGCACATCATAGGAACCACATGAAATGCCACCGCAACTAAGCGTATTGATAGTCACGAAATTATAAACTTCAATTCGGTCATTTGGGCTACAGGTAGTGGTAGTATTCGTTGGTGTAACATCAAAGGTATAATCAATAATATCACCGTTATTAGCCCCAGAAGGCATATTCAATAGTATTTCCTGATGGTCTCCCACTACGGTGACAGAATTAAAAGTTGCAGCAAATGAACTTGTGGATGAAAATGAGTTGGCTTCATAAGTTAGGCCATCTGGCAGAACAATTCTTGCATAATCCATGGTTCCCGTAGGACCACCAACAATAGTACTTGATACGGAAACAGTTTCTGTTGTACAACCTAAAAATGTACCGCTATTAGGAAGTGTAATGGTAGATACTGCATCATAATAAGGCTCTGCCCCATTAATAATTATTGAATTTGTACTTAACTGGCTATTATTACCGGTAGCGGGGCTGCCACAAGGATTGTTCCCGATTGCTGAAAAGGTTATTGCGGTGTTGGAAGCAAAATCACAGGTTACTTCCAAATCAATATAGATATTGGCAATTTGGTCTTCAATTAAAGCCGAATTAATGGCCCCCATTAACCCATTATTTGAATTGATATCGGTATCTTCTCCTAAATTTAGTGTTATTGTATTTCCGCTTGTTGCAAATGTAACCATCTCCAATAACGAACCCCTTGGGTATTCTACCGCAACATTATTAACCGTTAAATAGGTAGCGTCAAAAGGCAGGTTGATGGTAACGTAGGGGTCTATAAGGTTGGCATTGCCCGCATTTCTCAACTCTAGGTCAATATCAAACTGTGTACACATATCTACTGGACCGGCCGGTTCGTTCAAAATTGCGAATTGAAGAACCGCGTCTCTTGGTTCCAGTCTTAGGGTATATGGGTCTATGTATGTTGTAGTAGAAAAGTCCGGTGGGTACGAAGAACAACTCCATGAATGGTCCACTTGAAAATCAAATGGCGAACATTGGGTATAATCCACATCAAATCTTATTTTTTTGCAGGTATTTATGCCAGAAGTAAATTGTTCCGTTTGTATAAAAGAGTGAGTGGAATTTGACGTAAAAGTGAGGTCAGTTTCTACGCCCCCGCTAACCTCATAAGCTCTGGTAATTGTAAAATTACTTCCATTGGCAATCCGCAACCAGGTAAAATCAATAGCTGTTTGGCTGTCTAAACAATAATCAACTTCAAAAGTGGCCCCTACATTATCCCCTATAATAACTGGGGATATCGAAGATATATTAAATTCCGGTTGCGTATATTCAAAATTATTGGTGCCACTATTGTTTATGATTTCCGGCTCAGCAGAATCAGGATACCTTGTATATTCATAAGACCAATCCCAAGTGCTTACAGGTGGGCTATCTACCGTTCCTCTTATGCCAACGTTGACTCGGGGATAAAATAATCCTTCCACATCACGTTCTCTGTGATTGGTATCTGGGGTAATAGTTATAGTATTGCCAAGTTGTGTCCACACCACATCGTTCGTACTACTTGGGTAGGTTTGCGTATTTACATCCCCGTAAAATTCTGACCCGGTGGGCAGGGTAACACTAATAGAGGACCATTCCATCAAATTCCTATATTCGTTGGGAAACGGATCATAGCTCCCTAAACTTCTTAAACCAACTATAAATTCCAAATTTGTAGTCCCGCAGTCGGCAGCCGTTATGGGATTTCTAGCCGAAATATACATGTCCGGTCTAAAATAAGAGACCTGATCGCCAATTGCATTGCAATATTGGGGCGTATTAAAAGTGTCATTATAATAAAACTCCCCGTAAAAATTCTCTAAATTGAATAGGCTTAAAGTTGTTGGTATCTCATTTAAGCGTAAGTGTAATTCCAGTGATATCTCGTCTTCTTCAGGAGCTCCCAAACCTATAGGTTCTCCGTATTGATAGGTAGGACTTACTAAAGTTCTATAGGAACTTAAATCTATCTGCATTTGATAGTTATTTCCCCCTAAGGAAACAATGTTAACATCTGTATTATTTATGGCGCCGCTTTGGGTACCGGATGAAAGATCATTGATTTCTATATTACCGGTAATAAATCGAAACAAGTCTTCATCTCCTGCATCAATGCTTTCCGTTTCAAAATTTAGGTTAAAGAAAAGGTTATCTGTTGTAGTATTTTTAAGTACCGCTTGTGTTCTTATAACCATATCGTCCTTGAACATGTAAGTGTCAAGGTTATGCAGATTGGGATCTGGGGTTATCTGGGTGGTTTTGTCATCTGATGTATATCCAAGGGATTCTCTCTCAGACTCAAAATAATTCATAGATACCCCATTGCAGCCTGTTGTACACTGCATACGAATGTTTGAGAAAGTAGCGCAATGTATATCTTCTGTAAAACAAGAAGAGGTAAATGTACTGGTGTAATTGAAAGAAGCGGTTGATCCTCCGGTATAAGTTCCACAATCTAGGATCAAGGGAAATGAAGTTACTTCATTTAAGTTTCTAACATCACCCGAATCTAATTGATCTGTTGTATAAACAATTTCATTGGGGCCCACTTGGGTAAAACCCGCGGGAGTTCCATCAAGTAATACACCAGTTGGAACATTAAGGGTTACGGTAATATAGGTAGATGGGTCATTTGAGAATAATTCAATACCATTACACACAGGTCTACCAAGAGAAGAATTGGTGCTTAAATTCATTCTGCTGGTCACATCAAAATTAAAGGGTTGCCCAGGAAACATATCTCCGGGAAAATTTGTAAGAGGCGTACCCCTGTTCAAGGTAGTTCTATGTGAATCACGGGTACCGGCCCCAAGTTCTACGTTACATTGGTTGTAGGCAAATGCCTCGGTGATGACATCTATACTTCGTACATAAGTAAAACCGCTATCGGTGCAACTGGCGGTTCTTGGAACCGCAATTACATCATAGGTAATTTCGGTAGTGCTACCTGCAGCTAAATCATCGAAAAACCCATCCCCGTCCAAGTCTTCCAGACCACCTGGACCATCAGGGTCGGTATTAAAGAAATCTTCTGGAATGTAAAAAGAACCTGCTCCGTAAGTTACACCAAGATTTTGCGGTCTAATATTTGGTGTAAAACCGGTCCCACCAATTGTGAAATTGGACATCTGTTTAGACGTATCATCCGTGCGATCGTTTCCATATAGCGGATTATCTATAGATGAAGTAGTCCTATTTAAGTTGCGGTCGCCAAAACCAGAATTGATATTGACATCATAAGCTGCGGCACTTGCTGAAGTGTTGGCAATTTGCATGGTATATGTATGCCCACCGTTTAGCTCAAAAGTTTGTATATACCCTATTTCATTAACCTCAATAACCGGTTCTGTTTCATCTACAATGACTTGACCGGTAATAGGCTCCAACAATTGACAGGTTTCCATTGGGTTACAGCCCCAAGTAGGTTGATGTGAAATATTAGTATCTCCACAGCTGGTCACAGTAAACTGTTCTGTAAGTTGTATGGTCTCATTCTCAAAAATGGCATCTCCATCACCAATGTTACCAGCAAAAGGAGCTTGGTTGAGGTCTATAGTATAGGTATACATAGTACCAGAAACATTTGATGGCGTCAAAGGAGTACCATTAAAAGACAAATTGTAAGAAGTAAGGTTGGCACCTATGGTTACATTATGTTCAATTTCACTAACATTTCCATTTCCAGAATTGGTGATGTCGAGTGTTCTGGAAAGTGTCTGGCCAACTGTGGCGTTTACATCTGCGTAATTTAAAACGGCAATATAGGCACGTCTTAGCTCGTATGAATTAATTGTAGGGTCTGTATCTGAAACGGATTGTGCGCCGTTATTGTCGTTATAAGTTATGGTATGGGCATCTTTAAAAAGCCCTCCGGAATAAGAATATACAACCGCATCGCAATTTGCTGTTTTTCTAAACCTGAATCTTACTCGGTCTGCTACGGCCCAATTAACATCTCCAGGTCTTTCTATTCTAAAGATGGGTTGATTTAAATTGGATATATCAACTTCCGATAATGTAAAATCTGAAGAACCTTGTTGTAGGGTTATACTTGCTGAACCCGTTACATAGTCAACCCCATCTGGAAGGTCAAAGGCAATTTCAAAGTTATTGGTAAGATTTGTTTTTGCCAATACATCTACAAAGCTTAGCCCATCATTGGTTCCTCCACAAGGTCCCATATCTTGTGAAGTTAAATCAACACGATATCTGTTATTGTTAATTTGGGCATTACTAGAGATTGTCCAAATAAAAACTAACAAAGAAATTATCAGCTTATAGGCTAAAGATATTTTATAACGTACGTTAAACGAATACATAAACTATTGGTAGATGGATTTGAAGGCAAAACAGAAGCATACCCCAAATCTTTAATATTGTGTAAGTAATAACGCTTAGGACGCCAATAGCATGTAGCGGGTATGGTATAATGTTGTGAACGTCTTGAAAAATGTGGTTAATTGGATATTTCGGAAGACATTATTTCGATATAGCCTTATTATTTCCAGCCTTTTTGACTTAAGAGATAGTGGGGGATATTCGGGTATGAATGAAAAACATTACTTTTAATATAAGAATTTCATTACAACTATTTCATTTTGAATTCTTGGAATTAACTTGGGATAAAAATTTTAGACTTTTATTGTAACATTTTTGTTGTGCCGAATCTAAAGGTGGAACTTAAAAATCAGTAATCTTGATAAAGAATATTCTTTTCTTAGTTTTAATGCCTCATTCGTTAGTGGTTCAAGGGCAAATAGAACAATTACCAATTCATGTTAATGTTAAAGGTGGTGGCCAACGCACTATTTTATTACCCGGTTACACTGCCAGAGGACAGTTGGTTGGATATAATGGTAGCAGATTTAGAGACTAGATATGAATGCCATATAGTTACCATTGCTGTCTTTGTGTACCAGAGCATTTACATTGGGTAATGTAGCCTCTGCCCAACTGCGGGTATCGTCCTCTAAATACATCATATCTAATAAATCTACAGGCCAGCCTTCGTGTTTAAGATGATGTGGCATTCTAAAGGAAAGTACTTGCACTGCTGCATTGGGGTTCCAAATACTATCATTTAACAAACGCCAATGGTTAGGGTCTGCGGTTTCTGGCTGATTTAATTGTTTTGTGCAAACAGCACAGAGCAGGGCGCACTCCTCGGCAATGCTTCCTGTTTTTGGAGCAACAATGTAAGGTTCTAAATTATCTTGGCTACCACAAAGCTCGCATTGGTTACCACTTCGTTCTTGCAATTCTTTAATCAAAATAATACAGGTTTAGGTTGTAACGGCAAAGGTATGGCTTTGCTATATTTTGTATCTTGGAAAAAACGAAAGGATGAAAAAATCGCTCCCCATACTATTCCTGCTAGTTCTGCTCACGGGAATGCTCTTCGGTCTTAATAAATCCGTCCACGTAAGCGATTATAAAACAATAGATAAGCCAGTAGCAGTTTCTAACGAAATTACGTTTAATCAATTGATGGATGTTTTAACCCATCCCCGTTGTATGAACTGCCACCCGACAGACAACCTGCCCAAACAAGGCATGGAACGGAAGCCGCATCATTTTGATATGGCCAGAGCAGCAGATGACCATGGTTTTGAGGTTACCCAATGCCATACCTGTCATCAAAAAGAAAACAATCCCTATTCGGGAGTTCCAGGAGCACCCCACTGGGGATTGGCACCTGCCTCTATGGGATGGCAAGGATTAACCAGAATAGAAATTGCGGAACGCTTACTGAATACAGAAACCAATGGCGGTAAAAATCATGAAGCCCTCGTGGAACACCTTACTAAAGATGCACTGGTTTTATGGGCATGGAACCCTGGGGTAGATGCTAATGGTAAGGAACGAGAAAAACCGCCGCTATCCAAGGAGGAATATATTGCGGTAGTAGAAAAATGGTTTGCAGACGGTGCGGTAATACCCACAAAATAAAACAAATGAGAGTACAATTTATATTGAATGGCACCTCACAATCGGTGCAAATAGAAGATGAGATGACCCCACTTTTATGGGTAGTTCGGGATGTTTTGGGCCAAAAAGGAACCAAGTTTGGGTGTGGAAAGGCAGCCTGTGGGGCTTGCACACTGTTGGTGGATGACCAAGCGGTACGTTCTTGTTCCTATCCTATAAAATTTGCTGAAGGAAAATCCATAACTACAATAGAGGGGCTAGGCACAAAAGACAATCCACATCCTGTACAACAAGCATGGATAGAAGAGGTGGTACCGCAATGTGGTTATTGCCAACCTGGGTTTATGATGGCTACCGTAGCGCTTCTAAAAATAGTGCCTAAGCCAACAGATAAAGATATTGATAACAATATTATTAATGTATGCCGTTGCGGCACTTATTACCGCATGCGTAAAGCCATACATAGAGCTGCAGCTTTGAATAATGAACTACCAATTACTGAACAAGAAAAGCAATAGGGATGGCAAAAGTATCTAGAAGAAAGTTTTTGGTTAGAGGTGCATTAGGTACAGCCGGTGTTGTAGCGGTTGGTACGTACTTGTTTCGGAATCCTATACGTAGGCAGGTTTTGGCCTATGCAAATTCTGCAGATTCCCCGTACTTAGGCAGCGGTATGGAACCGGTTTTATGGTTTGAACTTACAGAAGAAAACAAAATACGCCTGTATTCTCCAAAGGTAGAAATGGGGCAAGGAACCTTTACCGGTATGGCACAGTTAGCGGCAGACGAGCTAGAGTTGCCATTGTCTAGCATAGAAGTGGTACACGCACCGTCTATTACTGGTAACATGGACAGTTTTGCTACAGGAGGTAGTACTTCTATTGCAAGTTTGTGGCAACCTTTACGGGAACTTGCGGCCACGATGCGCGTAATGATTAAAACTGCTGCGGCAGAGCTTTGGCAGATACCTGTTTCTGAGGTGGTAATGGGCGAAACCAAGGTGAGTTCAGGAGTAGAAGAACTAACTTTTGCGGCTTTAGCCAAACAGGTAAACGAATGGCCAGAAGTAGATACACCAGAACTTAAAAAACTATCGGACTATAAACTTATTGGAAAACCTTTACCTAGGGTAGATTTAGAGGATAAGGTATTTGGGGCACCCATCTTTGGTATGGATGCCAGCATGCCCAATATGGTTTACGGAACCGTAGTAAGGCCAGAATACATAGGGGGAACCTTTGTAACTGCAGATGTTAGCCGCGCAGAAACAATGCCTGGAGTGCTAAAAATAATTCAGGAAGAAGATTTTGTTGGTGTTATAGCCAACTCTTATTTGGAAGCAGAAAATGCCAAGCAGGCCATTGAAGTTACGTGGAATGCTCCAACACAGTTGCAGCTAAAGGATATTGAAACCAAGATGAAGGTGGGCAATGGTAATCCAACCTTAATTCAGAAAAAAGGTGATGAATTAGAAGAAGTAGCTGTAGAGGCGGAATTTACCACACCCATTGCTGCGCATGCCCAAATAGAACCTAATGGTGTAGTAGCACATGTGACGGATGATGGTGCCACTTTACTATTGTCCACTCAGGTAGTAGCCATTACCCAAAAGGAAGTCGCAAAACGATTGAATTTAGATGCCGAAAAAGTGAATATAATTCCCACTTTTTTAGGTGGAGGTTTTGGTAGAAGATTACATACGTCACATGCAGTGCAAGCAGCAGTGATGTCTAAAGCGGTTGGCAAACCCGTAAAGTATTTTTTTAGCCGTAAAGAAGAATTTCAGCACGATATGTTTAGGCCGCCTACACATCATCAACTTAAAGCAAAACTTACCGCCAACGGTAAGATAGAGGGTATTCAGCACGATTTCTCCAGTGGCGATGTAGCTATAGATTCCGCTTTATTACCTGGGTTTTTAAATAAGATGTTGGGCGCAGACGTGGGTGCTATCCGTGGCGGATTTTGTCAATATTTAGCTATTCCTAATATTAGGACTACCTCCTGGCATGTAGAACTCCCATTTGCTACCAGTTGGTGGCGTAGCCTAGGGTTGTTGGCCAACACCTTTGCTTGGGAAAGTTTTATGGATGTTTTGGCAGAAAAAGCAGGTAAAAACCCAGTGGACTTTCGCTCGGAACACATAAAAGACGATGCCGCAGGTATACGGTTGCGTAAGGTTATAGAAACCGCTGCGGAAAAAGCGGGCTACACAGATGAGGTAATCAACGGGAAAGCTATGGGTTTTGCTGCATCTACGGATGCAGGCACACCTTGCGCCCAAGTAGTAGCGGTTTCTTTAGAAAAACAACAAATTAAAGTACACAAAGTAACCTGTGTTTTAGACCCTGGCTTAGCTGTGAATCCAGACCAAGTAAAAGCGCAATGCGAAGGGGCCATTATTATGGGTATTAGCGCATCGCTTTTTGAAGAGATGACGGTAGTAGATGGGCAATTACAGCCTACCATTTACGGACCTTATCAAATGGCGCTAATGAAACATGCACCAAAGGAAATTGACGTGACCCTTTTACAAGGGCGTGATGTTCCAGGGCCAGTAGGAGAACCTCCTTTGGGACCAATAGGTGCCGCAATTGCCAACGCAGTGTACCGTTTAACGGGAAAACGACTAAATCATATGCCATTACAAAAGGCTTTGGTAGAATAAGTAACAATGGTTACAGTTATAAGGATTGTAATTTTTTAAATTCGTAGACGTGATACAAGAGTTGAAATCAAGTTTTGGAGATAGCTTTGAGCCAGCATTGTTAAATGAGATTGCTCAAGTAGGTACGTTTAAAGAAGTGCCCGCCGGTTATAAACTAATGGAAATAGGTGATTACGTGCGCTTTATGCCTCTTTTGGTAGAAGGTGTCATTAAAATTCTTAGGGAAGATAATGATGGCGATGAACTTTTACTGTATTATTTAGAAGCAGGAGAAACGTGTAGTATGACTATGGCATGTTGTATTGGCGATGCGCAGAGTGAAATTAGGGCTATTGCGGAAACAGATACCAAGTTAATTATGATTCCTATTAGAAAAATGGAAGAATGGACCGGAACGTATAAGTCTTGGAGGAATTTTGTCTTTGATAGTTATCACAATCGTTTAAATGAGTTGTTACATACGGTAGATAGCATTGCGTTCATGAATATGGATCAACGCTTAATGGATTACTTGATTAAAAAAGCAGAAATTGCCGGAAATAACACCATAAATAGTACCCACCAAGAAATAGCGTATGACCTTCACAGCTCTAGAGTGGTGATTTCTAGATTACTTAAAAAACTAGAAAAACTAGGTAAAATAAAAATGCATAGAAGTCATATAGAATTGGAGGAGGTTTCTAATTACTAATGAAACGATTTTTTCCCATATTAGAGTGGTTGCCCAATTACAAAAAAGCCTATTTGTCTGGAGATATAGTAGCAGGCTTAACTGTAGGTGTTATGCTAATTCCGCAAGGAATGGCTTACGCTATGATTGTTGGTTTGCCCCCGGTATATGGTTTGTATACTGCGCTGGTGCCTAATTTGGTATATGCGCTTACGGGAACTAGTAGAAAATTAGCTGTTGGCCCTGTAGCTTTAGATGCACTCATTGTTGCTTCTGGCTTATCTGCCATGAAATTGGCAACAGAAGGAGAATATACAGCCATGGCCTTGTTTATTGCTTTTTTTGTAGGAGTATTGCAATTAGCTATGGGCTTTTTAAAGTTGGGTTTTTTGGCCAACTTTTTATCTAGGCCAGTGGTAAGTGGTTTTACCTCTGCGGCAGCTATAGTTATAGGAGTTAGCCAGTTAAAGCATATTTTTGGTGTTACGGTCAATTCTTCCAATACCTTAGAAACCCTACAACAATTATTCAGGGGATTGCCCAATCTTAATTGGTATGACTTTACCATAGGTATTGCCGCAATTTTAGTAATTGTTGGATTAAAAAAGCTAAATAGAAAATTACCCTCTGCCATGATAGTGGTGGTGTTGGGTATAGTGGGTATTTATTTCTTTATGGTAAACGAATCGGACGTTAACATCATTGGTTATGTTCCAGATGGTTTGCCAACCTTTACATTGCCAGAATTTACTTGGCAACAACTTACCCTTGCTTTTCCTCTAGCCATGGCTTTGTCTTTTATTGCTTTTGCAGAGGAGATGGCTATAGCCAAAGGTGTAGAAGAGCGCACCCAAGAATACCATACGGTGCCAGATCAAGAATTAAAAGCGCTTGGTATTAGTAATATTTTGGGTTCTCTTTTTCAATCTTTTTCTGCTAACGCCAGTATGTCCAGAACGGCGGTAAACGTAGATGAAGGCGCAAAAACAGCATTATCCTCTATTGTTAGTGCCGTTTTAGTGGGTTTTGTGTTGTTGTTTTTAACACCCTATTTTCAATATTTGCCAAAATCTATCCTAGGTGCTATTATTTTGGTTGCTGTTTTTGGATTGCTAGATTTAAAATATCCAGCAGAGTTGTACAAGCATCAAAAAGACGAATTAATTTTATTACTCGTTACGTTTAGTACTACCCTAGCGGTTGGTATTGCACAAGGAATTATTTTTGGGGTTTTATTTTCTTTATTCTTATTGGTTTATCGTACTTCTAAACCGCATATTGCTGTTTTAGGTAAGATAAAAGGAATGGATTATTTTAAGAATATAGAACGTTTTTCTGAAGATGTTGAATGTGATAATGGAATACTAATTATCCGTTTTGATGCGCAGTTGTTCTTTGCCAACGTACAACACTTTAAAATGGCTTTGTACAAACAAATCAACCTGAAAAAAGGTGCTCTTAGTTACGTTGTACTTAATGCGGAGCCAGTGAATTATATAGATAATACGGCTGCGGCAGAATTGGAAAAAATAATCATCGACCTAAAAGAAAAAGGCATCACCTTTAAACTAGCTGGTGCAATTGGACCCATTAGAGATATTTTGGTTAAAAGTGGTTTGGCAAAAATTATTGGAACCGATAACATACATGTACGTACTGCAGAAGCCTATGAAGACTGCTTGGCTCACGTAGGTAAATCGCCCATGCAAGATAAGGTTTCCCTACAGTATAAATAATTGTGTAACAGAAGTTACTACGTAGTAAAAAACTTAAACTTAATTTTGGGGTATTAAAAAGAAATATGATGAAGATAGAACAAATATATACAGGATGTTTGGCACAGGGTGCCTATTATATTGAGAGTGAGGGCGAAGTGGCCATTATAGATCCACTTAGAGAGGTTGGTCCGTATTTGGAACGTGCCGATAAGGCAGGAGCTAAAATCAAGTATATTTTTGAAACACATTTTCATGCAGATTTTGTGAGTGGCCATGTTACCTTATCTAAAGAAACAGGGGCTCCTATTGTTTATGGTCCTAACGCCAACCCAACATTTGATGCCATAATTGCAAAAGATCAGCAGGAGTTTACATTAGGTAAAGTAACCATTGTTGCCTTGCATACTCCAGGACACACAATGGAAAGTACTACCTATTTGTTAAAAGACGAAAATGGTAAAGACCATGCTATTTTTAGTGGAGACACTTTGTTTTTAGGAGATGTAGGGAGACCAGATTTGGCACAAAAAGCTGCAGACATGACTCAAGAGCAATTGGCAGAGACTCTTTTTGATAGTTTGCGAACTAAAATAATGCCCTTGGCAGATGATGTAGTGGTCTATCCTGCTCATGGTGCCGGTTCTGCATGTGGTAAAAATATGATGAAGGAGACAGTAGATACCTTGGGAAACCAAAAGAAGATGAATTATGCCTTACGTGCAGATATGACCAAAGAAGAGTTTGTTAAGGAGGTAACGGATGGCTTGTTGCCGCCACCACAATACTTTCCTTTAAACGTAAAAATGAACAAGGAGGGCTATGAAGATATAAACGAAGTTTTAGAAAGAGGAACACAGGCACTATCACCAGATGCTTTTGAAGCGGCTGCTAATGAAACAGGGGCTATAGTGTTAGATGTAAGGCATCAAAATGAATTTGCCAAAGGACATATTCCTCGTTCTATTTTTATTGGCATAGATGGTGGTTTTGCTCCCTGGGTAGGGGCCTTGGTAGGAGATGTGCAACAACCAATTTTACTGGTTGCGGAACCTGATCGTGTAGAAGAGGTAGTTACGCGTTTGTCTCGTGTTGGTTTTGATAATACCTTGGGTTATCTAGAGGGCGGTTTTGAAGCTTGGAAAGCAGCAGCTAAGGATTATGACACGGTAAGTTCTGTATCTGCAGCCACGTTTAAAGCACAATTAGAAGAAGATAATACGGCCGTTTTTGATGTGCGCAAGCCAGGCGAATTTGCTTCGGAACACGTTGAGAATGCACATTCTACACCATTGGATTTTTTAAATAATCATTTGACCGAATTTCCAGATAATGATAACTTTTTTATACATTGTGCAGGCGGTTACCGAAGTATGATTGCCGCTAGTATCTTAAAAAGTAGGGGAATTCATAATTTGATAGATGTTGCTGGTGGAATGAAAGCAATTAAGGAAACAGGTGTTGCCGTAACAGATTATGTTTGTCCAAGCACACTTAAATAAAGCTAATGAAGGCACAGGTCTTTAAATCTTTTGTGGCAGTATTGGTTTTTATCCAGATGGTTTCTTGTCAGGATAAGGCCAATACAGATATGGCCATAGAGCAAATAGATAAAAACTACGTGGAAACCCAACTGCTCCATGAAAAAGACGCGCAGTTAATAGACGTACGTACAAGCATGGAATTTAAAGCCGGACATATTGGAAATGCCCAAAATATAGATTTCTTACAAAGGGACACTTTCAAAACCAAAATTGAAAAATTAGACCGTGATAAACCTGTTTATCTTTATTGTAAAATGGGAGGGCGTAGCCATAAAGCTGCCATTCTTTTACAAGAAATGGGCTTTCAAAAAGTCTATGATTACTCCGGCGGCTATGATGATTGGTCTAAATAATACAGCGTATTATTCAAGGCTTTACTGTAACCTAAGTTACTGTACTTGTGGTTCCGTGCCACTATTTTAGGGGTAAAATAACAAGTATGTCTTTATTAAATTTATTGTTTGGTAGCAAACCTGTAGAAGGTGTGTCCATATTAGATAGGAATTCTTTTGCTAATGCTATAGCTAAAGGAAAGGTGCAATTGGTAGATGTGCGTACCAAAAGGGAATATAACGCAGGGCACATTAAAGGGGCTATCAACATTGATTTTTTTGATAGGTTCAATTTTAATCAGCTTTTTGAAAAGCTAGACAAAAATAAGCCTGTCTATATTTATTGTCAGTCTGGTAACAGAAGCCAAAATGCAGCGAAAAAACTCGTTAAAATGGGTTTTACCAATGTGCTAGATTTACGTGGAGGCTTTATGGCCTGGTAAAATTGAAAGTATGAAACAGGTATTTTTCCTTTTAGTTTTTATCCTTGCCATTTCTTGTAAGCAACAAAGAAAAGATGATAAGGTTGCGAGCCAAGTTAATACGGATTTTGAACCTTTGGAAGCAATGGCTTTGATGAATAACAAATGTTATTTGTGCCATAGTGCCACAGCTCCTATGAAGACTGGTAGAATAGGCCCTCCAATGATTGCTATTAAAGCCCATTACTTAACTGATTATAAGAACGAGGATGCTTTTGTTAATGCCATTTGGGAATTTGTAAAAGATCCGGCAAAAGATAAAGCACTCTTAAAAGGTGCGGTGAAACGGTTTGGTGTAATGCCAAAACAAACTTTTAAAGAAGCAGAGATTAGAGCTGTTGCCAAGCTTATGTACAATTATAAAATTGATGAGCCAGATTGGTTTGCTGCGCATTGGCAAGATAAAGGATTTGAACCTTATTTAAATTCAGAACACGCATCTATCCCCATAAAATCAGATTCTATAGTAGATTATAATGCTTTGGGCTTAGAAATGGCCATGGGCACAAAAAAGATTTTGGGTAAAAACTTAATGGGTACTATACAGGAAAAGGGAGTAGAAGCTGCGGTTAAGTTTTGTAATATTAAAGCTTATCCGCTAACAGATAGTATGGCTGTTGCCTATAACGCTAAAATAAAGAGAGTTTCAGATAAACCTAGAAATCCTCAAAACCAAGCTGATCAAGAAGCTTTAATTTACATTAGTAAGTACAAGCAACAATTAAAACAAAATAAGAACTTAGAAGCTGTGGTTAAAGAAGAAAAGGATAGTGTGCAGTTTTATTACCCAATTGTGACCAACCAACTTTGTTTAAAATGCCATGGAGAAAAGGTAAAAGATATTACTGAATCTGTTTATGAGAGTTTACAAGAGTTATACCCAACAGATAGGGCGGTAGGTTATAGTGAAAATGAAGTAAGAGGTGTTTGGAACATTTCTTTTAAAAAACAATAAATATGGCGAGTTTTAAGTCTATTCTAGAAAGCGATAAACCTGTTTTGGTAGATTTTTATGCAGAATGGTGTGGGCCATGTAAGATGATGGGGCCTATTCTGGAAAAACTTAAGGAAAAAGTAGGCGATAGCGCAAAAATTATTAAAATAGATGTTGATAAAAATCAAAGTTTAGCCGCTCAGTACCAAGTGCGTGGAGTGCCTACATTAATGATATTTAATAAAGGTAAGTTAACCTGGAGGCAGTCTGGTGTGGTCCAGGCAGAGCAATTAGAGCAATTGCTCAAGGTTTAAGTTATTCTTGTTTTTTAAACCCATAGAATAATTGCCCTAGAAAACTCTGGGGCATTTTTTCGTCTCCAGGATAACCCAATTTAATCTTGCCACTATCTTCTGGTATATAATGGGTTTTAAAGATATAATCCCATAGACTTAGACTTATTCCAAAATTTACGCCAAAGCTTTCTTTGGGAATGGTGTATGCGTGGTGGTACAAATGCATTACCGGATTGTTAAATATATATTTTAAAGGCCCATAGCTCAATTTTATATTGGCATGGTTTAAATGCCCTATGGCAATAGCCGCAAAATGTACTAGATAAGCCTGTTCCGGTTCAAAACCTCCTAGCAACATTACCCCAAGTGTTTTTAAGGGTTTGTATAAAATATTTTCCATCCAATGGTATCGTAAATGCGCCGCAAAGCCCATTTCTTTTACACTGTGGTGTACTTGATGAAAGCGCCATAATGCGGGAAATTTGTGTAAACACACGTGCGTAAACCATTGCACAAAATCCAATACAATAAAGAAGGTCAATAGTTCTGCCCAAACCGGCCACTCTTCTGTGTTTATGAGAGCCAAACTAGAAGTAGACAGTCCAATTTTAGCAAATAGCAGCGCTGTTATTTTATAAAAACCACTTATAAATATGGCAAACACAAAAAAGTTGAAAAACATATAAAAGCCATCTAACCAAAAGTCTTTTCTAAAAATAGCTTGCTGTTTGCGCCACGGAAACAGAATCTCTAAAGACCAGACCAAAAGAGATATTAGGATTAACCCCCAAAAATAGTTTTTATACCAAGGTACATCAAACACTACACTACGCCAGGTGTAATTTAGTGTTCCTATAAAAGCACTCAAAAAAGCATCAATCAACTCCATACAATTTACTCGTTTAAGGCATACCAGTTTATTTGTTCTAGATTTTGTCTTCTCCCTTTCTTTTCGGGAGCATAATTGTTTGCCAAATAGTTCAGGATAATTTTTTCATTGTCTCCTAAATCCCATAGGTTTTGGGTTTCTTGCATCCATTTAATTGTAGCTGCCCAACCTTCTTTGGTCATTCTATTTTGCGTCACCAATTTAGCGGAATGGCAATTGGTGCAGTTATTCACTACGGTCATTAACCCATCGTCCGCAATAAAACCCGTTCGTAAGTGGATGCCATTTTCAATGGCATCAAAATCGTTTTCCACTTCGGTTTCTTCTACTGTTGTTAAAGTAGTCTCTGGTTTAGAAGAAAATGCCGTTAAATTAGGGTCTACCATAAGGTAAAGCAATATACCAGCAATCGCAAAAAAGAAAAAAAACAGGGTAATACTCAATCGGCGGATAAGTGCAGCACTATCATCAAACTTATGTGGCTGTTCCATTATCCTATTTTTACGGCAATTCTATGACAAGCATTGTTCAAATACCCTTTTGGGTTCCAACCAGGTAAAACCATAGGTTGGCTTTTACCTTGACCGTCCGTAGCTTTAGCCCAAATCTCGTAATAACCATTCTCTGGAAAATCTACAGTTGCAGAAAATTGCTGCCATGCTAATCTATTAGCAGCTTTATTAAGCTTACAAAGTTTCCAAGTTGCGCCAAAATCTATGGAATATTCCATTTTAGCTACCGCTAATTCACCTGCCCAAGCGTGACCTTTTATATTTAATTTTTGGTTCCTTTTTAGCAATGCACCCGTTTTTGGATAGGTAATTAACGATTTAACGGGCATAGATTCTATAATGCACATATCTTCATCGTTCACCTTTTCTCCCGGAGCTACAGGTTTGCAAGGAACCCTATAGGAAGACCCTGTCATCTTTGGAGCATCATGCACTTTATTTCGTACACTAATACTTGTGAGCCACTTGCCCGAAGCAGAAGCTGGCCAACCACCACATACTAATCGTAAAGGATATCCGTGGGCTAAAGGAATATCCTCACCATTCATTTTAAAGGCAATTAAAGTTTCATCTTGCAATGCTTTTGCTATAGGTACACCCCTAGATATAGGTTCCTTAGTGGGGTCTCCACTTAAATGGGTGTCCGCAGCATGGTAGCCAATATAGACCGCATCATTTTTTAACCCAACATCGTTTAATACATCTTTTAATCGTATACCGGTCCATTGGGCGCAATGGACCGCTCCAACCGTCCATTGATTGCCCTTGGCTGGTGGGTTAAATTCTGCTCTTCCATTGCCACCGCACTCTAGGGTGAGATTATATGTGTACTGTTTAAATTTAGACTTCAATTCTTGTAGGCTGTATGTTTTTGGTTTAACAACAGATTCTCCATTAAGCATTAGTTGCCAAGTATCAACATTAATTTTAGGAGGTATTATGCCATTATTTCTAACAAACATATATTTATTGGGCGTAACCCTATCATTTAGCAAATGTGCTTGGGCCTCTATGTTCCATGGCTTATCGTTTAATACCACCATTTGTGAATCTTTATTAAACAGTTTAAAGGGATCGTTAGCTTCCAAACCTAGTGGTAAGTAGTTTTTAGGCATAAGATGGCCATAAACTATCTTGGCGCCCAATACACTGCTCATGGTGGTTAGACCCAAGTTTTTACTAAATATTCTTCTATTCATGGTATTAACTGAAATCTTAAAATTATTATCAATAAAATTATAGTAATGTAACCAAGGTTACACCTAAGGTGTTTATCTTATCGTATTTTTACGGTAGCTCTCCAGAATTACCTCAGAAAATAATAAATTTTAGAGATTATGAAAAAGAACATGGGAGTTGTAGACAGAGTATTTAGGGTAATTGTTGCCCTAGTTGTTGCAATTTTATTTCACTATAATGTAATAGGTGGCTTTTTTGCATATGTATTACTTGGTTTAGGCGCTATTTTTTTGCTGACAAGTATTACAGGATTTTGTCCAGTATATGCACCTTTTGGTCTAAATACTTGTAAGAAAAGAAATTAAGTTTTTATTGGTTGGTTGATTGATTTTAGGCTGCTTCCTCATGGGAGCAGCCTTTTTTATTTTGTGGTAGCTATACGCTTATTTATGGGCGCTAATGTAACAATAGTTACACTTATTTAAATAATTGATAATTAAATTGACTAAAAATTATCAACAACCTAATAATAATGAAAAATAAATTTCAAATCCTTATAATTGGTGGTGGTACTGCCGGTATTATGACCGCAGCACAGCTGCTAGCTAAAGATGCCACATTGGATATTGGTATTATTGAACCATCCAAAACACATTACTACCAACCGGCATGGACCTTGGTAGGCGCTGGAGCCTATGACTATAAAAAAACAGCCAAGCCTATGTCAGAAGTAATGCCTTCTGGCGTTCAATGGATTAAGGATAAAGCAATTGGTCTAGAGCCTGAGGCAAATGCGGTTAAAACGGAAGCCAATGGCATATTAAACTATGATATTCTCGTTGTTGCACCGGGTTTAGTTATGGAGCCATCTATGATACAAGGTTTGCCAGAGGCTATGGAAAAAGGTATTGCTTGCAGTAATTATACTAATCCGGAACATACATGGCAAACCATTAAAAATTTTAAAGGTGGCAATGCATTATTTACACAACCTACCACACCAATTAAATGTGGTGGTGCACCGCAAAAAATTGCCTATTTAGCGGCAGATTATTTTAGAAAAAATGGACTGGCAGCTAAAACCAACGTCATATTTGCCACACCTGGTACCGTAATTTTTGGAGTAAAAGAAATTAGAGAAACCTTAATGAAGGTTATTGATCGCTATGGAATTCATTTTAAACCTTTTTATGCACCAAAATGGATTGATGTTGAAAATAAGATTGTTCATTTTAATCATACCGCTCCTGAAGAAAATCAGTGTGTAATTAATGAGGATAATCCTTTAAGGGAAAAAATGTATGGCGACACAGATATTCAGGTGCCATTTGATATGTTGCATATAGCACCACCCCAAGCAGCACCAAAATTTATTAGAGACTCCGTATTATCAAATGATGCTGGTTGGTTAAACGTAGACCATAATTCTATGCAACACAACCAATACCCTAATATTTTTGGATTGGGTGATGTAGCCGCATTACCAACCGCTAAAACAGGTGCAGCTATTCGTAAACAAGTACCAATAGTAGTAGAAAATATTAACATGCTTCTGGCAAATAAAACAGCCACCAATAAATCGTACAACGGATATTCTTCTTGTCCGTTGGTTACGGGTTATGGAAAAATGACCTTAGCAGAGTTTGATTATAACAACAATTTTACACCGGATCCAAAACTTAAACGTATGCTTGTTTTTAATAGCGAAAAGGAGCATTGGAGGCTATGGATGCTAAAAAAATATGGCTTACCCTATTTGTACTGGAATAAAATGCTAAAAGGCGAAAATGTTTAAAGAGTAAAGACGGTTATTAGCCGTCTTTTTTGTTTTTTAACTTTAAATGTTTGTTAAAAATTTAGAATTGATAGGTTAGTGTAACCTAGGTAACTTACCCTGTTTCAATGATAGTATACATTTATAGAAAATTAATATAACATAATTAAAAATTATACTATTATGAGTGATTCATTAGAAAACAATCAAGTTACATCTATGCCAAGAATAGGGGATATTGCACCAGATTTTGAAGCGGTAACAACTAAAGGAAACATTAAGCTATCAGATTTTGCTAAGGACAAATGGATTGTGATGTTTTCTCATCCTGCTGATTTTACACCTGTTTGTACAACAGAAATGAGTGGCTTTGCGCAACGCAAAGATGAATTTGATGCGCTAAATACTGAGTTATTAGGGTTAAGTATAGATAGTATACATGCCCATTTAGGATGGGTGCAAAATGTTAGGGAGAATACCGGTGTTTATTTTGATTTTCCCATTATTGCAGATTTAGATATGAAGGTGTCTAAATTGTACGGAATGCTGCAGCCCAACGAAAGCGAGACCGCGGCAGTAAGAGCCGTATTTTTTATTGACCCTAACAAAAAAATAAGGTTGGTAATGTATTATCCATTAAATGTAGGTAGAAATATGGATGAAATACTACGTTCTCTGGAAGCGCTACAAACTTCTGATAAATATAAAGTAGCTATGCCATTAGATTGGAAAAAGGGCGATAAAGTTATTGTTGGGCCTCCTAAAACCTTAGATCAATTAAACGAAAGATTGGCAGATGATTCATTAGAAAAGGTAGATTGGTATTTGGCCAAGAAGTCTATCTAATTACTTTCAAAAAATAAACCGATAAAAAAAAGAGCTGTTATACAAACGGCTCTTTTTTATTCTGATAAATGTCATATTTATTCTGAATCCCGTATTTTACTTTTATAGCTTTTAAACTTAGAATTATGAAAGCAATGCTTGTACTACCCTTGGTTTCTTGGCAGAACGGTATTTGGATGATTGCCGTTTTCGCCTTAGTGGTAATAATATTAGTGGCTGTAGTTTGGTCCATGATAAGTGGAAGTAAAAAAGAATAGAAAACCTTAATTTTTTTTTCGTTCTGTAACTTAAATAACATTGAAATAGTTAAGGCTTCTTTAACTTTGGGAGAACTTAATTTTTAATAGTTATGGATACAGAAATCCTCGCAAGAATCCAGTTTGCTTTTACTGTAGCCTTTCATTACATATATCCACCATTAAGTATCGGATTAGGTTTGCTAATGGTTGTTTTTGAAGGTCTTTACCTAAAAACAGGCAAGAAGCAGTATGAGATTTTAACCCGTTTTTGGTTAAAAATCTTCGCGATAACCTTTGGTATTGGTGTGGCTACGGGCATTATCATGGAATTTGAATTTGGCACCAATTGGTCTGTCTACTCTAAATATGTAGGTGATATTTTTGGTAGTGCCTTAGCAGCAGAAGGTTTATTTGCTTTTGGTCTAGAAAGTACCTTTTTGGGTATTTTACTATTCGGGTGGAACAGGGTTTCCCCGAAAGTTCATTTTATATCAACCATCGGTGTTTTTTTAGGTTCTATGTTTTCCGCAGTTTGGATTGTGGTGGCCAACAGTTGGCAGCAAACCCCCGCGGGTTACCATATTGTGGGTGAAGGTTTAAATGCAAGGGCAGAGGTAACGGACTTTTGGGCCATGGTTTTTAATCCTTCTAGTGTAGACCGTATAATTCATGTTTGGCAAGGTGCATTTCTTTCGGGTGCCTTTTTAGTGCTTAGTGTACATGCCTATTACCTTCTAAAAGGCAGGTATGTAGAAATTTCTAAAAAAGCTTTTAAAATAGCTTTGGCGGTAGCAACCCTTGTTTCGTTAACACAGTTGGCTTCTGGGCATAGCTCCGCAGATGGCGTAGCAGAAAACCAACCGGCTAAATTGGCCGCTATGGAAGGCCATTATGAACCATCTGCCGCTGCTGATCTGTATCTTTTTGGATGGGTAGATAACGAATCACAAGAGGTTACGGGAATCGGTGTTCCTGGTGGACTTTCGTTTTTGGTACATCAAGATTTTGAAGAACCCGTTCCGGGATTAAATGCTTTTCCTAAAGATGAAGTGCCCACACAGGTAAACGCTGTGTTTCAGTTTTACCATATTATGATTTCCATTGGCATGTTTTTAATAGGTTTAACCCTCTATGCTTGCTACTTGTGGTGGCGCGGAAAATTGTTTGAGAAAAAATGGTTATTAAGGATTTTTGTTTTATCGGCATTATTACCACAGATAGCCAATCAGGTAGGTTGGTTTGCCGCAGAAATGGGTAGGCAGCCTTGGGTGGTTTACGGGCATTTAAAAACTAGCGAAGCTTTTTCTCAAGAGGTGTCTTCCAATCAGATTCTATTTTCTTTGATTTTGTTTTTTGTGGTGTACACCATCTTGTTTTTACTATTTCTTTACTCGGTAAATAAAAAGATAAAACACGGTCCGCATGAAGAAGCAGAAAATCCAAACGAATTTTTAAAATACACGTAATAGGTACAGCATGGAAACATTTTTAGGTATAGATTATCCCACTTTATGGTATTTGGTTGTTGGACTATTATTTTCTGGTTACGCCATTTTAGAAGGTTTTGATTATGGTGCTGGTGCATGGCATTTATTCTTTAGAAAAGATATGAGTAGGCGTATAGCCATTAACGCCATTGGTCCTATTTGGGATGCCAACCAAGTTTGGTTAATAATTGGTGGTGGCGCATTGTTCGCCGGTTTTCCGGTAATGTACGCCACTATGTTGTCCGCTATGTATATTCCTTTTATGCTTTTTTTAATGCTTTTGGTATTGCGTTCAGCAGCCATAAAGTTTAGAAGTGCGGAAGAAATGACTTGGTGGCGAAAAACTTGGGATATTGTTTACTTTCTTTCCAACACCCTAATTGGTTTTCTTTTGGGTGTTGTTTTGGGTAATGTGTTACAAGGGTTTGAACTGCATGAAAATCACATGTATAAAGGTGGTGTATTCTTAACTTTTTTAAATCCGTATGCAATCTTAACCGGGTTAACCACTTTATCCGTTTTTATGACCCAAGGAGCTATTTTTCTCTTGTTGAAAACAGAAGGTAGGTTATTTGCTAGGTTGACGTTTCTTTTAAAAAAGGGAATGATTTTCTTTATTGTAACTTTTGTTTTTACATCGTTCTATACCTTGATTTATTTGCCTGGGGTAATAGATAAGTTCAAAGAAAACCCAGTGTTTTTTATCATTCCTATTTTAGCATTTTTAGCGGTAGCAAATGTACCTAGATTGGTGTCTAAAAAGAAGTACATGCAAGCTTTAATATTTTCTTCGTTAACCATGGCTTTTTTATTAATGTTGGTGGCTTTTCAATTGTATCCAGTATTGCTGCCCTCAACCATAAATCCTGATTATAGCGTTACTATTTACAATGCGGCTTCCTCACAAAAATCATTAGGTATTATGCTAACTATTGTGCTAATTGGAGCACCCTTATTGGCAATGTATTTCTTGTTCCTTTACCGAACTTTCAATGGTAAAGTAAAATTGGACGATACCAGTTATTAGTCTTCTTTTTTCTTACTGAACTTAAAGATGAGCCATATAAACCCAATGATAAAATGAAGCAAAATGATACCACCTATTATGTAGATAAATGTGTTGGAATCGTTTCTCATGTTTGGTGTGTTTTAAGCTAAAAAAACAATAAAATTTAAGGTAAAGTTAGTTTGCTTAGGTTGTTAGTTTGGTAACCAAGGTTACCAATAGAGGTGACCAAAGTTGCTGATTGGCATAGGTATGTGGTACTACCTTTAAACCACATTAAATAAAGCAAACTAAAATGTCTAAAATCGTAATATTAGGGGCTGGTATATCTGGCCATGTGGCGGCTTCGCATTTAAGACGAAAATTAACTAAGGAGCATGATGTTGTAGTTGTTTCGCCAAATAGCAGTTATCAATGGATACCATCAAATATTTGGGTGGGTATAGGCCGTATGCAACCAGAACAAACCAAATTTCCACTTAAACCTTTATACAAAAAGAAGGGTATTGAATTTAAGCAAGCAAAGGTTACAACTTTTCACCCAGAAGGTGATGCTGAAACAGAAGCACCGTATGTAATTATTGAATATGTTGCGGATAAAGCTGGGCAAACAGAAAAGGTAACTTACGATTATTTGATAAACGCCACGGGACCCAAACTTAATTTTGAAGCAACAGAAGGCTTAAAACCTGGAACCAATGGGGTATATTCCGTTTGTACCTATTCTCATGCAGACCATTCTTGGAAAGCGCTAGAGCAAGCTATTGCTAAAATGAAAAAAGGGGTAAAGCAGAAAATTGTTATTGGTACAGGACACGCAAAAGCAACTTGCCAAGGCGCTGCATTTGAATATATTTTAAATGTGGAACAAGAATTAAGGCGACACAAGGTGCGTGATATGGCAGAAATTACGTGGCTTTCTAACGAATATCAATTGGGCGATTTTGGTATGGACGGAATGTTGCTGAGTTACGGAAGCAATATTTTAAAATCTGCTGAGATGGTAGAAATGATTTTTGAAGACCGAGGCATAAAATGGATTTTAGGTGCTGGGGTAACAAAAATTGAAGCGGGTTTGGCACATTATGAAAATTTAGATGGCGAATACAAAACCGAACCTTTTGATTTTGCTATGCTTATCCCATCTTTTTCAGGGCATGGATTTAAAGCGTACGATAAAGAAGGAGTAGATATTACAGATAAATTATTCAAAGGTTTTATGTTAGTAGATGCGGATTATACACCTAAACCTTATGAGGAATGGAAAGTGCAAGATTGGCCAGAGACCTACCAAAACCCCCACTATGAAAATATTTTTGCTCCAGGTATTGCTTTTGCACCTCCCCACGGTATTTCAAAGCCTAGAAAAAGTAAAAATGGTACAGATATTACGCCAGCGCCACCTAGAACAGGCATGCCTTCTGGTATAACGGCAAAATTAGTTGCAGATAATCTAATTGATAAAATTAAGGGTAAGCATAAAACCTTACATCATAAAGGTTCCATGGGTAATATGGGTGCTGCCTGTATAGCTAGTGCAGGGTTCGGAATTACCAAAGGAAGTGGTGTAAGCATCACAACATATCCCATTGTTCCAGATTTTGAGAAATATCCAGATTCACATGGTAGAAAGTTAGGTAAAACGTTCGGTGATATTGGTTTAGCGGGGCACTGGTTAAAATTGGCTTTACATTATGCCTTTTTGTACAAAGCCAAAATGAAACCATTTTGGTGGTTAATTCCAGAGTAAGCATAAGGTTCATTTATAAAAACTACTAAAATGACAAGAAGAATATCTAAAACGAAACAATTTATAATGATGAACCCCATCATTCAGTTTTTTAAATTCATTTATTTAAGTTTAAAAGTATTGGTAATTGTAGCTGGCGGTCACGGCGGCACACGTTAATACATTTATATGACTAAAAAAGGAATACTAATAACAGCAGTTGGGGTTATCGTTGGGTTAATGGCTGGATATGTTTATTATACTGAAATTGGTTGTTTGTCTGGCACCTGCCCCATTACTTCAAAACCTTTGAATAGCACCTTGTATGGAGGACTGTTAGGCGGTCTTTTATTTTCCATTTTTGTGCCAGATAAAAAGAAAAAGTAAAGCGAATAACTGCACAAAACAGTGAAGTAGATAACCGTTGGTTTTACCGTGTAAAAGCAGCGGTTTTTTATTTGTAACCTGGGTCACCAAGTGGGGTAACCAAGGTTACTGCACAGGAAAATCCATGGGTCTACTTTTGATTTAAAATTAAAATAGACCATGAAACAATTGTTGTTTTTCGCTTTTATATGTTTCTCAGTTGTGGTGCTACGCGCACAAAAAACTGTTCCTATTTCCTTAGAAAAAGCTTTAGAAGAAGTTCAAAAAGCTAACGTGCAGCTAAAAATATCGGCCTTAGAAGCCAATGCGGCAAAGGCAGATTATGGTATGAGTAGTGCTACGTTTTTACCAAACATTTCTATATCTCATACTGGTATTACAACCACCAATCCGTTAATGGCTTTTGGTTCTAAATTAAATCAAGAGGTGCTTACAGCTGCAGATTTTAATCCAGATCTATTAAATGACCCTGATGCAATTGAGAATTTTGCTACTGTAATTTCTGTACAACAACCGTTATTTAATGCGGATGGATTTCTAAAACGCAAGGCAGCAAAGTCAACTTTTGAGGCTAAAGAATTACAGTTTCAAAGAACACAAGACTATATGCAATTTGAAACGGAAAAGGCTTACATGCAATTACAACTAGCTCATAAAATGGTTGCCGTACTTCAAAAAGCAGATACCACGGCGAAAGCCAATAAAAAACTAACGAAAGATTATTACGACCAAGGTCTCATTCAAAAAGCAGATTGGCTACAGGCTCAAGTGCGCGCCTCTCAGGTTAACGACCAATTGCAACAGGCCTTGAGTAACCTGAGCAATGCATCAGATTATTTAAAATTTTTGATGCAAGCCACTATTGAAGGTAACCTTGAACCACAAACAGATTTAAGACCAACGGTACTAGAAACGCTTACCACAGATGCTACTTTAGATAATAGAGCAGATGTTAAAGCAATGCGAAAGGCTGCTGAGGCATACAAAGCCAATGCAAAAGCAGATAAATTAGCTTTTTTACCCAGATTAAATGCCTTTGGAACCTATGAGTTGTATGATGATGAAGTATTTAAGGCAGGAGCAAATGGGTATAGTTTAGGGGCAAGTTTAAGCTGGGATATCTTTAAAGGTTCCCAGCGTTTTTCCCAAGCTAAAAAAGGCAAAATAAATGCAGATAAAGCCCAGTTAGAATTGCAGTCTTACAAGGCTAAGAGCAACATGGAGTTAGATAAGGCTAAACGCATGTTAGCCGTTGCTAAAAGCCAATTAGCATCATCTTCATTGGCGTTGGAGCAATCAGAAGAGGCATTAAAAATACGGACCAACAGATTTAAAGAAGGTCTTGAAAAAACCACAGACCTACTAATGGCAGAAACTCAGTTGGCAGAACAACAACTTACTCACTACCAAACCATTTACGAACATAATTACGCACTAGCATACTTTAAATTTTTAACCAAAGAATAGTACTACCATGAATACAATATTTTCCATAATTAAAAAGAGCTTTGCTTTTAGTATCCTTACTGCACTTATCGTTGCTTGTGGAGAGGATAAAAAAGTAAGTCCAACAGAAATAGACCCTATAAATGTAAAAGTAGCACAAACTGCAACCACTAATACGGGTTATGTGCAAGCGGGTAGTGGTCAAATAATCCCTGTAAACAGTGCAACTTTAAGCACCAGAATGATGGGCTTTGTAGAAAGAATACCGGTTAAAGTGGGGCAAAAGGTTCAAAAAGGCCAGTTGCTTTTGGTTATTAAAAATACCGATTTACAGGCTAAAAAAGCACGGGTAGATGCTGGTATTTTAGAAGCTACTGCAGGTTTTAATAATGCCGAGAAGGACTATCAACGATTTCAAAATTTATTCAATCAAAACAGTGCGTCACAGAAAGAGTTGGACGATATAACCGCACGCTACCAGATGGCCAAAGCTAGATTAGAAGCGGTCCAGCAAATGAAAAATGAGGTTAATGCCCAATTCGCTTATGCTAACATAAAAGCCCCGTTTAGTGGGGTGGTCACCAATACCCACATTGATGAAGGCGCTATGGCAAATCCGGGTATGCCTTTGGTAAGTATAGAAGGTCCAGGCGCCTATGAAATTGAAGCTAAAGTAGCAGAGCGTGTTATTAACCAAATAAGTGTTGGAAAAGGGGCCAACGTTTACATAAAAGCTTTGGATAAAACAGTTAAGGGAGAAATTATGGAGCTAAGTACTTCTGCTCAATTTTCTGGTGGTTTGTATGTGGCGAAGGTTAAGTTAAACGAAACGCCTAAAGAGCTACGTTCGGGTATGTTTGCCACGGTATCAATTGCTGTAGAAGAAGGTATCCAGTTTAACAGTAGTGTTACTGTACCTAAAGCGGCTTTGGTAGAAAACGGTCAGCTTACGGGTATCTACACGGTTGGCCCAAATAATACCGCCATTTTACGTTGGTTGCGGCTTGGAAATACTATTGGAGACCAAGTTGAGGTAATATCTGGTCTCACTAAAGATGAAACCTACGTGGTTTCTGCAGAAGGTAAATTATATAACGGCGCTAAGCTATCCATTCAAAAGTAGAACATCATGAAAGAAGGTTTAGCAGGTAAAATAGCAAAGGGGTTTTTAACCTCTAAATTAACGGTACTTCTAATGATTGTTTTTATGGTCATTGGCGTATACAGTTCGTTTTTAATTCCTAGGGAAGAAGAACCACAGATAGACGTGCCCATGGCCGATATCTTTGTGGGTTATCCTGGAGCAAATCCTACGGAGGTAGAATCTAGAATCACCAAGCCATTAGAAAAAATAATCTCCAACATTAAGGGTGTAGAATATGTGTATTCCACCTCTATGAACCAAGCAGGTATGGTGATTGTACAGTTTTACGTAGGTGAAGATATTGAGCGTTCTTTGGTTCGGCTGTATGATGAGATTAATAAGCATATGGACCAAATGCCAGAAGGTGTAACCATGCCTTTGGTGAAAACGCGTGCTATTGACGATGTGCCTATGTTAGGCTTAACGTTGTGGAGCAAAACGTATGACGACTATCAATTAAGTCAGATTTCAGATGAGCTTATCAATGAAATTGAAAAGGTGAACGATGTTTCCATCACCAAAAAAATAGGAGGTAGGGAACGGCAGTTTCGTGTGGTTTTGGATAAAGAAAAATTATCTGGACTAGGTTTGGATTTTTTAATGGTGGCCCAAATGATAAAGGCCAATCACAGCCAAATGGATGCCGGTAATTTGGTTAGTAATGACAATGAGTTGCATGTAACCACGGGTAATTTTTTAAAAACCCAACAAGATTTAGAGCAGTTGGTTGTAGGCACTAAAAGCAACCAACCCATTTATTTAAAACAGGTAGCTCAGATAGTAGATGGTCCAGAATTACCTAAAAACTATGTTGCTTTTGGTTATGGGGCTGCCAATGCAGAGGCACGGTCGGCATATCCTTCAGAATATCCGGCGGTAACCATTTCCATTGCCAAACGTAAAGGGGCAGATGCCATGAAGATTGCCGATGTAGTCCTAGCGAAAGTAGAGCATTTAAAAAAGACTTTACTAACAGAAGATGTACAGGTTGCGGTTACCCGTAATTATGGGGAAACGGCCTCTCAAAAGGTATCAGAATTATTGTTACACTTAATAGGAGCTATAGTAGCGGTAACTTTTGTAGTAATGTTGGCCATGGGCTGGCGCGGTGGTTTGGTGGTATTTCTATCCGTACCTATCACATTTGCTCTAACCTTATTGAGTTACTATTTATTGGATTATACCTTAAACCGAATCACTTTATTCGCTTTGGTATTCGTAACCGGTATTGTGGTAGATGATTCCATTATCATAGCAGAGAATATGCACCGGCATTTTAAGATGAAACGTCTGCCGTTTAAAGATGCGGCGTTGTACGCCATTAATGAGGTTGGTAACCCCACAATTTTAGCCACGTTTACCGTAATTGCTTCGGTATTGCCTATGGCATTTGTTTCTGGTCTAATGGGGCCTTACATGTCTCCAATGCCAATTGGAGCTTCTATTGCCATGCTGTTGTCCTTATTTGTAGCATTGACCATTACGCCTTACTTAGGGTATTTATTCCTTCGTGAAAAAGAGAAAAAAGGAGCACAAAAAGAAGAGTCTAAAACGGTACAAGACACCTTTATCTATAAATTGTATGAGCGTTTTGAGCGTCCGTTAATCGAGAATAAGACAAAGCGTTGGGCCTTTCTAGGAATTACGGTTGTTTTATTGTTGGGTTCTATGGTATTGTTCTTTACCAAATCCGTTGCCGTAAAAATGTTGCCTTTTGATAATAAGAATGAATTTCAGGTAGTCATAGACATGCCAGAAGGTACCACGTTAGAACGTACTGCGGTAGTTTCTAAAGAAATTGCCACTTATTTGGCGCAACAGACCGAGGTTGTAAATTACCAAGCTTATATAGGTACTTCTGCCCCCATTACCTTTAATGGTTTGGTTCGCCATTATGATTTAAGAAAGGGTAGCAACGTGGCAGATATTCAAGTAAATCTAGTAGATAAACACGACCGTAGTACTCAGAGTCATGATATCGCTAAAAAGTTCCGTAAACCGGTTCAAGAAATCGCTAGACGTTACAATGCCAATGTTAAGATTGTTGAGGTGCCACCAGGCCCTCCTGTGTTATCTACAATTGTAGCGGAAATTTATGGGCCTGACTATGAGAAACAGATTGAAATTGCGGATAAGGTACAGCAAATCTTGAATAACACCACCGATGTGGTAGATGTAGATTGGATGGTAGAAAGTGACCAGGAACAGTACAATTTTACGGTAGACAAAGAAAAAGCCATGTTGTACGGGGTAAATACTACCCAAATAGTGCATACCATGAATATGGTGCTTTCAGAAAATCCTGTTACACATATGTATCAAACCGATGCTTACAATCAAGTTGGCGTTATATTAACTACAGCAGAAAAAGACCGTTCTAGTTTACAAGATTTACTACAGGTTAAAGTGGCCTCTAAGAATGGAGAATTGTATCCTATTGGCGATTTGGTAACGGTAGAAAAGGGAATTAAGCCAAAGAGCATTTACCGTAAAAATCAAAAACGGGTAGTTTATGTAATGTCAGATATGGCAGGTGAACTGGAGAGTCCTGTTTACGCTATTTTGGGTATGACGGATAAATTAAATCAGATTGAATTACCAGAGGGGTATACTATGAACGAACTGTATATGGAACAGCCCCAATACCAGGATAACTTTACCGTGAAGTGGGATGGTGAATGGCAAATTACCTTGGAGGTATTTCGTGATTTAGGTATTGCTTTCTTAGGGGTAATCATCATTATCTATATGTTAATTGTAGGATGGTTCCAAAACTTTAAAGCTCCTTTAGTTATGATGGTGGCCATACCCTTATCCTTGGTTGGTATTGTATTGGGCCATTGGATAATGGGTGCATTTTTTACGGCAACCTCATTTATTGGAATGATTGCCCTTGCGGGAATAATGGTGCGTAATTCAGTATTGCTTATCGACTTTGTTAATCTAAGGCTAGAAGATGGTGTTGGGTTAAAACAAGCAGTGATAGAAGCAGGTGCGGTACGTACTACACCAATATTACTAACTGCAGGTACGGTGGTAATAGGTGCCTTTGTAATTCTTTTTGACCCCATTTTTCAAGGTTTGGCTATTAGTTTAATGGGTGGCACCATAGCTTCAACAGTATTGACCTTATTGGTGGTGCCGCTTGTGTATTATATGATAGAACGTAAAAACTTTAAACAAGACTAAAATGAAACTCATAATAATAACTGCGGTAAAAGAATATGAGAACAGTGTTTTTAAACTACTTAAAACCGCTGGGATAGAACATTTTAGCGGTTCGCCTATTGATGGTTATAAGACCGTACCCACCGTTTTAATGGAAAGCAGTTGGTTTCCTAGTGATAAAGCTGGGGCTGCTTCTAGTTTGTTCTTTTCATTTACAGAAGAAGAAAAAGTAAATACACTTTTTAACGCTATAGAAAAGTTCAATTCAGAATTACAATCTACAAATCCGGTTAGGGCTGTAGAATTACCCATATCTAGATATATCTAATTAAAAAACATGAAAAATAGAATTGTAAGAGCCGTAGCTGGCAGTTTTGTATTAATAAGTTTATTGCTGGCCGTATATGTGAATCAAAATTGGCTTTGGTTCACTGCTTTTGTAGGGGCTAATTTATTGCAATCATCATTTACCAAATGGTGTTTATTAGAAGATATTCTTAAAAAGTTCGGGGTTAACGACTAAAAGCCTATTTGCCCAATTCTACGTATTTTTGCCGTCTCAAAATTCGGGTATGACAAAAATATTAGAACCATGGCCATGGTATGTTTCTGGGCCGTTAATTGCCTTAACCATGGCAATACTCATTTTAATGGGGAAACGCTTTGGGATGTCATCAAATCTTAGAACCCTATGTTCTATTGGTGGGGCAGGTAAACTAGCAGATTTTTTTAGATTTGATTGGAAAGCCCAACGTTGGAATTTGTTAGTTGCGGTAGGTGTGTTATTAGGAGGTTTTATCGCACAAAACTTTTTATCGCCTAATGATGCCGTGGCTATTTCTGAAAGTACAATTGCTAAACTAAATACTTTAGGTTTTGAAGATGGAGGACAAGCGTATATGCCCCAAGCCTTATTTGAAAATCAGGTTTTTTCTAACCCTAAAAATTTGGTGTTATTAATTCTAGGTGGATTCCTTGTAGGCTTCGGCGCGCGTTATGCCGGTGGTTGTACTTCTGGTCACGCTATTTCTGGTCTAAGTAATTTACAATTACCATCGCTTATTGCGGTAATTGGTTTTTTTGTAGGTGGCTTGTTAATGGTTCATGTAATCTTTCCAATTTTATTCTAAGCTATGAAAAGTGTTTTGTATTTATTGATAGGTACTTTCTTTGGTATTGTCTTATTTAAGTCAGAGGCAGCTAGTTGGTTTCGTATATATGAAATGTTTCAGTTTGATTCTTTTCACATGTATGGTATTATTGGTTCAGCATTAGCTTTAGGTATCTTATTCACCCAAATAACCAAAAGAAAAGGATTAAAATCTTTCTTTGGAGAGAAAATAGAGATAGCAGACAAGGATAAATCGTTTTACCGGTATGCCATAGGTGGTGTTTGCTTTGGATTGGGTTGGGCACTTGCGGGTGCATGCCCTGGACCCATGTACGTTTTGGTGGGTGCTGGTTATATACCAATTATCATCGTTTTAGCTTCCGCAACTTTAGGAACATTGTTCTATGGTTTAATAAAATCTAAGTTGCCTCACTAAAAAGTATGTATTTTAGGTGTTTTTTTTAACATAATGTCGAATAGGATTTTTACTACAAAAATTTCGTTTTACATTTGATAGGTCAAATGACCCAAATAACAGCCAAAAGAACCCTGAAGTAGCTATGAGTCAAGAAATTTTTATCATAGATGATGATTTAGTTTCGCAATTCGCAACTAGATATTGTATAGAGCAGACTGGTCTGTCTTTTGAAGTAACTACCTGCGGTAGTGCGGAGGAAGGCTTGGATAAATGTGCCACTTGGGTAGAAGAATACGGAAAATTGCCAGATATAATTTTTCTTGATTTAATTATGGGAGAAATGGATGGATGGGGATTTTTAGAACACTTAAAGAAGTATGAGGGCAAGTACACCATGCCAAAAGTATATGTACTATCTTCTTTTGTAAATAGTAAGGACAGGGAAAAAGCCAAAAACAATCCGGTAATTGCTGGGTATTTTGATAAACCCTTGGCCAAGACCAACCTTAATAAAGTTTTTAAAAAAGTATCTTAGAAAAGTTGTAGCCCCGGCAAGAATCGAACTTGCATCTAAAGTTTAGGAAACTTCTATTCTATCCATTGAACTACGGGGCCAAATAAAAGGAATATCAAAATTAAGAATATCTTTTTAGTAGTATCTAGCTAAAATCATCTTATTTCTATAAATTTTCTAGAAAACACCATACCCTCTTTTTCTTTAAACTTAGCTACCTTTAAAACATGGAAAAAAAGGTTAAGAATGTTTTTAAGGAAGGCGCTATTGCTCCAGACTTTATTGCTAGTTCAATTGCCAAACATCAAGTAAAAACCAACATTGGTGCCCATAATATTTTCTTAGGTCAGGTAAGGGCAGACAAAATAGATGGTAAAATGGTTTCTGCTATAGAATATTCTGCTTATGAGACTATGGCAAACCAAAAGTTTCATGAGATTAAGGAACAGACCTTTCTAAAGTATGATATAACTTGTATGCATATTTACCATAGTCTTGGTAAGGTTGCCGTGGGAGAGGTTTGTTTATTCGTGTTTGTTTCCGCACCACATAGAAAAGTGGTTTTTGAGGCTTTAGAGTATGTAGTGGAGGCTATTAAAAAAGATGTGCCCGTGTTTGGAAAAGAATTATTTGAGGACGACTCTTATCAATGGAAAGTTAATACCTAGAAGATGGTAGATATTACACAAAAGGAAAACACATACAGAACTGCAATTGCACAAGCTTTGGTAAAAGTGGGGAGCAAAGAAACAATTACGGCAATACAGAATGGTACCGTGCCTAAAGGAAATGTTTTTGAAATGAGCAGGGCAGCTGGTTTTCTAGGGGTTAAAAAAACGCCGGATTTGTTGCCAGATTGCCACCCCTTGCCCATAGAACACACTAAAATAGATTATAAAATAGATGGTTTAACCATAGAAATACAGGTTATGGTTAAGACCTATTATAAAACTGGCGTAGAAGTAGAAGCCATGCATGGTGCTAGTGTTGTGGCTTTAAACCTGTATGACATGCTTAAACCAATAGATAAAAATATAGAAATAAGCACCATAAGATTGTTGAAAAAAACTGGAGGAAAATCAGACATTAATAATTTGTAAGTTTTTCTTGTTTGCACGTTTATTTTTCTACTTTTAATTTATCAATTGATATGAAATGGACAATAGAAAACGTGTAATTGTAGACTTTAAAAAATTGACCCCAGAGGTGCTTCGCCTTTTGGTAGAAGAATATCCTGACGGATATGATGACAGGGACATCATTGGCTTTAAAAATGCTGCAGGTGAAAAAGTAGAGTGTGTAGAAGTTTTAACCGAAGACACAAAGTATCTAGTAAAGATTAGCTCTAAACTAGAGAAAACAATGGCCAACTATGATGAGGATGATTATGAGGATTTTGAGGACGATGATCCAACTGCCGTTGTAGATCCAGATGCCATGCCAGAAGAAGATGAAGACTAACCTAGTTTAAGTTAGTCAACATCTCTTTAGTTGTATTTTTTAAATCAAAGGAAGGTTCCCATCCCCAGTCTTTTCTGGCTTGGGAATCGTCTATGCTGCTAGGCCACGAATCTGCAATTTCTTGTCTAAAATCTGGCTCATAATCAATTATAAAATCGGGTATTTCAGCAGTAATACTTGAAGCAATTTCCTCAGGGGCAAAACTCATTGCCGCTAAATTATAGGAAGAGCGTATGTTTAAATGATCCGTAGGAGCTTCCATAATGGCCATAGTTGCCTTAATAGCATCTTCCATGAACATCATGGGTAGCTTAGTCCCTTTTTGTAAAAAACTCGTATAACGCCTATTTTTTATGGCCTCGTGGTAAATTTCTACAGCATAGTCCGTGGTGCCCCCGCCTGGAAGGGTTTTCCAGCTTATTAGCCCAGGATACCTTACGCTACGTACATCTACGCCATATTTTTTATAATAATACTCGCACCAACGCTCTCCAGATTGCTTACTTATACCGTATACGGTGCTTGGTTCCATAATAGTATTTTGGGGCGTATTTTCTTTTGGGGTGTTTAGTCCAAAAACGGCTATGCTAGAGGGCCAAAATACTTTGCTTATTTTGGCTTCTTTGGCCAGGTTAAGGACATTAAAAAGCGAATTCATATTTAAATTCCAAGCACGCATTGGAAATTTTTCGGCGGTGGCACTTAGCATGGCGGCCATTAAGTATACCTCCTCAATTTCGTAATGCATAACCACATCTTCTATTGCACTGTATTGGGTTGCATCCAACAGCTCAAAAGGTCCAGAAGCCATCAAAGATTCGCCTCCCTCTCTAATATCGCTTGCAATTACATGGTCATTTCCATATTTTTCGCGCAGTGCCAGGGTTAATTCGGTGCCAATTTGTCCACAGGCGCCAATAATGAGAATGTTTTTTGCCATTTAGGTAGTAGTTTATTCTAGTCGCGGCAAAGATAATCTTTCTTAAAGTTTGTATTTTCGTTTTATGCGAAAACTACTTGTACTCTGCAGTCTCTTAATCTTTGTGGTTTCTTGTAAGGACAAAGAAGAAACTGGAGCAAATGAAACAGATAAAACAGTTGCCGAATTTACGTTTAAAAATATGCCGGTAGATGTGGAATTGTCTGATGCCGCACAGGAAGGACTTGACAACTGGAAAACTTACGATGCTTTTGAAAACAGCTTTACTGTATTTAAAAAATCTAGAAATACTGAAGATTTAAAATTGGCTGTTGCGGACTTGTTGGAGAAAGAAGCCAAATGGGCCAAGGATACGTTTCCCGAGCCTTACGATAATAATCAGATAAAAAGTAGACAGACCATATTACGAAACTTTTTGTTGAAAACACAGGGCTATTTAGAAATGCAAGAAGATGTAAAAGAGCCAATTAAAGAAGTGTTGGTGGCTAGGAACGCGCTTAGAAATCATTTTAATAGAATAGCAAAGGATACCATAGACATTAAACTATTATTAAATGGGGAATAAAATAATATTTCTAGCGCTTTTTGGGTTGTTATTTGGAACCATAAGTGCACAAGAACAAAAAGATAAAATAAACACGGTGCTAGATTCTTGGCACAAGGCAGCAGCTAATGCCGATTTTGATGCCTATTTTGGTTTAATGACCCCGGATGGTGTTTTTTTAGGTACTGACGCTACCGAAAATTGGCAAAATGAAGCATTCAAGGCGTTTTCTAAACCTTATTTTGATAAGGGTAAAGCATGGAGTTTTACCGCTGTAGATAGAAATATTTATGTAGATGGAAACGTAGCTTGGTTTGATGAGGTATTGGATACGCAGATGGAACTTTGCAGAGGCTCTGGTGTTCTTAAATTAGTTGATGGCAATTGGAAAATAGCACATTATGTTTTGTCTATTCTAGTGCCTAATGAAAATGTTGATACGTTGGTAAAAATAAAAAAGCAGAAGGATAGCCTTCTGCTTGTAGCTTTTAAAAATAAAATGAAATACTAACTATTCCTGTGTTTCTGTACCCTCGTTTTTACGTGTTTCTAAAGCCTGTTTGCTTAAGCTAGCTAAATTAAAGGTAGGGGCAATTTCCAAAGCTTTGTCCATTTGTGCTATAGCTTCGTCTATTTTGGTTTTATCTTGATTAAAAATCAAAAGGCCCTGTAAATGGTAAAAAGCTGCTTTTAAAGAAACCTCATAGGGTTGTTGTCTTTCAAAAAAAGCATGTTTCATATCATCCGTAGCATTTGCAATACCATAAGTTATATAAGAAGCAGCTTGATCCGTATCTCCAGTTTGGATTTGTAGATCGGCAATTTCATAGGCCAAATAAGGATTCTTATTACGTTGGTATAGGGCTATAAACTGTTCTAAAGCACGTTTGGGTTGGTTTAGTGATTTTAAAGAAACCGCTTTTACCTGAATTGCTAAATCAGAATCAGTACTTTTCTTTTCAATTCCAATGGTATTAAGTGCCTGCATGTACTGATTGTTGTTCATGTAGATGTATGCAAGGGTATCCATTCTTTGCTCAGATGGCTGTAACACGTTTAAATGGGTTAAAGCGTTTATAATCCCATCTACGTCTCCTTGCAAACGCATTTGCTTATAAAATGCGTTATAATGTTTAATTAAATTTTCATTGGTCTGTGCCGTAGTTAAATTGCATAGTGCCAATAAAACAAATGTGGTAACTAATTTTTTCATTCTCTTTTGGTTAAGATGGCAAAGCTAAAAAAAATGGTTATAAGGTCTTGTTAAACTATTGCACATAAAAAAGCCCCATAATTAGATGGGGCTTTTTTATTTTTGGTTAGGAAAAGTACCGTTAAGCAGACATTTCTTTACTGCTTATTAATTTGTGTTCTTTGATCAAGCGTGCATAAAAAGCTAAGCTCTTATCGTCCTCTTCTACGCAAGAGCGTAAAAAGCTGGTTAAATCCAAATAGTAAAGATTCATAGGCATTACGGGAATGTCTATGTTTACTTCTTCTGGATTGTACGCTTGGTCGTCTACAACCAAATTCATCTTTACCCTTCTCCTATGGTAATCTATAATAACATCAGAAGCATTAAAATACTTCTTAATTAAACTTTTATGGAACTCCATACATCTTTCAGATGTTTTTCTACTAGTACTGGTCTGTACAATCAATCGCTCTATTTCCATCAATATTCTAAACTTTAATCTTGACTTTTCCATGTGCTGATTTTAAGTATTTATGATGGTACAAAGTTAATGACAAGGGAGTTAAAAGCTTGAAAATCATCAGCTTTATTAACTTAATAAAGTCTTAATTGTTGTGAAAACCACTTTAAGTGTGGTTAAGAATTATTGAAGAGTTGTGTAGAAACCTTCATTATGATAAGGAAAATTCCTACTTTTTATGAATTTTTGATAAATATTAGAAGAATTTTTCGAATAGACAGGTATTTGTAGTCCTCTTTTTAGCGCTTCTTGCGTATAATATTCCTTTTTTGTAGGGTGATACGGACATACACCATTTATGGTAATATTCCACCAATTATTCTCCAAAATCAACGTAATCAGCCGGATGCAATCTTTAATATGTATAAGATTTATGATTTCATCGCCGTTGGTTAAATTTTTTTTACCACTTAGATGGTTAATTGGGTGTCTATCTGGGCCAATCAATCCGCCAAATCGAAGTACCGTGGTTTCTAAATTTGGCGCACTTCTAAATAGATTTTCTACTTCTAATAACTGCTTGCCAGATTGGGTAACCGGGTTGGGTGGGGTATCTTCTGTTATCACTCCATCTACATTACCATATACAGATGTACTACTAACAAAAATGACTTTTAGTTTTAATGAACCTATGGCATTGAGTAGTAGTTGCATTTTTGCCGTAAAATTTTGAGGATTTGGTCCTCTTAGTTTAGGTGGTATGTTTATGATTAAAACAGTAAGATTGGCTAAAAATAAATCTATATCGCCAGTAATTCTATCTTCAGTTAAACACAGCTCAAAAGCTTTGATCCCTTTTGAGGTCAAAAGTGGTATTTTTTTAGATTGGGTTGTTGTGCCAAGTACTTGAAACTCTCTTTCTAATAAATTCTCTGCAAGTGGGGTGCCTAACCATCCACAGCCTAATATTCCTATAGCTTTACTCAATTGTAATCGATTTAATTAATAAAATAGCATCGTTTAGTACAAAGGGCATAGGTATATTTTCCGTTGGTCTTTTGGGTACTGTAAATAGCGGGTTGCTCAATAAATCATTTGAAGCCTCATAAAAAGTTAATTCTAATGGCGAATTATTTTCTATGGTTAGCTCTATCTCTGTAAAATCGTTGCTGCTAATGTAATGTGTAAACAATCTACCCGAAGTTCTTTTCTCTAAAAATTCTTTGGTCAGCGATTGACCATTGATAACGGCGTTTTTAATGGACGTTTTATTGGTATAAACCTCTAAGCGGTTTACCTCTCTTTGATGTGTTACGCAAATATTTAATTTTCTATGGGAACCGACTATGGTGTCTTGCACAACCATTATTTCTGGCGATTTTAATGATTTAAGAGGTGCTTCTGCGGTATGGGTAAATTTAGTATTGTATTTACTACTAATAACGTTGAGGGCAGAAGTAGATTCATTTACGTTCTCTGGTTTTAAAAATTGTTGGTTCCAAGTGCTTAAAACCTTATCATAGGTGGCCCAATTTGCTTTTTGAGTGTCTGCATTATAAACATAAAGTAAACTATTGGGTTTAGGCCGTTCAGAATTAGATGCTGATTGTAAATGGGCCACGATTCCAAAGACAAAGAATAACAAAAGACCCAATACCGCGTATCTTTTTTTGTGTTGTAATAGTCCAAAGAAAGGCAGCAATAAAAAATAAAGTAAAGTTGTAAATAGTGTTGATGCCACAAGTAGTTTAAGGCCTAGGCCTACCGGAAACATTTGAATAAATGGCACAAAAATAAAAACAGCAGGTAAAGCCAAGAATACCAATAAAAAGGGAGATGGCTCTTTCTGATTGGTAACGACATACCATGCAGCTAGCGTACCAAAAACTGGAATAATAAAGAAACTTGCTCCTTCTAAATAGCTGGCTAAGGTAGCACACAAAGCTAGCCAAACAAACATAGGGGCAACCAACAAGCTGGCGGTGCCTACTTTTCTAAACCTATTATACACTAGTATACATACGCTTAAGGAAAAGATGGCCATTATAAAGATATAAAGGTGCCCATTATAGGTAAAACCGTGTAACATGTCTTGATACCACGGATACCACCATTTTAAAGCCGGCCAACTAAAGTATCCAGCCAAACCATTTATTAGCAATACCACTATAAGCGGTATAAAGCCAATAAATATGCCTTTTAGCTCAATGCTTTTATTCTTTAAACCATGAATTAGAATCCCTATAAAAATAATACAGGCCAAAATAAACATGGGCCAAATCCAATCGAACGGATAAGATACCAGCCCGAAAATTGGAAAATTAAAATAGATATAATCCGTTAGGCTTTTTACGTCCGTTAGGTCTGCTTGGCTAAAATGGTCAAGGAGAGGTGTTAAATAACTTCCTTGATGTGCAAGGGTATTTCGGTCTAAACGCTCATAGGTGTCTAGTGCGGTATGGTAATCAAAATGGTCATCAATAAAAGCAAAATTAAAACCGTCTATATCCGCTTTTTCTCTAAAAACCGTTAGGTCCGTATCGTTAGGTAGCATTTTATAGATACTATAAAGTAATGAGTTGGCTACGGGATATTTAGGGTGCGCTCTGGTGAACTCTCGTATTAATTTAGCGTTCTTACGATTGGTTTCTATTAACATATAAGAAGGGCCACCGCTTCCCCGGGCTTCAAAATTTAGGACCAAGCCAATATCTTTAGCCCATGGGTGTTGTGTCACAAATAGATTAGCGCCATTTAAACCTAATTCTTCTGCGTCTGTGAATACGATGATAATATCATTTTTAGGCTTTCTTTTCTTTTCTAAAAAGCTCCTTACCCCCTCAAGAATGGTTGCCACGCCACTGCCGGCATCACTGGCACCATAAGAAGAGTGCGGGTTACTATCGTAGTGCGATAAAAGCAGTAATGACTTACCGTTAGGGTTAGTTCCCGGAATTTTGGAAATAACATTTACGGCATTGCTCAAATTACCCCAATCGCCAATTGTTTTTCCTTCTTGGATGGTAACTTCCAAGCCCATTTCTTTTAAAGCTTTGGTTAAATAGGCCCTAACCGTTGTGTGGGCTTTAAAACCAACGGCATGAGGCGCAACAGAAATTTCCTCTACGTGCCTTAAAGCACGGTCTACAGAAAATTTGTCTGGAGTTACTTGTTCATTTTCTTGGTATGAAGGCATCAAGGACCTAATACTCCAATAAGCAGCCGCTACCAGTAACAATAAGCAGAATATTTTGGTTAATTTCATATTTGGTGTAGTTCGTAATTAAATTTAATAAAATGTACGGTATTGCTAATTAATTATGTTAAAAATTATGTAAACCCCTAAAAATCATTATATTTAGTAGATAACCAATAAATTAACTAATATGGCAATCAAGAGTTTTCAAGGCGCTAGGGCAAAGGTAGTAGATAATGGTAAGGCAGAGCATCCTATTTTGGTTTCGGATTATATGACCAGAAAATTAGTCACGTTTAGACCGGACCAATCCATTTTGGAAGTTATGGAAGCTTTTGCGAAATACAATATTTCTGGTGGTCCGGTATTGGATGATAATGGTTTTTTGGTAGGAATAATTTCTGAAGCGGATTGTATGAAGCAGATTTCTGAAAGTAGGTATTTTAACCAACCTATTTTAGATAAAAGTGTAGAGCGGTTTATGACCAAGGCGGTAGAAACCATACCGCATGACATGACTATTTTTGATGCGGCAGGTATATTTGTTAGGCACAATAGAAGACGTTTGCCCGTAATGGATAACGGTTTGTTAGTTGGTCAAATAAGTAGAAAAGATATTGTAATAGCGGCATTGAAGTTAACCGGAGTTAACTGGAAAATGAGTAAAGTATAACTAGTTTGTGGTTATTTTATTTAATTAAGCCCCTACTGGGGCTTTTTTATTGGCGCTTTACCACCATATAATAGTCGTTTTCTAAAGGTAAATACCCCAAATCATACAAGAAAAAGTAAGTTGTTCCTTTTTTTGTAGTATACAAATGGGTAAAATAATCAAAGCTAAAACCTTTATCTATTAACTGATTTTTTGTTGTCTTGGTTTTGCCATCTTGTAAGGTAAAACTATCTAGTATCCTGTAGTTTTTTCTAAGGCGATTATTAATGTTTCTAATTAGATTTTTACTATCCTTATTGAGCTTGTTATTGTGTGCATTGCGGCAATAATCTGAGCAGAATTTCTTATCTGCCCTTCCCTTTACGGGAACTCCACATTCCAAACAAACTTTAGATTCCATAATTAATACGCCACAACAATATCGTGTTTTTTTAATAATCCAGGTAATTGACCAATATCGAACTTAGTTTTTTTAACTGAATTTTGGTCAGGGTCTATACCTAGATAATTACTGCCACTAAAATTACAACTGTCTAGATTAGTGTTGTAAAAAACCGTGTTTTTTAGTTCGCAATTTTCTATGCTACTGCCTTTTAATTGCGTTTCGGTAAATTCTACCTGGTCTAGCGTACAGCCTTCAAAATTGGTTTTTGGTAATTCTAAAGCATAAAAATTGGCCAATGTTAAATTGCACTTGGTAAACCCAAGGTTTAAAAACATGGGGTTGCAAATAGAAAAATCCATGCCTATCATTTTACAAGCTATAAACGTTGCCTGATTAAAAATGGTAGCGGTACAGTTTACATTAGTAAGGTCACAATCTTGGAAGGTACACTCTATAAAGTTTATATTGTCTATAAAGCCATCTTTGAAATTGCAATTTGTAAATGTACAGTTCTCATAATCGCCCTTAGGCAATTTATGCGTTTTAAAGTCTTCACCATTATAGGTTATATCACAGAAAAAATTATTCATACCTAACGCTTATACCGTTCGTACGCAAAAAGAACTTCTTTAGCCTTTTCTTTTTCGTTGCCCACTATAACATATACATTTATATGGTTCTCGTCTATTTTTTCCATGGTTAGACCATCAAAGTAAACTACTCTTGGTTCTAGCTTTACCAACTTAATATCGATAGTTTCCTCTTTTGTCTCCCATCCTTTTAAAGCTGTGTCAAAATGCTTTAACTGCATTAGAATAGTATTGTCTTTTTCTATGATATGTCCTAGTTCGTAAAACGAGATGCCATTTTCGTCTACCAATTTAAACGAAAACATCATGGAACCCCCTAATGGTGGGCTCCATATTTCTTCTGCAATACCTCCAAAGGCTTCGCCACGCCAGTGGCCTTCTATCCAATCTACTTGTTTTAAAAATGCATTTGGAGAAGCTTCACCTTCTTTTAGTTGCAGTACCTTTTGTGCATTCAATGAAATACTAAACAACAAAAGTAGAAGTAGTGGCCCAGTTAGTGTTTTCATGTTATGAATTATAAAAGTTTAAAGGTAACCTGTACAGAACTTTCTACCCTAATTTTTTCAAAACCAACATCTAATGGTTCTGCAACGGCATCTACTGCCATAGCCCTCATTTCTAGTTTGGGTCTGGCAACGCTGCGGTAATACGGTTGGGAGTTGTCTTGTATGTGAATGGCGGCACCTACCTTTTGATCTAATGCTGCGGTTAAGGCCACCGCTTTTTCTTTTGCTTTTTTTACAGCTTTGGTTTTTAATTCTAACTCTAATTGGTCCATTTTAGAGTATTCTGTTTTCTCTAAATAGGTGTTTGCAATACCTATATCTTCTAATGCGGCCATAATCTTACCTGCGGTTAGACCATCATATACCAAAAGGGAAAATTGTTTACTCTTAAGTACGGTTTTAGAGCGCAAAAAGTAATTTTTAAAATTACTGCTTAGGTCCTTTATTTTTAGTTGCTTTTCAATATCAATACCCAAAGCTTTCAATTCTTTAGCCATTTCATTTTCTTGCTTTTCTACGGAAGTTCTTCCTTTAGAGTCTTGTTCGTTAATGGTAATGCTTAAATAGATTTTATCTGGTGCAACTAACGTATCTACCTTGGCCGAAGTTTCAAGGTATGGGACATCTAAAAAGTTTTTGGTCTGTGCCATAGTTACTAATGGTATTAAAAAAATAAATAATAAGAGCTGTTTTTTCATGTTTAAGATTTTAGTTAAAGGTAGCAATTCTTAAACCATAACAAGTACGTACTACGGGAATTGGACGTTGGTGTTAGGGAACGGTTACTTTGGGTTAGGGAAAAGCATTTTAGTATTACGAGAAAAGTTGGTGCCAAGCTGTTATAACGTTTAAGCAGTTAAGTATTTTTGAACTAATAATTAAAAGAAACAGAAAATATAATCAATAGTATATGACAGATTTACTTACTTATGCCATAACCGTTTTTACTGGTTTTTTTGCTATAATGAATCCAATTTCAAATATGCCTATTTTTCTTTCTTTAGTTGAAGGAGCTGACGAGACCACAAAAAGAAAGATTGGTAAAAAGGCTGTCTTGATTGCCTTTATAATAGTAACAGCCTTTGTGGTATTGGGTAAATTTATTTTTGAATTGTTTGGCATAACCATCCCGGCTTTTAAAATAACAGGTGGCCTATTAATATTTTATGTGGGTTTCGAAATGTTGCAATCCAAAAAATCCAATGTGCATAATTTAAAGGAAACCAATGTGGATGAGAACTTAGCCGTATCTCCATTGGCCATACCAATTTTGGCGGGACCGGGCACGATAGTCACGGCCATGAATTTTGTTTCTAAAGCTACGTATACCCATATGGCAGTGGTAGTAGTGGTTTTTGCATTGATGTGCTTATTAACCTATATTACCTTTAGGACCAGTGATTTTATTGCTAAAAAAATAGGGCAAAATGTAATTTCCGTAGTGGGTAAAATTATGGGGCTAATTATTGCGATTATTGGTACTAGTATGGTTATAGAAGGTCTAAAGTTATCTTTTGGATTAACAACATAAAAAAAGGGGCTTAGCCCCTATAGATTATTTTATAAGTACTTCGTCTAAGAAGAGCCAAGCTTCCTTACCTGCGTTTTTATGCCATTCTGGGCAAACGCTTCTATTTTTGGCTACAACTCTAATATACCTAGCATTGGTGTTTACCTTTTCAATGGCAAACGTTTTAATGGATTTTTTACCATGATAGGTAGGTATCTCATTTTTATCTACTTCATCGCCATCCGTATTTTTTATAACAATGGGTTCAGAAAAATGAATGCCATCTTCAGAGAACGAATAGCTCACAAATTCTGGTGCAAATATGCTAGCTTGTATGGTTTTGAGATAACGAGTACTTAGTGAATGTATGGTTTTGTTACTACCTAAATCTACAACTACATCAACATTATTGGTTCTAAAACCTTGCCAATTACCTTGGTTGTAAGCTAAAAGTCCCATTTGGCCATCTACTAAGCTTAATTCTTTTTCTCCGGGAAACTTTTTACTATAAGGCTCGTTGTACTTTACCTTGTAGTTGGCTTTGTGGTAAGTGGCCGTATGTACCAGTCCTGTTTTATGGTCTTTGGCCATTGCAATGGCTTTTATGGTGCTATTTTCAGTAATAGTAATAGGTTTTTGATAAACAGTACTTTCTGCGGTTGGTTCGCTGCCATCTAAAGTGTAGAAGATGGTGGCGGTATTACTAGTGCTTTTGAGGTTTACGGTCAGTTCATTGGCAAAAGACTGCGATTTTTGCTCAAAAACAACTTCTGGCGGTGCATTGTATATGCCTATTTCAGATAGTTCGGGTTTTCCTCTGCTACCGGTAATGGTTAATCTTATTTGTTCTGTAAACACTTCGTCAAAACGAAATAACCTTTTAAACCCAACGGTAGTGCCGGTAGTTAAGGTGTCCCATTTTGAACCGTTTTTAATTTCAACCACAAAGTTTTCAATTCGTTGGCCATTTAGAATGTTCTCTTGTAATAATAAGGTGTTAAAGCGTTGCTTGTTCTTGGTTGATAGAACTACTGTTGCCGGAAGCTCTTTTTTGGGCGTCCAAAAAGATTCATTATCTCCATCTAGTAACGTATTTACCTTATGTCTTTTATGTTGGTTTTTTGAAGTGATACTAGCTTCAGAAAATAAATTGGTCTCAAAGGTTTTGTCCAATAGATAGCGCATTCCCTGTAAACTTTTAACGTCCTGTTCGGGTACCAATCCTCTTTCGTCTGGTGCTATGTTTAAAAGTAAAACACCGTTTAAGCCCACGGAATTGTAATAGATGTCTACCAATTTCTGAGGACTTTTAACCAAATGGTCGTCTTCTTGGGCATAAAACCATCCTGGTCTTATAGAAACGTCTATTTCTGCAGGATACCAAACCAAACTAGTTGCTTTTTCCAATACTTCCCTACTACCCAAATCTTCTTTCATTAGATTTCTAGGTACAAAAGCTCCTTCTACGTTACTTTGTTGGGAATTGGCCGCAATATCATCTTGGTTTACTGCATTTCCCGGTAAAACACTCCATTCTGTATGTCTGCCATAGCCAGATTCTGTACCAACCCATCTAACATCTGGTCCCATAACGGCAATAACCGCCTCTGGTTGTAATTTTCTGATTAGGGAGTAATAACCTTCCCAGTCATATGGTACTTTAGTGCCGTCTCCGTGACCATCAAACCAAACTTCGTGTATGGGTCCATAATTAATTAACAATTCAGTTAAATGATTTTTAAAAAGCGTATTGTAGGCTTCAGTACCAAAAGAAGGTTCGTGCATATCATAAGGCGATATGTAAACGCCAAATTTTAAACCGGCCGCTTCGCAAGCCTCTGCCATATCTTTGACCAAATTACCCTTGCCATTTTTGTACGGCGTTTTGGTAATATTGTAATCTGTGTACTTACTTGGCCAAAGGCATAGTCCATCTGAATGTTTGGCCGTAAAAACCACCAATTTCATTCCGGCGTCTTTCAATACCCTAACCCATTGTTTCACATCAATCTCCTTGGGGTTAAATAGCGATATATCCGTATCTCTTTTGTAAAATCCGTTATCGTCATAGGTTTTGACCCCAAAATGAATAAATGCGGTCATCTCTTGCTTTTGCCAATTATACTGTCTTTGGCTGGGTGCAACTTTAGCCGCTTTTTCAATAATTTCCGCTTTGGTATCCGTGGGGGAAATACTAATGTAGTTTCGCCCAACATCATAAATGGGTTGTTGGCCTATACCGTTGTTGTATAGAAAAAGTACACTTAGTACTACTAGAATTTTATTCATTTTTACAGGTTTGTCTTGCATTGGTTTTAATCTATTTGTAATAACAATTCGGCAGCAGTAGCAGGTAATTCGTTGTTGGATTTTATAGTAAGCTGAAGTTTCCCATCATTACTGTCTTCTCGCATCACATGAAATTTTATCCATTGTTCATCACCTTCATTTTTTAGATTGATGGTTTTATGTCTGCCTTCAAATGTGATGGTAATAGTATCCGTGGTGCCTTTTGGCCTTTTGGCCAATACATATATGCTGCCTAAAAAGCCATCTGGGCAGGTTAAATCTACCGTAACATTGTTGCCTTTCCAGTAAGTGGTGCCATTCTGGTTCGCCTGAAATGCATTTGATATGGTATAAGCAACATTCTTTTGCTGGTTTAAAACCGCATCTCCATCAGCAGACCAAGACTGTGTTTTATCTTTGCCTAACTTTCCAGAAGCTTTTACTTCTAACAAAATGGCGTCGTTTGTTTTCGTATTAGGTTGTTCAGAAAAATTATTTAATAAAAACGCGTCGCTTACGGTCGTGGTGGGTACAAAAGCATTAGAATTCATGTATTGTAAAATGCTTTTTTTAAGTTGCTTGGCGGTTAAGGAAGTGGTGTCCTCAATATCAAAACCACTTACCAAAAGTTTTCCTTTTCCTACTTTGAACTCGAATAACAAACCTTCCTTGTTGTTTCGGTGAAAATCGTCTACCAACTGTATAATCGGTTTATAATTCTTTGGCGTTTCATTCAATATAAATGCCTTTGCTTTTTTGTCAAACGTTTCCCATTGCCAGTCTGAATGATAATCAGTTGGAAAGCCTTCCAAAGCCTTGTGCTTATCTTGTATAAGCATACCCAAACTTGTTTTTCCCTGACCGGGGAAATAGGTGTAAGACCAATATAGTGGATAAAAATTATAATCTACCGAGTTCTTCTTGGTGCCTAAATTGGTTGCGTTTAATAACACCTTTTTACCAGTATGCAGTTGTGCCAAAACAGCTTCATTAATTTCTTTGGCAAGGACAACATTTCCTAAGCTATTCTTTGTTTCTTTTGGAAAGACCCAAAAGTTCCATTGGTTTTTAAATTCGGTGCCCCCAATAACTACGGTAACAGTATATTTACCTGCCTTGGTTACCATGTTCAAGGGTAATTCTATTAAACCTAGGGTGGTAAGCTTAGCCCTGGGTAAGTTGTTGCCTTGCCACACATCTGAATAAACGGTGTTGTTCTCTTCATCCGCTATGGTAATAATGGCCTTAACATCTTCTAGATTTTCTTTGCCAAAGTTGGATACTTGTACGGTGCCAGTAAAGCGCTCCGTATTATCGTAAACAAATTTGGGTGTTCTTAAAAGGGGGACCACCGTATTGTGATGTTGTTTAAATTGTTGTGGTGTGGTTATATTCTTACTATCATAAAAAACATCTAGCCATCCTACCAAGGCTTCACCTTGCCCTTGGTAATCTTGCATGCTCAATAGCTGAATACCTGCACAGCTCTCGGTTCTTAAAAACGATTCAATTTCGTATTTGTACATCAGCTGATTTAGCGCCCCGGTAGCCTGTTTAAATGCATCGGCTTGATCTGCAATTCCATTTTCTTGGGCAACCTTTTTAAACGCTTCTAAGTTTCTAGCTTTAAGAATACCGGTGTATTTATCTATTTCTGACCAACTAGGGTAAACTGGCCATTGGCCAATTTCATGCGCAAGTATCGGAATGTTCATTTGGCTATACGCTTTTTCAAAATCCCAATCGGTGTGGGCGCCGTTAAGCCCTCTGGTCCAGCCTACATTATCTATTAAGTGGGTAACCGTATAATCGTCGTTTTCGGTTATTTTTCTTGCCGTAGAACCAGCATACAATCTACGGTTATCATACTTTTTTAATTTGGCAATCCATTCTTTGGTCTGTTCAAAGTCTGAGCTTCCTAATTCATTTCCAATACAAAACATGATAAATGAGGGGTGGTTGCCGTAGTGGTCCACTACACGTTTCATTTCATCTTGTACCCATAAGTCTCTGCGGTTGTTAAAGCCTAAACCTTTTGGGTGGCCTTTGGTTTCCATTTCTGGTCGTCCTTTGGCGATCATATCCTCGTTCATCCAAGAGTCTATCCAAACCGATGCTTCCGCTTGAATATAAATACCCAATCTGTTGGCAGCCTTAAAGGCGGCTTGTGGTGGGCACCAAGAATGGAATCTTACATGATTAAGTCCATAATCTTTATAGGTTTTAAAAATGGCCAACCAATCTTCTATTTTGGTAGATGGGTAACCCGTTAGGGGAAAATGTACATTGTCTAAATTACCTCTTAGAAAAACCGGTTCGCCATTAATTGTTACCTGTGTGCCGTTATGGCCAACTTCTAGAAAGCCAAATTCGGAATCAATAGAATCTTGGTTTGTGCCGGCTTTAAGGCTTAGGGTAATTTCATAAACCTCTGGGTCAAACTCGCTCCATGGTTTAAGCCTGTCCATTAAATCAATATGGAAGTTTATATCCTGTACGCCTTTTTCTATACGAAGGTTATACTTATCTGAAAGTAAAATGACATCTTCATTTATATTTTTAATGCTGGCGGAAATAGTGATTTTGCTAGATTTTGATGCGTTTATTTTTGTCCAAATCTCTAGTTTATCCTCGTTGAGGTTAGAAATGGTTTTTAAGTCTACAAAATGAGTTGGGTCTTTGGCAATAAGTTTTAACTCACCCACCAAGCCGTTCCAAATGGTTTGTGTAGATTCACTATACGCATGGCCTTTATCTCCAATATTGTAGATCATATTGTTATCTACCTTAACCGTAAGGGTGTGTTTGCCGGGTTTTAGATTGCCCAGCTCATGTATATGCGGTATGCCTAAAGCATCCTTTTTGCCGTAAGGTTTGCCATCTATTAAAACTTCAGATTGCCATAAAACACGTTCTAAGAATAAGGTAATCTTTTTGTTCTTCCAGGATTTAGGTATTTCAAATTCCCTTGAATAGCTGGCTATGCCAATGTATTTGTAGGTTGGTGTAAGTATACCTATATCTGCTCCTTCAGTTTTTAAACCATAACCATTTTGGGCCAATGAACCAGGTAGGTTAATAGGGCCTTTAGATTTTTCTAATTTAGGATATACTGTAGACGGAGCTAGTTGTACTTGCCATGTGCCTGAAAGGTTTAATTCTGACTTATTTTGGGCATGTATCGCCAATCCTACAATGAATAGGAAAAGTGTAAGGGGGAATTTGGTAAATTTCAAGCTAGAAAAAATTAATTGTTTATGTATGCTATTTTACTTTGTTGTGCAGTCCTTTTAATCAATCATAACGCCAAGTTCACCAACAGTAAGAGGTTCATCTGCAACAGTACGTTCTGCAACCAATTTTAAATATTGGATCGATACTTTTTCTATTGGGGTTGTTTGCATAATAGGATTGTTGAAAATGTTGGAAAACTCGCCTTTAGCTAAAAGGGTCCAATTGGTTTTATCGGTACTGCCATAATAAGCATAATTCAATACCATACCCTCTTTCTTGCCTTTTGTAGCAGGCGTCATTAATAATTGTGTAACGTTTAAAACCTCGCCAAAATCTATGATTAGTTCCTTATTTGGGCTGTTATATTGCGTGGCACTATTTTCATCTATAGCATGGTTGTTAGCACAGTCTATACAACTCCACTTGGTTGGGCTATATCCCAAAAGGGAAGTTTGGGTTTCACTTGCCTTATCGCCATCAAAGGTCTTTGTTTTTAAGATGCCTCCCTTAACAAATGGTATAGGGCCTAAGTAGTCTTTAGAAGTTGCGTTGGGTTCGGTATTGTCTAGGGTGTATTTTATTTTACCATTACTCTCAAGATATAAAAGCCCTGTGGTATCTCTATGTACCTTTGGTGGGGTTAAACGTACCGGTTCTTTGTGTACGGAAAGTGTACTTAATACAGGAGCAGCACCTGCATCTGTTATTCGCAACCTCATTTTTTTAGTAGTTTGTAACGGGCCTCTCCACAATCTACGGTTCCCAATAGATTCTGCTGCTGCAAATTCTACCCATTTATTATTTTCCCATCGGTCTAGTGCCCAGCCCCAAACACGTTGGCCAAGCGGTATGTATTCTCTAATATTAACTACGTTAAAAGTAGTTTCTTTTGGAAAGTTTAAAATTACAGATGCATTTTTTACGGAGTCTTCTACCGCCCAGTATGTGGTATTATCGGTATCTAAAAGGTTGGTTGCGCTGTACTTTTCAGCTGTTCCCCTAATGTTTGATGCATTAACGCTTGAGCCGACTGCTAAATTGGATTTGAAGGTGCTATCCAAAATAGCTCTAAAACCGTTTAAGGCAGTAATATCGGTATCTGGAATTAACCCTCTTTTGTCTGGTGTTAGGTTTAAAATAAAACTGGTTCCATGGCCAATACTGGCATAATGCGTGTCTACTAATTTTTCGGGGGATTTAACCTGGTCGTTTTCAGATTCGTGATAAAACCATCCGGGTCTAATAGAAGTGTTGGTTTCTGCTGGAAGCCAGAACTTACCTTCTCTAGTTCCATTCAAAGATTCCCAGTATTTAATTTGTCCTGGAGCGGGTTGCATTCCTGGTTCTAAACTTTCTGGAGTAAAACGGTGCCAGCAAGGATCACCAGAATAACCAGCCTCGGTACCAACCCAACGAACATCTGGCCCCACATCTGAGAAGATTACCGCATTGGGCTGTAGTTCTCTTACTAGGGCATAGGTGTTTTCCCAATCATAGTAAGTAGAACGGTCTATCTGTCTTTTTTCATTTGCACCACCGTAATAGCCGTCTCCACCATTGGCACCGTCAAACCAAACCTCAAACACATCACCATAATTTGTTAGTAGCTCTGTTAATTGTGCTCTAAAAGTTTCTATATACTCCGGTTTTCCATAGTCTGCATTATTACGGTCCCAAGGCGATAAGTACAATCCTACTTTTAAATCGTATTTACGACAAGCATCTACAATTTCTTGTACAATATCTCCATTACCGTTTTTATAGGGAGATTTTGAAATATTATGTTCCGTAGTCTTAGTGGGCCAAAGGCAAAATCCGTCATGGTGTTTTGCTGTTAAGACCAGACCTTTCATGCCGGCATTTTTTGCGGTTTGAACTATTTGCTCGGCATCAAATTCACTTGGGTTGAATAAGTTTGGGGATTCATCTCCAAAGCCCCATTCTTTATCTGTAAACGTGTTGATTGTAAAATGGATGAATGCGTAAAATTCTAATTCATGCCAAGCTATTTGACGTTCATGGGGTACCACGCCAAAAGGTTTAGGAGGGGCCACGGCTTCTTTTTTACAAGAAAAGAAAAGAATAGCTATCAAGAGGAATAGCAATCGTTTGTTAGAGCGGTTGTTGGTAAACATGAGTCGTATGGTCTTGTTTTGTTCAATTTTTTTGTCAAGGCAAAAAAATATATGTTTTTAGAGATTTCTTACTTAGTAAGCTGTAAAACTATAGGTTTAAGCCCTAAGATAACAGAACATATTTCACCTTTATCTATACTATTTTGACATTGGGTAAGGTTTATTTTTCATTTTTAAACATTTGTAAACGACTACAAACGAAAATAAATAATTCTGAACCGAGTACGGATGAACGGGAAGACTATGTTTGTACCGTTGCTGTTAGTAAGCAATAGTATTAACTGTTTAATCTTAAAATTTAATAACATGAACGCCTTAAAAAACAAAGTACAGTTGATTGGAAATTTAGGAATGGATCCAGAAGTATTAACCTTGGAAAATGGGAATAAATTGGCTCGCTTTTCTATTGCTACTAGTGAAACCTATAAAAATCAAAAAGGAGAAAAGGTAGAAGAGGTACAATGGCACAACGTTGTAGCTTGGGGCAAAACTGCGGAAATTGTGGAGAATTATGTAACCAAAGGAAAACAAATTGCGGTAGAGGGGAAGCTAGTACACAGAAGCTATGAAACCAAAGAAGGAGATAAGCGATACATTACCGAAGTTAAATGTAACGAACTCTTGCTGCTAGGTAAATAAGTAATATGAGAAAGTCCCTGATTTAAGTCAGGGACTTTCTTTTTTTGTAGAATACCGCACATTTACCATAGATTTTTTGATTTTATGTACCCAATGCTAACGCATTTGCATTTAACATTAGCTTAATATGTTTTTTGAGGTGTTAAATGAACCTAATAGACTAACTTTAACGTAAGTACGGTTGTATGAAGGTAAGCTTTAAAATTATAGTTTTGTTCATGGCAGTAATGCCACTGCTCCTTTGTGCACAACAACCTCAAAAAGTGAACGTAAAGTTTTATGAAAAGTTAGCGGAACGTGATGCACTAAATGAGTTAAACCTAAACTTGGTAGATGCTGAGGACGAGGCGGATTTTTGGAAGGATCAAGAGCGTTTTGAAGCTGAATTGCAAAAAAAGGAACCTAAAGCCTTTTCTATTTATTTGGCTAAAAAGAAAATAGTTTACTTAGCCCATAAAAAAACGTGTTCAGAAAAATGCAGGCATAGTGCATTATTTGCCAAACACGCCTCTAAATACTTTCTAGAAGACAAAGAAATTATTGCTGCTCAATAAGCTTAAGCTACCTTTTTTAAGAGATCAAAACAAGGACAACGTTTACAACGTTTGTGTTCTCCTTTTTTAAACTTATCACAACATTTGGTTTTACACTTTTTAGGATTTAGTTCTTCTAAGTGTATTTTCTTAAGCTTTTTATCTGCAAATTTCTTCTTGCCCATAATCGTTCTGGATTATGAAAACAAAAATACATTATATTTAATTAATCTAAATAATATTTATTCCATACCGGTTTCAGAAGCAGCACTTTCAACACTTAGCTGTTGAATGTCCCTATCAAATAGATAGAGTCCACCTTTATCATCGCCAATAAGATTAAGTTTATCCAGAACGGTGCGGGCAAGAGCTTCTTCCTCCAATTGTTCGGCTACGTACCACTGTAGAAAATTGTGAGTGGCATAATCTTTTTCTTCCAGTGTAATGTGTACCAGTTCGTTTATACTTTGCGAAACAAAAATTTCGTGTTCATATAATTGCTCAAACATTTGTTGGAAACTTTCGAACTCGGTATCCGGTTCTTTTAAGTCCGATATTTTGGCATGTCCACCTCTTTCGTTAACATATTTGACCAACTTTAACATGTGCATTCTTTCCTCATCAGAATGGCCATACATAAATTTGGCAACACCTTCCAGCCCTTTTACTTCGGCCCAGCAGGCCATACTTAAATATACTTGGCTGGATTCTGCTTCTATGCGAATCTGTTTGTTTAAAGCTTCTTCTAATTTTTTAGATAACATAAGTTTCTTGATTTTGTCTTTAACATTGATTAGAACCGGGCAACTACGCCAATGCGGTTGGGTGCAAACTGCAAGCTCCAGTCAACCTTTTTTTCTTGGTCGTTGTACTTTTCAGTGTATTTTTTATCCAAATATCGGTCTATGGATTCTACAATAAAGATACTTAATACCGTGCTAAATGCCACATCAGAAATCCAGTGAAAATCGTCTACCACCCGGGTTAAACCAGGAATCATACCAATTGTATAAAGACCTGCTTTAATCCATGGGCTTTTAAACTGTTTACCTATGGCATAAGCATTGCTAAAAGCTAACATCGCGTGTCCAGATGGGAAAGAATCGTAATTAAATACGCGGTCTAAATGTATTGGGTCAAAAGTACCAGATGAGTCACCACTTTTAGGTCGGGCCCTTCCTACAATACGTTTGCTCACTTGTTGCAATAATCCGCCTGCAGTTGCCGAAGAAATTAAAAGCACACCAGTTCTTCTTAGCTTTTCATTTTTGGTGAAAAGTCCGGTTAAATATACCGCTCCCGTAAACATGTAATTGTTATTTGGGTTGCCATACTTATGACCATAGTCTGTAATAATATCCGGCACATCTTCCTTAAAGCCACTGGTCCAATCATTTACCTCATCATCTACAAGGAATAGAGCTAGTGTGCCCCCAGTTAGCATACCAAAATGCCCCCATTGTTTACCTTCCCAATGAGCTGGCCGGCTATAGGCATAACCCATGCCACCAAATACGTTGCCCATGTCATAGGTAAAGTTATTCCATAACTTATCTTTCTTTGGTCCGCTAATATCTTGGGCATTAAGTGCAAAGCAAGCCAATAATACTATTGCCAATTGAATCTTTTTCATAGTGTGTTTTTTACAAAGCTAAAAATATATTTCCTGAGCCAACCGGTAAGTATTGGCATGCGCATCTACAATATGCTTTATTTCTGGTGAATACCCGCCTCCCATACTACACATGACGGGAAGGTCATTGTTTTTACAGGCTTGCAAAACCATTGCATCTCTTTTCTTGCAACCTTCTTTGGTTAACCCTAGGGTGCCTAATTTGTCTGTAGCCAAAACATCCACGCCGGCAAGGTAAAACACAAAGTCTGGTTGGGTTTGCTCCAAAAGGTTAGAAAGGGTCTCATTTAAGATGTTTAAATATAGATTATCTGTTGTTCCTTTTTCTAATGGAATGTCTAAATCTGAAATCTCTTTTTTAAAGGGGTAGTTTGCTTTTCCATGGATAGAAAAAGTAAATACATTGGGATTGCTTTTAAAAATCTCAGCTGTGCCATTGCCTTGATGCACATCTAAATCAACAATTAGAATTTTACTGGCTAGGTTTTGGTCCAATAAATATTGCGCTCCAATAGCTTGGTCATTTAATAGGCAAAATCCTTCGCCCCTATTGCTATAAGCGTGGTGTGTGCCACCGGCAATGTTCATGGCTATGCCATATTTTAATGCAAATTTTACCGCTTTTAAGGTGCCATCTGTTATAATATGCTCGCGGTCTACCAATTCCTTGGATAAAGGAAAACCTATCTTGCGTATTTCTTTTTTATCTAGATTTAGTTGTGTTAGTCTGTTATAATAATCTGCTATATGTACGGCAAGTATAGGCTCGGATTTAGCATAAGTAGGCTCAAAAAAATTAGCAGCTTCACAAGTGCCTTCATGTAAGAGTTGCTGAGGTAAAAGCTCATATTTCTCCATTGGAAATCGATGGCCTTCTGGTAGCGGATGCCTGTAAATGGGGTGATAAGCAATTTTAAGCATATTGCAAATTTCGCCTACTCCCGCTTAATTCAAATTTAAATTGGGCAGAAACTTATTTAATAAAGCGTTAAATTCTTCTTTTCTTATGGGCTTGTTCAAAACTGCGTTACAGCCAGATTCTAGAATATCCTGATTTTCATAATCCATAACAAAAGCGGATTGGGCTAAAATGGGAATAGTACCGTTTATTTTTCTAATTGCTTTTGTAGCCTCCTTACCATCTGTATATGGCATTTTTATGTCCATTAAAATTAACGCTATTTCTGGATGTTTTTCAAAAAGTTCAATTGCTTCGTTGCCGTCCGTAGCATGCAAAATATGGCACTTGCCTTTTAGCCACATTTCTAATAGCAAGTAATTCACGTGCTCATCTTCAGCAATCATGATAGTGGGTAAATCAGCTATAGAACTCATTTTTGGAAAAAAATTAAAATCTAACTAATTGAAATTAAAGGTACTGTAAAAATATGGATTACCCCTTATGCAGCATTAACTGTATGCGTTTTCGTTTTACATCAACCTCTAAAACTTTTACAATTACTTGTTGGTGCAAGCTCACAATACTATTAACATCACTCACATAACTATCCGATAAATTGGAGACATGAATTAGCCCACTTTCTTTTATGCCTACATCTACAAAACACCCAAAGTTGGTAATGTTGTTAACAATACCCGGGAGTAATTGACCAGACTTTAAATCTTCTATAGTCCTAATATTTTGGTCAAACGTAAAGGCTTTGGCTTTTTCTCTGCGGTCTAGCCCTGGTTTTTCTAGTTCTTCTAAAATATCTTGTAGCGTGGGTAAACCAATAGTTTCCGTTTGGTATTTTTTTAGGTCGATGTTCTTTAGCACTGCTGTATTGCGTACAATCTTGGTTAATGGAACACCTTGGTCTTTTGCCATTTGTTTTACAATACTATAACTCTCTGGGTGCACGGCGGAATCATCCAATGGATTTTCGGCATCACGAATGCGCAAAAAGCCAGCAGCTTGTTCAAAAGCTTTACCTCCTAAGCGAGGTACTTTTTTTATAGCTTCTCTAGAAGTAAAAGCCCCATTTTCTGCTCTGTGATTAACAATATTCTCTGCTAGTTTTGGCCCAATGCCGGAAACATAACTCAAAAGCGATTCGCTCGCCGTGTTTACGTTTACCCCTACGGAGTTTACACAGCTTTCTACCACGGTGTCTAAGGCAGTTTTTAATTTAGTTTGGTCAACATCGTGTTGGTATTGTCCAACGCCAATACTTTTAGCATCAATCTTAACCAATTCTGCTAAGGGGTCTGCTAAACGCCTTCCTATAGAAACGGCTCCACGTACAGTAACATCATAATTAGGAAACTCGTCCCTAGCAATTTTAGAGGCAGAATAAATACTAGCTCCAGCTTCACTCACCACAAACACTTCTAAATCGCGCTTAAAAGGGGTGTTTTTTACCAAGTTTTCGGTTTCTCTAGAAGCGGTGCCGTTACCAATTGCTATGGCTTCAATTTTATAGGCATCTACTAAAGAAGCTATCTTTTTACTTGCTTCTCTAAACTGTTTTTGTGGTGGATGCGGATAAATGGTCTCGTTATGCAAGAGATTGCCATTGGCATCTAAACAAACCACTTTACAACCTGTTCGGAAGCCAGGGTCAATTGCCAAAATGCGTTTTTCACCTAAGGGTGGAGCTAAAAGCAATTGTCTTAAATTTTTGGCGAATACTGCAATAGCCGCTTCATCAGCTTTTTCTTTAGCTTGTTTTAAAATTTCGTTGGATAATGAGGGTAACAGCAATCTTTTATATGCATCTTCTACAGCCATGGCTATTTGGTCCGCACAGGCGTTGTTGCTTTTAATAACCCTCTGGTCTATTCTATCCAAGGCACGGTCGTCATCAATACTGATTTTAACGCGAATAAACCCTTCGCTTTCTGCACGAAGTATGGCCAGCAATCGGTGCGACGGACAGCGGGAAAGGGACTCGTTCCAATCAAAATAATCTTGGTATTTCTGTGCCTTTTCATCATCTTTTTTGGTGCCAATCACTTTGGTTTCTAACTGGGCGTATTTTTCTAATTGCGTCCTAATCTGGTTGCGAATATCTGTACGCTCATTAATCCATTCTGCAATAATATGTCTGGCGCCTTCTAGGGCAGTTGCTTCATCGGGTACGTTTGCGTTGGTATATTTACCAGCAGTAAAGTCCAAATCTGAAGTGCGTTGCGCCATGATGATTTTCGCCAAAGGCTCCAATCCATTTTTACGTGCTTTTTCGGCCTTGGTTTTTCTACTTTTCTTAAAGGGCAAGTAAATATCTTCCAAGACGGTAGCGTCTACCGTTTGTTCTATTTTACTTTTTAGTTCTGGTGTTAAAGCATCTTGTTCTTCTATCGCTTTTAAAATAGTAGCCTTACGTTTCTCTAGGGCTTCAAAAGCTTCTTTAAACTTTACAATTTCACCAATTTGCAACTCGTCTAAATTACCCGTGCGTTCTTTACGGTAACGGGCTATAAAGGGTACGGTACAGTCTTCATCAAGAAGACTTACGGTATTGGCCACGTTTTTGCTGTCTAGTTGGGTGTTTTGAGTGATGAATTGTATGGCGTTCATAGATGTAGTAGATTTAGTGCTGTCAGGTCGAGCGCAGTCGAGACCTAGTTTAATATTAAGTATTTTAAACTCCCGACTGCAATCAACTTGTAATTAGAATTTTAAAGGACAGTAAAGTTCTAACTAATTCCCTCCCCATTGGCAACCCCATCTTCATCTGGGTTAACGAAAACCAATTTGTTATCGGTGTTTTCCGTCATTAAAATCATGCCTTGGCTTTCTACACCTCTTAATTTTCTTGGCGCTAAATTCACCAATACAGTAACTTTTTTGCCAACTATGTCTTCTGCATTAAAACTCTGAGCGATACCAGAAACAATAGTACGTACGTCTATTCCTGTATCTACTTTAAGCACCAACAATTTATCTGCCTTTGGCATTTTTTCTGCCTCTAAAATGGTACCTACACGAACGTCTAACTTGGTAAAATCTTCGTAGGTGATGGTTTCCTTTTGTGGCGCAGCATCTGCATTGGTGCTGGCATTACTTAGTTTGGTGGCTTCTAATTTTTCCAATTGGGCTTCTATTTCTTTGTCTTCTATTTTACGGAAAAGCAGTTCGCTTTTATTTATAGTGTGGCCAGCAGAAAGTAACACCTCTTTTGTACTAATGTCTTTCCAATCTAGCGAGTTTTCATTTGAATTAATTCCAAGTATGCCTTTTAATTTAGCGGAAGTAAAAGGTAAGAAAGGCTCACTCAATACGGCAAGTGCAGAAGCAATCTGTAGCGCTACGTACATTACGGTTTGAGTACGGGCTTCATCGGTCTTTATTAATTTCCAAGGTTCCTCATCTGCCAAATATTTGTTACCCAAACGAGCTAAATTCATCAATTCTTGGCTCGCTTCTCTAAAACGATAGCGTTCCAAAGAATCGGTTAAGATTTGTGGGTAGGTACGCATGGTTTCTAAGGTTTGTGCATCCAAGGCTGTAAACTCAGATGGAGTAGGCACAACTCCATTGTAATATTTGTGCGTTAACACGGCTACACGATTAATAAAGTTGCCAAAAATGGCTACCAACTCATTGTTGTTTCGGGCTTGAAAATCTTTCCAAGTAAAATCGTTATCCTTGGTTTCAGGTGCGTTTGCGGTTAAAGTATATCGCAACACATCTTGCATATCTGGAAATTCTTGCAAATACTCATGCAACCAAACTGCCCAGTTTTTAGAAGTTGATAATTTGTTGCCTTCTAAATTCAAAAATTCGTTTGCAGGTACATTTTCTGGCAATATAAAATCGCCATGCGCTTTGAGCATGCTTGGGAAAATAATACAGTGAAATACAATATTATCTTTACCAATAAAATGTAACATTTTGGTGTCTTGGTCCTTCCAATACGGTTCCCAATCTTTGTTTTCTCTAGCGGCCCATTCTTTAGTAGAAGAAATGTAGCCGATAGGAGCATCAAACCAAACGTACAATACTTTGCCGTCTGCACCAGCTACGGGAACGGGAATTCCCCAATCCAAATCTCTAGTAACTGCTCGGGGTTTTAAACCATCTTCTATCCAAGATTTACATTGCCCGTAAACATTAGGTTTCCAATCGCTCTTATGTTCTTTTAAAATCCATTGTTTTAAAAAATCTTCATAGCGGTCTAAAGGCAAAAACCAATGCTTGGTTTCCTTTAGGGTAGGTACGGCACCGGTAATGGTAGATTTTGGATTGATTAAATCCGTGGCGTTTAAAGATGTACCACAATTTTCGCATTGGTCCCCATACGCTTCAGGATTACCACATTTTGGGCAAGTACCAGTAACAAAACGGTCTGCTAAAAATTGGTTGGCTTCCGCATCATACAATTGCTCAGTAGTTTCTTCTATAAAATCGCCTTGTTCGTATAATTTTTTAAAGAAATCAGAGGCCGTTTCATGGTGAATAGGTGCAGAAGTTCTAGAATAATTATCAAAACTAATCCCAAACTCCACAAAAGAGTCTTTTATGATGGTGTGATACTTATCTATAATTTCTTGTGGCGAAACACCTTCTTTCTTAGCTTTCATGGGTATTGCTACGCCATGCTCATCACTACCACAAATAAAAGCGACGTCTTTACCTTGCAAGCGCTGGTAACGTGCGTAAATATCTGCGGGAACGTATACGCCAGCTAAATGCCCAATGTGGATGGGGCCGTTGGTGTACGGTAAAGCGGCAGTAATGGTATATCTAGAAGGATTGTTCTGCGACATGGATTCAAATTTAGGCGTCAAAAATAAAGAATTTAACCACAAGCATCTGCACAAAGTAGCATAAACAATGATACCAATTGTACTATTGGCAAACAATAAAAGCTTATTGAATCTGTTGTACTAAATAGGACTAAAAATGAAAGTTTAATCTTACAAATTGAATTATGAGCGCAGGTAAACCCAAAAAAATTGAAAATTTAGAAAAATTCTCTAGAGCGTTAGACAATGTGCAAAGGCAAGAAGGAAATCTAGCAAGAGTGTATAAGGATAAAAATGCAGAAGTAAAAAAGGCATTGCACTTTAAGACCAAAAAGAACCAATCCAAATTGGTTTAAAAGAAGATTCCCCAAGCGGTTCGCAACTAGCAAATGGGGTGAGACACGCACCAATGGGGAATCTAAATAAATTCAGGGGTTTTACATAATCATTACAGACTTGCTCATTGCTTGGTCTGCCACCTGTATTCTGTAAATGTATTTTCCGGTAGAGAGGCTGCCCCTTACACGCTCTCTAATATTAATTTCTGCTGAACCTTCCATTACCATTTCATTAAAAACGGTACCTACTTTTTGTCCAAGTATATTGTAAAGGGCAATATCTACATGTGCACTAAAAGGCATTTCTAAATGTATGTGTGGGTTGTTCTCTGTTGGATAGTATGGTTTGTGTACTATTTCTGAACGAATTTCTTCCTCTGGAACTTCACCATCTGGGTCTGTAGGTGTTGGAGGTGTAGGGGGTTGGTCGCTGTAGGCAATGTCATCAAAATCTACGCCGCTACAGTTAAAACCTAGGTTAACCGGTTTATATGGATGGTCTAGTAAATGAGCCTCTACCTTGTCTATGGGTACGCACATCCATTCCGCTAGTACCGTGGCATATAAATCCCTAAAATCCATGGTGTATTCTAGGTTACCTCTGTTGTTAGGTTCGTCTAGACTTGGGTGGTCCCCTACAAATGCGCTACCACTTAAACCAGAGCCAAAAAATAAAGTTGGGGCCGCTTTACCGTGGTCGGTTCCATTGGAACCGTTCTCATAAATACGGCGACCAAACTCAGAGAACGTCATGCTCAAAACCTTATCATCTTGTTGGGTAAAGGCTATATCCTCATAAAAGTTGTTTATAGCAATAGATAATGTGGACATTAAACGTTCATGAGCCAAGGGTTGGTTACCATGGGTATCGAAACCACCCATAGAAATCATATAAACTTTAGTGCCTAGATTACCTTTTATTAAACGCGCTAGAAGAGCCAATTGTCTAGCAAAACCATTGTCTTGATATTCAACTTGGTTTTGACCACGCATATAGGCTTCGTGTATTTTTCCAGAATATTCATAAGTAGTATTGGCTACACCACGTAAAAAGCGTAGTTGGTCCCCATACATACAAGAATCGAATATATCATTAGATAAATCATAGAACTCACCAGATTGGGCAATTTCTTCCAACTGGTCCACATTGTTGGTCACAAAGGCATAATTGGTTTCATTTCCCTGAAAAACCAAATTGGATATACTTCCAATTTGTATCGCCGCAGGTGCTGCCGGGGGATTAATTAAATAATCTGGATATAAATCTTCAAAATGACGGCCCATCCAACCTGTGTTTAAACCGCTAAAACCTGTGGTATTCAAGTCCGTATTGGCATAAATATCTGAACCCGTAAAGTGAGATAAACTTTGATTTTGGTACCCAACACCGTGAACGGCCTTAAATTGTCCATTGCCCCAAAGTGGTTCAAGCGCACTCATATAAGAAGGTATGCCAAAATCGTCGGTAAGTTTTAGTACTTTACTTTCTGGTATGTAGATATTGGGCCTAGCATTTGCATAGGTATCATATTGTTGTATTGGAATAACGGTACTTAACCCGTCATTACCGCCGTTAAGTCTTATAAGAATTAGAATATTGTCTGTTTCAGCTGCGGCTATTGCGGCAGTTAGTGGGGAAGGAGCAGAGGCTGATAATAAATTGCTGCCTAGCATCATGGTACCAGATCCGGCAATACCTAAAGCCTGTAAAAAGGACCTACGGCTCCATTTTTTGTGTTCTTGGTCATGGCCTTCGTGTTCTAGACCTTTAAAGGGAGATGTATCGTGATGATGGTGATTATCGCACATGGGAGTAGATTATTTAAGTTGAAATTCTGGTTGTCTAGACAGGTAACGTATAAGCTGATATACTTGGTTAGGGGCTTCCATACTAACGGCTAGCATCCAATAGCTAAGTCCGCCGTCTACATAATCTGGGGAGTAGTAGTTTTCTGGTACATCGTCTGTTTTAAAGGCATCCATAGCGTTTTCAAAATCCTGCTCGGTTAATAAACCTTTAGGGGTAAACTTGTCTACTATGGCCCTTACCACAATTTCTGGGTTACTGGTATTGCTATTGGCCGGACCAACCAAATCCATAGCCAATGCTCTAAAGAATTCTTCGTTGCCGCCATACAGCAAATCTATAAACACCTCCATGGTTAGCCATCTACCAATCATATAGTTGGTGTTTATCCATTGGCGGTCTCTTTGCCATCCGGCAACATCTACTGGCTCAAATGCTTCTTGGCCAATCATTTCGCAAGCATCAAAAATGTTTACAATCAAATCATCCGTATATGCAAAGTCCATTTCCTTGATAAAATTGAAGTATAAATCAAACGGAGACTTTATAATTACGCCTATTGCGGTGTCATCAAAAAAATGTTGACTGGCAAATAGTTGCCTAAGTACTGGAGCAATTTCAAAATTATTACTTACAAAAGTTGCTGCCAGTCCATCTATAATAGTTTGTGCGTTTCCGGTTTCATCATCAGAATCTGGGTGCACAAAAAATTCATATAGTTTTTTGCAAATAAACTGGCCAATTTCATTGGCTCTATTGTCAAACAAAATGTCGTGAACATCATCATAATCCCAATTTCCGGTTTGTCCAAAAATGGTCTTAGGTCCAGCATCAAAACGGTCTGCCCTAAAGGTAACATCGGTACAACCTACTTCACCACGTTCAACATATCCCGTTAATGCCTTTGCCGTTTCTACAATGTCCTCTTCGGTATAACCATTTCCATCTCCCAGGGTAAAAAGCTCATATAGCTCCCTAGCATAGTTCTCATTAGGATTGTTACCATTGTTAAAGGCACCATCTAGATAGAAAAGCATGGCGCTGGTTAAACCAACTTCGCTTATCAACGTTTTAAAATTACCTAAGGCATTACGTTGTAAACATGCTAGATATTTAAATAAGAACGGATTACAATTGTATACACTTAGTTGGGTTACCACATGGTTGCTCCAAAAGAAACTCATACGGTCTCTTAGGTTGTTGCCTAGCATTTGGTTGCCGTAGGCAATTTTAATTTCCCTAAGTTGTTCCCTTCTAATTTGTCTTGCCGCATCATCATCTTCTGGGTAATTGGCATTGGTCCAATCTGCCCAAGTGGGTGTTGCAAGGGTTGGTGCAGCAAGTGCTTGATCTACTAATTGGTTTACCAGAGTAGTGGCATTGCTGTTTTCTACACTTTCTATTGTTGCATTAGATGCACTAAATCCTAATCTTCTATATAGGTGGGCCGCCTTTTGTTTGTCTAAAGGTGTAGTGTACGGCGCCAGCGTAGAAGAATTACAATTAACAAAGAATTCCATAGCTGTTTTTGGCGTTATTATGTCTCATAGTTTACTATTTAAACTATGTATTTAGGTAGGCGTGGTTCTTTTGAGCCTGTAAATTACAATATGAACGTATTTATAAGGATGAACTACAATATTTTTCGATGAAATGCACAACTTTTTTCAATAAATTAGATTTTATGGGGCAGCATAACGAGTTTGGAAGGCAAGGAGAACAACTTGCAGTAGATTTTTTAAATAAAAAAGGGTACCGTATCCTAGAACGAAATTACAGATACTTAAAGGCGGAAATTGATATTTTGGCCGTTAAAGAAGGTACGTTGGCCGTGGTTGAGGTAAAAACCAGAAGTTCAGATTATATCCAAGATATTTTAGAAACCGTGAGTAGTAAAAAGATGAAGCTTTTGGTTGCAGCTGCTGATAATTACGTTACAAATCTTGATTTAGACCTAGATGTGCGCTTTGATGTGATTACAATTTTAAAAGAAAAACAAGGATTTAAGATAAATCATGTAGAAAATGCATTTTATCATTTTTAACTATTTGTTTTATTTGTAACAATGTGTTAATTTTGTCCCAAACAACCTAAGTTATGAAAACCATCTCGTCTGTAGTAGAGCAGTACATTAAAAAGAAACCTTTTTTACAGAGTGCATTGGCACAAGGCATAATAAATCTAACTTCTTTATCTAGGATCGTAAAGCCAGAAATAGAAGAAGAATTGGGTAAAGATGTGCGTAACGGAGCAATTGTTATGGCCCTTAAACGGCTTTCTGATGATTTGGAGTTTAGGGCAACCCACAAAATTGTAAAAGTCCTAAAAAATATTGGTGAGATAACGGTACGATCAAACCTAACGGATTATACCTTTTTGAACTCTGAGACTATTTTGGCAAAACAAGCCAACCTACTAGAAAAGGTTCATGAAAATCAAGATATTTTCTACACGTCTTCAAGGGGTGTAAATGAAATAAATATTGTAGTAAGTAATATTTTGGATAAGACGGTAGAAGAGTTGTTCCAAAACGAACGCTGTACACAAAAGGCACAACAACTGTCTTCGGTTACCGTAAAACTACCTGCAGAAAACGTATCCGTACCAGGTATTTATTACTTTATTTTTCAGCGCTTGGCCTGGGAAGGTATTGTTTTATACGAGGTTATTTCCACTACCAATGAATTTACCATCTTGGTTAACGATGATCAGGTAGACGTAGCTTTTAAAACCATTAAAGATTTAAAAACGTTGTAATAGACTAAGGCGCGGTTTTATTCGTTTGGTTACTATATCTAGTTTAAAATGACCAGAAGGCGAATACTTTGGATTGTTTTGTCCCTTTTTGGGGTTTATTTAAGCTATCTTCTGTATGTATTCTTTATAGCGCCTACCAATAACTTACAGCCAATCTATTTAATACCAAAGGATGCGGTATTTATCATAGAATCTGAAAAACCCGTAGAAGGTTGGCAAAAGGTAAGCGATAGTGATGCTTGGGCACATTTAACCAGTAATAGTTATTTTTCTGAACTAACGGAGAACATTCAAAAATTAGATACCGTATTTAAAGACCAACACAAACTATTTAAACAGTTTGATGGTAGGTCTTTGTACATTTCTATTCACATGATTTCAAAAAGGGATTATGGTATTTTTTATGTGCTGGATTTAAAGAAAATAGCAAAACTAAAACTTGTCAAATCTTATTTCAACACCCTTTTAAATGAGGATTATGTGTTGCGTAAAAGAACATACCACGGGCAAGAAATATTAGAACTGTTAGATAAGAAGACCAAGAAAACTTTGTACATCAGCTTTATTAAAAATCAGCTTATAGCATCTTACACCCATACCTTGGTAGAAGCTAGCATAGACCAGCGCAAAGAACCTGTATTGGGTAGAGATTTAGATTTTATACGTATTAATGAAGCGGTTGGTTATGCAGATGATTTTAGATGGTATATTCAATACAAATATCTAGATGATTACTTAGGGCAGTATTTTAATCCCTTGCCTAAGGGTCTGGGGCAACTAAGTCAAAATTTAAAATTCACAGGGTTAAGCTTAGATTTAGAGGGCGAAGTACTTACTGCAAAAGGGTATACCAACAGTACAGAAGCAAATGAAGTGTATTTGGAAGCACTACAAGAATCTGGAACAGCAGTACGTAGTGTTCCCAAAATAGCTCCAAATACTACCTCTTTGTATGTGGGTTATGGGTTTAAGGATTTTGAAACTTTTTATACCAATTTTGATAATCTATTAAAGACAGATAGTACACAATATCAAAGTTATAAAGGAGGATTAGAAAAGGTAGAGCGCTTTCTAAAAATAAGTATAAAGGACCAATTTATAAGTTGGATGGGGAATGAAATTGCCGTACTTCAACTGGGCTCTACCCTTAACAATTCTAAGGATGATACTGCGCTAATAATAAAAGTAAAGGATAAAGATTTAGCTAAAGAGCAGTTGGGTTTTGTATTGGAGCAAATCCGTAAAAAAACCCCGGTTAAGTTTAAATCCATAGATTACCTAGATCATGCGATTCATTTTTTATCCATTAAGGGGTTCTTTAAAATGCTTTTGGGAAATCGTTTTAACGCTTTTGATAAACCTTATTTTACGCAGCTTGATGATTATGTTGTCTTTAGTGACAATCCAAATACCTTAAAAACTATAATAACAGCAGCTAAAAATGGTAAAACCTTAGAAAAAAGTATAGACTATAAAGCGTTTGAAAAAAGTTTTGAGAATGAGTCCAGTGTTTTTGTGTACGCCAACTTACCATTATTGTATAAAGGTCTGTACGATCAAGCCGATTTAGCAACCAAAAAGCAATTAAAAGAGAATAAAGATTATATAATTTGTTTTCCACTTTTTGGTGCGCAGTTAACACCGGAAGAAGATTTGTTCAAAAGCACTTTAATCACGGGTTATGTGCCAGTAGAACAGATTGTAAAAAATAGTTTTTACGGCAGAATGCCCAGCAAGAAAAGGGCACAGCCCATATCTAGGTTAGAGGTTAAAATTACCGAAAAGGTATTTGACGTTAAACCAATTTATCCAAAAGATTTAAATGCCAGAAATTACCAAGAGTATTATAAAACAGGGCAGCTTAGAAGGCAAGTTTCACTTACAGACGGTAAACAAGATGGGCGGTATAGGGAGTTTTACACAAACGGAAATAGAAAAATAACAGGACGTTATAAAAAAGGAACAAAAACGGGCACTTGGCGTTATTACAGTGTAGAGGGCAATATGTTACTTAAAAAGCGATTTTAACTAGCTTTCTAACCTAAAATGCACCATTAAGTTATATTCTACAAGAAAATATAACATAGCTTTTAGTAAGAAAACCAAAAAGCCCAACAAGAAAAAAAACTTAATTGATTTTTTTCTTCTGCTATATCTTACATGTTCTCCAGTATTGGCTAAATACATAATTAAAAGATTTGGACTGTAAATGTAGGAAAAATACCACTAATCGTAGATGGATTGCTATTTCTTTTCGATGAATGGTAATTATATATCGATTTTGTATTTAACCATTTGCAGTAAACAACAGTAATTTTTTGCCATCAACCTTAAACAAAACAATAGTGCATCTGTTCTTTCGTTTTATTTGTTACTATGGAGAAAACATTCACTTTTGATGCTATAATGGCACTACCCAGCAGGCATCGTGGTAGATTAATGAACAAGGTATCTGGCTTAAAACCGGCAAATTTAATAGGCACGCAGTCTAAAGCTGGCGAGACAAATTTGGCCATCTTCAATAGTGTGGTGCACATAGGTGCTAATCCGCCATACATAGGGTTTATTCTTAGGCCCACAACCGTGGTTAGGCATACTTATGAAAACATTATGGAAACGGGAGTTTTTACCATAAACCAAGTAACAGAAGGAATGCATAAGCAAGCCCATCAAACTTCTGCTAAGTATGATAAAGGCGTGTCTGAGTTTGATGCAGTGGGTTTAATTCCATACCATCATGAAGATTTTAAGGCGCCTTTTGTGTACGAAAGCCCTATAAAAATTGGTCTTTCTTTTGTGGAGGAACAACTAATAAAGGTTAATGATACCCGGCTGATTATTGGTAAGGTAGAACATTTGATTTTACCAGAAGATGTGCTGTTAGAAGGAGGGCATATAGCCCTAGAGCGCTTGGGGAGTGTTGCTATAGGTGGTTTGGACAGCTATTATTCTGTAGATAAGTTAGGGCGCTATGGTTACGCCGAGCCGGAATAGGATTAGAATGATAAGGCGAATTTTGAAATGGTGTAATTAAGACTCCTAAGTCTTGCGTTAAGTTCCCCTTACTAAAGGGAGCAGCTATAGTTTTCTTGAAGATTATATGAAAAGTGGAGAAGATGCTGAAACAAGTTCAGCATGACGGTGGAGCGGATTACTTAATAATTTATACTTCTGACTTTCAAAGATATTTCTTAATCAAAGCGTTGTTTTTCTTCTATAAACGCTGTTAAGAACGTATTAAGTGGGACGTACAACTTTTTTTTCATTTGTTACCGTAAAAAATACACCTTACCATCAACCATCAACCATCAACCATCAACCATCAACCATCAACCATCAACCATCAACCATCAACCATCAACCATCAACCATCAACCATCA